>CAVPPJ010000021.1:0-279153 GCA_963707065.1 uncultured Actinomycetes bacterium
TCAGGGAGCGGGCGTGGCGAGCGCTTTGTCGACCCAGGCCCGCAAGGCAGGCAGGGGAGCGGCGCCTGTCTGCCGGGCAGCCACCCGTCCGCCGCGCAGCAGCAGCAGGGTCGGTATGGCCTGGGCCTCGAACCGCTGCGAGATCTGCGGCGAGACGTCGACGTTCACTTTGACTAGCTTCACCTGGCCTGCCAGGTCGCGGGCAAGCTGCTCCAGCGCGGGGCTGACCATGCGGCAGGGCCCGCACCAGGGTGCCCACAAGTCGACGATGACGGGAATCTTGGCGGCCTCCGCGATCTCATGGAAGGTCGTGTCGTCGGCGTCGGTGATCCACGGCAGCGGCTGATGGCACTTGCCGCAGCGGGGAGTCCCGGCGGCCGTGGCCGGCACCCGGTTCGCCTGGCCGCAGTGCCCGCACCGGATTAGCCCGCTTGTCATGGCCTCATTATCCCGCGCCGGCACGTCACGACGGTTCGGCCAGGGCCCGCAGCTCCGCTGCCCTGCGCTTCACGCCGCCCAGATCGCCCACGGCAAACGATCATGAGGCGCTGAACGGCTTTGGCCGGCGCCCTGCCTCCTGCCCTGCCATGCTGCCGCTGTTACCGTCGGCTGAGGGTGACGTGGGTGACGCCGCTGGGGCTGTTCACGGCCTCAATCTGGAACCGTTCTTCGAGCCCCTCCAGCCCGTCCCAGAGCCGCTCCCCGCGGCCCAGCACGATCGGCACCACGACGATGTGCAGGTAGTCGATCAGGTCGGCGGCCAGGAATTCGCGGATGGTGGACGGGCCGCCGCCGATGCGGACATCCCCGCCAGCGGCGGCCTGGCGCGCCTGCGCAAGCGCCTGGGCGGGGCTGGCGTCGAGGAAGTCAAACGTGGTACCGCCGTTCATCTGGACGGGGGGCCGCAGATGGTGGGTGAGGACAAAGACCGGGGTGTGGAACGGCGGGTTGTCTCCCCACCAGCCGTTCCACTCCTGGTCCGGCCAGGGGCCGTGGTGCGGGCCGAACTTGGCCCGGCCCATGATCTCGGCGCCGATGCCCGGTTCCCAGGCGCTGGCGAAAGCGTCGTCGATGCCGGTGCTGCCGCCGGGCTGGCCCTGCATGGCGCGGAAGGTACGGGTCGGGAAGAACCACTCGTGCAGCCGGGTTCCCGCATGCCCAAACGGAGCCTCCAGGCTTTGCCCCTCGCCGGTGCCGAATCCATCCAGCGACACCGAGAAGTTGTGCACCCGGACCTGCGACACGATGACCTCCTGACAAGTTGCTTCCCAGCGACCGGGACCGGTGCCGCGGCCCGCCACCAGTGAGGACGATCCACTGCGCCCAAAGTCATCGTCAGCGCCTGGCCGTTGAGCATCATACCTGCGGATCACCGGGCGTTTCTGTCACGATGCGTAACCGACCCTGGACTCTTTGCCGACACCCTGGTGACGGTGTGCTTGCCGGTCAGGTGGGGCAGGGTTGAGTCATGACTCTGAGTACAGCGCGCAGGCAGCGGCTTACCCTGGCTGTGGCGTGCACCGCTCAGGTCATGATGGTGCTCGATGTCATGATCGTAAGCGTCGCCCTTCCGTCTTTGCAGCACGAGCTTCATCTCTCGCCCGCGGGCCTGGAATGGGTGGTCAGTGCCTATGCCCTGGCGCTGGCCGCGCTGATCCCGGCGGGGGGCGCGCTGGGCGACCATTTCGGGCGCAAGCGCCTTTTCCTGGCCGGGGTCTGCTTGTTCACGGTTGCCTCGGCCGGGTGTGCTCTTTCGGTTTCCGGTGGAATGCTGACCGGTTTCCGGGTGATCCAGGGAATCGGTGGCGCCGTCATGTCATCGCTGACCCTTGCACTGATCACCGAGGCGTATCCGCCGGAGGCCAGGACCGGCCCCATCGGGCTGTGGGCCGCGGTCAGCGGCCTGGCCGTCGCGGGCGGCAGCGTGGCTGGCGGCCTGCTGCTCAGCGTGTTCCCGTGGTCATCGATCTTCTGGGTTAATGTCCCGATCGGGATAGTGACCGTGGTTATCTCGCAGGTCGCGGTCGCGGAGTCCAGGGAGCCCGTGCCCCGCCCCTTCGACACCGGCGGGGTCGCGCTGAGCGCCTGCGGCTTGCTGCTGCTGACCTTCGGATTTGTCGAGTCCTCCGACGTGGGCTGGCATTCGCTGGCCGTGGCCGCCTGTGTCGCCGCCGGCGCAGCGGTCCTTGTCGTTTTCTTTGTGTGGGAGCACCGGACCGCGTCACCGATGGTTCCCCCGGCGCTGTTGCGAACCCCGAGCTTTGCCTGGGCCTGTGCCGTGTACCTCCTGGCCTACCTTGCGTTCTCGGGATTCATCTACTACGTGACGCTCTTCTTCCAGAACATCGACCGATGGTCGGCGCTGCGCACCGGCCTGTCCTGGCTTTTTTTCTGCATCCCGTACTTCGTTGTAGCCCAGTCCGGCAAGCGGGTCGGGCGGCTGCTGCCGGTGGCGTCGGCTGTCGGGCTGGGGTGCCTGATCGCCGCCGCGGGCATGATGGGCATGAGCCAGCTGACGCAGGCGACGCCGTTTGCCTGGCCGGCTGCGTGCTACGTCCTGGTGGGAGTGGGCTTCGCCCTCATGGTTCCGGCGGGTTCGTCCGCGGCGATGGCCGGCGTTCCGGCGGGATCATCGGGGATCGGCTCAGGCCTGTTCAACGCCTGCCGTCAGATCGGCACGGCCACGGGACTGGCCATCCTGGGATCCATCGGCGCCGGCGTGACCCTGGCCAGCTGGCACCACCAGGCCGGCGCTTTCCCCGCAGCCGGGCAACAGCGGGCAGCCCAGGTTGGGACCGAGGTGGCAGGCGGTCAGGTGCACGCGGCCGCCGCATACGTAGGCGGGCACGCATACGATCCGGCGGTGACCTCATTTCTCCAGGGCTTCGAGTTCGTCCTGCTCGTGGCCGGGGCGATCCTGGCGGCCGCCGGGATTGCGGGCTTCCTGGGCTTGCGGCACCTCCGAGGCCAATCACGGCAACGCCAGCTGACCGATGTGAAGATGAGCAGGTAAAACGGAGACTGACGCGGCCCGCCGGCATTATGCGGATGATCCTTTGTAAAGTTGATCATGGTGCTTGGGTGCTGTCGACCCGCCGCCCAAGGCCAGCTAGGCGCTGGGGTGGACTGGCCATGTAACGCTCGTTTCAAATGATCTTCATCTGGCCTGCCTGGTGATCTACGCCGGTAGGCGCGGTTCCCGGTACTCGTCGGCTCTGGCGCTCAGCCGCCGGTTCCGGGGCCGGCGGCTGCGGTGTGACATCCCGGCCGAGGAGGGCCGCGAGCTGGTCGATCGCCGGCGCGGAGCTGGCCACCGGCTGCGGCGGCCCGAACGGGCGGCGGTCCGGCGGGATGTCGGCAAGCTTGCTGCGGCTGAAGGCCAGTTCTTGTTCCGCGAGGCCGTCCGGCACGGTGGCGGGCTGCCCGGTGGCCCGGGCAAGGTCCCAGCCGTGCACCAGGAGCTCGGTGATGCGCAGGTGAAGGGCGACGACGCCGGGAACCGTGCCGAACGGGACGGTGACCATTGCGTCGAGGGCACCGGGCTCGCGGAACGCGCCGAGCAGTTCGGCAGCTGAGTCGCGATAGGCGCTCAGCAGGCCGGCCTCCGGCAGGACAGCGCCCTGATGAGCTGCCGGCGGCTGGCCGCCGCGGAGAGCGGCCGCGAACAGGCTGTTCCCGGCGATGACGTGGCTGACGAGATCACGGACGCGCCAGCCCGCGCACGGTGTCGGGCCGGCCCACTGGTCGTCGTGCACCGCGGCGATCAGCTGATCGGTGAAATCGGAAGCTTGCGAGAGCTGCTCGACGGTCACGGTCGTCAAAACCCTCTCCTTCGTGGCTTCGGCTAGTCCCTCACATTGTGCTGACGCTCGGGACGGTTATCTACTCAGCCGATCCCGGGCGGGCGGCTGCTCACTGGCGGATTCGGCTAGCCGCGTGCCGCGGCGGGCGCCGGAAAGATCGCAAAGATTCCGAATGCGGCATAACCAAGCCTGCAAACGCGATGTATCGTGTTTACCTACCGGGTAGGGCCAGCCACGGCTGAGGAGGCGGCAGGGAGCATGTTTGAGAGGTTTACTGACCAGGCGCGGCGGGTTGTGGTCCTGGCTCAGGAAGAGGCCAGGATGCTCAGCCACGACCGCATCGGCACCGAGCACATCCTGCTCGGCCTCACCTATGAAGGCACCGGGGTAGCGGCCCGGGCGCTGCAGTCGCTTGGCATCACCGAGGAGGCGGTGCGCCAGCAGGTCCTGGAGATCGTCGACCAGGGCCACCAGGCCCCGGCGAAAGAGCACATACCGTTCACACCGCAGGCCACGAGAGCGCTGCAGCTGTCGTTGCGCGAGACCATGCGACTTGGCCACAGCCATATCGGCACCGAGCACATCCTGCTGGGGCTTATCCGCGAGGGCGAGGGACCCGTCATGCAGGTGCTGGTGCGCCTGGGCGCCGACTCGGACAGCGTGCGCCACCGGGTGATCGAGATGCTGGAGGATAACCAGGGCGACGATGAGCCGGGGACCGCACGCGCAGCGCAGAGCACCAGCGAAGCTGGCCGCGGGAAGCGAGCGCTGCTGTCTCAGATCCTCGCCCGCGTCGACTCGATGAATTCACGACTGGCGGCCCTTGAGCATCTTGTCGGCACCGGGCCGGACATGCGTGACCTCGACCACGCAGTCGCGCAGGTCCGCCGGGACAAGGAGTCAGCCATTGACGCACAGGACTTCGAGAACGCGGCGGCGCTGCGCGACAGGGAAAGGCGATTGCTGCACGAGAAGGCCTCCCGCAAGGAGGAATGGGCGTCTGCGCGCCCGAACCCTCTGTCCCTGAGCGACGAGGTCGAGCGCCTTCGTGATCTCCTCCGCCAGCACGGCATCGAACCGCAAGATGGCGCCGCATGATGCGGTCATCCGGCTGACCGGAAGGCCGCAGCGGTGCCGCGGTGTCCGACAGCGCGGGCGACTTCCTGAGACCGGTCGGCATGTCGGTCAGCGGAAACTTCCGGGTCAGGTTCGGCTGCTTGACGGGGCGCATGGATGGACTCAGACATGCAGGGTGGGCCGGTAGACGAGCTCTTGAGTGTGGCCGTCGAGCGTCCGGCTCTCGATCAGCTCGAGGTCGAAGTCGGCCGCATCCTGGAAGATCGGGCCCACTCCGGTCTGACCGGTGATCACGGGGAAGAGCGTCACCTGGACGCGGTCGACCAGGCCGGCGGCCATCAGCGCCCGGTTCATCGACAGGCTGCCGTGCGAGCGCAACGGCACCTCCGACTCCTCCTTGAGCCGGGCGACGACGTCGACGGCGTTGCCGCTCACGACGGTCGCGTCCGGCCAGTCGAGCGGTCCTTGCAGCGTGGTCGACACCACCGTGGCCGGCAGGTTCCTCATCCGGGTGACCCATGGGTCACCCACTTCGGACTCCTCGGTGCTCGAGGCCAGCAGCCGCACGAATAGCCGATAGGTGCTGGCACCGAAGACCATCCGCTGCTCCTGGTCGTACAAGGCGAGGCGGTGGTCGAGCAGCTCGGGGCCTTGCTTACCCCAGTAGCCGCCCCAGTTGCCGCCGGCGGCGCCGTAGCCGTCGAGGCTGGTAAAGACGTCGAAGGTGTAGGTCGCGGTCATGATGTTCTCCTCGAATGCGGTTGATCGGGTGTGTCGATACAGATTGGAAACCTCGGCGAGAGGTCAGCGGGTCAGCGACGCGGCGGGGGAAGTAGAGCGTGGTACGCCGATTCACCGGTCTTGACTATTCCTCCTACGGCCGCCCGCCAGTGTCTGGCCGCCGCCCGCCAGGTGTCTGGCCGCCGGTCGTCGGTGCGGCGAGCTCGGCCAGGTGGTGCAGCGAGTTGATGAGATGCTCAGGGCCGAACGGCGGGAACTGGATGCCGCGCTCGCGGATGAATTGCGGCACGGCCGACCAGTCGTAGGTGAGCGTGACCTCGGTCTCGGACGGACCGAGCGGTGCCAGGTCGTAACGCCAGATCCAGCCGCCGAACTCCAGGCGACCGTCGCCCTTCTCCGTCCCCGTCAGCCAGCCAATGGCGCGCGGCGGGTCGAGCACCTGGACCTTGTTGACCACCTGGTAGTCACCGTTTGGATGGCCGGAGTGATGCATGTCCATCCGGAAAATCTGCCCCGCCTCGGTCAGCGGCGCCCGGTCGGCAGATTCCTGAACCCAGCCGGTGCCGTCGATCGCAGCATGGGTCGTCGGGTCCGCCAGCACGGCGAACACCCTCGTGGCGGGCGCGGCGACAGTCAGGGTTGCGCTTACCTTCTCCTGGTCGGCCGCGGGCTGGCTGGCCGCGGGCTGGCTGGCCGTGGGCTGGCTGGTCGTGGGCTTCGCGGAAGCGGTGGTGGTGATGTTGGACATCGCTGGGCCTCCGGAGGGTGACGACCGGCCCGTTGCCGGCCTCTCACCTTGGCTACGAACGGGCGCGAGGCCATTCGACACCACCGCGGAAAAATTCAGAAGACGTACTCACTCGGCCGCAGGCGGCGGCCTTCTGTCTTGCGATCACGGCCCCGGCAGCGGCAATGAGGACGGCAGTCCGCAGCGGCCTACCAGGGCCGGGTCGCGGTAGGACACCAGGGCCGTGACGAGGACCTGCCCGCCCACCTCGGCCAGCTGCAGGACCTGCAGGCCGCTGGCGACGAGGCCGCCCTGCCCGTCGGGCTGGTAGGTCGCGAACGCTGGCTGCCCGTTGCAGGAACCGGCCACCAGGTGCACGCCGTGCGGGCGGGCGGCCGCGAAGATCGCCTCCTCGATGAACGCCGCGGCCGCGTCCCGGCCGTCGAACCAGGTAGCCAGCGGCGGCATGGAGAACGTGACGTCCTCGGCGACGAGCTGCACGAACCCGTCGATGTCGGCCAGCTGCCAGGCCCGGACGTAGCGCTGCAGCAGCCGCTGCACCCGGGGGTCGGTGATGTCGGGCTGCGGCACGCCGGCGGTGGCACGGACCGAATCGCGGGCCCGCGACAGCAGGCTGTTGACCGCCGCCGGCGCGGCGCCGAGCACCTCGCCGACCTCGGCGTGGCTGAATCCCAGCACGTCGTGCAGCAGCAGCGCGGCGCGCTGCCGCGGCGCGAGCCGCTGCAGGGCGGCCACGAACGCCAGGCTGATGTCCTCGCGGCGGACCACCTCATCCTGCGGATCCGCCGTCCCGCGCAGATCGGAGTCGCTCACCGGCTCGACCCACGCCAGCTCAGGATCCGGCGGCGCGGGCATGGCGCCCGGCGCGGCGGGCGGCCCGTAGCCGGCCGGCCCGATCCGCCGCCGCCTGGCCCGCAGCCCGTCCAGGCAGACGTTGGTCGCGATGCGCTGCAGCCAGGCGCCGAACGGTCCCGAGCCGTCATGGGTCGCCAGCCTCCGCCACGCCCGCTCCAGGGTGTCCTGGGTCGCGTCCTCCGCGTCGGCGCCCGACCCGAGCATCCGGTAGCAGTGCCGGAACACCGGCCGCTGGTACGGCCGGACCAGCTCAGCGAATGCCGCATCGTCGCCGGCGACCGCCCGCGCGAACAGGCCAGGATCAGTAGAAGCAGCCATGGATAGCCCTTCCCGCTGTCGGTGACCTGCTCGCCCGGGCGCCCGCTTCCGGCTAGGCGTCTGCCGCCGCCAGCCCGACCACTTGCCCGTTCGGGTCGGCCAGCAGCCCGAACGTGACGCCGGGCACGGCCGTGGCCGGCTGGATGACCCGCCCGCCCTGCGCCACGGCGGCGTCCAGCGTAGCCGCCACGTCCTGCACGCCGACGAAGAACGTGACCAGCGGGCCGCCGCCCTGCAGCGGGCTGATGCCGCCGGGCACCGCGCCCTCGACTCCGGTGTCCACGTAGCTGTAGCCGGGCATTCCCCCTTCGGGGAACGTCCAGCCGAACAGCTTCCCGTAGAACTCCCGCGTCGCGTCCGGGTCGGTTGACCTGATCTCGAAATGAACCACCGGGTTTCCCACTGCCTGCTCCCTCTCTCGCTGATGCTTGCTCTCGTCAGGTCCGACGACGAGAGGCAGCCCGATCTCTCGGTCCGCGGCCACGCAAGCGCAGGAATCCCGCAGCGGACAACTGCACGCGACGCTTGGGGCTGACGCTGCCCGGGCGAATGCCCCATGATGGGCACCAGCGGTTCATCAGCACTCCGCCCGGTACAGGCGGCTGCCAGGTTAGGGAGGTCAAGGATGCCGATCGTGCACGCGAATGGCATAGACATCAACTACGAGGTCCAGGGCGAGGGCGAGCCCATGGTCCTCATCCCGTACCTGGCGGCCGACCAGGCGTGTTACGCGTTCCAGGTGGCCGAGTACGCCAAGCATTTCACCTGCTTCAGCGTCGACCTGCGCGGCGCTGGCCTGTCCAGCAAGCCGGACGGCACCTACACCACCGAGTTGCTTGCCGACGACGTCGCCGCGTTCATGCAGGCGGCCGGAATCGGCAATGCGCATATCTTCGGGCTGTCCCTGGGCGCGGCCACCGGCATGTGGCTGGCGGCCAAGCACCCGCCCCTGGTGAAATCCCTGTCCCTGCACAGCGCCTGGCCGGCCAGCGATCCTTTCCTGCGGGCAGTCGTCGAGGGCTGGCGGATCATGGCGGAGGGCCTGGACAGCGTGACGGAGATGGCGATCAAGGGAATCTTCCCCTGGTGCTTCACCCCTGAGCTGTACGCCGCGCGGCCCGAGTACATCGATTCCCTCGCTGACTTCGTGCGCAGCCGCCCGATGCCGCCGGTGGACGCCTTCCTCCGCCAGTCCGGGGCCGTCCTTACCCACGACGCCCGGGAAGTCCTCGGCTCGATCCAGGCGCCGACCCTGGTCACCTTCGGCGGCCATGACATGGTGACCTCGACCCGCTTCGCGGATCCGCTCACCGCGGCAATCCCGGACACCGAGCTCATCGTCTTCGAGGACTGCGCGCACGCCCCGATCTACGAGGACGTCGACGGCTTCAACCAGCAGACCCTCGCGTTCCTGCACCGCCACACCGGATAGCAGCCAGATCCAGCCTGGTGACCGGGTGCTAGGCGCTCACGCCTTGCGCCACTGATAGCGCGCGTATGCGGCCGTCCATCCGGCCAGGATGGCGGCGCTGACAAACGGGAGGAACTTGGAGGCGGCCAGCGCCGTGCCCGTCGAGGTGTTGTCCACGATGGCCACCCGCACGCCGGCCTCGACCAGGTAGCCGATGCCCCACACTGCGGTGACAACCCGGTACGCGTGCTGGTAGCCGGCGAACTGCCACAGCCTGGTCATCTCGCGTCCCCTCGCGCTGTCCGGGCCGGCGAACTCGTGCGCGAAACCGAACAGCAGCGGCTTCGGTGCGCGGAGCGAGATAAGGCAGGCCAGCCCGAACACCGCGGTGGGCACCGACCCCTCCAGCAGGACGAGCCGGGCGTTATGGCTCACCAGCCCGAGCACCGCTCCGACGACGATGCCCGCCAGGACGACGGCACCGATGATGTCCAGCCGCCGCCGCTGGAACGCTTTCGTAGCGACGCCGATTGCCGGCAGCACGCCGCTCAGAATCAGCGCCGTTACCGCCGACAGACCGGCCTTCCGCAGCAGGGCGTAAGCGATGAGAGGGCCCACGACATCGAAGGCCGCGATCCTGGCGGCCGACTTCAGCCTGGTCCCGGCGGGCGGCTGCTCGGCAGCTGGCTGTTCCGACGTCGGCTGTCCTGCGGTTGGCGCCGGCTCCGCCTCCTCGCTCACGGCTGCAGGATATGTCCGGCAAAGCCGGTATCCAGCGCGACGCTAAGAGCAGTACTCGCAGTTCCCGGACATCGGCAACGTCAGGTAGCACTGCGGGCAGTACCGCTGGCCCGCGATGTCGGCTCTCCTGCGCTCGGCGGCGAAGGCCCGGCGGGCGGCCACCTGGGACGTCAAGGTCGGCTCGCCTCCGCCCTTGGGAAGGACCGCGCCGCATTGCTGGTAGCAGCGCAGCCGCTCCTGGGCGGCGTGCAGGTCAAGGTCCCGGGGCGGCTCGCCGCCGTAGTTCTCCGCGATGGCCTTGCCGTAGCCGTGCCCGACGGTGCCGTCGGAATGAACGCACAGCGCGGACAGCATCGGCTGGCCCCGGCGATGCGATTCTCGCGATGCCCCGGCAAGCACCTGGCCGAGCCAGTTCATCGGCAGCACGCGGGTATGGATGCCGGTGGCACCCTGCACCTCGTCACCGAGCTGCTGATAGCTGATCGTGGCCTGGTAGGTCCCCGCCACCCGCTCCAGCACGGGAAGCGCGGCTGCCGTCCAGGCGGCGATCGCGGCGGAGTAATCGACGTACGATCCGTCGGCCACACGGTACGTGCCCGGTGTCCTCATATCAGTAACCATGTCAGACATCCGGCCTGCGTGATCGGCTATGGGATGAGGATCAGGTCTTCGGCAGTCACCCGCGCTCGGCCCGGACTAGGTTCTGACCGTCCCGTCCCACTGCCATTGTGTCTGCCGCGGCAAATCGCCTAAGGCGGCGCGGCCGCAGCAGTACAGCAGCACATCGACGGGGTCGCCGCTGGGAGCGTGCGGAAACAGCCGGGCGATCACCGGCGCGGCAAGCGCAGCAGGCGGTCGCCACGAATCTGCGGGGTTCAGCCCGCGTACCACGTCGAGGGTGTGGATCAACGTCTCCACGACGCCCATCGCGGCGAACCCCGCTGCGTCCGAGACACCATAGTTGTGATGCGCGCGCAGGCCCGGGTCAGCGGACCGCGCGATGCGGTGCAGCAGCTCGGCGTGCGCGTTCAGTGCGGCCAGCAGCCGCGGCGGCGAGGCGCTGTCGTCGAGGGCAAGCTCGGTGCACAGGTATGTGTCCGGTTGGCCGTAGATGACCTGCATCGCGTAGAAGTAGAGACAATCAACCATGTGCAGCGCGGTCTGCCAGCAGCTCCACTGCAGGCCGGCGGCTGGCACCTGCTGCCAGTCCAGATCGGTGTAGTCCGCCAGGGCGGCAACAGACGCCCTGGCAACGGCGGGCAGATCAGCTATCTCCGTCATGTCGTCATTTAATCTGACTCATGGTCCGGGTAGCCAGCACGGCCGGTAGCGGTCACCGGCGTGGATTGTCAGCTGGACCTAGCCACGGGGGCTGCCGCAGCCGCCTCCGCGGCCGTGCTTCCTTCCAGCTGGAGTTGCGGGACGAGTGGCTCCAGCCAGGGCGGCATCCACCAGGCGCGGGCGCCCAGCAGTGACATCACCGACGGCACCAGGACCATCCGGACCAGGGACGCGTCGATCAGCACGGCGAAGGCCATGCCGATGGCGAGCATCTTCACGGTGGGATCGGGGTCGAGCACGAAGCTGGCGAAGACGACCACCATGATGGCGGCCGCGGTAGTGATCACCCGGGCGGTCCCGCCGATGCCGATAGCGACGCTGCGCTGCGCGTCGTGCGTCACCACCCACGCCTCGTGCACCCGGGACAGCAGGAACACCTCGTAGTCCATGGACAGGCCGAAGACGATGGCGAACACCAGCATCGGCACGTACGCCGGGATCGGCAGCGTGGTGTGCACGCCGATCAGGCTGGCTCCCCAGCCCCACTCGAAGATGGCGACGATGACGCCGTAGGCCGCGCCGATGGACAGCAGGTTCAGGATGGCCGCCTTGGTCGCGATGACCACGGAGCGGAACGCCATGGTCAGCAGGACGAACGCGATCGCCACCACGGCGAGGATCAGCCACAGGATCCGGCTGGTGATCCGCTCGGTGAAGTCGACCGTGCCCGCCGTGGTGCCCGTGACGTAGCTGGTGGCGTGCTCCTTGGGCAGCACGTCATCGCGCAGCCGGTTGACGAGCTCCGCGGTGGCCGCCGCCTGCGGCCGCGTGGTCGGTATGGCGTTGAATACCGCGGTGGTCCCGGCCGAGTTGATCGCCGCGGGGGTGACCGCCGCGACGCCCGCTGTCTTCGCCACGTCGCTCTGCATCGTGCTCAGCAGCGACTTGTTGTCCGAGCTGGACTGCTTCGGCAGCGAGACCACGATGGCCAGCGGCCCGTTGATGCCCACGCCGAAGCCCTCGGAGAGGAGATCGTAGGCGCGGCGGCTGCTGTCCGATGTGGGGTTCGTGCCGTTGTCGGGCTGGCCGAGCGTGATCGAGAACAGCGGGATCGACAGGATCACCAGGACCGCGACGCTGGCCACGGCCCACGGCCACGGCCGCTCGCTCACCTTCCGGCCCCACCGGGCGAACGCGCTGTGCTCGTGCTGCTCGCGGGTGGCCGCTGCGGTCCGCGCCGCCTGCTCCTGGCCCGACAGCCCGGCCCGCCTGGCGCGCAGCCGGGCCGCCAGCGACCGCACGTTTCCCCTGGCCGCTCCCATGAACGCGGGCACCAGGGTCAGTGCCGCCAGCATTGCTATGGACACGACTATCGCGGCGGCCAGGCCGAGCGCGCCGACGAAGGCGACCCCGGCGACATAAAGCCCCAGGATGGAAACGACCACGGTGCTGCCGGCCACCACGATGGCCGCGCCGGATGTTCCCTCGGCGTGCGCCGCGGAGGCGACGACATCCATCCCGGTGTCCATCTGCTCCCGGTGCCTGGCCACCAGGAACAGGCCGTAGTCCACCGCGACCCCAAGCCCAAGCAGGGTGGCGATGGTAGGCCCGCTGGTCGGGAAGGTCGTCGCCGACGCGAGCACGCCGAGCAGCGAGAGCCCGGCGCCGACACTGAAGATCGCCGACACCAGCGGGATCGCCGCGGCGATCACCGAGCCGAACATGAACAGCAGCAGCACCAGCGCGCACGACAGGCCGATGATCTCGGACTTCCGGTCCTGGGTCACCTGCCCGATCTGCCCGGCGCCGCCGCCGTACTCGACCTGCAGGCCGGCCTGCCTGGCCGGCGCCACGGCCTTGTTCAGCCGGTTCAGGTACGCGGTATCCAGCGAACTGGGGTTCACGCTCCACGACACGCTGGCGTAGGCGATCGTGCCGCTCTTCGACACCGCGCCCGAGTTCCCCGACGCGAACGGGCTGACGGCCTTGATGACGTGCGGCAGGCCGGCCACGTTCGCCACCGATTTATTCACCGCCGCCTGCTGCGCGGTGACCGTGCCGCTGCGGGCATGGAAGACCACCTGGCCGGCGGATCCGCCCTGCTGCGGGAACGTGTCGCTGAGCACGTTGAGGCCGGCCGTGGAATCGCTGCCTGACACCGTGTAGTTATTGACGAACTCGCCGCCGAACGCCTGCCGGGCGCCGAGTAGCCCGCCGAGGATAATCAGCCAGCCAATGATGACGATCCAGTGCCGCCTCGCGGCGAAGCCGCCAAGCCGCTCGAGCAGGCTATTCATATCTGACCCCCGCCGCGTCATGACTTCCCACGCGCAGTACCCACCGGCCGCACCGGACCCTCAACCAGAAACCACCCGGCGGCAGGACCAACACCGCGCCCGCCGACACCAGCACCCGCGTTCAGAGACGCGATCGACCCGGCGGCCTCCTCACGAGTATCCCAGGTCGCATGTACGACGGCATTCCCGCACCCATAGGTCGTTGCCTTGGCGGCCATGATCGCAGAGTATGTCCAGGGGAGGCCGGTCGTAAATACCCGGCCGATCGCGCAGGGCGTCAACGAGGAGGCCGCTATGCGGAAACTATGGCAGGCTCACCGGCTGTCCGCATTAGCAGTTCTGGTCGCCGGAGCGGCGTTGTCGCTGGCTGCGCAGGGCCTAGTGGCGACGGCGACCGCAAGCTCGGCGGGTACGCCCGGCGCGGCGGCCAGCGCCGTCCGGCCGCGTGCGGTCGGCGGCCTCGACTGCAACGGCCTCAGCCCGGTCCAGCGGCCGGCCAAGCCGGGCATGATGTGCGCCGACCCGCGGGGACCCGATGGCGGCCGCTTCGTCGAGAACGGGCACTACATCGGGCACGACGAGCCGTCCGTCCGGTTCCTGTCGTCCCGCCCCGGCTCCGGGAACAACATGTCCATCACCGAGAAGCTGCCGACCGACCCAGCAGCCGCGCCGACGGTGGCGCATCCCGGCCGGGACGTCACGCACTGGTTCGAGCTGTCGGTCGCGCCCTGGATCTCGACGACCGTCTGCGACCCGAACTCGGCCCCGCTGCTGCCGTGCACCCCGCGCTCGGACGCGAACGCGCCGCGCGGCAACTACCTGGGCGGCGGCGCCGGCTTCGTCGAATTGCAGTTCTACCCGCCGGGCTTCGCCCCGTTCGCGGACAACATCAGCTGCGATAACACGCACTGGTGCTCGGCGCTCAACATCGACAGCCTGGAATGCAGCGGCAACGGATCCGGGCCGTGCAACGCGCAGTGCATCGAGCCGGTGAACTTCGGCTTCATCCAGACCAACGGCGTGCCCACCGGGCCGCCGAGCCCGCAGCGCAGCAACCTGGCCACCTTCACGCCCAATTCCCGCACGCTGCTGATGAACCCGGGCGACAAGATCACCGTGCACATGTTCGACGCGAAGATACCGGGCGGCCGCGCGCTGGAAGCCAGGGAAACCGACCACACCACCGGGCAGAGCGGCTTCATGATCGCCTCTGCCGCGAACGGTTTCATGAACACCAACCCGTTCGACTGCACCGGCACCAGGTTCAACTTCCAGCAGGAGTACTCGACCGCGCGGGCACAGAACATCATCCCGTGGGGCATCGGGCCTTACATGTTCAACGACCAGTACGAGATCGGCCATTTCGAGGCGTGCACCTCGGTCCGCGGCAAGGCCAAGATCGGCCTCGGCGGCGGCGTGACCGACACCTACTTCAAGCACTGCCACGGCCCGTACGAGACGGCCAAGGACACCGGGGAGAAATTCGAGCCGGACGACTCACCGTGCTACCGCGCCGGGGACACCCATGGCGGCACCGCCGCGCCGAACCTGGTCACCGGCTGCGCCGTGTTCTTCGACGCCATCGGCGACCTGGACTACGACGGCTCGCCGTATTACCGGGACTGGCCGGACTCGGTGACCGCCGGCCGGTTCCCGTCCCCGTTCCTGCAGCAGCAGCCGGTTACCGCCGGCGGCCGCGGGTACCCGCGGCTGCAGTTCGTGACCGACGCCAGCGCGACCGAGTTCAACACCAACTGCAACCTGAACACGGGGGCAGGCTGCGTGCTGCCGCCCAAGGGCCCGGGGCACTTCTACCCGTTCTTCACCAAGGCCCGGGTGGGCGGCCGCTGCGTCTGGGAATTCGGCAACATGCACAACGGCCAGACCTTCGGTGGCGACGCCCAGTACGGCACGGTGCGGCCGGGCACTATCGGAGCATTCGTCGGGCCCGTCCTAGCCAACCGGGGCTGCTGACGGGCCAGCCGCAGTGCCCGCTGCCCTTCGCCGAACTCGGCCAGCGTCCGGGCTGACCAGGGCCGCTGGCAGCTATCGCGATGCTGTCCGGGCGGGCGGCCGGGCCGACAGCCCGGTGCAGCCGCGCAGCCTGGCGTAACTCCTGGCCGCCCGCCTGGCCGCGGCGCCCTTCAGCGCGACCGGCTGCCCGGTCCGGGAGACCCGCGCGGGCACGAACCTGGCGGCGAGCGGCGCATGCGGGCGCAGGGTTAGCTTCAGGACGCCGGTGGCCGTGCTGTAGGAATGCTCCCACCACAGGAAGTTGCCCATGCCGTAGGCGACGAACGTGTGACCCAGCCAGCCGGAGCCCTGCAGCACGTGCGCGTGCGCGCCGATGATAATGCTGGCGCCGGCCGCCGCCAGCCTGGGCGCGAGCGCGAGCTGCTCCGCGTCCGGGCACGCCTGCCCCTCGGTGCCCCAGTGCATGAAGACGATCACCACGTCGGCGCGCTTCTTCGCGGCCCTGACCGCGGCGAGCGTGCGGCCGGTATTGATCGAGTTCGCCTCGCCTGGCCGGCGACTGGTCGCGACCCACGACGACGCCAGCTCAGCGACCTGGGATACCCCGATGATCGCGATTCTGATGCCCTTGATCGTCGTGATGTAAGGCGCCCAGGCGGCGCGCGCGTTTACCCCGATGCCGACATAGGGGAAACGAGCCCGCTTCGCCGCTGCGAGGGTGCTGGCGAGTCCCACTTGCCCGTAGTCAAGGACATGGTTATTGGCCATCGTGACCACGTCGATGCCGGCCGCGCGAATTGCGGTGAACGCCTTGCCGGTGGTGCGGAAATGGAACTGCTTGGGCTGCGGCCTGCCGCGCGAGGTAACGGCGGTCTCCAGGTTCACCATGGTCAGATCGGCGGCGCCGAGCACCGGGGAGATCGGGCCGAACGCGGCCGCCGGATGCCTGAGCAGCCTCGCAGTGCGGCGCGCGAAATTGACGTCCCCGGCGAAGGCCAGCGTGACATCGGCAGCGGCAGCAGCGGCGCTGGGGCTGGGAATTGCCGCATGAGTCACGCCCGGGCTGGCCCGCGCGCGGGTGGGCTCAGGGTGCGGCGCCGGGGCGGCGGTGCACCCGGCCAGGGCAACAGCCAGCGGAACGGTAACCAGCATCCGCCGGGTCAGCACCAGCCCAGGCTAGGGCCGCTCCGCACGCCCTGCCTAGTGGACGCGCCAGGCCATCCCGGGGTCGGTGGACGCGCAGGTCACCATCTCCAGCCGGGTGCCATTGGCGGTGGCGTCACCGGGATCACCCAGGCATAGTCCCGACGCCCGGCTCAGCAGGTTGATGCCGCCCCGGTCGGCGGTCATGTGCCATTGCTGAGCCCGGACGCCGCTGCAGTCGCGCAGCTCCGCCAGTGCCCCGCGCACGGCGCCCGATCCGGCGACGGCCAGGCACTTGCGGTGGATCCGCAGCGCGCCGTCGGGCCTTGCCTGCCAGGCCTGCCTGGCGCCGCCGTCGCATGCCGACAGGTCGACCGGGGTGCCGCTGGCCGTGCCGTTGTTACTGTCGTCCAGGCATTTGCCCGGCAGCTCCGACACCACCGGCCCGGCCGGCCGCATCCATTTCTGATTCGACTGCCCGGTGCAGGACCTGATCTGCACCTGCTTGCCGTTCCTTGTGCTGCCTGCCGGATCAGCCAGGCATTTGCCTGACGCCGGATTGACCAGCCGGTCACCAGTGCCCGCCCGCCATTGCTGCGCTCCGCTGCCATTGCAGGAATCCAGCACCGCCGGCGTGCCGCCGGCCGTGCCCGCGTGCTCGACGGCCAGGCACTTGCCGTGGATCCGCATCGTGTCGTCCTGTACCACCGTCCACTGCTGCGCGGCGCTGCCCTTGCATCGCCAGATGCCCACCGGGGTGCCGTTCGCCGACCTGTTGCCCGCGTCGCGCAGGCACATGCCGCCCTTGTCCAGGCGGACCAGCCCGGTCGGGCCGGTGTCCGGAGCCGGCTGCACCTTCCAGGTGAACGAGACCGACCCGGCAGCCCCCCGGCTGTCGGTCGCGGTCACGCTCACCGGGTATGTCCCCGGGCTGTCAGGCCAGCCGGTGACGTGCCCGCCGGCGCTGACCGAGACCCCGGCCGGCAGGCCGCTTGCCGAGAACGACGGCGCTCCGGCCCGGCACCGGGACGGCCCGCGCCAGCCGCCAGTCGGCCGGGCTGCCCGCGACGCCCTGCTGCTTCCCGGGATCCAGGATGCCGATCACGCCCGGGTTGAGCTGGTCAAGATCGGTGTGCCCGGCGTCGTCAATCCCGCTCACGGTACCGGCGCTGGTGTACTGCCAGCTGGACCAGCTGCGCCACCCGGCGGGCATCGCCGGGTGTGAGGCGCTCGTGTAGTCGGGGACCCACAACGGGAGCTGGCCGAACCCGGTGCTTCCGCTGGTACAGGCGCTCCACCACGGCGGCGGGATGTAAACAATCGGTAGCCGGCCGGTCTTGCGATGGATCTCTGCGTCGAACGCGGAAATCCAGGACACCATGGCAGCCGGCCGGAGCCCGTAGCACTGGTTGGTGCCGTCGGTACTGACGTAAGGGTCGTACTCGATATCCAGCATGATCGGCACAGTCGCGCTGTCGGCCCCCAGGTATCTCAGCAGGTAGTCCGCCTGAGCAACGGCGCTGCTGCTGCCGCCGTTGCCGTTGGGGATAGCGAAGGCGTACGCGCCCACCGCCAGCCCGGCGGCCTTGGCCTCTGCCAGGTCGCTGAGCGCATACGGGTTCTGGTAGTAGGTGCCCTCCGTGGCCTTGACCGCGGCGAACCCGATCCCGGCCGCGGCGACATCCGCCCAGTTGATGGCCGCCCCGCCCGGATGCTGGTAGGACGCCACGTCCACGCCCTGCACGGCGCCCGCGATGGCGCCGGTGATGGCCGGCGGCGCCGACGGCCGGGCGCCGCTCGCCGGGCCCGCGAGCTGGCGCAGCAACTGCGGGGAGTGCGTCGCCCCGACGTTTGAGCGGTCCGCCCGCTGCGGCTGCCCGGCCGCCGCCGTAACGGCGGCCCTGGCGGAGTCCGCCGTGGCCGGCCACGCTGTCATTCCCAGCACGGCGAGGCTCCCGGCCACGGCCAGCACAATCACCCGCCGCAGGGGCACGGCTGCCCGCATGAATGCTCCTCGGGTCCCGGCCCGGCTCGCGCCCGGCAAGATCCGCCTACCGCCCATGGCGGAGAGAGTATCGGCGTGCTGCTGCGACCGCATGGAAGTCCCGGCCCTTCCTGCTGTTTCAGCCGGGATTGGTCGCGTCCAGGGCTTGCATCCGGTACCCGGGTACAGGCTTACCGTCGACGTATGGAACCAAGTGAGATCGACCCCGCGGGGACCTGGGCACCGGCCGCGTGCACGCTGCCGGCCGCCGAGCGGCCGCAGCGGGCGGCCGACTTCGACGCGCTTTTCGCTGGGGCTGTGCGCGGCATCGAGCGTGCCGGGCCGACCCGGCTGCGGCTGGACCTGCAGCCCAGCCCGCAGGCAGCAGCGCGGGCGGCGGAACTGGCGGCCGCCGAGACGGGCTGCTGCTCGTTTTTCACCTTCACCCTCACCGCTGCCGCCGGCCGCCTGGTCCTGGACATCACCGTGCCCGCGCCGCACACCGGAACGCTGGACCTGCTAGCCGGCCACGCCGCCGCGACCGCCGCGGGCGGCACGAGCGCCACCCACGACGAGAGCCTTCTCCGGCCGGGCGGGGCCGCGGCGCCATGAACCGGTTGCGCAGCGGCCAGGTCGCGCACGCGGCCGGGCTGAACCAGCAGACGCTGCGGTACTACGAGCGCCGCGGGCTGCTCGCCGCACCAGACCGCACGCCCGGCGGCCACCGGCTCTACCCGGCCGAGACGGTGACGGTACTGCGGGTGATCAAGGCAGCGCAGCGGCTCGGGTTCTCCCTCGATGAGGTCGCTGACCTGCTGGAGACCGGCCGGCATCAGCACCGCAATCGCCCCGACGCCGGGCTGCGTCAGCGGGCTGCGGCCAAGCTCGCCGAGGTCGAGGCGAAGATCGCCGGCCTGGGCGCCATCGCGGGCACGCTGCGGGCCGCGCTGGACGCCGGCTGCGACGACCTCATGGACTGCGCCAGGCAGCCGCAGTGCCCGCTGCCCTTCGCCGAGCTCGGCCAGCCTCCGGGCTGACCACGCCCCGCGGAATGCACCAGTCGGCGCGTCGGTGGACCTGGCGCGGGTCCGCGCCTAAGCCGACGGCCTGGCGGACACGATCCGCGTCTGCTGCGGTCTCGTCCCGCCGTGCGGCCGCTTTACTGGCGGATCAGCTGGCAGCTTGCGTATCGCGTCTCCGGGCCGGACCATGCCAGCGGCGACGACCCGGGCATTCAGTCCGCGCAGCCGCAGCTCGCGGCCGACCCGGGAGTTGACGAACCGCAACGCATCGGCACCGAACCGGGCGGCGAACTTGGCGCAGCCGAGGTGCGGCTGGTCAGTGACCTCTATGACCGCCGAGCCCAGGGCAAGCCGGGTTCCGGGTGGCAGGTTGGCCGGGCTCAGGTCGAGATCGACGTAAAACTGATCACCGGCCAGCTTGCGCCGGTCAGGGTGCCGGGCGACGAGCAAGGCGGCACGGGAGTTCATCACGGTCACCTGCATATCCGGATGTGGCGAGCCGTCAGCGGTGCGCTTGCTTCCTCGCACCGGCCAGGTATCGCCGGCCAGGCCGGCCTCCACATCGAGCATGCCCGCCGCAAGCACCTCACGCTCGTCAACAGCCGGCCGGCGCACGATCAGCTCGACCGTGCCGCCGTCCGATGGCGAATCCCGGACGTCGCCGAGGCCGGCCTCCAGCGCAGCGGTGCTGAGATGCTCCATATAGCAATGATGCCGCCGCCGGCGCCCGGATACGAACTATCTGCGGCCGGGATCCACCATCAAGGCAGATCGCGCCGAGTTCCGTCAGCCGTTTCGTCAGCCTCTCCTGGCGTTGCCAGGCGAGGGGGAAGGACGGAGCGACGCACCAGGGTCCGGGCTTGCTGGACCGGTCGGGCTTGCCAGCGGGGCCACGCTCTGCGTGGGGCTTCCGGTCGGGTCCGGGTTGATCGCCGGGCTCGGACTGGCAGCGGGACTCGGGCAAACGGTCGGGCTCGGACTGGCCGTGGGGCTCGGGCTGCCGGTCGGGCTCGGACTGGCCGGTCGGGCTCGGGCTGCCGGTCGGGCTCAGGCTGCCGGTCGGGCTCGGACTGGCGGTGGGGCTCGGGCTGCCGGTCGGGCTCGGACTGGTGGTGGGGCTCGGGCAAACGGTGGGGCTCGGACTGGCGGTCGGGCTCGGGCTGGCAGCCGGGCTCGGGCTGGCAATCGGGCTCGGAGTGGCAATCGGACTCGGGCTACCGGCCGGGCTCGGGCAAATGGTGCTGCTCGGGCTGGTGGCCGGGCTTGCCGCGGAGCTGGTAAGAGCCGGCGTGGGAACGGCGCACGGGGGCGGTGCCGGATGCTGATGCACCGGGCTCGGCACGACTGCGCCGCCAGCGGGACCGGCCGCGCCAGGGCCGCCGCCCCCCGGCGCGGCCGTGCCGCCCGCAGACCCGCCGTTCTCCAGATACCGGACGAACGCGGCCGTCTGCGAAATCGCCTGCTGCGGCAACGGAGTCAGCGCGAGAGCGCCCGCTATCACAACGACGGCGGCAATGGTCGCCGCAACGGCCGGGCGGAGCCACGCCAGGCGCCGCCCGGGCGGCAGGCCAGGCTGCGCCGCCCGGAAACGCTCACGGACTCCTCCGAGCACCGTCTCCAGCCACGCCAAGGCGGACTGCGGCGCGCCAACCGCGTACCTGGCCAGCTGGGAGCATCCGGCCATCACCCAGGCGAGGGGCATCGGGTACGGCGTGGTCAGCCGGGCTCGGATCCGCTCCAGGCCGTCCTCAGCGGGCTCTACCGAGTTCGCTGCCGCGTGCAGTGCGCGGCGCAGAATCTCGTCATAGTCACGATCGCGCTGACTCATGCTTCACCCTCCAGCACGGCACGCAGCGCCGATCTGGCCCGGGCGGTATGGCTCTTGACGGCGCCCCGGCTGATCCCCATCGCCGAGGCGATCTGGGCCTCTGACAGGTCTCCGTAATACCGCAGCACGAGCGCCTCACGCTGCCGCGGCGGAAGCGCGCGCAGCGCGGCGACCACCGCGGAGCGCTCCAGCTGCGCAATCACGCCCTGCTCCGCGCTTGGCGCGTCCGGCAGGGGACCAGGCGCATTCCGGTCAACAACCATGCGGTGCCGCAGCACGGAACGGGACCGGTTCACCACCGACTGCCGCAGATACGACAGTGCCTTCTCGCTGTCCCTGAGCCGGCGCCAGCCGCCGTGCATCGCGATGAACGACTCCTGCACTACTTCCTCCGCGGTTGCCACATCGCGGACCAGCAGTGCCGCAAGCCGCACTAAGGATCGATAATTCGCGGCGTACAGCGCAGTCACCGCCTGGTTGGCATCCGTGTCGCCCGGAACCGAGTGCAGTCGGCGCGCCGCCATAGGTTCGGTCAAGTGAGCTGGAGGTGCAGGCAAATCACCAGATTCAGCCGCTGCCATCACGGATCCCCGCGGCCGGCCATTGGCGGCCACCTTGCATCACCGGCCGTACCGTACTTGCCCATGCCGCCCCGCTGAAGATTCACCTGCCGCCGTGTGTCCTCCTGGGATCTGCCCGGCCCAGGCGCCGCCGAACCCCGGACAGGCGAGATGGGCGGATAACAGCCAAACCCACTGTATTCGCAGTGCGGCTCAGTGCGGTAAGCGTCCAGTCCGGGCCGCCAGGCTCCGGCCGGGCCGGGCAGGGGCACAACTGCCCGGCCCGCGATGACCAAGGCCCCTACCGCGCAGCCGGGCGCCGGGCGGACGGTAGAGGCCGGACATCATCTGGAGGAGACATGAAGACTGCAGTCGTACGGAAGTTCGGAGAGCCGCTCGTTATCGAGGACCGGCCGGTGCCGTCGCCTGGCCGTGGCCAGGTCACCGTCCGGATGGAGGCCTCCGGCCTGTGCCATACCGACATTCACGCCGCCAACGGGGACTGGCCCGTCAAGCCGACTCCGCCGTTCGTCCCCGGCCACGAGGGCGTGGGCCTGGTGCACGCGATCGGCGACGGAGTCAGCGACCTTAAGCTCGGGCAGCGGGTGGCCGTGCCGTGGCTGGGCTACGCATGCGGCACCTGCAAGCACTGCCTGACCGGCTGGGAGACGCTGTGCCTGAAGCAGCTTGACACCGGCTACTCCGTGGACGGCTGCTACGCCGAGTACTTCCTGGCCGAGGCGGCCTTCGCGGCGAAGGTCCCGGACGGGATCGATCCTTTCGAGGCGGCCCCGCTCTCCTGCGCGGGCGTGACCACGTACAAGGCCGTCAAGGTCGGCAACGTCCGCCCGGCGGACCTGGTGGCGATCTCCGGCGTCGGCGGGCTCGGGCATCTCGCCGTGCAGTACGCGAAGATCTTCGGCGGCACCGTCGCCGCGATCGAGATCACCGACGAGAAGCTGCAGCTCGCCAAGGAACTGGGCGCGGACATCGTCATCGACGCCCGGACCGAGGACCCCGCAGCGGTGCTGCAGGCACACGGCGGCGCGGACGTCGCGATCGGGCTGGCCGTCGACGACAAGTCATTCGCCACCGCCTACGCCGGCCTGCGCCGCGGCGGCCGGCTGGTGCTGGTCGCTATGCCCGCGGCCGGGACGCTGAGCATCCCGGTCTTCGACACCGTGCTGAACGGCGTCTCGGTCATCGGGTCGATCGTCGGCACCCGCGCGGACCTGCTGGATGTCTTCGCCCTGCACGCCGCCGGGCAGACTCGTGTCATCTACGAGACCAGGCCGCTGGCCTCGGTCAACGAGTCGATCGCCGAAGTCCTGCACGGCCAGGCAAAGGCACGCATCGTCCTCACGCCGTGAGGATGGTGAACCCAGGATCAGGCCCAGATAGCCGGCGGTGAGCGAGGTCATCATGAAAATGCTCATCGTCGGCGCGGGCGTGCTCGGATCCTGGCGGGTAAACCGCCAGCCGTGGGGATCGATGTCTTCGTGCTCAGTACGAGCCAAGGCCGGTGAAGCGGGCGGCCGGACTTACCGCCCGCGATGTCCTCGCGCGGGCGACGTCTGACGTCGGATTCCCCGGTGCCGGACGCCAGCGGGGAGTACGACATCGTCCTCGTCGCGGTCCGGCGTGATCAGCTGGCCTCAGCATGCGCCCGGCTCTCGGTCCTGGCCGGTAGCAGCCGATGGTCTTCTTCGGCAACAACCCGGCCGGGCGGGCGGCTGTACCGTCGGCCCGCCGGGCGACGTCTACCTCGGATTCCCCGGTGTCGGCGGCGTCATGACCAGCGGGACCGCCGACTACGTCCTCATCCGCCAGCAGCCGACGGCGCTGCAGGCGACGGCTGATCCCCGGCTGGCAGCGCTGGAATCGGCCCTGTCCGGCCGCGGATTCGCGGTCCAGCGGGTGGCGGACATGGACGGGTGGCTCGCCTACCATGCCGCGTTCGTCGCGTGCGTCGCGGCGGCCCTCTACCGGTGCGGAACCGACCCCGTCCGTCTCGCTGCAGACCGCCCGGCTCTCATGCTCATGTGCCGCGCCATCACCGAGGCATTCGCCGCCCTGCGCGCTAGCGGCACGGGCGGGTGCCCGCGCCGCCTCGCGGTGCTGCACAGCCCGCTGCTCAAGGCGGTTGCCGTCCGCTACTGGGCACGGGCCATGCGCTCGCCGATGGGCGAGCTGGGCTTCGCCGTGCACTCGCGGCACGCCCCCACCGAGATGCGGGCGCTGGGCCGCGACGTGGCCGCCCGGATCCCGGACTCACCCGCCCTAGCCGAGTTGCTCCGCCTGCCCGATCCGCGCTCCCGTTGACGCATAGGTTCGTGGCCGTGCCTGAGGACTAGACGAAGGCCCCGGTCCCGGTGATGGCCCGCCCGACGATCAGCGTATTGATCTCCCTGGTGCCCTCATACGAGTAAATGGCCTCGGCGTCGGCTACGAACCTGCCGACGTGATAATCGAGCAGGATGCCGTTGCCGCCGAGCAGCTCGCGCGCGAGGCCGACGGTTTCCCGCATGCGCACCGTGCAGAACGCCTTGGCCAGCGCCGAGTGCTCATCCGCCGCCTGCCCGGCCTCCTGCAGCTGCGAGAGCCGGACGCACAGGCACGCCGACGCCGTCACGTTGGCCAGCATCTTGACCAGCTGGTCCTGCACCAGCTGGAAGCCGGCGATCGGCCGGCCGAACTGCTGCCGCTGCCCGGCATAGGCCAGCGCGTGCTCATAGGCACCGCGGGCGCATCCGACCGCCTGCCAGGCGACGCCGGCCCTGGTCAGCCTGAGCACGGCCGCGGTATCCCGGAACGAGTTCGCTTTCTGCAGCCGGTTAGCCTCGGGCACGCGCGCGCCATCCAGCGTGATGCAGGCGTTCTGGACCACCCGCAGGGCGATCTTGTCGCGCATCTTGGTGGTGGTGAACCCGGGTGTCCCCTGCTCCACGACGAAACCCTTGACCTGGTTGTCGTTGACGTCCCTGGCCCAGATGATCACGTAGTCGGCGAACGTCGCGTTGCCGATCCATTTCTTCTGCCCGTCGATGATCCACTCATCGCCATCCCGGCGGGCCGTGGTCGTCAGCCCGCGGGCAGCGCCGGAACCCACCTCCGGCTCGGTGAGCCCGAATGCGCCGATCTTGTCCATCCTCGCCATCGCCGGGAGCCAGCGCTGCTTCTGCTCGTCTGAGCCGCACAGGTAGATCGATCCCATCGCCAGCCCGCTGTGCACGCCCATGAAGGTGGCGATGGACGAGTCGACGCGCGCGAACTCCATCGCCACCATGCCGTCGAGCAGGCTGCCGAGGCCGCGGCAGCCGTATCCGGTGTAGCCCAGGCCCGCCACCCGGAGCTGGCCGATGGCCGGGACGAGCTCGTGCGGGAACTCCTCCCGGGTCCAGTACTTGTTGATGACCGGCTCGATCTCCTTCTCCATGAAGGCCCTGACCCGGTGCAGCAGGTCCCGCCCGTCGGAGTCCAGCAGCAGCTCAAGGGAGTAGAAGTCGCTGTCGGGTGCGGTGGTCATGAATTCCTCCTCGGATGCGGCCGCGGTGCCGGCTGCGGCCGCGGTGCCGGCTGCGGCCGCGGCGCCGCTGACCCGCCGCCGGGCGCATGGCTGGCCGCGGCCGGGTCGGCCGCGGCGAGGAAACCGTCTATCACCGGCGCCAGCTCGGCGGCCTCGGTGACCAGGCCCAGGTGCCCGCCGTGATAAATGTGCAGCCGCGCATGCGGGATGAGCAGCCGCAGCAGCCTGGCGTTGGCCAGCGGGATGAGCGGATCGTCATCCCCGGACATGATGAGGGTGGCCTGCCTGAGCAGCGGCAGGAACGGCAGGCTGGTCCAGCCCGCCCCGGCCCCGAGCTGGTAGAGGTAGCCGCGCGGGGACACCGTCCGGCTGCCGGTGTGCAGCAGGCTGCTCACCCGGCCGGGTTCGGTCCGTGCGCTTCCGCCGTACAGGTCCGGGGCGATCCGCCGCAGGTAGGAGGAGTCGAGGTAGCGCCGCGGGGTGGCCATCGCGGCGAGCACGGCCGGGCGGGCCGGCACCATGATCGCGCCGGTCGCCGTGCTGACCAGGACCAGCCGGCGGCAGCGGCGCCGCTGGATGGCCGCGAAGTGCTGCGCGACGCCCCCTCCCCAGGAGATCCCGAGCACGTCGACCGTTCCGTAGCCGAGGGTGGTCAGCATCCGGGCCGTGAGCCGGCACAGGCCGGTGAACCGGTAGGGACGGGCCGGCAGCGGCGAGCCTCCTACCCCCGGTACGTCGAAGCGAATGACCTCGAGCGACGGTTCGAGCGCGTCGACGAAAGGCTGCAGCAGGTCAAGGCTGGCGCCGATGCCGTTGAAAACGAGCAGCGGGTCGCGGGTGCCGTCGCCTGCCCGCACGGCCACCCTGAGCTGCTGCCCGTCCACCGAGATGCTCCGCACTGCGGCGGCACCCGGCGGCCCGCTGCTGCTGGCCGTCATGGCCGCTACCGGTCGAGAACGTAGCTGCCCGGCGCTGCCTGCAGCGGCGGGTAGCTGGCGTTGCCCAGCTGGTCCGGGCGCTCCCGCCGCGGGCCGCTGCGGTCGCCGAGCCAGGCCGAGTAGTCGGGCCACCAGCTGCCCGTCATCGTCTGAGCGGCCCGCAGCCAGTCCGCTGGGTCCGCCGGATTGTCATTGCCCGGCCCGGTCTGGAAAGTGGACTTCGGGTTGCCCGGCGGGTTGACCATGGAGGCGATGTGCCCGCTGGTCGACAGCACGAACCGGGTGCTGCCGCCCAGCAGCGCAGTGCTGCGGTAGCACGACTGCCAGGGACATAGATGATCGGCGATGCCGGCCACCACATAGGAGTCGATGTCGACCTTGCCCAGGTCGACTGGCGAGCCGAGCATGGTTGCCACGCCCGGCTTGGTCAGCGCGTTGGCCAGGGCCAGCTTGATGAAATCCCGGTGCACGGCAGCGGGCAGCCGGGTGGTATCGGCGTTCCAGTACAGGATGTCGAATGGCGGCGGATCCTGCCCCTGCAGGTAGTTGTTGACCCAGTAGTTCCAGATCAGGTCGTTCGGCCGCAGCCAGGCGAAGACCTCGGCGAGCGAGCGGCCGTCCAGGTAGCCGCGCGCTTGCGAGGCCGCTATGGCCAGCGCCGCGATGCGCTCGTCGATCATCGCGGCGGCGGTGCCCGCCTGCGCCTGGTCCAGGACGGTGACGCCCAGGCACAATGTCGCCAGCTCCGCCATCCTGCCCGTGGCGCTCAGCTGCGCCGCGACCATGGCCGACGCGATCCCGCCGGAGCACAGCGCGCAGATGCTCGCCTGCGGTGCCTGGCAGATGGAGCGGACAGCGCCGAGTGCGTCAGCCACTGCGGCGCCGTAGGTGTCCAGGCCCCAGTCCCGATGCCGGGCATCGGGGTTCCGCCAGGAAATGGCGAACACCTGGTGACCCTGGCTCACCAGGTACTCGATCATGCTGCGGCCCGGCGCGAGATCGGTGATGTAGAACTTGTTGATCATCGGCGGAACGATGAGCAGCGGGAGCTGGTGAACGGCAGCGGTCACCGGCTGGTACTGGATGAGTTCGCAGATCTCCGACCGGGCTACCACCGCGCCGGGCGTGGCCGCCATGTCCTTGCCGACCTCGAACGCATCGGGCGCGACCATGGCCGGTACCCGGGGCGGCGCGGACAGGTCCCTGGCCAGCGCCCGGAGCCCGCGCGGGACGCTGAGGCCGCCGCTGTCGATAACCGCCTTCCAGGCCACGGGACTGATCAGCGGGTTGTTGCTGGGCGACGCGGCGTCGATCAGGTTGGTCAGCACAAACCGCATCCGCTCGCCGTCGCGCCAGTCAAGCCCGGCATCGGCCAGCAGCATCTCGGCGGTTCCGGCGCAGGCGAGGTAGGCCTGCACCGTCCGGGACAGCACCGGGTTACGCGTCCAGGCCGGGTCGGCGAATCGCCGGTCACGGCGGCCCGGGGCGACGGCCGACCGGCCCGCGGCGACCCGGCCGAGCTCGGCCGCCAGCGACGCTGCGCGCCCGGCCACCGTGCGCGGCAGGCGCGCGAGTCCCACCGCGAACCGCAGCGACGCGGCGTCGGGCCGGAACCGGCGCGTTATCCCCAGCGCAGCGTCGGACAGCAGCATGTCCAGCGCGCTGGCCGCCTCCGCGGCCCCGGGCAGGCCAGCGTCCGGCCGCTGGCCGGCCGGCTGCGCGGTCACGATGCACCCGGCTCAGGCCCGCGCTGCTCAACGGCCACATCGCCGCCTGGCGGGTCCTGCCCGGGCGGATCCTGCGCTGGCGGGTCCTGCCCGGGCGGATCCTGCGCTGGCGGATCCTGCGCTGGCGGATCCTGCCCGGGGCGCTGCACCGCGCGGCGGAGGATCTTGCCGGTCGGGCCCTTGGGCAGCTCGGCCACCAGCCACACCTGGCGCGGGTACTTGTAGGCGGCGACCCGCTCCTTCACGAACGCCCGCAGCTCGTCCGCGGTCGCGGTCGCGCCCGGCTTGAGCGTGACGGCGGCGCCGACCTCCTCGCCGAGTTCGTCATGAGCGATCCCGACGACAGCGGCCTCGGCGACCGCCGGGTGCTCGTAGAGGACCTCCTCGATCTCGCGCGGGTAGACGTTGTAGCCGCCGCGGATGATCAGCTCCTTCTTGCGGTCAACGATGAAGAAGTAGCCGTCCTCGTCCACCCGGGCAAGATCACCGGTGCGGAACCAGCCGTCCGGGATCGCCTCGGCCGTCGCCTCGGGCTTGCCCCAGTAGCCCTTCATCACGTTGTGCCCGCGGATGGCGATCTCGCCGATCTCGCCCGCCGGGCAGTCGGCGCCGTCGGGACCGGCCAGGCGCATCTGGACGCCGGCCACCGGCGTGCCGATCGAGCCGGGCTTGCGGTCAGCGTCCGGATGATTGAACGAGGCGACCGGGGAAGTCTCCGACAGCCCGTAGCCCTCCAGGATCATGCAGCCGAACGTTTTCTCGAACCCGTGCAGGATCTCCACCGGCAGCGCCGAGCCGCCCGATACGCATGTGCGCAGCGACGAGACATCGGCGTCCGCGCTGCCGGGGTGGTGCAGCATCGCCGCGTACATCGTCGGCACCCCCTCGAAGACCGTCACCCGGTCGCGGGAGATGATCTCCAGGGCGCGGCCCGGGGCGAACCTGGGCAGCAGGGTCAGCGTGCCGCCGCCGGCGATGGTCGCGTTCAGCCCGCAGGTCAGCCCGAAGACGTGGAAGAGCGGCAGGCAGCCCATGATCACGTCGTCCGGGCCGGCCTTGATCAGCGTCGAGGCGGTGAGCTCGGCATTCCGCCTGAGGTTCGCGTGGGTGAGCTGGGCGCCTTTCGGCTGGCCGGTGGTACCGGAGGTGTAGAGGATCACCGCGTCATCGTCGTCGGCCCGCTCGGCCGCCGTATGCAGGGCGAAGAGGTCAGCCAGCAGTGACCGGGCGTCCGGCTCGTCGACCACGACCATCCTGGCGCCCGCGGCAGCGGCGCCCTTGGCTGCCTCGCCCGCTGCCGCATGCCAGGCCAGCAGGACCTTCGCCCCGGAGTCACCGAGGTAGAAGGCAATCTCGCGGCTCTTCAGCAGCGGGTTCATCGGCACCACGACGGCCCCGGCGCGCAGTGCCCCGTAGAACGCGATGGGGAAGGCAGGCACGTTGGGCAGCATGACGGCGATCCGGTCCCCGGCCGTCACGCCGAGCGACGAGAGCAGCGAGGTGAACCGCCCGGCCGCCTCGGTGAGCTCGGCATAGTCAAGTACCAGGTCGTCCATGCGGATCGCCGGATGCCTTGGCTGGCCGGCAACTGCCCGTTCGAGCACGGAACTCAGGTTGGCCATGACGCCTCCAGTGGCGGCTGCGCAGTTATCGCCATATCCGCATCATGCTCCGAGATCGCCCGGCGCGGCAGCCCCAGACGGCGGGCGGGCTAGCGGCGCTCCGGGGATATCAGCGATGCTCGGAGTGTGGCGGACGACATAGTCACCTCCGGCGGACAGGCGGCCCGGCGCGATGAGGCGCTTGAATCGCTGTTCCGCGCTCGCTACCCGCAGCTCGCCGCGACCGCGTTCAGCCTGGCAGGCGACTGGGCGGTAGCCGGGGATCTCGCCCAGGAGGCTTTCGCCCGGCTCTCCCGGCGGCCGCGCCTCATCGACGACCCGGACGCGGCGGCGGCGTACTTGCTCCGGACGGTGACGAGCCTCGCCAAGTCCGCCGGGCGGCCACCGGGAGCCGCGCGGCAGGCGCCGTCCGGGCGCCGGGCCGACGTGGACCAGGCCTGGCGTCAGTTCGAGCGGCGAAGAGGGGAAACGAGCCCGCGGGGCAACCGCTGGCTCCCCATCGCGGCCGCCGTCATCGTGGTCATTGCCGTCGTCGCCGTGCTGGCCGGATGGCCGCACGGCGGGCACCGAAGTGCCGGGCCCGGTGCGGGCGCCTCGCCCGGCCCGCGCCAGCCGGCCCTGTCGGCAACGCGCAATTACCCGGCCGCGATCACGGCCCGCATCGGTGTCCGGAACGTCATCAGCATGGCCGGCGCCGGGGACGCGGTCTGGGCGATGACGCGCTCCGGCCGGCTCGTCAGGATCAGCGCCCGGACGAACGCCGTCACGCTGAGCGTGCACATCCCGGGGCTCGCCATCGGCGGGCAGCTGGCCGCCGGCGGCGGCCAGCTGTGGCTGGACGCGTGCCGTTCCTCCGGCCGGGTGCAGCTGCTGCGCATCAGCCCGGCCACCGGCCACGTCCGCGGCCGGATCAGCGTGCCCGGCAGCTGCGGCTCGATCGCCTACGGCCTCGGGCACCTGTGGATCGTGTCCGGCGTCAAGGGCGGCATCCGGATCCTGCGCATCAACCGGGCCGCCCGCCGGGTGGACGCCAGGACGCCGATCATCCACAACCTGGTGTACTCGTTCGTGGCCGGCCGCGAGGGAGTCTGGTACAGCACCGGCTCGCACATCAGGCAGGTGGATCCCAGCGGAACCCGGCTGGCCGGCGTGACGGTGAACGACTCCGGCTACCAGTTCACGCTGTCCGACGCCGAGCTGGCGCTGGGCCACGGAGCGATCTGGGCGCTGTCCGGCCACGAGAACATCGCCAGGATCGACCCGGCCACCGGCGGCATCACCGCCGTGGTCAGCTACCGCAGCTTCGACCCGACCTACGCGTTCACCGGCGGCCCGTTCATCGATGTCGGCCAGCACTCGCTGTGGCTGCTGGCCGACCTCGGGCACACGCAGGTGCTGCGGATCAGCCTGGGTACCGGCCAGCCGCTGGGCCGGATCCGCGTCGGCGGCTCGTGCGGGCAGCCCTGCAGCCAGATCTACGACGCCGCGGGAGCCGTCTGGGTGCCGGCCGGCCGCGACATCGTGCGCATCGATCCGGCCCGCCTGCCGGGCTGACCGAGGGCCGGGCCCCGGGGCAGCCGGGTAGCCGGCGGGCCGGCCGGGCGGGCTCGTTAAAGATGATCTTTATTGAGCTGGTTACCATGCTGGAAAGCCGTCCGGGCCCGGCAGCAGCCGCCCGGGCACGGGCAGGAGAGGGGTGCGGGCACGCATGGCGGATCAGATCCCGGTCATCGACCTGGCGGCTGCGCTCGGCGATAGCGCACCGGACGGGCTGCTTGCGGCCGCCGGTGGCGCGGCCGAGCGGACCGGCGTCATCCAGGTGGTCAACCACGGGGTACCCGCGGACCTGCTCGCGGACTACAACCGGCACATCGGGCGCCTGCTCGGCCTGCCCCGGGCGCGGAAGGCCGCGCTGGCCAGCCCGGGCGGCCATCCGCACCGCGGCTGGCGGCAGTGGCCGGACGACTTCGGCCGCCTGGAACTCGAGCGGTACAACGTGGCCGAGTTCGATACCCCGGCGGACGCGCTGGCGGCGGGCGTGCCCGCGCAGTACGCCGGCCTGTACGCGCACCCGAACGTGTGGCCGCCGGACGACCCGGAACTGCGCGGCCTGGCCTTCCGGTACATCGCGGCCGCTCAGCGACTCGCCGGGCGGGTGCTGGACCTGTACGCCCGGGCGCTGGGCGTCCCGCCCGGCACCTTCGCGCTCGGCGAGCTCCCGCACGCGCGGCTCACCACCAACGACTACCCCACCTGGACCTACCCGGACACCGGCAAGGACGAGGACAAGCTGCTGCTGCTTGAGCACGCGGACGACTCGACGGTGACGATCCTGAGCCAGGACGGCGACTATGAGGGGCTGCAGGTCCAGCTGGCGGACGGCAGCTGGACGCCGGTGCCGATCATCCCCGGCGCCCTGCAGGTGTTCTCCGGGATGCTGCTGACCCGCTGGACCGGCGGCCGGCTGCGGGCCGGGCGGCACCGCGTCGTGTCCGGCGGCACCATGAAGCGCCGGTCGACGGCCGTGTTCTGCTACCCGAGCCTGCAGACCGTCGTGCAGCCGCTGCCGCCGTTCGCCGGATCCGGCGGCGATGACGAGCCCGTTTCCGTCTGGGACCACGTCAAGGGCCGGGCCGAGGACTACCTGAGCGAATACGGCAGGCCCGACCAGATAGCCGCCTGGCGCGAGGGCAAGCCCTACGTCGCTGACCTGTCCGAGAACTCAGCCGGCCGCTGAGGGGTCCGCAGCGAAGGAGGCACCGATGAGCGACCCGGCCGACCTGCTGCTGTCGGTCCGCGGCGACGCCCGGCTGATGGTGCCGCCCGACTACGTGATCCTGTCCGGCGCGATCGAGTTGTCCCGCGACTCCAAGGCGGCCGCCGTCCGGGCCGCGGCCGCGGCCCTTGATGGCCTCACCGCCGACCTGGCCGCGCTGGGCGCGGTGGCGCTCAGCGCCGAAACCGAGCGCAGCCGGCTGACCTGGTCAGCGCAGTCCGCGGCGACCCGGCCCGAGCGGAAGGAGAACGAGCAAACCGGGAACTACGAGCCGACCGGTCAGGTCAGCGCCACCGTCGATGTTCTTATCGGCGTGCGCGACTTCGGCTTGCTGGACGCGCTCGCCGTCGCCCTGGCCACCCACGAGTCCTTCAACGTGCGCGATGCCAGCTGGCATGTCGACTGGGACAATCCCGCCTGGCCGCAGGTGCGCGCGGCCGCCATCCAGGCCGCCATTCACAAGGGCCACGACTACGCCGCCGCGCTCGGCGGCTCGCTGCACACCGTCGAGCACATCGCGGACGCCGGGCTGCTGGGCGGCAGCCGTGACGGCGCGGGCTCCGGATTTACCGGCCGCCGCGCGATGATGGCCAGCGGTGGCGGCGGGCCCGATGCACCGTCACTGGACCCGGTCCCGCAGGAACTGGCCGCCACCATCGAGGCCCGTTTTACCGCCAGGGGGGTTTCCCTGGCCGGGCGCGGACTCCGCGGGCGCGGCACTGCCCGCCGCTGACGGCCCGCCGCCCCGCCCGGCCGCCCCGCCTGGCGGGCGGGACACGTGAATGCGCGGCCCGCGGCCGTCTACGCCGCCGCCCCGGTCTCATACAGTGGACGCTATGTCAGCACCGTACGCCAGGACGGTCCTTACCGGTAACAACGCGGCGCTGCCGGCCGATGGCCGCCCCGTCCTGCTGGCGACCCTCGGCGCTGGCTGCATCTCCGCGTCCGCGGTGCTGGTCAAGCTGGCCAACACGGGCGCCGCGACCGTAGGGGTCTACCGGTGCTTCCTCGCGCTGCCGGTGCTCGCCGCGCTGGCCGTGCTGGAGCAGCGGCGCCGTGGCCGGCGGCCGCGGCCCGCCCGGCTCGGCGCGGTGCTGGCGGGCATGTTCCTGGCCGTCGACCTGGTGCTGTGGAATCACGCCATCGCCGAGGTCGGGGCCGGGATCGCCACCGTGCTCGGGAACCTGCAGGTGCTGTTCGTCGCCTTCGCGGCCTGGATGCTGTTCCGGGAGCGGCCCGGACGCATGTTCATGATCGCGCTTCCCGTGGTGATGACGGGCGTCGTGCTGGTCTCCGGCCTGATCGGCAGCAGCCAGCGCGGCATCCACCCGGTGGCCGGGATCATCTACGGGATCGGGACCTCGGTCGCCTACGCGGCATTCCTGCTTACCCTGCGCCGGACCTCGACCGGCACGCCGCATGTCGCGGGGCCGCTCGCCGAAGCCACCGCCGGAGCGGCGTTCGGCTCGCTGCTGCTCGGGCTGGCGTTCGGCGGCCTGCAGTTCGAGATTGGCTGGCCGTCCTTCTGGTGGCTGCTGCTGCTGTCGCTGACCAGCCAGACCATCGGCTGGCTGCTGATCACCTCGTCGCTGCCGAGGCTGCCGGCGGCCGTGTCCTCGCTGCTGCTGCTGCTCCAGCCCGCCGCCTCGATACTGCTGGCCGCCGTCGTGCTGGGCGAGCAGCCCACCGCCATCCAGCTTGCCGGGGCTTTGCTGGTCTGCTGCGGCGCGCTGGCCGTGAGCCTGGCCGCGACATCGCAGCGCAGCCGGCCAGTGGCGGCCAACGCGGATACGCACTCGCCCGGCCCCGCGCCGCCCAGTGCCGGAGAAAAAACTATTTGCCGCACTATCTGACCATTTACCACGGTGTTGCCGAGTACACGAAGGGCAATTCCGGAGGTGAGCACCTCGGTAATTCAGGTCCCGGCCAATACTGGCGTCATCGTGACCTATTCTCCCAGCGCCTGACCTGGCGAGGGCAGTTCCCCAGCGCCTGACCTGACGATGCAGTTTCTCCCAGCGCCTGACCTGGCGAGAGCGGTCGTGCATTGCAGTATTGCAGTGCTGCAGTAACCTTGCCGGAACGAGGACCGGCGGACCGGCGGTCAGCGAGTGCGGGACGAGGGCGTCACCTCCGGGGGTGATGGGCTGGCGGGTACCGGCATCGGAGATGATCGTGCCTGACGCGGGTTTACTTGCGTGAGTCCGTCCCCCAGCCAACCGGGAGCCTTCGTGACCGAAGCCCACGCAGATCTGTCCGGGCAGGGTCAGCCCGCCCCGGGCCAGCAGGCCGGCGCCGGCGGCGGGGATCCCGGCCAGCGCGGTAACAAGTGGTGGACGCTGGTCGCGGTGTCCCTCGGCACCTTCATGCTGCTGCTGGACGTCACGATCGTGAACGTCGCCCTGCCGGATATCCAGAAGGCCCTGCAGTCAAGCTTCTCCGACCTGCAGTGGGTCGTTGACGCCTACGCCCTGACGCTGGCGGCGTTCCTGCTGACCGCGGGCAGCCTCGCGGACATGTACGGCCGCCGGCTGCTGTACCTGATCGGGCTCGTGGTGTTCACCTGCGCGTCGATACTGTGCGGCTTTGCCGTCAGCCCGCTGATGCTCCAGCTGTCCCGCGCCGTGCAGGGAGTCGGCGGGGCCATCATGTTCGCGGTGTCGCTGGCGCTGCTGGCCGATGCCTTCCGCGGCAAGGACCGCGGCGTCGCGTTCGGCGTCTGGGGCGCGGTGACCGGCCTGGCGGTCGCCATCGGCCCGCTGCTCGGCGGCATCCTGACCTCCGGCCTGTCCTGGCGGTGGATCTTCTTCGTGAACGTGCCGATCGGCATCATCGCCGTCGTGATCGCGGTCATGATGGTGGCGGAGTCCCGGTCGCCGCAGGCCAGCGGGCCCGACTGGGCAGGCTTCGCGCTCTTCACGGTGGCGCTGGCGAGCCTGGTCTACGGGCTGATCGAAGCGAACCAGCGGTCCTTCACCAGCAGTCTCGTGCTGAGCTGCTTTGCCCTGACAGCCGTGCTGCTTGTTGCCTTCGTCATCGTCGAGCGGCGCATCGCGCACCCGATGTTCGACCTGACGCTGTTCAGGCTGCCGACGTTCAGCGGCGGCTTGGTCGCGGCGTTCGGGCTCAGCGCCTCGATCTTCGCGATGCTGCTCTACCTGGTCCTGTACCTGCAGGACATCCTGGGCTACTCGGCGCTCGGCACCGGCGTGCGGCTGATGGTGATCTCGGCCGGCATCCTGGTGACCTCTACCGTGGCCAGGCTGACGTCGAAGGTGCCGATCCGGCTGCTCATCGGCCCCGGCCTGATCATGGTCGGCGCCGGGCTGCTGCTGATGCGCGGGCTGAACGCCGGCTCGTCCTGGACCCATCTCATCCCGGGCATGATCGTCGGCGGCCTCGGCGTCGGCCTGGTGAACCCGCCGCTGGCCTCGACGGCCGTCGGCGTGGTGGCGCCGCAGCGGGCCGGCATGGCCTCGGGCATCAACTCCACGTTCCGCCAGGTCGGGATCGCCACCGGCATCGCCCTGCTGGGGGCGCTGTTCTCGAACAAGGTGAAAGACGAGGTGCTGGCCAAGATAGCCGCGGTACCCGGTCTTTCCCATCAGGGACCACGGATCGCCGCGGCCGTGCAGTCCGGTGAGATCGGGAACGTCATCGGCAAGCTGCCCGGGCACACCGGGCAGACCGTCGGGCTGATCACCCGGGCCGCGTTCACCACGGGCCTGAACAGCATCCTGCTGGTGGCGGCCATCATCGCGCTGGTGTCGGCCGTGGTGTGCCTGGTCGCCATCCGCAGCAAGGACTTCGCGCACCAGGGCGCCGCCTCGCGGTGATGACCGCCTCGCGGTGATGACCGCCTCGCGGTGATGACCGCCTCGCCGTGATAACCGCGCGCCAGGGCCACGCCATCACGACCCCTGGCCTGCAGTGACGCGGCCAGTCTCCGAGTTAGCCGGCGGCCTCGATGCCGCGCCACGCGCTGATCATCGCAGAGTCGGTGAACTGGCCGTTATTACACGATCCGGGCTTGGTCCCTCTGCTGGACCAGAAGTACGACCACAGCTGGGTCCGGAACCCGGTGATGGCCGGGAGCTTGGTGCGCAGGTAGCTCGCATCGGCCTGGAGCGTGCTCAGGCGCTTGCTGGCGCCGTTGCAGGTGCCCAGACCGTACTCGGCCAGCCCGAGCCGCCTGTCCTTGTTCTTGACGCAATTTAGCCAGTTCAGCCACTTCGGGTCAGTCGACAGGCCCTTGCCGGTGGGCGTGGTCTCGTAGTTGTCGGCGTAGTAGTAATCGACCTCGCTAGCCGGCGGGATGAAGGAGCAGCCGAGCCCTCTGCTCCCGAGGCCCTTGCCGCCGTACTGGTAGGTCTCGGCAGCCATCGCGACGCGCACGTTGCCTGCCTTGCCGGCCGCGTGGCGGATGAGCGCTGACTGCGCGGCGAAAGCGGTCACGAACGCGGCCCCGTTGCGGAACGCGCCGGGATGCTCTGGCTCGTGCCCGAAGATGATCACCGCGTTGCGGCTGGCGGGGATGGAGGAGACGTAGCTGGTCACGTGGGTGGTAGGCGTGCCGTAGGAAATGATGCACCAGACGGCCGCCGGGAGCTGGCTGCACGCGGTGCCGTTGTACTCCGACGGCAGTGCGCCGGTGTAGTAGATCCGCTGGTCCCGCAGCGGGCCGATCTTCGCGTTGGCTGCCGCCCAGTTCACTGCCCGGGCGCCGACTACCCATGCCGCGCTGGTCGTGGCGGACCGGCCCTTCGCGGCGGCCGGGTGGCCGGATGCGGATGCCATCGCTGGCATGGCCAGCAAGGCGGCCGAGAGCAACGCGACGATGACGTTTCTTGCGGATTTGCGCATATTAATCCCCTGCCTGCCACCCTGATCAGGTCCCCTGATGTGTCCCGATCAGCCCGCCGAACGGTTGAGATTATCACTTCACGCTGAAATACATCGTGAGATGCCAGCATGAGCTACTAACAATGGCTCTCGTCAGGCCAGTGCAATTTCTATGCGACGCGCCAGGCGGCGGCGCTGAAGCGGAGAACCCGGGCCGCACCACCGCGCAGGTCCAGCGGATCCTGCGCGCCACCAGCGGCCCTGGCATTCACCAGGCCGGCGCCGGGTCACAGCTTCTTTTGGAGCACCCGGCATTCCGGACGCAGAACGTCCGTAATGCGGTCTACGGTCGCGACATGACTAACACCGACTACCCGTGGGAACCGCCCATGGCTGGTACCGAGGCCGCGCACCTGACCGGAGCCCTCGGCCGGCTGCGCACGACGTTCCGGTTCAAGGCCGATGATCTCGACACGGCCGGATTGCAGGTCAGGATCGGCGCTTCGCCGTTGACCCTTGGCGGGCTGCTCAAGCATCTGGCCGTGTGCGAGGACAACATGTTCACCGTCAGGCTCAGCGGAGCACCGATCGGCGCGCCCTGGGAGGGCACCGACTGGGACGGCGACAACGACTGGGAGCTCACCTCCGCCGCCGACGACACCCCCGAGCAGCTGTACGACCTGTGGGACGGCGCCGTCGAACGGTCGCGCGCGAGGCTCAACGCGGCCCTGGTGAACGGCGGACTTGACCAGTCCGTGCACTTCACCCACCCCGACGGCCGCCACGCCAGCCTGCGCCGGCTGGTCTGCGATCTGATCGAGGAGTATGGGAGGCACACCGGCCACGCCGACCTGATACGCGAGGCGGTCGACGGGCGAGTCGGTGAGGACCCGCCCGCCGGATGGCGCCCGAAGGCCGGCCACTATCGCGTTGATGGCTGACGCCCGGGCCTCAGTGGCCTACCGCTAGCCCCGCAGATCTGGGCGAGCGGGCTGGCGAACAGGCAGTCGGGGTGGGCTAGATCGTTAGGTGGCTGGCGTTAAGGGGCGACGTTGCCGCGCAGGCGGGTCAGCAATTGCTCGAGCTGGTCCAGGTCATGCTCCGGCAGCCCGGAGCGCAGCTGCTGGTCGAAGGCCGACGCCGCGTCCCGCAGGCGGAGGAAGAGCGCATCGCCCTGGGGGGTGAGCTCCACCACGTGGACCCGGCGGTTGGCCGGATCCCGGCGCCGGGTGACGAGGCCGGCCGACTCCATCGCGTTCAGGTGGTGGGTGAGGGTGGCGCCCTGGATGCCGGCCGCGGCGGCGAGCTGACGCTGGCTGGCTGACGGCCGGCCCTTGAGCGAGATCAGCACGAGCCATACCGGCAGTGAGCCGCCCGCGCCGGCCAGCGCGTCGTCGAAGGCCCGGCTGACGACCTTCGCGACCTGGGCGAGGTGCAGGCCGATCGGCAGGCGCGCGGGGCGGGACATGCCAGCAGGTTAGCACATCGTTAGAACTCTAATCGTTTGACATCTAACGCTTAGGAATCTAGCGTCGATGGCGGAACGAGAGGAGAGACATCATGGATGACCTGCCGATGCGGGACCAGGTGGCGCTGATCGCCGGAGCCAGCAAGGGGATCGGCGCGGCCACGGCCGAGGCGTTCGCCGCCGCGGGCGCCGCGGTCGTGCTCGGCGCCCGCGATACCGCCGCCCTGGAATCCGTCGCGAAGCGCATCGAGGCCAGCGGCGGCAAGGCGACGGCCGTGCGCACCGACGTGACCGATGCCGAGTCGATGCGCCATCTGGTCGACCAGGCACTGGCGAGGTACGGCCGGCTCGATGCCGCCTTCAACAACGCCACCGACGGGCCGATGCCCGCCCCCCTGGCCGACATTGACATCGGCGAGTTCGACCAGGGCATCGCCACCAACATCCGCGGCACGTTCCTCGGGATGAAGTTCCAGGTCCCCGCCATGCTGCGGGGCGGCGGGGGCGCGATCGTGAACATGGCCTCGATCGCCGGGGTGAACGGCACGGCCAACCTCGCGGCGTACGTCGCGGGCAAGGCCGGGATCATCGGCCTGACCAAGGTCGCCGCGCTCGACTACGCGGATCAGGGCATCCGGGTCAACGTGGTGGCGCCCGGGCCGATCCTGACGCACCACCTGGCGGCCGCGGGCCCGGAGGCCCAGCGGCTGGCCGGGCTGTCCACCCCGATGCGGCGGACCGGCACCGCGGCCGAGGTTGCCCGCGCCGTGCTGTGGCTCTGCTCGGCGCAGTCCTCGTTCATCACCGGGACCGTGCTCCCGATCGACGGCGGCCAGTCCGCCGGGAACAAGCCGCCGCAGATGTACCGGCAGGGCCAGCCGATGCCCCGGCCGGCCGGAAGCCAGGAACCGCAGCCGGATAACAAAAGCCAGCGACCGCAGCCGGATAAGGAGACCAGATGACATCCGACACCCGCACGGAGATCCTCGCCCTCGGGACCCGCTGGGCCGAAGCGGAGCAAGCCGGGGACACCGGCAAGCTCGGCGAGCTGGCGGCGCCAGGATTCCGGCTGGTCGGCCCGTTCGGCTTCGTCCTTGACCGGACGCAGTGGCTGGACCGGTATGCGGCCGGCGAGCTGGTCACCAGCTCGCTTACCTGGGACGAGGTTCAGGTACGCGACTTCGGCGAGACGGCGATCGCGATCGGCCGGCAGACTCAGCAGGCGACATACCAGGGCCGCCCGGCCGACGGCCAGTTCCGGGTGACGCACGTTTTCGTCCGCGACGGTGACCGCTGGGCGCTGGCGAGCATGCACCTCAGCCAGGCCGCGCCGCCCCGGCGGCCGGCCTGACGCTGCCCGGCCAGGCTGCGTCCCGGCATTTGCCCGGAAGCAGGCACCACCCGGACCATTCGTGCCATCACGCCGGGCCCCGGCGGTCAGTGCGGGATAGGGGTAGCGAACGTCCAGGGGTGGCCTTGCAGGTCGCGGGTGTTGTAGGTGCGGTCGCCCCAGGGCGCGTCCACCGGCTCGGTAACCTCGGCGCCGCTGGACCGCACGTGCTCGCAGTGTGCCTCGACATCGTCGACGTACACGTACATCCGGCCGCCGGTCATCGCCGCCGCGCCGGCTTCCTGCCGCGCGAAGATCAGCCCGTTCCCGTGCTGGAACACCGCCATGACGGGGCTGCCGGCCTGATCGCGCTCCATGCTCCGCTGGCGGAAGCCGAATACCTGCTGCAGCCACCCGGCGCACGCATCCAGGTCCGCATAGTGCAGAAACGGGACGATCGGGCTGATCTTCTCGGCCATTGCGGCTCCTCGGTATCCGGGCTCGGCGGGCGGCAGCGTAACACCGGAGGGCCGCGGGCAGCCAAGCGGCGGGCAGCGCGCTAAGCCAGGCTCACAGCCAGGGGGACCGCAGCAGCTGGCCGGCACCGAAAGCATGCCCGGCCGGTTCGGGCTAGCACCCGCCCGGGTGCGGCTAGCAGACCGGGCTCAGTACTCTCGTCCGAGTGACCGCCCGCCGGAACGCGCCTGGAGAACCGTGGATGAGGTTAGCGCCGCTACGGTCCTGCCGGGCAGGCGCGGGAAGCCCGGGCTGACTCTCGCGGTACTCGGGCTGGCCGCGATGGCGTTCAGCGTGCTGCAGTCACTGGTGATCCCGGTGCTCCCGGATATCGGGCGCAACCTGGATGTCAGCGAGCAGGCGGTGACCTGGGTGCTGACCGGGTACCTGCTGTCGGCCTCGGTCGCCACGCCTATCCTCGGGCGGCTCGGCGACATGTTCGGCAAGCGGCGGATCCTGGTCATCACCATGACCGCGCTGGCCGCGGGCACCGTCATCGCCGGACTGGCCACGACGCTGGCGGTCCTGCTGGTGGGCCGGATCGTCCAGGGCGTGGGCGGCGCGCTGTTCCCGCTCGCCTTCGCGATCATCCGGGACGAGCTGCCGGCCGAACGGGTCGCCGGGGCGATCGGCTTCATCTCCGCCACGCTCGGCATCGGCGGCGGGCTGGGCATCATTCTGGCCGGGCCGATCGATGCACGGCTCGGCTACCACTGGCTGTTCTGGGCGCCGCTGCCGCTGATCATCCTCGCGGCCCTCGGGATCCATTTCCTCATCCCCGAGTCGCCGGTCCGCTCCGGGGGGCGGGTCAACCTGCGCAGCGCGGTCCTGCTGTCCGCCTGGCTGATCACCCTGCTGATCGGGATCACCGAGGGACCGCAATGGGGCTGGCTGTCGCCGGCCTTCGGCGCAACCGTGCTGGCGGCAGCCGTGCTGTTCGGCGGCTGGTGGATCGCGGAATGGCGGTCCGCCAGCCCGCTGGTCGATGTCCGCATGCTGGTCCACCCGGCGGTCTGGCGCACGAACGTGGTCGCGCTGGCCGTCGGCTTCGGGCTCTACGGCTCGCTCACGCTGATACCCGAGATCCTGCAGGCACCGCACGCCGCGGGCTACGGGTTCGGCGTCACGGTCACCGATGCCGGGCTGTTCCTGCTCCCGCAGACCGCCGTGGTGTTCGTCTTCGGAGCCATCGCCGGGCGGATCTCCGCGGCCATCGGCTCGGCCCGGGCCGTGCTGATCGGCGTGCTGCTGGCGGCCGGGTCCTTCGCCCTGCTGGCGGTCGCCTACACCCGGGTGTGGCAGATCCTGGCCGCCACCATCATGCTCGGGGCGGCCGTGGGCCTGACCTACTCGGGGATGCCCAACGTGATCGTCGAGTCGGTGCCCGTGGACCAGACCGGCGTCGCGACCGGCATGAACGCCAACGTCCGGACCCTCGGCAGCGCGCTGGGCGGTCAGGTGACCACGAGCATCGTGACGACCACCATCGTGACCACTTCCGTCGTGAGCACCGGCACCGGGGCGCTGAGTTCCAGCGCGCCCGGGTACCCGGCAGGCAGCGGCTTCACCATCTCCTTCATCGTGCTCGCTGTCGTCTCCCTCGGCGCCGCCATCGTGGCCGCGGGGGTACCGCGCAACCGCCCGGCTGGCTGACGTCCGCGGCGCGGCGAGCCGGCCGGGCAGCGTAGTCACTGGCCAGCGAACGTAGTCCGGAGCCCCGTGCCGTGCGCTTCTGCGGGCTATTTCCTTGGCCGGTACCGCAGCCGTTCCTTCGCCCGCTCCGTCTTCCCGTTGCGCTCGTTGACGATCGCTACCTTCTTGGCCCGCTCGAGGTCCGCCTGCCCGATCAGCGCGTTGGCGATGAGGAATTCGGCGAGGTCACGCTGGTGGTGCTGCTCCTTCCAGATCCGGCGCTGCAGCTCCTTCTTATAGTCCGAGACCGTGCCCTCGCCGCTCAGGTCCAGGGCGATGGCGACCTCCACCATCGGGATGGCTTGCGGTGCTACCGCGCCGAGAATGTACTGCTGGTAGTAGTAGGCCATGGCCATGCACGCCACGCCATTACGGTCAAAGAAGGTGCGGACCTTAGCCACCGCGTCGGGCTGGGGCGGGTTGCCGGGCGATGCGGAGCCGTTCGCCGGGTATCTGCCGTCCTGGGTGCGCGGCTGCTCATCCCGGCCCGGCACGGTCGGCTGATCGCGCCGGTCCACCGGCACGTCGACGCACAGCTGCAGTACCCATTTCCCGACGCTGACGAGCCATGATCCCTCGTCTAGGCGCACCGGCAAGGTCTCATAAGGCGCCGGGACTACCGGCAGCACGTGCTGCGCCGCCGCCTGCACGGCCTGGTAATCGGCCGCGGCGTCGGCAGAGCGCGGCGCGAGGTACACCTTGTAGCTGGTATCGCGGCTGAACAGCTCCCACCGGAAGTGCACGTACCGGAGGCCGGCGCAGCGGGGAGCCCGGTGCAGCGTGGCGTCCTTGCCGACGCTCAGCAGGTTCCGGTCCAGCCAGGTGATCTCATCGGGCGGGCAGTCCAGCCAGGCGCGCTGCCCGGGGGACCAGATAACGAGCTGACCCTTCGCCACTTACTCACCGCCCCCGAAAATGGCGTGCCTTCGCCCGTGCCCATCCGGTCCTGCGATGTCTGCGACGACAAGCACTTATCCGGCCTCGCGATGCTTGTGACGATAACACTCATCCGGCAGCACTCAGCCGGCCGGCGAGGCCGGCGGCCGGAGCACGCCCGACGGTCAACGGCGGATCCCGGCCGGGCCGCCGCGGCCCGGGCCGTGCGCACCCGGGACCAAGGTGGCCGGGTCCGTGAAGCCAGGCATCCCGGTGATGTCGCCGGGGACTTCGGCCAGGGTGTCAGCGGACCTGGCCGTCCCCGCCCGGGCCGCCGCCTGCGGCGGGGACCCGCGCCGCCACCGGGCGCGCAGCCCGGCGAACTCCGGCTCCTGCGTCATCCGGGGACCGGCCGGGTAGCCGGCCTCGCCGCTGGCGCGCAGCTGGCCGAAGATCGCGGCTGACTCGATCCAGACTCGCTCGGCCATGGTCTCCGGGTTACCGGGGCTGCGCAGCTGGGGATCGATCCGCAGCCAGGTCTGCACGAGCATGTCGAGATCGGCCGGCATGCAGCCGATGAGCTCGCCGACCGGAACCGGCTCGACCGAGCGGACCAGCCTTGTCATGTCGTAGTAGGCGGACGCTTCGCCGGTGAGCCAGCGTCCTGACGGGTCGACCAGGCCCAGGGCCCGGGCTTCCCGGAACATCGGCGGGTATCCGGTCAGCATCCGGTAGATCACCGCGCCCAGCGCGCGGAGGTCGGCCTTCCTGCTGATCCAGCTGGCGTCCCGGCGCTCCATCTGCTCGGGCGGCGCGTAGAACATCGTGAAGCGGGCCGCCGTGGTCGTGTTGTTCCCGCCATTGACCTGCTGATACTGCTGCGCCAGGCCGAAATCGATGAGCTTGACCGTCCCGTCGCCGGTGAGCGCCACGTTGGCCGGCTTGAGGTCCAGGTGGACGAAGCCCAGGTCCCAGGCGGCCCGGAGCCCGGCCAGGATCTGCGCGGCGAAGTCCAGCACCACGCCGATGGTCAGCGCGTCCTGGTTTCCCGCGTCGGCCAGGTACTGCTCCAGGGTCGCCGGGTAGAGCCGGGTAACGATGTAGTAGCCGTGCTCCGGGTCGACGTCGCAGTCCAGTACCTCGGCGATGTTGTCGTGAATATGCCCCTGCGGCAGCGACATCTCCATCTGGGCATGACGGCGTTCCCTGGCCGCCTGCCCGCCAGCCACCCCCGGCGGCGGCGCGACGATCTTGACGACGACCTCGAAGGGGTACTGCCGGTAGGCGTCCACGGCAACGAACGGCACCCGGCCCGAGTTCGGCACGTCAGACAGCGGCCGCTGGATCTGCCAGCGCTGCCCGATCCGCCAGCCGGCGTCGGCAGTGACCGCGGGAGTGGCCGCGGCCTCCGCCGTGCCGCCGCCCGCGCGGTGCTGCTCAAGATCACGCTCGCGGTCTATGGTCCGTTTCGAGCTTTCGTGATCGCTGTCGGCCGCTGCCTCGGCCAGGGCGTTGCGGCCGGCCCGGACGGCGGCACTGCGCTGGAGCAGTTCGTAGAGGGCGGGCGGGGAGAAGGTCTTCAGCAGCACCGGCACCAGGTCGATGAACATCAGCGCCAGCCAGACCAGCAGGCGGCGCAGCAGGAAGCCCGGGTTCTGCCGGGTCAGGGTTCCGAGCGCGCGCTCGCGGGCCAGCAGGCCGTTGTCGGCGTTGATCTTCTGCGTCGCCGCGGCGATCTTCGCGTTCGTCTGCTTTCGCAGGGCAGCGGCGGCGCCTCGCTCGTTCGCGCTGGTTTCGTTGAAGATCTTCTGGGCGGCATTCTCTGCCCGCAGATCCCGCTGCAAGGCGGCGTGATCCTGCGCGGTCTGCGGTCCCTGGCCGGCGATTCCGGTGACCTCGCCGGGGGCAAGGTGGCAGTTGCCGGTCAGCTCGCAGATGTAGATCTTGTGCTCGGCCGTCGCCTTGCGGGTGGCCGCCGCCAGGGCGCTCCGGGCGGAGTTCAGCGGCCCTTTCAGCACAGCGGCCTGCTGCTTCTCGGCGGCATTGAGCTGCGCGGTCTGCTTGCTGGTATCCGCGACGTGCTGGACCGTCAGCTGCTGGCTGATCTCCGGGCCGAAGATGGTCAGCACGATCGGCTCGCTGATCACCAGGCCGACGAGCGCGGCCATCATGAAGCGGACAACGAAGAACACCACCTTCGACGCCGACCGTGACCGCTGACTGCGTTCGGCCTCCCCCGCGGTGAGCGGCCCGTAGTCGATGCTGCTGACGATCCAGCGGTCGAAGTTGAGCACGATCGTGCCCCACAGCAGGCCGACCGGCAGGTACCCGAGCCAGCTGTGCCGGGGGAAGACCAGGAACAGTGCCGTGGTCAGCGACGCGGTGGCGGCCGTCGCGGTCAGCAGGACGATGGCGCCCATCGAGGTGTAGCGGACGCGGTCCGGCACGGTCTGGATGTACTGGGGATCCACTCCGGCGACGTGCAGCAGAAAGTCCGTCCGGCAGACCCAGCCGATCAGCAGGATCAGCGCCAGCACGGCGGCGATGGCCAGGACTACTTCCGGCATGGGCGCCTCTTCCGCGTCGGTGCGGGCACTAGCCGATCTCGACCCTGGACACCATCGCGCCGGATCGCCGTCCCCACTGGATCGAGTCGCCGTTGCTGAGCACATGCTCGCTGTCCAGCGGCATCCCGTTCAGCGCGGCGCCGTTGCGGCCCAGGCTGGTGATCCGCCACTGGCCCGCGGCGAAGGTGAACTCGGCATGCACCCGCGACACGGTGGGCTCGTCCGGCAGCCTGAGCTCGACCGCGTCGCCGCGGCCCGCGCGGGCGCCCGAGACGCGGGTTTCGGCGGTCGACCCCCCGGTCACCAGCCGCAGCAGCGGAGCCGGCACCGCCTCGGTGACCGTCAGCTGCCCGGTCCGGATGGTCTGCGCCGCGGGCTCGCCGCTGGTGCGCCCGTCGTGGGCGTAGGGAAAGGCCGTGCCGTTCGGGTAGGCAAGCTCCCCGTCCGGCGGCGAATAGGCGTCCGGCGGCGCGGGATAGGCGTCCGGCGGCGCGGGATAGGCGTCCGGCGGCGCGAGGTGACCGCCCGACGGCGCGCGATACGCAGCCGGGACCGCATAGACCGGCGGCGCAGGGTAATCGGCCGGGCGCGCAAGATAAGCGTCGGAGGGCGCAAGCTGACCCGCTGGCGGCGCGCTATACGCATCGGGCGGCGCGAGGTGACCGCCGGACGGCGCGCCATACGCAGCCGGGACCGCATAGGCCGGCGGCTGGCCTTGCCGGAACCGGTAGCGGCCCGCCGGCACCGCCGGATCGCCGGTCACGCTCGCCGCTACCGGGCCGATGCTGGCGAGGCGGGCGCCGTGCGCCGTGACCTGGGCCGAGTAGAGCTCGGTGGCGCTGGCGTTGATCACTTCGAGGTCCATGGTCTCGGTCAGCGCGGCCAGGTCGTCCGGATTCATCAGGAACTCGATGGCGTTCGGCGCGAGCAGCGAGCCGGTCGGCGTCACGATGAACACCTCGGCCACGTGCCGCAGGCCCACTCGCAGGACGTCACTCCCGTCGCGCCAGGGCCGGGTGGCCAGCTGTCGCACCCAGGGATGATCACCATTGACGCCGAGGCTCCGCAAGGCCACCGCGCACACGACGCCGACGGCCGCGAACAGCATGAGCAGCGCGGTGCCGACGACCAGCGACTCGGTGCCGGCCAGCAGCAGCGCCCACAGGGCGGCTATGGCTGCCGCGGCCGCCCATCGCCGCCGGCTCCGCGGCCGCAGCGGAGCACGGGGCGGACGCCGCATGACATCGCTGCGATCAGCCATCGCGACACCTTCCTCACTGTGCACTCGTTTCCCTTTGCAGCCCGGCTGGCCTGACGAGAATGCTGCGCGGCGCGACGGCCGGTCAACGGATTCAGCGCAGTTCCCAGGTATCTGGAAAACGGCTGCCGGGAGGCTGCACCGCTGTCCGTGCCGCCGCGCTGCGGTGCCGCGTGCTGCCGGTGCGCGGGTGCCGCGCGCCTGCCGGTGCCGCGTGCTGCCGAGGCCGCGGGTGCCGCGCGCTGCCGATGCCGCCACGCCGCGCGCTGCCGATGCCGCGTGCCGTCCGGCAGCCTGGCCTCGCCAGTCCCACCCGGAACATACGCAACGGCGCATCAGTTAGCGGTTAGGATCCAGCCGGTAAATACCGGCCAAATCTTAACCATTAGCTGGGGGTCGGCGCATTGGGCACTGAGTGCTATGCGAAATCGCTAGCCCGGGCCATTTATCCACAGCTATGGAGGTATTATCCACAGATTTGATGTGCGGGTAACTGCCGGGGAGTGACGCAGTGGCGGGGTGCCTTTTCCCTGCACCCAGGCCGCATGCCGGGGCGCGGGCGCGGCACGGGCCAGGCGGGCTCGTTAAAAATTATGCACAGTTATGCAGAGCGGAGCATTCCGTGTCCCGGTCACCCGCCGATCATGCCTGCCGGAGCGTATCGCCGCGTGGTGGCCGCCCGGTAGCGGCCTGGCGAATGCGGGCCGGCCGGCGCGGGTGCATGACGAAGGGGCGGAGCCGAGGCTCCGCCCCTTCGTTACTCATCCCCCCGGACCGGTGACGGCTAGGTCATGCTTGCCGGCGTTCATGTCGGCGGGGGCGACCTCTGCGGCCCGCTCAGGTAGCGGACTGCGTCTGCCGGGGAGAGACGCGCTAGTGTGAACGCCTTTCCGCCGGGCACAATCGCGAGGATTGCGCCCCCATGCCTCCGGTATGAGGCTAACGACCACCTGTCGCATGACTGTCGCACGACTCAGAAGACGCCTGATGCCCCAGAACGAACGACACGCGCGTGGCCAGCGGGCCGCTGGCCTGCACCTCCGGCAGTTAATGCTCCGGCCCGGGCCGTACCGGGACGCTTGGGAGGAGCATGCCCGCGATGTCCGGCCGGACGAGATCCGCCAGGATGCCGTCGGCATGGTCATCGCGGAGCACCTGTACGAGACGGGCGCGCACGACGAGGCTGATACCGGTCTCGCCCGGGCACTCAAGGACCGGGTGAGCCGGGCGCTCAGCGGCAGCGGGCTCAGCCTGGAGACGTTGCGCTGGTTCGAGGCGGCGTTCCGGCTGTCCCGCCATGACGCTCAGCGGGTTCATGAGCTGTACCGGGGCGATCTTCGTCCCACGGTCATCGCCGGCAAGCTGCCGCCGCCATCGGGCGCCATGACGTCGGGGCATGAGACGACGCTGCTGTTCGAGCATCACTTCATCGGCCGGGACGGCGTGCCAGCCCGGCATCACACGCAGCAGACCATCCGGGCGCTTGTCGATGGCATGACGAGCTATCAGTACCGGATTGACACGCCCGAGGCCGACGTGCGGCTTGTCCGGGGCGGCCAGGTCAGCCCGGTCTATCAGCTCAGCGAGCAACTATGGGCCGTGGACATCACCTTCCACCACCCATTGCGCTACGGCGAAGAAGCATATTTCGACTACTGGACGATCTTCCGTTATTCGCAGCCGCCAGCGGCCGAGTTCCGCCGGGGAAGCCACCGGCGGGTCGAGCACATCGACCTGCGGCTGGAATTTCACGCCGGCCGGCTGCCGGGGAAGCTCTGGTGGGCGGAGTGGGCCGACTACCGAGGGCCGGATGAGGCAATCGTGGAGCGGGAGGCAGTCACCCTGGATGAGGAACTCTCCGCGCACCGGTACCTGGAAGCCATGGAGCACACCGTGGTCGGGTACTACTGGGAGTGGTAGCGGCTCGTGGGAGTGGTAGCGGCTCGTTACCTGCCGCCGGAGTCGCGGAGTCGCCCGGCGCGGGCCTCCGGCGCGGCCGGGCTGCTGCCCGCTCCCGGCATGCACCAGGCATCCAGCGGGAAGAGTCAACTCTGGCCGAGTTGCGTGAACCCGTTAGCCGTGCAAACCTTTGTTTGGTTGATTAAGCAACCAAATCAGCGAGGGCGGGGGCCGTGACGCGACCGGCACGACCTAGTCGCCGCCGAGTTGCCACGAACAGGGAGACCAGCGCATGAGTGCCCCAGCCGCGACCGCCGCGCATCCGGCAGAGGAGGCTGGGTTCACCCACCGGCAGATCCTGGTGATCATGTCGGGGCTGATGATGGGGATGTTCCTGGCCGCGCTCGACCAGACCATCGTGTCGACGGCGCTGCCGACCATCGTGGGGGACTTCCACCGCAGCAACCTGCTGTCGTGGGTCATCACCGCATATCTGCTGGCCAGCACGGCATCGACGCCGCTGTGGGGCAAGGCGGGTGACCTCTACGGCCGTAAGCGGGTCTTCCAGCTCGCGATCGTGGTGTTCCTGCTGGCTAGCGTGCTCTGCGGCGCGTCGCAGAATATGTTCCAGCTGATCGCCTTCCGCGGACTGCAGGGGGTCGGCGGCGGTGGCCTGCTCTCGCTCGCCTTCGCGATCATCGGCGACGTGATCCCGCCGCGCGAGCGCGGCCGCTACCAGGGGTACTTCGGCGCCGTGTTCGGCGTCGCGAGCGTGGTCGGCCCGTTGCTGGGCGGATTCGCCGTCGACAACCTGACCTGGCGTTTCATCTTCTACATCAACCTGCCGCTGGGCATCGCCGCGCTGGCCGTGACCAACCGCGTGCTGCGGCTGCCCGTGCGCAAGCGCGAGGTGAAGATCGACTGGTGGGGCGCGCTCCTGCTGGTGGCCGGGGTGTCCTGCATCCTGCTTGCCACGCAGATGGGCGGCACGAATTATCCGTGGGAATCGTGGCAGATCATCGGGCTGTTCGCGCTCGGAGCACTGATACTGGTCGGCTTCGGGATCCGCGAGGCCACGGCGCCGGAGCCGATCCTGCCGCTCGACCTGTTCCGGCTGCAGATCTTCACCGTCTCCAACATCATCGCTTTCGTCAGCGGTGTCGCGATGTTCGGCGCCCTGGCCTTCCTGCCGCAGTACCTGCAGCTCGTGCACGGAGTCTCGGCCACCGAGTCGGGACTGCTGCTGCTGCCCCTGCTGGTCGGGCTGCTGGCCATGAGCATCAGCTCCGGCCTCTACATCTCGCGGACCGGCAAGTACCGCTGGTTCCCGCTGGCCGGCACGATCGGGGTCACCATCGGGCTGGCGCTGCTCACCCAGCTCGGCGCGCACACCTCGCTGGTGGTGGTGAGCCTGGACATCCTGGTCTTCGGCCTCGGGCTCGGATTGTTCATGCAGGTGCTGACCCTCGTCGTGCAGAACGCGGTGCCGATGAGGCAGATGGGCGTCGCGACCTCGTCAGTCACCTTCTTCCGCTCAATGGGAGGGGCGATCGGGGCGTCGGCTCTCGGTGCCGTCCTGACCGCGGGAATCGCTTCCGAGCTCACGCGGTTCCTGCCGCCCGCGGCGCTCGCCCGGACCGGCCAGGGCGGCAACAAGGTGGCCGACCTGATCCAGAGCCCGGCAGTCCTTGACCAGCTGAAGCTCACCCATCCTGCCCTGCACGAGGGCATCATCCAGGCCTACTCGCACGCCATCGACCGGCTGTTCCTTGTCGCAGTGCCGGTGTCGCTGCTGAGCGTCATCGCGGCGCTGTTCATCAATCAGGTCAAGCTGCGAGTCAGCAACACCGCGCCCCCGGCAGCCGGCGACGATCCGTCCGGCACCGCTGAGGATGCCGTTCCGCTCGCTCCCGGAGGGACGCACTAGATGCCTGGCGTGACCATCTCGGCCGGCTACGGCGCCGGCGGGAGCATCATCGCGCCCGAGGTCGGCAGCCGGCTCGGCCTGCCGGTTCTTGATCGCGCGATCAGCTCGCGCGTGGCCGCGAAGCTGCGGGTATCGGTCCAGGAGGCCGAGGCCGGGGCGATCCGGCGGCCACCGGTCGACCGGTTCTTCGCCCTGCTCAAGCCGCTGGCCGGCGGCGCGCTCGGCGCGGGCACCGACTGCGCTCCGCCGGAGGCGATCCCGGCACCGGACGAGGCCGCCTTCTTCCGCGCCCAGGCCGAGGCCATCATGATCGAAGCCCTGAACGGCGGCGCGGTCATCCTCGGCCGCGCGGGCGGCGCCGCCTTCCAGGCCAGGCCTGACGTGCTACGGGTCCGGCTGTTCGGCCTGCCCGAGGCCCGGATAGCGCAGGCAGCCAGGATCGAGGGTGTCGATGCCGCCACCGCCGGGCAGCGCCTGCCCGGCGTCGACCGGGCCCGCGCGCACTACGTCCGGCGGCTCTATAACGCCGACATCGACGACCCTGCCCTGTATCAGCTGCAGCTGGACAGCACCGCGCTGCCGCTGGACGCCTGCGCCGATCTCATCGCGGCCGCCTACACGGCACTCAGCAGCCGCTGACACCTGCCCGGCTGGACCCGGCCCGTCACCACCGCCGCTCGGGCCGGCCTATAGCTTGTGGGCATTCAGCCAGTTCAGCGCGGTGTCGGCGACTTCCCGCCAGCCGCTGTCAATAGTGAGAGAGTGACCGCGGTCGGCCAACCGCCTCAGGTCGGTCACCGCCGTCGAGTGGCGGTACCGATGGAAGGTCGACTGCGTGACGGAGTTCGGCACCGTGTGATCGAGCTTGCCGGAGATCAGCAGGAGCGGCCCGCGGGCGGAATTCTTGGTGTTCACCTTCGCCGGGGAGTGCGGGGCGAAGTTCGCGAATGCCGCCTCGAACAGTGGCCGGCCGGGCGCGGGGATGTTCCATTCGTCGTACAGCCGCGCCGACTCTTGCTCCGACAGCGCGTTGCCGAACGCGTAGCGGAACTGCGCGGCGGTCAGCGAAACCGACTTTTTCCTGTTCGCGGGGTTGCCCAGGACAGGGAAGGCGGCGCGCAACTGCGCGGGCGGCAGCACGAGCACGCCCTTAATCGGCGCCGGATCGATCGCGATCGCCGCGGTGGCCAGGTCCTGGCCGAGCAGGTGCTCGGCGATCAAGCCGCCGAACGAGTGCCCGATGACGATGGGCTTGGCGCCGGTGTCGCGGACGATCTTCGCGTAATGCTCGACGACCTCGGCGATGCCCTTGCCTGCCTGGCGCTCGGGGTGCGCACGGGCCTCGGCGACGGTGTCGGGCACGCCCGGCCACTCTGGCGCAGTTGCCTCGTAGCCGGCCTCCCGGAAAAGGTCGATCCAGGGTTGCCAGCTTGTGCCATGCAGCCAGAGACCATGGATGAAGACGACCGCGTTCTTCGGCGTGGTCATGGCGTTCTCCCGTGACTTATTCGATGGACGTATGACTTATTCGATGGGCGTGCTCACCATGATCCACCGGATCCGCCTGTGGCGCCAGTGGGCCTTGTGCGGCCTGGTGTCCTGCCGCACAGGACGGCCACGCTCCTGCCGCTCAGCGCCAGGGCCGGGCAGCCCTGGTCGCCCAGTAGTCGCCGGGCGGCTCGGCGAGGTCCAGGGGCGGGAGATCGCTGACGGCCAGCGCGGCCAGGTTCGCCTGCAGTTGCCGGAGCGTGACCGCTCCGGACAGCACCACGCTCGCCCACGGGCTGGCGAGCGCGGCGGCCAGCGCAATCGCGTCCGCGGTGACGTTCCGGGCGGCGGCGAGCGCGCCCAGCCGGGCCAGCGGAGCAGCAGAATCGCCACCGGGGGCGAGCCGCCCGTTGGCGAGGGCCTCCTTGATCAGGATGGTCAATCCGGCGGCGGCGGCCTCCGCCGCGGCGGGAGCCACGGACGGCTCAAGGAGATTCCAGGTCACCTGCGCGACCGAGAACAGCGACTGCCCGGCCACGGTCACCCGCAGCGCCCGGCGGAGCGTGTCGGCCTGGAAGGGCCCGCTGGTGGTCAGGCCGATGAGCACGCCCCCGGCGCGCAGCCGGGCGAGCGCGGCCAGCAGCCCGCGATCGCCGAGCAGCCCCGATTCCGGTGTCAGCGAGTGCACTTGATACAACGCGAGCCGGTCCCCCAGCTGCGCCCGGGTCTCTGCGAGCTGGGCGGTGAACATAGCCAGCGAGTGCTCCTTGACCTCCTGCCGGTCGGCGTCCAGCCGCCAGCCGCCGGTGTAGCGGTACCCCCACTTGGACCCGGCGACGGCGTCGGCGTGGCCTGGCCCGGCCAGCCAGCCGCCGAGGAACTCCTCCGCCCGGCCATAGGACCGGGCGGCGTCGAAATACCTGATCCCGGACTCGTAAGCGGCGTCCAGCATGGCGAATGTGCGGGTGCGCAGGCCCTCGACGCTGCGGTCCGGCAGGTCAGCGGACCGGCCGCCGGTGATGTAGGCGGGGCGGCCGAGCGCCGCCAGGCCCAGGCCGATCCGCGAGACTACCGGTCCCTGCCGCCCCAGCGTCGCGGCCGGCATCCGGATTCCGCTGGAGCCGTTGCCGGGCACCGCCCCTGCCGTCAGGACGGGAAGATGGAGCGCGGCGCGACCTCGGGTGCCTTCCCGGGCGCGCATTTCATCCGCCGCATAGCCGCATGCATGCTTGCTTCCCCCTGCAGATTCGGTGGGCCAGCCCATTCCCGGCCTAGGTCGTATCCTTATCGACCGTAACGCTGCGCACAATGCGCCCGCGAGGCCCATCCGACGGTTCCGCAGCGGCAGAGCCACGGACGGCCCGCGGAAATCCCAGGTCACCCGGATGGAAACGTGAGCTCGTCACAGTGGTCAGCGCGTCGCCTGGCGGCAGCGCTGTCCGCGGCCGCCACGTTGCTGCTCGCGGCCTGCGCGGCCAGCGCTATCCCGCACCGCCCGGCGGCCGCCCTTGACGGCAGTCCGGTCCCGGCACGGCCGGCTTCGCAGCGTCCCGCCAGCGTCCCGCCATCGCGACGGCCGCGTCCTTCGCCCAGCGCGATCCCGGTGGCACCGCACGCCGGGCAGCGGCCGCAGACCAGGGCATCCCCGAGCGCCCGTGCTGCCGCGTTTCACGCCGCGATGACCGACCTGTGGATGGCCGTCCGGACGGGTAAGCCGCGTTACGGCAGGCCGGCGTTCTTCCCGCTCGCTGCCTATACGCAGGTCAAGGCAATCCCGGCGCCGGCAGCTGACTGGCATAACCGGCTGTTCGGCGAATTCCGGCTCGACGTTGCTGCCGCGCATGCCCTGCTCGGCAAGAACGCGAAATCGGCCAGGCTCGTCCGGGTCATCGTTCCCGCCGCTGCGGCCAGCTGGATCACTCCTGGCAGCTGCGATAACTCGATCGGCTACTGGCACGTGGCCGGCCCGCGGGTCGTCTACCGGGCGGGCGGCCGGATCCGGTCGTTCGGGATCGCGTCCCTGATCTCCTGGCGCGGTGTCTGGTACGTCGTCCACCTCGGCGCGGTACTCCGGAACTCGGCAGCCGGGGTGGTCGATCAGCCAGCCGCCGGAACGGGTGTTCCCGGGCCACCCGGCGGTTGCTGAGCAACAGGCTGGCAGCCAGTGGCCCTGCGTGCCCGCGGCTGGCTGGTCGGTGTGGTCGCTTACGGCAGGGCGGCGTGCTCCGCCCAGCGGCTGAAGGTGATATCGAGGGAATCGATCAGCCGCGTGAACGTGACGTCGACGGACTGCGGCAGGCCGAATCCGCCCGCCGCCTCCAGGCTGACGAATCCGTGCAGGGCAACGCGCAGGCACCGGATCGCGTGGATGGCGTCGTCGCCGCCGATGCCGTAGCTGTCCATGACGGCACGCAGCACGGCGACGGCAGCCTCGCCGGCGGCCAGGTGCTCGGCGTCAGCGGGAGACGGTGCCCGGATACTGGCCGCGCACAGCGCCGGGTGCAGGACGGCGTAGGACCGGTAGGCCAGCGCCATGGCGTGCAGCGCGTCCCGGCCGGACCGGCACACCGCGGCCGCTGTCATCACCGCGGTCAGTTCCCGGACGCCGCGGACGGCCAGGTCGCGGCGGAGCCCGTCCAGCCCGTCGATGTGCTTGTACAGGCCGGGCAGGGACACGCCCAGCCGCTTGGCCACGGCGGCCAGGGTGAGGCGCTCCAGGCCGACATCGTCGGCGACCGCCGCCGCCTCGGCGATGACGCGTTCCCTGTTCAGGCCCATCCGCGGCACGGCGGGAGCCTACCGGCCGGCCCGGCCGAGCGCGATGCCGGATCCGGTCACCCAGACCAGCAGCAACGGCAGCGAGATCCAGGCAGCCAGCGCCAGGGAGTTCAGTAGCAGCAGGTAGCCGATACCCGACGCGGTGATGGCCACGGCGAGCGCCACTCCGGTGGCGGACAGCCAGCGCGGCAGCACCGCAGTGCGGCGGGACAGCAGGACGCCCGCCACTGCCATCACCGCAAGAACGAGCATCTTGACACCGTCCAGGCGGCTAATCGCATCGCTGACCGCACCGGCCGACCCGGCGTGACCAGCCGAGACCACCGAGGTCGTCAGGTACACGCCGAGCACGCACTGCAGGAGTGAAATCGCGGCCGCCGCCAGGCCGGCGCCGATGACCAGCCACGCCGGCCAGCCGCCGGCCGCTCGCAGGCCCGCCCGCCCGATGGCGATGACCACCACGGCCAGGAACACGGCCGCCGCCCCCTCGGTGAGGACGAACTGCGCGGTCGCGGCGGCCTGGTGGCCTGCGTATGCCGCGAGCACCTTCGGGCCGGATGTCCGCACGCTCGTCGATGATGACGAGACGCTCAGGCCCGCCACCCACACCGCGGTATAGGCAACGCCGGCTACCGCCGGCACCGTCAGCAGGCTGCGCCGCCAGGACGGCGTCGTGGCCGGCTCGTGGCTCGTCCTGATGCCCGTAGTCATGATCGGCTCCCTTGAGTTAGTAGTAGTAACTTCGAAGTTAATACTATTAACTTCGTTCGTCAAGCCGTCGGCCTGCATCGCCGCCACGCCGCTACCGCGTCCTCCCACGATGGCCGCCCATCACCAGCGAGCTGGCCATCCTGCGATGCTGGTGACGCGTGATCACACGCCCCGGGCTGCCAGCGCGGCGCTCAACTGGCCGAGGAGGTCTATCCGTGACGTCGATGCCGACCCCAGCCACCGAGGCTTCCGACACGGAGGCTTCCGATACCGGGGCTTCCCGACACCGGGGTTGCCGCTGCCGGGGTTACCGCCGCCGGGATCCCCGGCAGCACTGAGGTTCCCGGCTTCGTCGACAGTCACGCCCACCTGCTGAAGGATTCGGCGCGGGTGCAGTTCCCGTGGCCGGAATCCACGGTCAGCGAGTTCCACCGCCGGGTAGCCGGCGCGGGTGCCACTCCGATGGACGTGCCGGAACCCCCGGCCCCCGGGCCGCCGGATGAGATGGACGCCCGGCTACTGGCCGGCCTGGCCCGCGCCGCCAGCACCGGGCTGGTGGAGATCACCGAGATGGGCATGCGGGACTGGTGGTACCTGGACTCACTGGACAGGCTCCAGCGCGCCGGGCCGCTGCCGGTGCGGGTACGGATCTACCTGGCCAGCGGCCTGGCTGCGCAGGCCAGCCCGGCCGAGCTCGCCGCCCGGCGGTCCGACGCGGGCGGCTGGATCAGCCTGGACGGGATCAAGTTCTACGCCGACGGCTGGCTCGGCCCCAGGACCTGCGCGATGTGCCGGGACTTCGCCGACGGCAGCGACGACGGCATCCTCTTCCTGACCGCGCAGGCACTGGCCCGCCGGATCGAGCCGCTCGCGGCCCAGGGCTGGCGGATCGCGACCCACGCCATCGGCGACCGCGGCATTGAGACCGTGCTGGACGGCTACCAGCTGGCCTGGGGTGGCGACGGCGGCGCGATCGCCGCCGCAGCGCCGCGGATCGAGCACGCGAGCGTGCAATCCGCCGAGCTCGTCAGCAGGATCGCCGAGTCAGGCGTGGTCGCCTGCCTGCAGCCGTCCTTCGCCGTGACCGACGTCCAGCACGTCCGCTCGGCGCTCGGGCCGGACCGGGCGCGGATGGCGTACCCGTGGGCGGCGCTCGCCGCGGCCGGGGCGCGGCTGCTGGCCGGGACCGATTACCCGATCGAGGTGCTGGAACCGCTGACCGGGCTCGCGCGGCTGGTCAGCGGGCGCAGCGATCGGGACGGGTTCCGCACCGATGAGACCGCGCCCGAGCACTCCCGGCTGGCGCCCGCGGCCGCGTTCGGGGTGATGTCCGATGAGGAGGCCGGGCGCACGCTGCTGTCGGCCGATCCGCGGACTGTCCAGGGCGCGGAAATTGACCAGATCGCGGTGCATGGCACCGCGCCAGTACCGTTCTGACGCCGCATCCGGCGGTCTCGCCCGGCCGATCGGCATCTTCCGAGACGGCCGACCGGCAGGCGGCTATGACACAGTCCTGATTGTGCCGTTGGACGATCTGCCGGACTGGTGGCCGGCTTGGTGTCTGGACCATCTGGGTGGCGAACCCTCCGATGTGCTGTTCCAGCTGGGCACAAGCAGCCGAACGCCTCCGCCGGGCTGACGGAGCCGTAGGCCGGGCGGCCGGGAGCTAATGCCGTTCAGCTGGTTGTGCCGACGGTCGCTTCCAGGAAAGCCAGGATGTCGGTGTCGGTGGCGATCGCCTTGGCGGTCGGCTTGCCTGCCCCGTGACCGGCTCCGGTCTCGACCCGGAGCAGGATCGGCGCATCGCCGCCCTGGGCCGCCTGCAGCGTGGCGGCGAACTTCAGCGAGTGGCCGGGCACCACCCGGTCGTCGTGATCGCCGGTCAGCAGCAGGGTCGGCGGGTAATGCGGGCCGGCCCGCACGTTGTGCAGCGGCGAGTACGCCCGCAGCCAGCGGTACTGCTCCGGGTCACCCGGGTCGCCGAGCTCGCTCATCCAGGCCCAGCCGATAGTGAACTTGTGATATCGCAGCATGTCGAAGACGCCGACCTCGGCGACGCACGCGCCGAACAGGCCGGGCTGCTGGGTCATGCACGCGCCGACCAGGAGCCCGCCATTGGAGCCGCCCATGATCGCGGTGCGTTCCGGGCGTGACCAGCCGGACGCCGTCAGCCATCTCGCGCAGCCGCAGAAGTCGTCGAAGACATTCTGCTTGCGATCCAGGCCGGCCTCGTGCCAGGCCTTGCCGTACTCGCCGCCGCCGCGCAGGTTAGCCACCGCGAGCAGGCCGCCGCGCTCCAGCCACACCGCGCGGAGCGCGGAGAACACGGGGGTGAGCGCCACGTCGAACCCGCCGTACGCGTAGAGCAGCGCGGGCACGTCGCCGGTGGCCGCCAGGTCGCGGCGCCGGGTCACGAACATGGGGACGGGGGTGCCGTCGGCCGACGGCGCGTACACCTGCTCGGTGATGAACGCGGCGGGATCGATCCGCGCGCTGGACGGCCGGATGAGCTTCGTCTGGCCCGTTGACAGGTCATGCGACCAGAGCTGGCCCGATTCGGTGAACGAGACGACCTGGAAGTGCACCAGGTCGCTGCCGGGACGGCCTTCGATGCCTTCGTGGCTGGCACTGCTGCCGCCCAGCGAGGCGATGCCCGGAATCGGGATGTCGCGCACGTACGCGCCGTCGAGCGCATGCACGCGCAGCACCGAGTGCGCGTCGCGCAGGTAGTGGCAGACGAAGCTGCCGCCGAAGAAGTAAGCCTCCGCGAGCGTCTCCCCGGACTCCGGGATGATTTCCCGCCAGTCCGGCCGGCCCGGCCGGTCGAGGTCGGCAGCGACCAGCCGCTGCCGCTCGGCCTCATGGTCGGTGAGCAGATAGAAAGTCGTCCCCGCGCTGGTGACGACGATGGCCTTGCTGGCGAAATCCGGGACAAGCGGCCGGGGGACGGCAGCTGGATCCTCGAGATCAAGGACGTGCACCTGGTTCTCGCTCGAGCCCCGTTCTATCGAGATGATCAGGTAACGGCCGTCGTCGCTGACCTGCACCCACGGCATCCAGTCCGGCTCGGCCGCGGCGAAGACGAGCTCATCGTCGCGCTGCTGCGTGCCGATGCGGTGGAAGAAGATCCGCAGCGACTGGTTTGCCTCCAGGTATTCGGCACCCGGGGTGGCCGGCTCTATGGCGCCGTAGTAGAAGCCCGAGTCGTCCTTGCGCCACACCGCTTCGCAGAACTTCGACCACTCGATCACCTCGTCGAGGTCTTCGCCCGTCGTCACGTCACGGACCCGCCAGGTCTGCCAGTCCGAGCCCATGGCACTGGTCGCGTAGGCGAGCAGCGTGCCGTCACCGCTGACATTGATCTCGCCGACGGCGACGGTGCCGTCCTCCGACAGGGCATTGGGGTCGAGCAGCAGGCGCCCGTCCGCATCCGGCGCGTCCATGACATACAGCGCGGGCTGGGCCGCCAGGCCGGGGTTCCTGGTCTGGAACCAGCGGCCGCCGCGCTCGAACGGCACTCCGTATTTCGGGTAGTCCCAGAGCTCCGTCAGGCGGGCCCGGATAGCCTCGCGGGCCGGAACGGCCGCCATGAACGCCTCGTTCACCTCATTTTGTGCCTTGATCCATCCGGCCACCTCCGGATCCTCGGTGACCTCAAGCCATCGGTAGGGATCACCGACGAGCTCGCCGTGATAGTCGTCGGCGTCGGTGCCCAGCCGGGCGGGCGGGTAAGAGCGCATGGTTAGGCCAATCTCCGGAGCAATGTCTCCGCCAGCCTACGGAACCACCGCGGCCAGCGCGCCGGCCAGCCGCATCGCGAAGTCCGCCGGATCAGTCGCGTAACCCGCGTGGCCGCCGGGGAACGCCACTACTTTGCTGCCGAGGCGCCCGGCCAGCACGGCGGCCGGCCGACCGGGAAGCAGCGCGGCTGACGGTGCGGCGGTTTAGTGCAGCACCTTGCGCCGGTACAGGTACACGGCGGCGGGCGCGAACACGGCAATCAGCGCCACCGACCACGCCGCGACGGCGAGCTCAGGGTGCTGCATGGGCCAGGCCTGGACGGTCGCCGCCGGATTGGCGCCGCCGAACAACTCACGGCAGGCCGCGGCGACCGCGCTCATCGGGTTCCAGTTGGCGAAGTTCCGCAGCCAGTCCGGCATGCCCTGAGTGGGCACGAACGCGTTGGAGACGAACGACAGCGGCAGGAAGATGATGAAGCCCAGCGCCTGTGCTGCCTCCGGGCTGCGCAGCAGCATGCCGGCGCAGGCACCCGCCCAGGTCATCGCGAAAGCGAAGAGCACGCAGAGCCCGATCGCCGCGAGGGCGTCGGCGGCGCCGTTATAGACGCGCCAGCCAACCGCCAGCCCGGTGACGATGAGCACCGCGATACCGATGACCTGGGTGGCGAGATCGGCCAGGGTCCGGCCGGCCAGCACCGCCGCACGCGACATCGGCAGCGACCGGAAGCGGTCGATCAGCCCGCTGGACATGTCGGTGGTGAGCCCGACCGCCGTGCCCGGCGCGCTGCCGGCCATGGTCATGCCGAACATGCCGCTGATCAGGTACTGGTGATAGCTGCCGCCGCCGGCCAGGTGAATGGCCGAGCCGAAGATGTAGCTGAACAGCAGCACGAAGATAACCGGCTGGATCGTGACATCGGCCAGCTGCTCGGGCTCGCGGGCGATCCGCGCGATGCTGCGCCGGGCCAGCACCCAGGTGTTCTTGACCGCCCACCAGCCGCGGGCCAGCAAGGGCTCATCGGGCCCGGCGGAAACGGGGATGGACAAGCTGGTCATGCCGCGTTCCTTTCGCTCGCTGCGGACTCGCCCGTCCCGGCAGCGCGGCCGGTCAGGAAGAGGAAGACGTCGTCGAGGGAGGGGTGCCGGACGGTGAGATCGTCCAGCAGCACCCCGGTTGCATCGAGGTCACGGATGATCGCCGCCAGCTGGCGGGCGCCGCTGGTCACCGGGGCCTCCACGGTGCGGGCGGCCGGATCTGCGTCCGGCGGCCCGTCCGCGTGCCCGGCCAGCACGTCCGACGCGGCCGCGAGGTCGGACCCGGCGGCGACGGTCAGCTGGACGCGCTCGCCGCCGAGCTTGGCCTTGAGCTGCGCCGAGGTGCCCTCGGCGATAACCCGGCCCTGGTCGACGACCGCTATCCGGTCCGCCAGCTGGTCGGCCTCGTCCAGGTGCTGGGTGGTGAGCAGGACCGTCGTGCCGTCCGCGGCGAGATCCCGCACCGCAGCCCAGGTGACCAGCCGGCTCCGGGGGTCGAGGCCGGTCGTCGGCTCGTCCAGGAACAGGATGCGCGGCCGCCCGACCAGGCTGGCGGCCAGGTCGAGACGGCGGCGCATGCCGCCCGAGTAGGTCTTCACGCCCCGGTCCGCCGCGCCGGTCAGGTCGAACCTGGCCAGCAGCTCGCTGGCGCGCTGCCGGGCCTGGCGGCCGGACAGCCTGCCGAGCTGGCCGACCATCACGAGATTGGCGCGGCCGGTCAGGCACTCGTCGAGCGCCGCATACTGCCCGGTCAGGCCGATCTGCCGGCGCACCTGGGGGGCCTGCGCCACCACGTCAAAGCCGGCCACCCGGGCGGTGCCCCGGTCCGGGCGCAGCAGCGTGGTGAGGACCCGCACCGCCGTTGTCTTGCCGGCCCCGTTGGGCCCGAGCATGCCGAGGATCGCACCGGCCTCGACGTCCAGGTCGAGGCCGGCCAGAGCACGGGTGCGCCCGTAGGCCTTCTCCAGGCCCCTGGCCTCAATGGCGAGGGACTCACTCATCACTTTCCTCCTCCAGTACGCTGTACGAGACTTCTAGTACACTGTACTAGCACGTACGATGTACGAGAGTCAAGCCGTAATCCGGCGGACCGGACGGAGGACGCATGGAAAACCCGGATGACCTCTGGCCGCCCTTCGGCCCGCAGGGCGCCGGGCGTGCCGGGGACCAGCAGGCCCGCGACGGGCACGATCCGCGACGGGCAGGCGGGTGGCAGGCCGGCCCGCGGGAGGCAGCCTCGCGGCGGCCCGGCACGGCCGCTGGCTCGCGGCCAGCTGCCGCGTGACCAGCGCGGCCGCACCCGGGGCCGGGCCGCGCCTACCCTGTCCCGCGGCGAGATCGTCGACGCCGCTATCGCCGTGGCCGACGCCGAGGGAGCCGATGCGATCAGCATGCGGCGGATCGCCCAGGTGCTCCGGTCCGGCACGATGTCGCTGTACTGGCACGTGGCGAACAAGGACCACCTGCTCGACCTCATGCTGGACACGGTGGTCGGCGAGATCACGATCCCGGATCCGCCCGGAGACTGGCGGTCGTTCCTGCAGGCGACGGCGCGCGAGAACCGGGCCGTCCTGCTGCGGCACCGCTGGGTGATGGACTTCATCGGCGGCCGCCCGCCGCTGGGGCCGAACACGATACTCAACCTCGAGCACTCGCTGGCCGCGCTGGAGAGCCTGCAGCTCGATACCGCCACCGCGATGAACATCCTGATGACGGTCAGCACCTACGTCATGGGAGCGGCACTCAGGGAACTGCGCGAGATGCGGAGCCAGCGCGATCTTGAGCAAAGCGGCTTCGACGAGGCCCAGGCCATCGCGAGCATGACCGTGTGGCGCAAGCGGCTTGAGGCGGACGGCCGCTTCTCGCATTTCCTGGCGATCATCAAGGACGGCCTCGATCCCGACGCCGAGGAGACCCGGGACGAGCGGTTCGAATTCGGCCTCGACTGCATGCTGGACGGCATCGCCATGCAAGTACAGCCCGCGCCAGCTGACCCGGCGCCGCAGCCAGCTGAACCGGCGCAGCAGCCAGGCGGTACGGCGGACCAGCCGGGCCGCACCCGGGCACAGTCGGGCGGAGCTGGGTGAACGAGCGAGGTGACCTGATCATCCGGGCTTCCCGGGTCATCACCGGCGGTGCGGAGACCGCATGCAGCATCGTGATCACCGGCGGGCGCATCGCGGCGGTCATGCCGCTGGATGAGCGGGGCGACGCGGCGGCGGGGCGGCGGGCGGACCCGGCCGGCCCGGCGCAGGTGCTCGAGATCGGCCCCGATGTTGTCGTGCTGCCCGGCCTGGTCGACTCCCACGTGCATGTCTGCGAGCCGGGCAACACCGAGTGGGAGGGCTTCGCCACCGCGACCAGCGCGGCCGCGGCCGGCGGCATCACCACGCTGGTCGACATGCCGCTGGACAGCGTCCCGGCCACCGTCAGCACCGCGGCGCTGGAGATCAAGCGGCAGGCGGCCCGCGGCCAGTGCCGGGTCGACGTCGGCTTCTGGGGCGGGGTCATCCCCGGCAATCTTGATCAGCTAGCGCCGCTGCACGAGGCCGGCGTGCTCGGCTTCAAGTGCTTCCTGTCCGATTCCGGTGCCGAGGGCTTCCCGCCGGTCGATACCCGGCAGCTGACCGCCGCGCTCCGGGTGCTGCGCGGGCTGGATTCCCCGCTTCTGGTGCACGCCGAAAGCGCCGAGGCCGTGGCGGCGGCCGGCGCCGCAGCTGCCGCCGCGGGCGCTGGCCCGATCGGGGAAAGCCCCGTCCGCAGCTATGCCGGCTACCTCGCGACCCGCCCCCGCGGAATCGAGAATCTCGCGATTGCCCAGGTCATCGAGGCCGCCCGGGTGACGGGCGGCTGGGCGCACGTGGTGCACCTGTCGAGTTCGGACGCGCTGCCGATGCTCGCCTCGGCCCGGCGCGACGGCGTCCGGATCACCGCGGAGTCCTGCCCGCACTACCTGACGCTGGCCGCCGAGGAGATAGCCGACGGCGCGACCGCGGCCAAGTGCTCGCCGCCGGTCCGCGAGGCCGCCAACCGCGAGCTGCTCTGGGCCGGCCTGCGGGAGGAGGTGCTCGACCTGGTCGTCTCCGATCACTCGCCGTGCACGGCGGCGATGAAGGAAACCGCCAGCGGCGACTTCGGCGCCGCCTGGGGCGGTATCTCCTCCCTGCAGCTCAGCCTGCCGCTGGTGTGGACACAGGCCCGGCGCCGGGGGTTCTCGCTGGCCGACGTTGCCCGCTGGATGGCCGAGCGGCCCGCGCGGCTGGCGGGCCTGGCCGCGAAGGGCCTGATCGCGCCCGGCTACGACGCGGACTTCTGCCTGTTCGCGCCGGAGGAATCCGTCACCGTCGATCCGGGCCTGCTGCAGCACCGGCACCCGGTCACGCCGTATGCCGGGCGCACGCTGACCGGCGTCGTCCGCGGCACCATGCTCCGCGGCGCGATGATCGACGCGTCGCGCCCGCAGGGCAGGCTGCTGAGCAGGAGCACGCAGGCTCCGGATACGCGAGCCCGGCTGGCGAGCGCCCCCTGGAGGGACAGTCAATGAGAATCCTCGTTATAAATGTGAACACCAGCCCGTCAATGACCGAGAACATCGGAAACGCAGCACGCCGGCACGCATCAGCCGGCACGCAGACGCTCGCGCTGCAGCCGTATTTCGGCGCCGAGGCGGTCGACTGCAACATGGAGAGCTACCTGTCCGCCGTCGCGGTGATGGACCGCGTGCTGGCCTACGACGAGCCGTTTGATGCCGTGGTGCTGGCCGGATTCGGCGAGCACGGCCGGGACGGCCTGCAGGAGCTGATCGAGCAGCCGGTGGTCGAGATCTGCGAGGCCTCGGCGCACGTCGCCATGCTGATCGGCCGGGCGTACTCGGTGGTGACGACGCTGCAGCGCTCGGTGCCCGCGATCGAGGACCGGCTCCGGCTGGCCGGCCTGGCCGACCGGTGCGCGTCGGTACGGGCCAGCGGGATGAGCACGCTGCAGGTGGATGGCGATCCGCCGGGCGCGATCCGGGCGATCGTGGCGGAGGCAAGGAAAGCCGTCGAGATCGACCACGCGGAGGTCATCTGCCTCGGCTGCGCGGGGATGGCCGGGCTGGAAGAGGCGATCACCACCGAGCTCGGGGTGCCCGTGGTCGACGGCGTCGGGGCCGCGGTGCGGCTGGCCGAGGCGATCGTCGGGCTCGGCCTGCGGACGAGCAAGATCTCGACCTACGCGCCGCCCGATCCCAAGGAGATCATCGGCTGGCCGCTGTCAGCGGCGCTCGGCCTGCGCGGCGGACCCGGTGACGGCAGTGAGTGACGCGCGGGATGGCCGGCCGGCCGCCGAGATAACGCAGCCCGACCTGGCCTCGCGCTGGCTTGGCGGAAGCGTCGTCGCGGCCAGTGACGAGTCCTTCGGGGAGAAGGAGAATCTGCTCACGCCCGCCGCGGCCGCGTTCGAGCCCGGCCACTACAGCCATCGCGGCGAGATCGTCGACGGCTGGGAGACGAAACGGCGGCGCGAGCCCGGGTACGACTGGGCGCTGATCCGGCTCGGCGCAGCCGGCATCGTCACCGCGGTCGAGGTCGACACCAGCTTCTTCACCGGGAACCATCCCGAGTCCTGCCTGGTCGAGGCGTGCGGCCGGGAGGGTTACCCGAGCCCGGCCGAGCTGGCTGATCCGGCCGGCTGGACGGTGATCGTGCCCCGCTCGCCGCTGGCCGCCGATACCCGCAACACGTTCGGAGTCACCGATCCTGGCCGGTACACCCACCTGCGCTTGTCGATCTTCCCGGACGGCGGCGTGGCCAGGCTGCGGGCGCACGGTCACGTCGTGCCGGACCCCCGCCAGCTGGACGGGCTGACCATTGACCTGGCCAGCGAGCGGCACGGCGGCGCCGTGGTGGCCAGCAGCGACGACTTCTACACCTCGGCCCGGCTGCTGAACCGGCCAGACACGGCGCGTTCCATGGGCGAGGGATGGGAAACCCGGCGGCGCCGCGACGGCGGCCCGGATCACGTCGTGATCCGGCTGGCCTTCCCCGGCCACGTCCGGCAGCTGATCGTCGATACCGCGCATTTCAAGTACAACGCGTCCGCCGAGATCGCGGTGCAGGCCGCCGGGGAGCGCTTGGCCGGGGCGGAGACCGCGCCGCCGGCCGGGTCCCCGGACTGGGCACCACTGCTCGGCCGCACCCGGCTGCAGCCCGACACCCGGCACGTACTGGCGGTTCCGGCGGCCAGTGACGGCGAGCCGGTGACGGCCATCCGGCTGGACGCGTTCCCCGATGGCGGCATTTCCCGGCTGCGGGTGATCGGCTGCATCAGTCCGGACGCGCGCCGCCGGGCCGGTTACCGCTGGCTCAACTCCCTGCCCGCCGGGCAGGCGCTGCGCTGCCTCGCCGAGGCCGGCCTGCCGGAGGACCTGGCGGCAGCGGTGGCCGGCCAGCGGCCGCTGGCCGGCCACTGGCTCGACGATCTCCGCGAGGAACCGGGTTCCGTTCGCCCCGGCGGGATGCCGGACGGGGCCATCCGGATCCTCACCGCGATGCTGGCGGGCCCGCCGGCGGTTTCGCCCGGATAGACGGGCTTGCCGGCCCGACCCGGCTGGCGTCAGCCGCGGGGCTCAGTCGCGGCCGTCGGCCAGCGGCTGCTCCGGCCAGAACGGCCATTCCTCGAACTCCGCGCAGCGCCCGTCCGGGGCGAACCGGACTACCCACAGGTCGCGGTACTCCTCACGGACCGGGTCGCCGTACCAGACCCCGGCCCGCAGTACCGCGACATCGTCGCTGGCCGCGACGAGATCGCATTCCAGCCGGAACACCTCGTCGGGTCCATCCCGCTCCGCTTCCCACATCCGCGCGATCGCCGGCAGCCCGGTGACCGGCTCGCTATATGGTGACTGGCGGTAGGTCGCGTCCGGGGTGAAGAGAGCGGCCAGCGCGTCAGTGCCTGCCGCTCGCCAGGCGCGCTCGTACGCAACGGCCCAGCTCATGATCTGATCGGGGTTCACGGCAAGCCACCCTACGGGTCACCAGGCGCCGCGGTGGCCATGCCGGGAGGAACGGATATGACGGCCGGAACTGACGGTTCGGCGTCCTGGCCCCAGATCGCCGGCTGGTACGACCAGCTCCTGCAGCACGGCAGCGGGCCGCACCAGCTGGCCGTCGCGACGACCCTGCGGCTGGCCGGCGACGTCCGTGGTGCGTCCGTACTGGACCTGGCATGCGGGCAGGGCATCGCAAGCAGGGCACTGGCCGGGGCCGGCGCCGCCGAGGTGACGGGAGTCGACGTCACCGCGGAGATGATCGAGGCCGCCCGGCGCCATGAGAGCGCCGAGCCACTCGGGATCCGGTACCTGATCGACGACGCCCAGTCCCTGACGGCGCTGCGCGACGGGTCGTTCGACATCGTGACCTGTCAGCTGGGCCTGATGGATATCCCGGACCTGGCATCGGCACTGACAGCCGCCGCGCGGGTGCTGCGGCCCGGCGGCTCGCTTGTCTTCGTGATCGGGCATCCGTGCTTCCTGGCCCCGGAGGCCACCACAACCGAGGGCGCTGACGGGCGGCCGGGCAGGCTCATCGTCGAGTACCTCACGGACCGGTTCTGGCGGTCGGCCAACCCCGGCGGAGTCCGGCGGGCCGGCAATTACCACCGCACGCTGAGCACCTACCTGAACACGCTGCTGGCCTGCGGGTACGCCCTGACGGCTGTCGACGAGCCGGCCGCCGGCGATCTCCTCGCCGCGGCCCAGCCGGTCTACTCGGCGGTGCCCATCTTCTTCGCGGCCCGGGCCGTCCGCCGCTGATGGCGGTCCGGCGCGGGCGGGTCCGCAAGGCGCGGGGCCGTAAGGACGCCGCCGTCCGTCACGAAGCCCGCGGCGGCGGAGCCGGGGGCCACGATTTCCGCGAGTCCTCGATAGGGCTCATCAGGCCCACCGGATTGCCGTCGGGATCCTCGACAATCGCGTACCTGCTGCCCCAGAACGCGTCATAGGGCTGCTGCCGCCCGGCATGCCCGGCGGCGGTGATCTCCGCATAGACCGCGTCCACGGCCGCGCGGGCCGGCAGCGCCACCCCGAGCACGACGCTCCCGCCGGTGTTTCCCGGCCAGCCGGAATCCCACATTGCCACGGACCCGGCATCGTCGAACTCCACCACCAGGCCGTTCGCCAGCGGTAGCTCGACATGTGATGCGCCAGGCTCGGCGTCGATAACGAAACCGAGGCCCCGGTAGAAGGCCAGCGTCGCGTCCATGTCACGGACGATCACGTTCAGCTGGCTCAGTACTGGCTGATCCGCCACCTATGCCTCCTCTTCTGCCGCCCATGCCTGCCGGCCACGGCGTCCTTGTGCTGGGCCGGCCGCTGGTGCCGGGCTGCTGACAGAATCTTCGCCATGAACGAGCCCGCCCCGCCAGCCGCAGCCGACGCCCTCGCTGCCGGGTACGGCAACATGACGGCCGTTACCAGCTGGCTCGGCGAGGCAGGACTGATGCTGCCGACCCTTGCGGCGCAGGTCAGGGCGGGGATCGAACCGAACTGGCGATATTGAGAGCATCCAGCCGCGTGATGGTGTTGGATGAGGCTGGTTGCAGCAGAAAAAATTTTGTGCACACGTGACCGCGTCTGCCAGGTCGGCAGAAGGCTCCGGGACATCCGTAGCCTGGCCATCGGTTAAAATGGCACGTTGTCACAGCAACCCGGGATCCTCATCCGTGGAACCCGGAGATCTTCATGTAGGAGAGAGTGCATGCCTCAGGGCACCGTGAAGTGGTTCAACGCCGACAAGGGCTATGGTTTCATCGCCCCCGACGATGGCACCGCCGACGTCTTTGTTCACCACTCCGCGATCCAGGCTGACGGGTTCCGCAGTCTTCAGGAGAACCAGCGGGTCGAGTTCACCGCCGGCCAGGGCGCGAAAGGCCCGCAGGCTGAGCAGGTCCGCCCGCTCTGATCCTGGCCGCACGATTATGACGGGCCGCCTCCGGGCGGGCCGTCAGGACGGATGGGGGTGACCCGGACCGGGTCACCCCCATTCTGGCTTATGCAGGCTCCGGCTAGCGCCTAGCGATCCCGTGGTCCCCAGCCTTCCTTGGACGCCAGCCTGGCCGTAGTCTCGTCAGTTTATTTTCGGCTGCCGCCGAATCCGCGCTTCCGGCTAACGGGCCGGGCCCGGCCAAGCGGGCCGAGCGCTTCAGCAGGTCTGCAGGCATCCGGCGGGAAACGTAGGATCGGGCCATCCGGCTTGACCGCAGATCTGGGAGGCACGTTGACCGCTCCGATGGATGCCGCCGATCCGGCTGCGGCCGCGCCGCAGGCCGAGATCTACCGCGCCGCCCGGCAAGACAAGCCATGGGGGCACGAGCTGATCTTCGCCGCTCTTGAGGGCAAGTACGTCGGCAAGATCATTCATGTCGAGACGGGCCACTCGCTGAGCCTGCAGTACCACCGTGCGAAGGAAGAGACGATCAGCCTGCTGGCCGGGGACGCGCTCGTGCGGTACGGTCCGGCCGCTGACCGGCTGACCGAGCGGCGTTTCGGTCCCGGTGACACCATTCACCTGCCGCCGGGTGTCCTGCACCGGATCACGGCCGTTACCGACGTAACGTTCGTCGAGTCGTCCACGGCCGCCCCCGGCTGGCGCGAGGATGTCGTCCGGCTCGAGGATGCCTACGGGCGGTCCGGCACAAGCGCGCCCTGAGCTCCATCGCAACGCTCAGGCCGGCCCGGCGTCAGTAAAGCTAGCCGGGCTCTTGACCCGGCTCTGCGGCGACCGCGGCGAGATCGGGCTGGCTGATCCTGAACCTGGCCTCCACCGTGGCCCGGACGGTCTGCTTCGCGGGCGCCAGGTCGAACGTGAACTCCTCGGGCGACGCCACCCGAGTCCGCTGCGGCAGCCGCGCGGTGAGCCGGGGGGCGTGCTCGCCCGGGCCCGTCCCCTCCGACAGCAGGCGCGCGTCGGCAAGCTCGACCAGGCTGGCCAGCTCGCTGCCCAGGGCGCGGGCGTAATCCCTGGCCCGCCGGACCGCGTCCGTCGCGGCGGCCACCCGGGCCTGCCGGTAGACGGGGCTGCCTGGCCGCAGCTCCCACCACGGCCCGCCGACCTCGGTCAGCTCCTCGCCGGCCAGCTGGGCCATCAGCTCGCCGATCCGGTCGAATCCGGTCACCGCGATGGTCTGGCGCACGACGCCCAGATAGCCCGTGACTGGCGACGGCGACGGCGAGCGGGCCAGCTCCGGGCTGACCCGCAGGCCCGAGGTCTCGGCCCGCTCGATCGCGTCGGGGAAGCTGGCCAGGATCTTGTCCACCGCGGCGGCCCGGTCCTCCAGCAGCTGCATGGTCCGGGCCCGCTCGGTGTCCCTGGTCACGGTGCTCAGCTCGAGTCGCGCGATCTCCGGCTCGACCACCAGGGCGATCTCGCCTCGGACGGCAATTACGGGTTCTTGCATATGCTCTCCACGGGTTTCCGTAGAGACGCTACCGTGCCCGCGCGGGCATCACCCAGGCAAGCGGGAACATCTTGTCCTGCTGATAGGTTAGGGATCACAGCGGCACGTGTTGCCGCCACTCCCGCGGGCGAGCTGCCCGCGTGGTCGCTTCTGTGAGCAGTTCGCTTCCCGGTGAGCCCGAGGTTCGCCGCCGTCGCCGAGATCTCCTCCCGCTACGCGGCCCCGAACTGCTGATGGAGTTTTTTCATGCCCCAAAGTGCTGACCGACGCGCGGCCAACCCGCGCCGCCGTCCGGCCGATTCACGCCGCAGCGCCGCTGGTCCGCGCGGTCGCGGCGGCATGCCCCGCTACCGCGGCGAGGACGCCGCGAGGAACGGCCCCGCCGTCCGCCGCGACGGCAGGCTCACCAGCCGCCGCGATGACCAGGCCACCGAACTGGATCGCCTGCTGACCGCCGCCCTGGCGGTACCGCAGCCCGAGCCGATTACCTTCCGCGAGCTCGGCCTCGCCGCCCGGCTGGTCGACGCGCTGGCGGCCCGTGGCATCGACATGCCATTCGCCATCCAGGCCCGCGCGCTGCCCGATGCCCTCGCGGGCCGGGACGTGCTGGGCCGCGCGCAGACCGGATCAGGCAAGACGCTTGCCTTCGGCCTGCCGATGCTCACCCGGCTGGCCGGAACGGCCGGCAGCCGCCGCGACAAGGCTCCCCGCGGGCTGGTGCTGGTCCCCACCCGTGAACTCGCCCGGCAAGTGGCCGATGTACTCGCGCCGCTCGGCCGCACCCTCGGCGTGAGCGTCACCACGGTGTACGGCGGCGCCCCGATAGGCCGCCAGATCGACCAGATCCGGCGCGGCGTCGACATCGTGGTGGCCACCCCCGGGCGGCTGATCGACCTGATGGAGCGCAGCGCCGTGACGCTCGCCGAGATCGCCATCACCGTGCTCGACGAGGCCGATCACATGGCCGACCTGGGCTTCCTGCCCGCCGTCACCCGGATACTCGACGCCACCCCGGCCGGAACGCAGCGGATGCTGTTCTCCGCGACCCTGGACCGCGGCGTCGCCCAGCTAGTGCATGCCTATCTCAGCGATCCCGCCGTGCATGCCGTCGCCCCCGAGGAGCTGCACGGCGGCGTTGCCGAGCACCGCATGCTCGTCACGTCCGCGCAGGACAAGCTGCCGGTAGCGGCCGAGATCGCCGGGCGGCCGGCCAGGACCCTGTTCTTCGTCCGCACCAAGCACGGCGCGGACCGGCTCGCCAAGCAGTTCCGCCGGGAGGGCGTCGACGCCGTCGCCATCCACGGCAACCTGAACCAGAACCAGCGGCAACGAGCACTCGCCGCCTTCGCGGCCGGCCAGCCCCGCGTCCTGGTGGCCACCGACGTCGCCGCCCGCGGCATCCACGTCGACGACATCGAGCTTGTCGTCCACTTCGACCCGCCGAATGACCACAAGGATTACCTGCACCGGTCCGGGCGGACCGCACGAGCCGGCGCCAGCGGCATGGTGGTCGCGCTCGTCGACCACGCGCAGGCGCGCGACGTCGGCCGCATGCACGATGCGGCCGGGGTGACCGCCATCCGGGACAACGTGCAGGCAGGGCATCACGTGGTCCGCCAGATCGCGACCTCGGGAACGCCGTTCGAGCCCGTGCCGCTGCCGCAGGCAGCGCGCCCGCAGGCCGCGTCCCGGCAGAATCCGCGCGGCCCGGGCCGTTCCGGCACGAGCCGTTCCGGCACCGGACGTTCCGGTGGTAGCTGGTCCGGGGCAAGCCGCTCCGGCAGCGGCCGGCCCGGCGCCGCCCGCCATCCGCGCCAGGGCGACCAGCCCCGGCAGGCCGGCCGGGCTTCCTAGCGGGAGTCAGGCCTGGCCGGCCTCGTCACGGATACGGAACAGCTCGAGGGTCGCTCCGAAGTAGCGGTCCGTCCGGCCCAGGTGCGTCATGCCCAGCCGTCTGCACACCGCGATGGATTTCGCGTTGTCCGGGTAGACGACGGCCAGCACCTCGGCCAGGCCACCCGCGCCGAAGGCCAGGCCGAGCGCGCCGCGGCCGGCCTCGGTGGCGTACCCGTGTCCCCAGTGATCGGGGTTGAGATGCCAGCCGACCTCGACCTCTCCGCCACCGCCAGGCAGCGGCAGCAGTAGCACCGCGCCGATTACGGCCCCGCTGCCGCGCAGCTCCAGCGCCCACAGCCCGTAGGGCTGCGAGTGCTGGGCATTGAGGGCGATGATGTGCTCCAGTCTCGTGCGCATCGCCTCGACCGAGGCAGCCGGCCGCCTCGGCGCCGCGCCTAGCCAGCGGGCCACCTCTTCGCGGCCGTAGATAGCGAACGCGCTTTCCGCGTCGGCCGTTGTCCAGTCGCGGGCGATCAGCCGCGGCGTCGAGAAATGCTCCATCGGCCGCGGGCTAGCCCTCCTGCTCGGTGGGGCGGATCATGAGCTCGTTAATAATCATGTGCCGTGGCCTGGTCACGACGAACCCGATGGTCTCGGCGATGTCCACCGCCTGCAGCCGGGTGATGCCGCCGAAGCGCCGGTTGATCTGGTCAAGCACTTCCGGCCGGTTGTGGCCGGCCAGCTCGGTCTCGGTCACGCCGGGCTCGACCACCGAGACCCGGACGTGCCGGGTGGTGACTTCCTGGCGCAGTGCCTCGCTGAACGCGCCGACGCCGTGCTTGGTCGCGTTGTAGACGGCGCTGCCGCTGCGGGCTATCCGGCCCGCCACGGAGCTGATGTTGACCATGTCGGCCACCTGCCGCGGACCGTCCCCGGCCGCGCTGACCAGGTGCGGCAGCGCGGCCTGCGCGCAGTACATCAGGCCGAGCAGGTTGACCTCGATCATCCGCCGCCATTCGTCCGTCGGCGCGTCCTCGACCGGGCCCAGCAGCATCACGCCGGCGTTGTTGATCAGGGTATCCAGCCGGCCAAGCTCGGCCACGGTCCGCTCGACCAGCCGGCCCGCCTCGTCCTCGCTGGTGACGTCCGCCGGGAGCACCACGGCGACGCCGCCGTCGGCGCGGATCCGGGCCGCCAGCTCGTCCAGCCGGTCAGCCCGGCGGGCGGCCAGCGCCACCGCGGCGCCGTGGCGGGCCAGTTCCAGCGCGGTCGTCACGCCGATCCCGCTCGAGGCGCCGGTGACCAGCGCAACCGTCCCGTCCAGCCGATCAGCCATCGAGTCTCCCGCCGTCCTGGCGCCGCGGCTGCCGCGGCGCGCCTTCGCCGAGCCTATGGCGCACGCCCGGCGCGCATGCTGAAGGGCCGGGCCCGGCCGGCCCTTCAGCCCGGCGTGTTACTTAACCTGGGGAGCTCTCCGCCTACGGCTGTACCCCGGCGTGCGCTGCCGCGCCGTTTTGCCAGGCGAATGCCAGCGGGGTCATCGCGGTCAGGTCGATGGCGGGTTCCACCGTGGAATACGACTGGACATTATCCGCAAATACCGCATGCTTGCCGCTAAATGCTGAATACGGGACATTGCCGGGCGCATTGGCGACGCAGCGCCGCATGTTCGGCACTACGCCGGTCGCCGCGAAAGAGTTCGGCCCTTCTACCGTTGCCCCGGCGAGCACCGGCGGCTGCCCGTCGTGGGAGCCGGCCAGGTTGGCGATCTGGTGCTGCATGCAGTCGGGGAAGATCGTCCCGTCACCGACGATCAGGGACACGCCCCAGGCGTTGGCGCCGAGGATGTCATCGAGCCAGCGCTGCGCCCACGCCGCGAAGACCGGGCGGCCGACCAGCGCGTCGTAGGAGTTCGCCATCACCGACAGCCCGGCGCCGTGGGTTGTGGTGTCCCACTGATCCCAGGCGAACCCGAAGCCGAACGGGTCGTGGGAGGCGATGCCGATCGCCTTCTCGAGCTGCCCGCGCAGGTTTCCTAGCAGAGCGGCCTGGGTGATGGCCAGGCCGCTGACGTGCTGCGCACGGATGGCCAGGTCGAGTTCGTAGTCGGCGAGCGCGCTCACGTCGTACAGGTTGAGCGTGTCGGACAGCGCGCTGCTTCCGTGCACCCAGTCGCTGGCCCAGACCGCCGCGTCGCGCAGGTAGGTCGCTGCCGACCGCACCGGCAGGCCCGCCGGGAGGTTACCCGGGCTGCCCGCCGCGTGCAGGGCCAGCGAGAGCTCGGTCGCGCCCAGCATCATGTCGTCCCGCCACGTCGTCTCCGGGTAGAAGTCGTATGGCGCGGCGGTCAGCAGGTGCCCCTTCCAGTGCGTTCCTGCCAGCGAGTAAACGGTCTCCGCCGACCGCAGGCACTGGGCCGCGTAGGCCGGGTCCGTCGCCGCGTAGACCCGGTAGCACAGCGCGAAGTCGGCGGTGAGACGCCCGGCTATGTTGGGGCTGATCGGCGAGCCGGGCGGGCCGGCCCGGAATACCGGCGGATGGCGGATGTAGACGTAGCGCGGATTCGATCCCCGGTAATGGTCATCGGCCTGCGGCAGCCGCCAGATGTCATGGTCGCCGAAGTAGTAGTTGTTCGCCTCGCCGGTACCGACCTGGTAGTAAAGCGTCTTCGTCCGCTCGTTCCACATGCGCTGCAGGAAGTCGAGGCCGAACTTGGCCTCGCTGGTGAAGTTCGCGGGCGCGGCCGCTCCCATCTGGCCGGGGAACGATTCGATGCCCTGCAGCATGGCCGCGACGGTGTAGCTGGCGGTCTCGACGAAATGCAGGTTGTCGCCCGCGTCGAACCAGCCGCCGGACGCGTTGATGGTGATGCCGGTGGCGTCTTTCGCCAGGCTGCCCTTGAAGTTACCGTTGTCGTTGACCCGGGGCGTCCGGTAGGTCATCGCGTGGATGTCGTTGAGGTTGCCGGGCGCGGTGCGCAGCGGCGAGCGGATGAAGTCAGGACCGTCGCGCTCGTTACGGTAGAACGAGAGCGCGTTGGCCAGCGGCCGGGCGTAGAGCTGCCTGGCGGGGCCGATCTCGAACCAGGGCGAGGTGACCGACGGGTCACCGGCCAGGCCGATCCGGTACCGGCCCGTTGCCCGGACCCCGGAGAAGCGCACGGCCCACACCCAGCCGTACCGCTTGCTCCAGGAGCCGAGATTCTGGCTTGCCACCCCGGAAGCAGCGATCGCGCAGGTCCCGGCCCGGACCAGCACCCAGCTCGGCCCGGCGCCCGGCATGGACGCCGTCATGATCTCGGCCAGCTTCGGCGCGGCCACCGGGTAGCCGACCTGATCCACCCGGATCACGGCGGCCGGCGCGGGCGCCGCTGTCTTTGCCGCGTGCCGCGCTGAGCCCCGCACCGGGGTGCTCGACGGGGCCGGCTGACGGCAGACCTTGCTGGCGATCACGGCGCTCACCCGCGCCCGGTTCGCTCCGCTGTTTTGGGCTGCGCCCGGTGCGGTGCTGGCGCTGGTGCTGGTGCAGGATGCCGCCGCCAGGGCGAGCGTGGTGAGCACGACGATGAGCGCACCGGGCCGCACGGCCGCAGGTCGGGCAGGAGCGAGAACGCGCAGGCGGCTCATTACAAAAGGCTATTTCAGGAGGATCCCGGCCACAATGCACGGCGGTCACGGATCGCAGTTCACCCAAGGGCGCGTTCACCGGCCGCAGGCAGGAACTCGCCAGCAATGCCCGGCAGACGACCGCGCTGGCAGAACAGGCCTGAACGGCGGAACCCGGCGCGACAGAGCCTGCCTGGCCATGCAGAACGAGCACTAGCCGGAGTCGCTCTGGCCTCGCGTCCCGGCACTGCGGCGATAGTCAGCGGCCATTGCCACGAGCCCGCCTGGAGCGCTGTGCCCCTTCCCGTGGACCTGCCTCCCAGGGCAGTTCGTCCGCGTCACCCGCTACCCGGATCAGCACGCCGGCCCAGGTGCGGAACGGCCGCCACGGCTCCGCGAGCCGGCGGATTGCCTCGTCGTCGGGGATTGCCGGCAGCGAGTAGTAGTGGCGCAGGTAGGACGGCAGCCGCGGTTCACCGAGCGTCATGGCGTCGGTGACGCCGGTGGAGCGCAGCAGCACCAGGCCCGCATAGACAGGACCGATCCCCGGGATGGCCTGCAGTTCGGTGAGTGCCTGCTCAGTTTCCAGCGCCATGATGCGCGCCGGGTCGAGCTGATGTCCGAGCGCCCGCTCGGCAACGCCCCGCAGCCGGGCGACCCTGGCCGGCTCCATCCCGGGGAAGCTGTCCAGCTCCCGCAGCCGGCCTTGAGCCAGCGATCGACGGGCCGGTCAACGGAGAGGATGCGCTGCAGCTGACTCGCCACAGCCGGCGTATCCCGGGCACCACTAATTTCGGCCAGGTGGACGCGCCTCGTCTGAGTGCAGCACGCACTCACCCGCCGGTGCCGGGTGCACGTCAGACTTGCCGATCCTCAAGGAAAGCTCAATGCGGCCGGTCGGCCCCGCCCCGCGTCAAGCTCCGCCCGCCAGCAGGATGCCCAGGTCCCGCTCAGCGTACAGGCGATGGTGCCACTCTTCGTTAAGGATGACCAGCAGGCACTGACGCACGGGGAAGCTCCTCGGCGGGGGCCAGCCAGGGCCCTCGACCGGATCGGTGTGAGCCGCCAGCGACTCGTCCGTCAGGCCTTCGATGACCTGTCGTACCGTGGCCATCCGGTCGCGGCGCAGTTCGAGCACCGTGTCAAGCGAGGGCCGTGCGTCCCGGTCACGGGGCACCCCCGGCGTGTCCTCCATGCCGTCCCAGGGCAGGCCCAGGGCATCCCACGGCGAGGGATCGCCCAGGATTCCCCGCCTGATCCAGGCGTCGGTGGCGAACACCAGGTGACGCAGCGTCTCGATGAACGACCACTCGCCGTTGACCGACTCGTGCAGGAGTTCAGGTGGCTGGCGGCGGGCCCGTTCGACGGTCTCCTCCCAGAGCCGCTCGATGACATCCCACGCCTCGCGGAAGCCGACCGGATCGGTCGGGCGCAGCTTGGCCCGGTCTGGATCACGCTTGTTGAGCTCGGCCTCGATCAGAGAGCCGACATCGACGTCGTTGATCGTCAGGTTGATGACCTCGCCATGGATCTCGGCATCGACGAGATCCACGTCCCACATCAGGGCACCGGTCAGGTCGACACTGCGGAATTCGGCGCCGCTCAGATCGACTCTGTGCAGCCGCGCGCCGGTGAGGTCGGTTCGCTCGAACCGGGCACCACGCAGGTCGGCACCGATGAAGTCAGCCATGCGACGAAGGTAGCGACCGGTACCGACAGTCCGCACCCAACCGGCGGGCCGCGTGGCGGGCCTGCAGGGCAGGCGCCGCGATCAGGCGCCGCGATCAGGGCATGTCGTGAGAACGTTGCCTGGTAGCTCGTCCGAGACGGAAGGCAGCTCATCCACGATGCGGTACGCGGCATTGCTCAGGGGCATCAACGTCGGCGGCAACAAGAAGATCCCGATGGCCGCGCTGCGCGAGCTGATGCAGGGTCTCGGCTACGCGGACGTGGTCACGCACCTGCAGAGCGGCAATGCCGTCTTCAGCAGCCCCAGGCAGCCGGCCGAGAAACTGGCTCGCACCATCGCCGAGCGGATCGCCGCCGAGTTCGCGATGGACGTCAAGGTCGTCATCAGGACAGGCAGCGAGATCGCTGACGTGATCAAGCGCAGTCCGCTGCCGGACGGGCCGGAGAACCCGTCCAGGTTCTTCGTCGCCTTCCTGGCGCCGGCGCCGACGGCGGAAGCGGTCACCGCGATGGAGTCGCAGTCCTTCGACCCCGATCAGATCTGGATCAGCGGCACGGAGGCGTTCCTGTGGTGCCCGGTCGGCGCAGCCGACACCAAGCTCACCAACAACTTCCTGGAGAAGCGGCTCGGGGTCACCGCGACATCGCGCAACTGGAACACCGTCAGGAAGCTGGCGGAACTGACCAGCGGGTGAGGCGGCACCGGGGAGCCTCACCGGGAGCGGCCGGGGTTCGTTGAGCTGGAGCGGCCCGGCGTGCTCGTTCTCGCTAGTCGTCGGTGGCCCGGCGCATCCGCTTGACCTGGGAACGGCGCTGCTTGTCCGCGAGCCGCCGTTCTCGCGCCGCGCGGCTCGGCCTGGTCGGGCGGCGCGGCCGCGGTGGCGGCGCCGTGGCCTCGGTCAGCAGCGCCGACATCCGGTGCGCGGCCGCCTGCCGGTTGCGAAGCTGCGAGCGGTGCTCGGACGCAGTCACCGTGACCACGCCGTTGACCAGGCCGGCCAGCGCCCGCAGTGCCCGCTCCTTCAGCGCGGGGAACAGCGCATCCGAGCCGGCCAGGTCATAGGAGAGCTCGACCCGGCTCTCGGTCGTGTTCACGGACTGCCCGCCCGGGCCCGGGGAACGGGAGAACCGCCAGGAGAGCTCGTCCGGCGGGATCACCACGCCGCGGACGCTGACCGTGAATATGTCGCCGGTCACAGCGCACCGAGCCATCCGGGATCAGCGAGCGGCGAGCCGCCCGCCGGTCCACTGCCGTCCGCCATGCATCCTGCCTACCATGAGGCCCGCGCGGTGAGCCCGGAGCCATCGCCATGGACAGCAAGTGCCCGGGCCGGCCCTGCCCTGCAGGACGGGTAGACACGGGCACTTGCGCGGGACGAATCCGGGCTAGCTAACGGCCGGTGCGGGCCCGCGCGAAAGGCATGGCCAGCGGAACCACGGCGACTATGGCCGCGATGAGCCCGATGAATGCGCCGAAGCTCCAGCCAACGCCGGCCCCGGGCCTGATCAGGAAACCAAGCAGCACGAGCACGAAGTTAATGCCGGTGCCCATGAGCAGTATCTGGTCATGGTCAAACGGGAGCTTGAAGGGAAGCTCCTGGAAACCCGCACAGAGCACGAGGTAGACGACGATCGCCAGGGCGATGATGAGGGTGATGTACTCCCAGCCGTGGTAGAGCCCGTTCACCGAGACGGTGATGAACGAGTCGCTCGCGCTGAACCACGGCAGGAAAAGCGAGATCAGCAGCAGCAGAGTGGCCCCGCCGACAATCTGATCATTTCGCGTCCACCGCTTGGCGTCGAAGTTGAACGCCTGGCCGGCCGACCCTGCTACGTGTGCCCCGCCAGCCACCGGCGGCGCGGGGGCGTGGTGGGCGCCCTGGGCTTCCATGCCGGGCTGCTGTGCTCCGCAACTGGGGCACGCAGCCGACCCTGCGGCAACTTCACTGCCGCACTGCGAGCAAGTCATATTTATCCGCCTCTCGAATTGGCCGGAGCTGTCCTCCGTGCCGTCCCGCCGACTTTTGCTGCCCGCCGCCATCCCCCACGGCCGAGTTGGCCAGCGCATGGCAGGCGCCGCGGCAGGAAAACAGCGCCGCGGCAATCTTCGCCGGTCGCCGCGGATCTTTCGATAGAACGGCCCCTAGCTTCAGCCCCAGTCTTGACCCTAGTTCTGCTCCGCAGAGACTGGCGTCGCTCCGAAACGTGAGGTATCAGCTACCGGAACGGCAGGCGCTGCCGCCTCCGCGCCGTTATCTACGTGGTCGGCCAGCGCCCGCCGGGAACGAATTCCGAGCTTGGCGAAGATGTTGCTCAGGTGAAACTCGATCCCCTTAACGCTGACGTATAGCTCGGCGGCGGCTTCCCGGTTGGACCGGCCAGCCGCGACCAGCCGGGCGACAGCGAGCTCGGTAGCGCTCAGGCCGAGCGTGCCCGGACTGGCCTGATGCCCGAGCTGAACACCGCACGCGGCGAGTTCCTGCTCGCAGGCCAGTAGATAGGGACGCGCGCCGAGCCCGGTCAGCCGCCCGCGGGCAGCGCGGAGGGATGCGATCGCCTCCGGCCGCCGGGCCGACTTGCGGAGCCGCCTGCCGTCGTCCAGTGCGAGCTGGGCGAGCTGGAACGGCAGGTCAACGCCGCGCGCGTGGTCCCATGCACGCTCGAACGCCTGAGCAGACCTGGCCGCGTCGCCGCGCGCGCCAGCCAGTGCGCCGCGCAGCCGCGCCGCGCCGATCCGGGCCGATGCCGGGCTCGAGGCGGACAGCGATGCATCGATCTCAGCGAGCGCGTTCCCGGCATCGTCGAGCCTTCCCCGTGCGATGAGCGCATCGACCTCGGCCGGCCGCCAGGCATAGATGCCCAGGTTGCCGAGCGCGCGGGCGCGGCCGGTTCGGCGTACCGCGGCGGCCGCCCGGAGCGCCTCTTCATGATCGCCCCGCGCCGCGGCAAGAACGGCGCGTGCCGCTGACCAGGCGGTGATGCCCAGCGCCGAGCCCTGGGTGCGGGCGGCCGCTCCGGCGGCGTGGACGTGCGCGGCCGCGACGGCCCAGTCCCCCCGGCCAGCCGGCACGAGCGCGGCGAGACTGTGCACGAAGCTGAGGTCCGAGACCTGCCCGGCGTCCTGGGCGAGCGTTACGGCCCGGCCGGCATGCTCCGCCGCGTCGTCCCAGCACCCGAGGCGATACTCGGCTTCGGCCAGGTAGCCCAGGCACAAGCCCGCATGCCGGACCGGTACTCCCGACCGGATCCGGCCGGCCGCTACCAGCAGATCGGTCACGGCCGCGTCCAGATCCTCCGTGATGACCCGGACCATTCCGCGGGCGATCAGGGTATCGGTCTGGCTGAGCGGAACCTCGCCCGCGCAGGCAGGCACGGAATCGAGCCTGGCCAGAGCTTCGGGGCCACGCTGACTGTGCGCGAGTGCCATGGCGAGTGCGCAGAGCGCGTGCTGTCGGTGTTCCGGGCCTGCGCCAGGTTCCGCGCCCGCGGCAGGTTCCGGGCCCGCGCTAGGTTCCGGGCCTGCGCCGGCCGCGTCGACGGCACGCTCGCCCCAGCTGACCGCCTCGCTGAGCCAGCCCGAGAGCAGACGGCAGGACAGCAGCCCGGTAGCGGCCTGCGCGCCGGTCAGCGGTTCTCGCGCCGGATCATGGGCTTGCCAGGCATCCTGCAGCAGCACTTCGGCGCTGGCCGGCCGGGCGGCCAGCAAGTCGAGATGGCCGAGTACCGCACTTCGCCGGGGACCCCGGGGCGTACCCGCAGCGCGCGGAGCTAGTGCCTCAGCCTCGGCTATGTCACCACTCCGGAGCAGCACATCGACGGCGTCGAGAACCAGCCGGCCGGCGTCGGCGGTCACCGGGCTCAGCACCGAAGCCTGCGCGAGCCAGGCCGCTGCCAGCGCCATCCGGCCCTGGCTGGCGAGATCCGCGGCGGCCGCGTGCGCAGCCGCTTCGAGGTCGGCGGCAAGTGCCGCGTCACGGCCGGTGGCAAGTGCCGCGTCACGGCCGGTGGCAAGTGCCGCGTCACGGCCGTTGGCGGCGGCAACCCGGTGCCCGAGCGCGTCATCGGGACCGGCAAGGGCAGCCGCCTGCTGATGCAGCAGGCGACGCCGGGCGGGCGCTGCCTCGTCCTGGATCACGCGATGCGTCAGCGGATCAGCGAACAGGATCCGGTTGCCTGTTCCGCGTACCTGCTCCGTGGCCAGGCCGGCGGCGATCAGCTCGCCGAGTTCAGCTAGCGGATCGGGCAGGCCCGCCAGCACGCCGGCCGTGCTGAGGCTGCCTGAACGGCCGAGAATCGCCGCCGCGTCGGCCAGCCTCCGGGCCGCCGGGGTAAGCATGCTGAGGCGGGCGAGGATCATCCCGGCGAACTCGCGCGGAACCGGAATCGCGTCGCCGGGACCGTCCCAGGTCTCTGGGTCATTCTCCTCGAGCACGGCCCGGCAGTGCCCGGGGTTGCCTCCGGTGTGGCTCACAAGGCGGGATGCCGCCCGCCGTGACAGCCCGCCAGCCCGGGTTCCCAGCGCCAGTGATTGCACCTCCTCGATGGCCAGGCCGCCGAGGCGCAGCCTGCTCGCCCGGTAATCCCCGTTCGCGAAACGTCCCCACCCGTCGCCCAGCAGGCCGAACTCGGCTGGCCTTGCGGAGAGCACCCCGAGGAAGGCTTCGCCGTGCATCCGGCGCAACGCGAACAGCAGCGCGGCGGCTGATTCGGGATCTGCCCAGTGCAGGTCGTCGACTGCCAGCACGACGAGCTTTCCGGTCGCGTGTGCCTGGCCAAGCAGAACGGCGAGATCCGCACCCACTACCAGCGGGTCGGCCGTTGGCAGCGGCGCGTCGCGGGAGGCCAGGTCAGCGTTAGCGACCAGCTGCCCGATCAGCCCGAAGGGCAACGACAGCTCAGGTTCCGCTCCGCTCGCGCGGACTACGCAGGCGTCTGGCAGCCGCCGGAGGAACCTTGCCAGCAGCGCGGACTTTCCTACGCCGCCTTGTCCCTCGACGAGGACCACGCGCGGCTCGCCATGCCTGGCCTCGGTCGCGCACCGCTCCAGCGCGGTCAGCTCGCGCTCGCGACCGACGAACGGCGCATCCACGGCGGCCGCGGCTACGGCGGACGCAGCGGACGAAACAGTCATTGGCCGAGCGTAGCTCCGTAATTGCTTGCGGTGAGGCGGATGAATGAGACCCATGAGAAGGCTCGCTATCACGGGTAATGCGGTTTGTTCCTGCCGTTAGCCGGACGACGCCCTGATCGCGGCTGAGCGAATCTCATACCGGATGCGGATCCGGTTCGACTGCGTAGCTCAGCCTGGCCGGGGTTACCCACACCAGGACGCCCGGCTGGGGCTGCCTGAGTTGCCAGCCTTTGAGTTGCTTCAGCCGGTGATGATGCCGGCACTCCGCCGATACATTGCAGCGACAGGTCGGACCACCGAGGTCGTACGGGATCGTGTGGTCCATGTCGGTGCGCCACGCAGGCTGCCTGCACACCGGGGACCTGCAGGTTTGGTCACGCGCCTCGATGAGCCTGCGCATGCTGTCCGGAATCCGGTAGCTACTAACAGCTCCGCGGTGGCTGCAGCCTGCTGGCGAGCTGCCGGCAGCTGGACTTGCGTCCAGACCAGCCCTGGCTGCGGCTAGGGCGGTCTTCGCGGCTGCCTCCAGTGCCACGTTCAGCAATTTGCCGAGCACGGTCCAGCCGGGGAGTTCTTCTCGGCTTGGCAGGACACCGATGGCAAGGTCCGCGGCAGAAACCGTCAGGATGATTCGGGCAATCCAGCGCGGGGCGCGACGCTCGTCCAGTCCGATGCCGCAGCGAGCCTTGTGCCGCTTGTCCAGCCGGGTGATGGCGATCGCCTCGCCCGCGGTTCCGACCACGATGATCTTCCATTCACACGCGGGATTGGCGGCGGCCGCGGCGGCGAGTCCCCGGGCCACCTCCGCGGTGACCGCGCCGAGTCGGCCAAGCTGGCCAGGCTCGCCGGTTAGCCCAGCCAGCGTCCGCAATGGCACAGTCAGCGTCATTGCGCCGGCCGGGATGCTCCTTCCTAGCTGTTTCCCTCCAGCCTTGCTCATGCCTGCCTGGTCGTCTCGTGCCTGGGCACTCCCTGCGACAGCGCCCGGCGGCGGGATCCCGCCCAGCCAGTCAGGAGCACAGCCTGGAGCCGGAACGGATCCAGGCACCGGGATTTCAGGCCACGGGCTCCCAGCAGGACCAGCCCTGACCCGGCACTCTGGCGGGTCAGCACCCCGGATATCGGCAGTTGGATCGCGGCCGCCGGCCTTATCTCGATCACCGTCGTCCGACGGGAAATCCTCGCCTCGCGGTTGCCTCAGCGACGCTCGGTCCGCCGCGCCCGGGTCATTCGATGAATCGCCGTCGCCGTCATCAGGAAGGCCGTAGTTCTCTGGGCCGTCTCTCGCTCCAGGGCCGTTCTCATCTCCAGGGCCGTCATCATCTCCAGTGCCGTGGTCGTGCCCTGGGCCGTCGCCATCTCCAGGCCCGTCATCATCTTCAGGGCCGTGCCCATCTCCAAGGCCGTGGTCGTGCCCCGGGCCCTTCCCATCTCCAGGGCCGTCATCATCTCCAAGGCCGTGGTCGTGCCCCGGGCCGTCGTCATCTCCAGGCCCGTCGTCCCGTTCCCGGCTGCTGCCGCCAGATCCCGGACTGCCTTCATCACCAGAGCCGTCGCCTCTCCGCTCATCAAGAGGCGGCGGGATGATCGGCAGCGTCCCGAGCAGCAGGCCAACAAACACCTGTGCCCGCAGCATGTCGATCCCGCCTCCGGCCCCGGAGCTCTCGAGCGCCTTCGCCATAGCGCAGATCCTGGACCAGGCGGCCGCCGCATGTCCTGCTGGCAGGAAGCGGCCCGCGAGTGAGCCGGTGCCCTCCGGGTCACCGGACAACTCGACGCGCGCGTTTCGCTCAGCCTCTTCGCGGCGACGCTCGGCGGCTGCTGGATCAGCAACGATCACGGCTCGCTGCAACGATGCGCGGAGCTGCCCAGTCGTCTGATGTTCCGCATTGCCCAGAACCCTCCGCTCTACCTGGCCGGCCAGTTCATCGTCGAGGCTGGCCGTGAAGGTCTCGATCAGCTTGGCCCTGGCCAAGTCGATGCGGCCCGAGCGAAGAGCTGCCACTGTCGCGGGAAGCCGCCGGGTCATGCTGACGGACAGGTCCATCCAGTACTCCGCGCCGCCCTCCGTCAGTGTCAGCGCGAGCGCCACCTCGCTGGGAGCGAATTCCGCTTCGAGCTTCTGAACGCGGTCCTGGCCTGACGCCGCCTGGTGGCCGCGGCCACGGCGGGCTGCCAGTTCAGCAACGGCCGTTAGTTCCTGAGCCTGCGCCCAAGAGGTCACCTTGCGCCAGGCGGTGATCGAGGTCACGAGCCCGGCGTCATCCAGATCGGCGGAAGAGGCGCAGCTCAGCCAGCCCGCCAGAGCCGGACCCGGGTCGATCAGGGCATGGCCGGCGAGGTCGGCGAGCGAGACGCTGGATCCCGCGCCCGACATGGCAGCCGCTACGGCATCCTCGCCCTGCGGATCGTCCGCCGCCGGGTCCAACATGGGCGCTCCGCCAACGGAATCAGCTGGGCGAGTGTCGGCACCATCCAGGCCAGCGCCAGCACCATCCAGGCCAGCGCCGGCACCATCCAGGCCAGCGCCGGCACCATCCGGGCCAGCGCCAGCACCATCCGGGCCAGCGTCGGCGGAAGAACGGGCGGCGTCGCTTTGCATACCGGTGCAGCGACCGCTCCTTCGGCTCTTGCGCTTCTGCCGCGCTGGGATCTCCTCGCCCGCGAGGTAGCGGGCACGTCGCTCTGCTGCGGCCAGGATGTCTTCGATGCTGACCTCTGATGGCCAGGTGAACTCCATGCCGCCCGGGGCCGAGGATGCGCCGCCGAGGTCGCTTGCGGACATCTCCCACCTCCCGTGGTTTGCCGATCTCCTGGCTGGCAGACCTGGAATTGCTATACGAATAGATTAGCGATCGGATCTGACAGTTTCGAAGAGGAACGATGCTGTATTCGTAAAAATATTTTGGAGTGCGGCCGAGCTTCGCCGCTCGTCACATCCCACCAGCGCTAATCTGCGGATGCCCCTTCCTTGGCAGCCGGCCGATTCCCTACGATGTCGGCATTGCCTGCATAGAGAGGGCCGGGACGAGCAGATGTCGGGAGCCGGTGACCCGCCTCGCAGGCGCGACCACGCCGAGCCCGCAGGCGATGCCCCCGAGCTCGCACAGCGTGTCGGCCAGGATCGCCATGACTCGCCGATCCGGAGGACAGCAGACTCGCCTGGGGACTTACGCGAACGGCTCAAGCAATTTCGCGACGGGCACCCGTCATCGCCCAACCACGAGGACGGCAGTCCGAGAGAGCCGGCCCCGGACCTCAGCAAATTCGAGTCCGCTGCAGAGGCTCACGGACACGAGCCCGGTTCGTCCGGCCTGGCAGCCGGGCGGGCCGACAGGGCTGAGCGCGACGAAGGCAAAGCAGCCCGCACGGATGACCACCCCGAATACGCAGGCGACGGCCACAGCGAAGGATGGCGCGCAGCGTTACCGCAGTTGCAAACACTCTGGGAACGCCATGCCGAGCGTTGGCCAGCCGAGCAGCGATCTCCGGTCGACCGGTCAACAGACGAGCCAGGATCCTGGCGCGGCGACGACGGCCATTACCTCGACTACGAGGAAAATCTGGTCACCGAGCATGCGGTAGACCGAGTGAGCAAGGCGGAGCCCGAGAGTGACCCGGAGTATGAAGGGCGTCGAGACGGAGGTCCCAGGCGCGCGCCTTGTGGGGCTGCAGTACTGCCTCAAAGGCGAAGAACGGTACAAGGAGAAGGTCGCGACAGAAGTGCGGTTGAAACCTGAGCGTTCGATTATCGAGATCCTCGCACGGGTGCCCGATGCGATCAGATACACATTCGAGTGTGGTGAAGATCACTACATGAACAGTTATCAGGACATATGCGGAAAGCTGCGAAGAACGGGGAAACGAGCTGCTGGTGAGGCGGAATTCCTGGGATGATCCCGATTACAAGGGTGTCAACACTCGCTGGCTGACAGCAGACGGCCAGACTTTCGAGGTGCAGATCCACACGGCCGACAGTTTCCAGGCAAAGCAACTCACGCATGTGGCATATGAGCGGCTCAGGACTGGAGTAGCTACAGGCGCCGAGCGCCCGGAACTCGAGTCTTTCCAGGAAGCAGTGACATCCAGCATCCCCGTGCCGCGCGGCGTGGAGGCCATCACTGACTATCGGAAGGAGGGTTACTGAAGGCATGGTCGAACAAGCGACGTACTACGCGGTCATTGACTACAGGGCAACTCGTGAGAACCCAGCCGGGATCGCTCGCCGCCGGCCCCTTGAGGGCGGAGGATTCCAGGATGAGGCGCTCGCACGAGACTTGAGCTGGCAGTTCACCCCAGTCATCGTTGAATGGAAGCGGGCCGAATCTACGGATGACCTGGTGGAGATCACCGAGGACGAGGCGAATCGGATCATCGAGCAATTCCGTGCTAGGTGGAGTGCCGATGGTTAGCCCGAGCATGAAAATGCCCGGAACCGGCCAGGAATCAGCCGACGCTCACGGCTTGAACCCCACGACGACACGATCCTCGACATGCCGGTACCCGAGCCGCTGATACAGAGAATTGCTCGTCGGGTTAGCCAGATCGGTGAACAGGACAACGGCCGTGGCACCGTGGTCCAGCGCCGCCCGGCTCACTGCCGCGGTGACCGCGGCGCCATAGCCGCGGCGACGGTGCTCAGGAGGCGTGTACACCGGGCCAACCCGGACCGTCCCGGCCGCTGGCCGGGTGCGACCGGCCAGCGATACGGGTACTCCGTCCTTTTCCCACCAGGTCAGGCCGCCGTGGCCAAGCCGGTCGGCGATCACGCCGAGGTCCGGCGGCGGGATGCCGTACTGTTCCTGCGAGAACGCGCTGAGCCATGCCTCCAGCGACTCGGCCTCGGCCTCCACTGCTACCCGCGCGGCACCGGGCGGCATGGGGACCGGCGGCTGAAGTTTCCCGAGCCGGTACAGGCGGGACCGCAAGCGGACTTGCGCGCCAGCCCCGGTCAGCCGCTGCCAGGCGGCGGAGAACGCCATGGCAGCAGTCTCCGCCGCGTTGATTCCCGGCAGCGGGCGGCCGAGCGCGGCGAGGCCTTCGGCGAGTGGCCGGACGGAATCCTCATCCGAGCCGGAAGTCAGCAGGCCCGGAAACGGCGGAGTGTGCAGGAACGTGCCCTCGACGGGGCCGCCAGCGTGCCGCCACCAGCCGAACAGCGGCGGGCCGCCGCCGAACGCAGCCCGGCCGCGCCGGCGCACCGCATCGGCCGCCCCCAGTTCGATGGTGTTCTCGGCCGGCCGTAACGACAGGAATGCGCCGGCCGCGGCGATGAACTCCTCGACATCGTCGGTGAAGGTCCAGTCCATGGCTCATGTTCGCCCCGGCCGGACCTACCGGACAACCGGATTCCGGGGCACGCCGCGGCTCCGCAGGTCAGTGCATGCGGCCGCCGACGTCGATAACGTTACGTCAGTCCCGGTACTCGGGATGGCGCAAGCTCGGCTCGTTCGAGCCCAACGCAATCTGGGAGGGACCCCATGGGTGGCTTCAAGAAATTCCTGCTCCGAGGCAATCTGGTCGACCTCGCGGTCGCGGTCGTTATCGGTCTCGCCTTCGCCGCCGTCATCAAGGCACTGGTCGACGACCTGATTACCCCGCTGATCGCCGCGATCGGCGGCAAGCCTGACTTCGCCGCGCTTACCTTCACGGTCAACCACAGCACGTTCCACTACGGCGACTTCATCAACGCCCTTATCTCCTTCGTGATCATCGCTGCCGTGATCTACTTCCTCGTCGTGCTGACGGTGACCAGGATCATGGCCCGCAGCACGGCAGCGGCAGAGGCAACCGAGCGGGAATGTCCAGAGTGCCTCAGCAAGATCCCGATCGCCGCGCGGCGCTGCATGTACTGCACGGCAGTGAGCGCTCCCGCGGAAGGGACAACAAGCGCCTAGCTCGTCCCCGGGAGTCTCAACCGGTTACTTCGCGTCGCCATAGCAACTGACGACCGCCGTCGTCAGCGGGAACCTGACCGGTGTCGGGCCGAACACCAGCCGCCCGGCCTCCTCGCCAGCCTCGCCAATCGCAGCCAGCACCGCCTCCACCACCGGCTCCGGGCAGTGCACGATCACCTCGTCGTGCTGGAAGAACACGAGGTGCGGTCCCGTCATGCCGGGCATCCCCGCCTCCGAGTCCGCGGCAGGCACGGAAATCAGCGCCAGCCGCCTGCGCAGACTGGCCAGCAGCACGATCGCCCAGTCCGCCGCGCTTGCCTGCACCACGAAATTGCGGGTGAACCGGCCGCGGGCGCGCGACGCGGCGCCCGCGCCGGGGTCGCGCGAGCTGTCCGGGTCACCCGATTCCTCGGTGATTGCCCGCCAGGCGGCGGACGGCGGCGGGCAGGTCCGGCCGAGCACGGACTTGACCACGTGGCCTTCCTGGCCAGCTTGTGCCGCCGTTTCCACATACCGGGCGGCCAGCGGAAACCGCTGCCTGAGCACGGCAAGTAGCTGGCCGGCCTCACCACCGGCGCCGCCGTACATGGCGGACAGCAGGGCGATCTTGGCCTTCCCGCGGTCCCCGCCGAATGCGCCCGCAAGTGCCAGGTACAGGTCGCCGCTGGCGGCCGCCTCGGCGAACGCGCGGTCACCCGCGAGCGCGGCCAGCACGCGTGGCTCGAGCTGCGCGGCATCGGCCACCACGAGGACCCAGCCGGGATCGGCCACGACCGCGCGGCGGAGCACCCGCGGGATCTGCAGCGCGCCGCCGCCCCGGGAGGCCCAGCGTCCGGACACCACCCCGCCCACCACGTACTCCGGCCGGAACCTGCCGCCGGACACCCAGCTGTCCAGCCAAGCCCAGCCATGCGCGGCATGCATCCTGGCCAGTTCCTTGTACTCGATCAGCAGCGGCGCGGCCGGGTGATCAACGTCGCGCAGCACGGAGAACCTGGTGGACGGCACGCGCACCCCGTCGGCGGCGAAGGCACGGATGAGCTGAGCCGGCGAGTCCGGGTTCACCCGCCTGCCGCCGAAAGCCTCGTCGATCGCCGCGGCCAGCTCGGCCAGCCGGGCCGGCTTGGCTCCGGCCGGCACCGCTGGCGGCCGCGACCCGAGCAAATCGGTCAGCAGCGAGTTGTGCACGTCGCTGCGCCAGGGCAGGCCGGCAAAACTCATCTCCGCGGCGACCAGGCCACCCGCGGATTCGGCCGCCACCAGCATGCCGAACCGCGCCGGGCTCTCATCGGCGGCAATCTGGCGGAGTTGCTCCGCATGTGCGGTGATCAGTTCGTCCAGCGCGCCGGTGAGGTCGGCCGGCGCCGCATCGGCCGGGTCGAAGAGGGCGTCCTGCGCCGAAGTCCCGGCGGCGTGATCCGCCGGGAGGGATGCGGCGAAGCCGCCCGCTTGCCCGTTTCTGCTGCGCAGCAGTCGTTCGGCAAGCTCCACGTCATGACACCGGGCGACCCGCAGGCCGGCCCGCAGCAGGGCCGGGTAGAGACGCGCGCTACTCGCCCACACCCAGCGCACCGCACCGGCACGCTCGTACTCGGCAACTGCTGCCGAAAGATTCTTAACTGGAACGGGATCATGCAGCCTGCTGCCGTCCTCGGCGAGCTCGCAGAGCAGCGCGGACCCGCCTCCCGCAACCACCGCAACCCGCACGGCTCAGATTGTCCAGCATGGGGCTGACACTGCCGTGTTGGCTCACGATGACCAGCCTCGGGTCCAGCCGCGATGGCGCGGCCTTGCTCCCTGGCCTGGCGCTGGGCCGGGTTTGCGCCGCCCTGGTCTTGCCCGCTTCCCGCGGGAAAGGCTGACCCGGGTCGTGGATCAGCGGGTCAAGTGCGGCGGTGCTCATGGTCGGCCGGGCCTATTACAGGCCGCCGAGCAGGTCGCGCAGCGCCTGGGTGTAGGTGCCGAGTGCCGCGCGGCCGTGGCCGGTGAGAGCGACCGTGGTGATGGACACGGTCCCGTTCCTGGTCTTCTCGCTGTTGATGTAATCGGCTTCTTCGAGCTTGCGCAGGTGGATGATCAGGTTGCCGGGTGTCAGCCCGATCATGTCCTGCAGGCGGGTGAAGGAGAGCGTGTCGCCGTCGGGCAGTGCCGCCAGCGTCGCGACGATCTTCAGCCGGGTGGGGACGTGGATCAGCGGGTCTAGTTCGTCGGTGGTCATGGCCGGACGACGCTGCGGCGCTGCTGCCAGACCTTGAACGCGGCGGTGGCCAGGCACACGGCGCACAGGCCGATGCCCATGATCAGCCACGCGCCGGCCGGGCCGCCGAAGCCGGCAACCGCGGCGATGATGGCGATAGCCAGGGTGATGCCGGCTGTGAGCCAGTCTTTGCGTACGGCCGAGGTGGCCGCCGCGACTAGGCCGACGATCATCAGCGGCGCGCTGGCCGGATACAGCCCCCAGACCGGGTGGCTTGCTCCGGCGTGGTACAGCGGCAACGTGACCGCGTACGCGGCGATCCAGGCCACCAGCATGACGCCGATCCAGGCCTGCCTCTTGCGCTGGGCTGGCCCGCGCACGCCGGCGCCCGCGCGCTTCAGCGCCCAGGTGCTCCAGCCGATGTTGATGGCCACCAGCACGAAGATGAGGGCCACGAGGCCGCCAGGGGGCGCGGAGTAGGGGTCGTGGCCGCGCACCGACCACCAGTAGCCGCCGAAGACGACGAGGACGAAGGCCGCCCGGTAGACCCACAGCAGCGGCGGGCCGGGCGAGAACTTGCGGCGTGCCTGCACGGTGACCTGGTCCAGCAGGGCGGCGGCCTGCTGGGGGTCGAAGTTGCCGCCGTTCCCGGCGGCGGTGGTGTCCGATGAGCGGTTCATGATGTCTCCTCCGATCGACTCTATGCCATAAAGTAGACTCTGCTTTACGGCGCAAAGTCAAGGCCCGGGCCGAAGAACTTTGTGACATAAAGTCAGGCGGCGGGCCGGTCACGAGACGGGCCGGCAAGGAGCCCCCGGGTCCCCGGCAGCCGGTACCCGCCTACGCTCCAGAAAGGCCCGTGATCAGGCCGTCAGCGCACGGCGGACCAATATGACTGACCCCGGCTGGGCAAAGGTGATTACATAAAGTCGTAGTTTGATTACATAGAGAAAGACTCGCTGCAGCCCTGCCCTTGGCGGGCTACGACCACATTCCCCTGGAGGCCGGATCGACCCCGGCAACGTCCGGTGAAACCCCGTTCAGCTAGCGAGTTCCGCGAACTACACCCCTGCGCGGCGCATAGCCGCCGGGGCCGACCCCCCTGCTTTACTACTTTCTGGCCGCCGCCAGCGCGCCCATGACACGCCAGCGCGACTGCTCCGGCGCTCACGCGCCAGGAACGGCCAGGCCTACTCGGAGCGCTGCTGCGGGATTCCCGCAAGCAGAGCGCGAACCTCTGTCTCCCGGTACCGACGGTGACCACCGAGCGTGCGGATGGATGTGAGCTTCCCCGCCTTGGCCCACCTAGTGACGGTCTTCGGGTCCACTCTGAACATTGTCGCGACCTCTGCTGGCGTCAGCAGTGGCTCGGCCTCTGGTGTGCGTGCAGACATGTACGGCCTCTCCTCCTGGACCGGTACTGCGATCCTGCGTTTTGTTGCGATACCTGGCTCCATCGGGGAGCCTGTCGTGGATGTCCCATATGGTCTACTCACAGACCATATTGCCATCACCAGCCGTGACAAGTCGACCACCGGGAGCAAAGTTTCTGTGATGACTTACCCCGTTTGCTCCACTAATCGGAGTCACTCAGCGTGAGTCTGGCGATACGGAACGTCGTATCGGGCAGATTCAGAAAAGCCCATCCCCTCCCTTAACTACCTAGCTCGATCGCCTCCAGAGCGCGCCACCTTGCGCGCAGGCGTTGGTACATGGCGGCAGCTAGCTCCAACTCCCCGTTGGCCAGCGCAGTTACCGCTGCCGAGACCTCGGCGGCGGACTGGTCGCCGCGCAGCGCATCATCATCGAGCAGCTGAACCAGGCCCCCGTAATCAAGTTCCACCAGCGCGTGCGGATGGAACTCCTCAAGCCAGCGGCCAATCTCCTCCAGCTCGTCGCCGACCCGCAGCAGGGCAGCCGCGGCCTGCTCTGGTTCCGGGCGGCGGCCGCCGGGAATCCGCCGGGCCGTGGCCAGCGACCGGGCAACCCGCCTGCGCGCCTGGGACATCGCGGTGGCATAGACCAGCGTCCGGGTCCCGGCAGCGGTAGCCGGCCCTCTGCTGTCCCCCGCTGCTGGCGTGCCCAGGACCAGCCAGCGCTCGGTCGGCGCGAAAGGCACGAACCAGGCAAGCGGCACCGACCACGCGCCCGTCTGGATATAAACGTGCGGCGGTCCTTCGCGGCCCTCCCAGCGAGCGAAGTCCTCGGCGGCCCGCTCAGCCTGGCGCGGGGCGAACGCGTCCGACATGAGCGGCCCGGCGGTAGCCCGCAGTTTGCTGAGCGCGAGCCACGACCGCAGCCGGGTCTGCCACGGGCAGATGTAGGTAATGCCGTTGGCCCACCGGACATACGCGTGCCCGCTCTCCTGCGCCGGGGCCACGATCGGCGGCAGCGCGATGAGCCTGCGGAGCGCCTCCGCATGCTCAGCGGCCAGCGCACTAGCCCGGCGCGGCCGCTGCGCGGAGGCCGCGTAGGCCGCCCACTGAGCCCGCTCCGCCGGGCCGAAGGCCGAGAGCGGCTCATATACGCGCAGATAAGCAGCGCAGGGCAGCATGTGCAAATCGTGACATGCCATGGCCTACCGGGAGAAGACCCCCAGACAATCAGATCGTCGCCACTGCCTCTGGTTACGGCGCCCAGGCCTGCAGGCCGTTGTTCTGCGTTGAGACGAACATCATTCCCTCGGCAAACACGGGCTGGCCGAAGTCCGGGCCGGTGGTGATGGCCCGGAGCACGGCGCCGGTCGCGGCATTGGCCAGGGTAAGTACCTCCGACTTGGCCTTGCTACCGGTGAGGTAGACGGTGGCGGCGATGACGCCGGCGCCGTCCATGGTGGGCGAACCATCGGGCGGGCCGGTGCGAAGGCCGGTCCGCCAGATGTAGGCGCCGGTGGCCGGGTTGACCTGCTGGAGTTCGCCGGGGTAGGTGGTGCCGCCAATCGTGGCGCCGTTGCCGGCGATGTACAGGCCCGAGCCGGTCCAGATCGCCGCCGCGTCGCACTCCGAGTTGGTGTTCGCATAGGCAACGCCCACATGGTCCTGCCAGACCGGGCCGGCCGCCAGGTCGTCTTCCTGCCACGCGTAGTAGATCCCGTTCTTGTTGCATGCGCCGACCATCGGGGTGGCGACGCCGCCGATCGTCGCAGTGAACAAGGTCGGGGAGCCGCCGAAGTCCGAGTCCGACACCTTCTGGCTCTTGGGCACCATCCAGGAGTCTTCCTTGGCCAGCGTGGCCGGGTCGAGCCGGACAACGGATTCCTGATCACCGCCGGGTCCGTTGCCGGTGGTGACGAACACTCCGCTGGAGTCGTAGGCGGCGCTGCTCCAGATGCTCGCCTGGATGGTGTGGCCGGGGTAGGTCTGGTAGAAGTTCTCCAGCGCGCCGGTGGACTGGCTGTATTCCTTGAGGCCGCCGTTGATCAGCGGTATATCGCACTGGGAGGACTGGCCAATGTAAATGTTGCCGTTCGCCACGGTGGGGGAGGACCAGTCGAAGTAGTTGTTCTTGGTGGCGGACGGGATCGCGATGACCGATTTCCAGATGACCTGGCCGGTCGCCGCGCTGAGCGCGTACAGGTAGCCGTCGCCGCCGGCTACGTAGACCGTGAGCGGGCCGCCGTCCGGCGCGTCCTGCACTGTGGCCGTGTCCGCTATGCCGTTGGCTCCGCAGGTGGTCGCCTTGACGAAGCCGAGGTTCTGGCTCCAGAGGACCTTGCCGCTGGACTCGCTGAGGGCGTAGAAGATGCCAGTCTTCGCGCCAATGTAGACCGTGCCGCCGACCACCGTGGGACTGGCGAGCAGGCCGGCTGGCTGGCCGGACTGGGTGGGCGCGGGCGGCTTCCAGGTCCATTTCCTGACCAGTGAGCCGGCATTCGCCGTGGTGATAGCCGTCTCCGGACCGTTGTAGGACGAGTGCGCCGGGCCGTTGAGGTAGCCGGGCCAGTCAGCGCCCGTCGCGACCTGGGCAGCAGCCGGGGAGATGACCGCCGTCAGCCCGAGCAGCCCGCATGCTACGGCGATGAGGTGCCGTCTCATTTCTCTCCCATCTCAGGAGGGTGTTTCCAGCCTGAGGCAGTCTGCCAGGAAGTGCCTGCTGGTGGTAGCGGCGCGCACGATCGATACCGGTCTATCGCTGAGGCCCTTCCGCTCCTATCCAGCAACATCTGGCTTGCCGCCAGAATCCGGAGCGACGTGGTCACTGCGTCCATGCCTGGTGCAGGATGCTACGGACGGCCTGGTGCAGGATGCTACGGACGCGTCTCGACGGGAGACTACGCTGGCAGGGAACATAGTGTCTCCTGGGCCCTATCTCATCATGTTTGCCCAGGTCAGAGGCTCAAAGGAGAGTCACTACAGTGACGCATGTATTCGGCAATGACTCCAGAACCGCCGTCGCCGACGGACTCGACATCGCGCCGGTCCCTGATGGTGGCGCAAGCGGCCATCCAGGGCACGAGCAAGTGGTGTTCTGCCAGGACCCGCCGACCGGGCTTCGCGCGATTATTGCCATCTACTCGACCAGGCTCGGTCCCGGGCTGGGCGGCACCAGGTTCTACCCGTATCCGAGCGAGGACGCCGCTCTGGCTGACGCCCTGAACCTGTCCAGGGCGATGGCCTACAAGAACGCCCTGGCCGGTCTCGACCTCGGCGGCGGCAAGGCGGTCATCATCGGTGACCCGGCGCGGCTCAAGTCCGAGGCGCTGCTGCGCGCCTACGGCCGGTTCGTCGAGTCCCTGAACGGGCGCTACATCACTGCCTGCGACGTCGGCACCTACAGCGAGGACATGGACATCATCGCCCGCGAGTGCACGCATGTCACCGGCCGCACCGTGCCGAACGGCGGAGCCGGGGATTCCTCCGTCCTGACGGCCTTCGGCGTCTTCCAGGGCATGCGCGCGGCCGCGGAGCATGTCTGGGGCAGCACCAGCCTGGCGGGCAGACGGGTCGCCGTCGAGGGCGTGGGCAAGGTCGGCCGCCGCCTGGTCGGGCACCTCGTGGACGCTGACGCCCAGGTCACCATCTGCGACGTCGACGCCGGCGCGGTCGAGCGGGTGCGCGCGCAATACCCGGCAGTGGAAGTAGCCGCGAGCCGGACAGAACTTGCCGCGGGCACGATGGACATCTATTCGCCGTGCGCGCTCGGCGGGTCGATCGACGATGACACGGTCGCGACGCTGGCCGCCGGGATCGTCTGCGGTGGCGCTAACAACCAGCTCGCTCATCCCGGCATCGAGAAGCAGCTTGCCGATCGCGGCATCGTGTACGCGCCGGATTACCTGGTGAACTCCGGCGGAGTGATCCAGGTAGCCGACGAGCTGGCCGGCTTCAACTTCGATCGCGCGCAGTCGAGGGCAGCGCAGATCTTCGACACGACCAAGAGAATTCTGACGATGGCTGACGAAGAGGGCATACCGCCGGCCGTCGCCGCCGACCGGCTCGCCGAGCGGCGGATGTCCGAGGTGGGACGGCTGCGCGGCATCTGGCTCGGGAGCTGATTACCCGGCGGCTCGGGAGCTGGCCAGTTTCGTCCGCGCTGCCCGGAAGCGCTCAGCGCCCAAACCAGGTACGGTTATATCCGTACGGAGGCAGGAAACGCGTCGCGTCCCAGGCGGTGGAGAGGCGACGGGCCTGTCTGTTGTGAATGAAGCCCGCCAGCATCAGCGCAGTAAAGACATCACGTTGAGTGCGGTGACCAGGGGCCTGACCAAGGCCCCCGTACGTTCGAGGGGGTCGAGCCAATGGGGCGCGGCCGAGCCAAGGCCAAGCAGGTCAAGGTTGCACGCCAGCTTAAGTACAACAGCGGCGGTACGGACCTTGACCGGCTGCGGGCTGAGCTGGGCGTCGTCACGGACCAGCAGGATGCCGAGTCTGAAGCCGCATATGCGGAACTCGGCGAGCGCTACTCCGACAGTGACGACGACAACGATGACGACGACGATGAAGAACTGGGCGAGGACGAGCTAACCGGTGAAGCGCCTAGCCGGGCAGGCAGTGCGGCGGCCAGGATAAGCGGGACCGCCGGGAGCTGACGGCGGCGCCGCGGTTCGGGTGGCGCCGCGCCGGGATGCATCGCGTCCACGTTCTGGCCAGGCGGCCTTTCCGTCCGGGCTCCATTTCCTTTCGGGCTGCCGTTCCGGCCGGAGCTACGGCTCCCCGGCCGGGCCATGGTTCCGGTCGCGCTGGATGTGCGTCTGCTCCGGTCGCGCCGGATGTGCGGTCTGCGCCAGGGGCTCGTCAGGCTGGATGACGTCCGGACAGACGAGCGGTGCCGGTGCCGGGGGTGATGGTGCCGGCCACCCATGCGGGCACGTCCCTGGAGCTGAGCAGGTCCAGCGCGGGCCCGGCCGCGCCGGGGCCGACAACGGCCATCATCCCGACGCCCATGTTGAAGACCCGCTCCATCTCGCCGGCTGGCACCTGACCCAGTGCCGCGAGCAGGCCGAACACCGCGGGCGGGCGCCAGGTGGCCCGGTCGACCGTAGCGTCGGCACCCGGCGGCAGCACCCGGGCGAGGTTGGCGGCCAGCCCGCCGCCGGTGATGTGCGCGAGGGCGTGCACGTCGCAGCCGCCGGCGAGGGCAAGGCAGTCGCGGGCATAGATGCGCGTCGGGGTCAGCAGCTCATCCCCCAGCGGCGCGCCGAGCCCGGCAGGCACGGCGTCCAGCGCCAGCCCGCCGCCATGCTCGTCGATCAGTTTCCTGACCAGTGAGAACCCGTTGGAATGCAGCCCGGAGGATGCCATCGCGATAAGCACATCGCCGGGCCTGACGCGGTCGGGACCGAGCAGTTCGTCGGCCTCCACGACGCCGGTAGCGGCGCCCGCGAGGTCGAAGTCGTCGGGCCCGAAGTGCCCGGGGTGCTCCGCCGTCTCACCGCCGATGAGGGCACAGCCCGCGCGCACGCAGCCTTCCGCGACGCCGCCGACGATGGCCGCCACGCGCTCCGGCCGGAGCTTTCCGCAGACCACATAATCGGTCATGAACAGCGGCTCGGCCCCGCAGGCCACCAGGTCGTCGACGACCATGGCCACGAGATCGATGCCGACGGTGTCGTACCTGCCCATCCGCTGGGCTATCGCCACCTTCGTGCCGACGCCGTCGGTGGCGGTAGCCAGCAGCGGCCGCCGGTAGCCCGCCAGCCGGGACGCGTCGAACAGCCCGGCAAAACCGCCGATGCCGCCTACCACCTCGGGCCTGGCGGTCCGGGCGACCGCCGCGCGCATCAGGTCGACCGCACGGTGGCCGGCCTCGATGTCGACGCCCGCGCCGGCATAACCCGGACCCGCAGAACGCGGGCCAGCAGCACCCGGGCTGGCAGAGCCCGTGCCCGCATGACCCGGACCCGCAGAACCCAGGCCTGCGGAGCCCGGGGCGCCCGGCGATGAGCTCACGGCCGGACCTCGGGCACGCTGGCGCTCGCGCCCTCAAGGACATGCTTGCCCCGCTCCGCTTCCGCGACCGGGATCGGGTAGCTGCCGTCGAAGCAGGCCCGGCAGAGCCGCCCGGCGGGCAGGGTGGTCGCCTCGGTCAGGGCCGCCAGCGACACATAGCCGAGCGAGTCTGCGCCGAGCGAGGCCCGGATCTCCTCCACCGACAGGCGGCCGGCGATCAGCTCGGCCCTGCTGGCGAAGTCAATACCGTAGAAGCACGGCCACGTCACCGGCGGGCTTGAGATGCGCACGTGCACCTCGGCGGCCCCGGACTCACGCAGCATCGCGACGATGGCACGCTGCGTATTGCCCCGGACGATCGAGTCGTCGACGACGACGACCCGCTGCCCGGTGACCACGTCCCGGAGCGGATTCAGCTTGAGCCGGATGCCAAGCTGGCGGATCGTCTGACTCGGCTGGATGAACGTGCGGCCGACATAGGAGTTCTTGACCAGGCCCTGCGCGTAGGGGATGCCGCTGGCCTCGGCGTAGCCGATCGCGGCGGGCGTGCCCGACTCCGGCACCGGGATGACCAGGTCGGCCGGGACCGGATACTCGGCCGCCAGCCGTCGGCCGACTTCCACCCGGGTGGCCTGCACCCCGCGGCCGGCGATAGTCGTATCCGGCCTGGCCAGGTAAACGTACTCGAACAGGCAGCCGCGGGGTTCCGGCGGCGCGAAGCGCCGCGACCGCACGCCCGTCTCGTCGATGGCGATCAGCTCGCCGGGCTCGACCTCCCGGACCATCGTCGCGCCGACGATATCCAGCGCGGCGGTCTCGCTGGCCACCACCCAGCCGCGGGTCAGCCTGCCGAGTACCAGCGGGCGGAAACCCTGCGGATCACGAGCTGCGTACAAGGTCCGCTCGTCCATGAAGACCAGCGAGTAGGCGCCCCGCACGAGCGGCAGCGCGGCGAGCGCTGACTCCTCGATCCCCGCCCCGTCCTGGCCGTCTGGCAGGCCCAGCGGATCAGCGGCGGCGCCGGCGAACAGCGCGGTCAGGATGTCGGTGTCCGTGGTCGCCTGGCTGCCGCCCGCCCCGGCGGCCGGATCCACCAGCTCGGCAAGCTCCAGGGTGTTGATCAGATTGCCGTTGTGGCCCAGCGCGAGGCTCGCCGACGGTGTCGCGCGGAACGTGGGCTGGGCGTTCGCCCATACCGACGAGCCGCTGGTGGAATACCGGCAATGGCCCACCGCGACGTGCCCGCGCAGGCTGTGCAGCACGGACTCGTTGAAGACCTGCGGCACCAGGCCCATGTCCTTGTAGACCACGATCCTGATGCCGTCGCTGACGGCTATGCCCGCGGACTCCTGGCCGCGGTGCTGCAGGGCGTACAGCCCGAAATAGGCGAGCTTGGCGACTTCCTCACCGGGTGCCCAGACACCAAACACGCCGCAGGCATCCCGCGGCTGCTCCCCCGGATCCAGCTCGGCTGTCAGACGGCCGTCGGGCTTGACCACCTGGTCAGTCTATTGACTAGCGCGGCTGGCTAGCACGCGAAGAGCCACCGGATCACCGCGTACGGGATCTGTCACCGGCCGTAACGCCACGGCAGTCAGCCGGGCGTTACCGGGCGGGTGACCGCGGCGGCGGAAGGTATTCGCTGAGGTCCGCGCGCGGACCGCTGGCCCGGATGCGCCCGTCGGCGGCAGCGGCCGCCCACGCTAGCCGTCCCGTCGCCAGCCTGATCCAGGTGGCCGCGTCGGTTTCCACTACGTTCGGCGGCGTGCCGCGGGTATGCCGGGGGCCCGGCACGCACTGGATCGCCGCATACGGCGGGATGCGCACTTCCACCGCCCGGCCGGGTGCGCGGGCGGCGAGCAGGTCGAGGAGCCGCACCACGGCCGCTCGCAGCGCCTCAGGATGAGCCGCGGCGCCCGAGTCCAGTGCCGCGGCTACCGCGGCGACGCAGCCGTCGCCCAGCGCCCCGGCCGTCAGCGGGCCGTCCCAGGCAGGACTGCCGAGTTCCGCCCGCTGCTCGTTGAGCGCGGCGAGCAGCCGTTGCGGATCCTGGCGTCGAGTGGGCATCGCTGCGAAGGTAGCCGGCGGCGGGCGTCCGCTGCCCGACGGCCGGTGCCTGACGTTTCCGGCGGCGCACCGACGTTCCGGCGGCGCACCGACGTTCCGGCGGCGCACCGACGTTTCCGGTGGTGCACTTGACGTCCGGCTCTGTCCTGCCGCCGCGGTCAGCCGAAGATCGCTGGCAGGGTATCGCGGTGTGCGGCGCCGAGCTCGTCCAGCGAGATGCTGAAGCCGCCGGTGACCGTCAGGTGAGTGCCGCCGGTCGTGCCCAGCACCGTCGCCGGGACCCCGTGATCCGCGCACAGCCCGGCGAAGGCTTCCTCGCAGGAAGGCCGGACCGCCACCACGGCGCGTGCGGACGACTCGCTGAAGAGGCTGGTAAACGGGTCGCCGGGCAGGGTGATCGTGCAGCCGGTCCGGCCGGCCAGGCAGCATTCAGCGAGCGCGATCGCCAGGCCGCCGTCGGACAGGTCGTGCGCTGCCGTCAGCAGGCCACCGGCCGCCGCGGCGGCGAATACCGCGGCGAGCCGCCGCTCGGCAGCCAGGTCGACGGCCGGCGGGCGGCCGCCGAGATGGCCGTGCGCGACGCTGGCCCACAGCGATCCGCCGAACTCCGCGGCGGTGCGGCCGAGGAGCAGCACGCTCGCGCCGGCCTCACCGAAGCCGATCGACAGCCGCTGCCGGACGTCGTCATGGACACCGAGCACTCCCACCACCGGCGTCGGGTGGATCGCCGCCCCGCCGGTCTGGTTGTAGAAGCTCACGTTGCCGCCGGTCACGGGCACTCCGAGGGCCAGGCACGCGTCCGCCAGCCCGCGCACGGCGGCGGCGAACTGCCACATGACGGCCGGGTCCTCCGGCGACCCGAAGTTCATGCAGTTAGTCACGGCGAGCGGCCGCGCGCCGGTGACGGCCACATTCCGGTACGCCTCCGCGAGCGCGAGCTGCGCGCCGGCATACGGGTCGAGCAGGGCGTACCGGCCGTTGCCGTCGGTGGCGAGCGCTATCCCCAGGCCGGTCTGCTCGTCGATCCTGACCAGGCCGGCATCCTGCGGCGCCGCCAGCACGGTGTCTCCGCGCACATAGCTGTCGTACTGCTCGGTGACCCATGCCTTGCCCGCCGCATCCGGGGACGCGAGCAGGGCCAGCAATCCGGCCCGCAGCCCCGGGCCGCCGGCCGGGCGGGGCAGCGCGGCCGGGTCATCGGCGGCCAGCGCGTCCTGGGCCGCGGGCCGCTGCGCGCTGCGGTCGTAAACCGGCCCTTCGTCGGCGGCGCTGCCGGGCGGAATGTCCACGATCGGATCGCCGCGCCAGGTCATCTCCAGCCTGCCGGTACCGGTGACCTCCCCGATGACCGTGGCCGGCACGTCCCACCTGGCGCAGATCTCCAGGAAGCGCGCGACGCCGGCCGGCTCGACGATCGCCATCATGCGCTCTTGCGATTCGCTCATCAGGATCTCGGCGGGCCCGAGCGCGGCATCGCGCAGCGGGACGGCGTCGAGGCTGACCCGCATGCCGACGCCGCCGCCCGCGGCAAGCTCGGTGGTGGCGCAGGAAACGCCGGCCGCGCCCAGGTCCTGGATGCCGACGACCAGGTCCGCCGCGTAGAGCTCCAGGCAGCACTCGACAAGCAGTTTCTCCATGAACGGGTCGCCGACCTGGACGCTCGGCCGCTTCGCCCCCTCGCCGGCCCCGCCGAACGACGCACTGGCAAGAACCGACGCGCCGCCAATGCCATCCGGGCCGGTCGTCGACCCGAAAAGGACCACCTTGTTTCCCGGTCCGCTGGCGACCGCCTGCTTGAGGTCGTGGTGCCGCATGACCCCCACGCAGAGCGCGTTCACCAGCGGATTACCCGCGTAGCAGGGGTCGAAGGCCAGCTCGCCGCCGATGTTGGGCAGGCCGAGGCAGTTGCCGTAGAACGAGATGCCGCTGACCACGCCGGGCAGGACGCGCCTGGTGTCCGGCGCGTCCGCCGGGCCGAACCGCAGCGCGTCCATCACCGCCACCGGCCGGGCGCCCATCGCGAGGATGTCGCGGACGATCCCGCCAACCCCGGTCGCCGCGCCCTGGAACGGTTCCACGTAGGACGGGTGGTTGTGCGATTCGATCTTGAAGGTGACCGCGTAGCCGTGCCCGATGTCCACCACGCCGGCGTTGTGCCCGATGCCGGCCAGCAGCGCCTCGGTCGGCGGCGCCTTCTCGGCGAACTGTCGCAGGTGCACCCGCGACGACTTGTAGGAACAGTGCTCGCTCCACATGACGGAGTAGATCGCCAGCTCAGCGTCGGTCGGCCGGCGGCCGAGGATTTCCCGGATCCGCGCGTACTCGGCGGCGGTCAGCCCGAGTTCCGCATGCGGCTGCGGCAGCTCCGGGGTGGCCGCCGCCAGGGCCACGGTGTCCTGGGGCCTCACGCGCGCGCCACGGCAGGCAGGACCGAGGCGAAGAAGCCGAGGCCATCCGCGCTCGGCCCGGTCAGCAGGTCGATGGCGTGCTCGGGATGCGGCATCAGGCCGACCACGTTGCCCGCCTCGTTGCAGATGCCGGCGATGCCGGCGGCCGAGCCGTTCGGGTTCGGCCCGGCATACCTGGCAACCACCCGCCCGCGCGCGCCGAGCTCGGCCAGCGTGGCCGGCCCGGCCAGGTAGGCGCCCTCGCCGCTCTTCAGCACGGCGGTAATCTCCTGGCCGGCCGTGAACTGCCGGGTCCAGGGCGTCCCGGTGCTCTCGATCCGGAGCCGTACCTCCTTGCTGACGAAGCGGAGGCCGCTGTTGCGGGTCAGCGCGCCGGGCAGCAGGTGCGCCTCGCACAGAATCTGGAAGCCGTTGCAGATCCCGAGCACCGGCAGGCCGGCCCTGGCGGCAGGCACCAGCTCCGTCATCACCGGCGCGAACCGGGCGATCGCGCCGCAGCGCAGGTAGTCACCGTAGGAGAAGCCGCCAGGGAGGATCACCGCGTCGACGCCACGCAGGTCACGATCGGCGTGCCAGAGCGGCACCGCCTCGCCCCCGGCCCGCCGCACCGCACGGGCCGCGTCCTTGTCGTCGAGCGACCCGGGGAAGGTGATGACTCCGACCCGCGCCGTCACGGGCGTCCTGGCGGGCTCAGGTGGCCTGGCGGGCTCGGGTGGCCTGGCGGGCTCAGGTGGCCTGCCGGGCTCGGGTGGCCTGGCGGGCACCGGCGTCCTCGCGGGCACAGCATGCAGGCAGGTTACCGGCTCGCCTAACCCGCGTCCTGCCGGCTGGCTTAACCGGCGTCTTACCGGCTCGCTTAACCAGCGTCGCGGAGGCGGGTGGCCGACAGCCGGGATCCGGGGGCGTCCGCGCGCCACTCGATGCGCTTGCGCAGCGACACCACGGTCCCGCGGCCCGGGCCGCTACTCAGCGTCACATTGTCGACGCAGGCACGCATGATGGCCAGGCCGCGGCCCGACTCCGGAAGCCGCGCGATCGCCTCGTCATCCAGGCTGCGCCTGGCCCGGGAGAACCGGCTGCGGACGGCATGCAGCGCCGGGGGCGCGGCGAGCACGGCGACAGACTGCCCGGGCCGCGCGGGCTGAGCGGCCGGCCGACGACGGAAGCGCGGGTGCCGGGCGGAAAGCTGGCCCGGCAGCAGGCGAACGGCCAGCCGGCCGGGGTCGAAGCCGCGGCCGCTGTCCAGCACCTCGACCAGGCAGCGGCTGCGGTCGATGCTGGCCACCACCTCATAGCGGTGGCTGGGCCCGCCGTGCTGCAGGACATTCGTGCACGCCTCGGTGACAGCGAGCAGCAGATCGCCGATGCAGTCCTCGTCGACGCCCAGCCTGCCCAGGGTGTCGCCAAGCACCCGGCGCGTCACCGGAACACTGAGCGCCTCGCGGGGGAACATCAGGCAGAACCTGACGTCGGCGGTCGCCTCCCCCACTTGAATCACCCGAGTACGCATCCGTACCTCTACTCCCTGCTTTCACCGATACCGTCGGTCACATTGTGAAAGATTTCCCGTGACGGACCGTGGTAATCATGAACTCAGGTGATTACTGGACGAACAGTGCCGATTCAGTGTCACAGCCGGGGCAGGATGCCAGCGGAACTCGGCCCGCATCCCCGGCGCAGCCGGCCTTCGCGAGCGTGTGCCCGGCCTGCGGCCGCAGCCCGGAAAAGTCACGGGCGCGGATAAAAAACATCCGCGCATGGATGAATCATGGTGCGCGCAGGAGTCAACGCGCGGGCAAATCAGGCGCGCAGATATCAGGCGGCGCGGATGAATCCGGCCGGGTGAATCCGGGCCGGGTGAATCAGGGCGCGCGGATCTCGAATTCCTCGATCACCGGATTGGCGAGCAACTCAGCCGCCAGCTCGGCGATCCGCGCCACCGCCGTCTCGTCCGCCGGGCCACCGATCTCCAGCTCGAATCTCTTGCCCTGGCGGACGCCGGTGATCTGGCCGAATCCCAGCCGCTGGCAGGCGCTCGCGATCGCCTCGCCCTGCGGGTCATGGATCTCCGGCTTGAGCATCACGTCGACGACGACTCTGGCCACGTCACGCAGCGTACGCGACCCGGGGGCGGCAGCGCGGGGCGGCGGGCTACCGCGGGGCCGGCCGGCTACGGACGAGATCGGCTGGCCGCAGGAGCCGTGAGTTCGGTCACGATGCCGGCGCCGCCGGCGAACTGGTTCACTTAGGTCCGCCCAGGGCGGGTACTGTCACTGCGGGACGGACTACCGGCCGGTCAACGGTGATCTCCGCGACCGGCCCTGCGTATCAAGGAGTGGCACGTGGCCGTCAATGCTCAAGGTGCGGTCGCCGCCGTACCGGACCCGCTCGGCCTGGACGGGCGGGCCGGCTCAGCGGTACCCATTCAGCTCCTCACTCCGGAAGGCGAGCGAGTCGAGCATCCGGACTACCCGCTGGAGGTGTCCGCCGAGGAAGTGCAGGCCCTCTACCGGGATCTCGTCCTGGTCCGCAGGATCGACTTCGAGGCAATCGCGCTGCAGCGCCAGGGCGAGCTCGGGATCTGGGCCTCGCTGCTCGGCCAGGAGGCCGCCCAGGTCGGCTCGGGCCGGGCGCTCGGCCCCAGGGACATGGCCTTCCCCACCTACCGCGAGCACGGCGTCGCCTGGTGCCGCGGCCTGGACCCGATGAAGCTGCTGGAGCTCTTCCGCGGGGTCAGCCATGGCGGCTGGGACCCGAAGGCGCACAACTTCCACCTGTACACGATCGTCATCGGCAGCCAGACGCTGCACGCGACCGGCTACGCGATGGGCATCCAGCGAGACGGCGCCGTCGGCGAGGACGGCGAGGCGGTCATCGCCTACTTCGGTGATGGCGCGACCAGCCAGGGCGATGTCAACGAGGCGTTCATCTGGGCGTCGGTCAACAACGCGCCGGTGGTGTTCTTCTGCCAGAACAACCAGTGGGCGATCTCCGAGCCGCTGGAACGCCAGAGCCGGGTGCCGCTGTACCAGCGCGCGTACGGCTTCGGCTTCCCCGGCATCCGGGTCGACGGCAACGACGTGCTGGCCTGCCTGGCGGTGACCAGGAAGGCGATGCAGTCCGCGCGCGAGGGACAGGGCCCGACGCTGATCGAGGCCTTCACCTACCGGATGGGCGCGCACACCACCACCGACGACCCGACCAGGTACCGGCTGGCGGCCGAGCTTGAATCGTGGAAGCTGAAGGACCCGATCGAGCGGGTCAAGGCGTACCTGATCCGGTCCCAGCTGGCGGAGAAGGAGTTCTTCGAGTCCGTCGAAGCCGAGGCCAACGAACTGGGCACCAAGGTCAGGCGGTCCTGCCTGGAGATGCCCGACCCCGAGCCGCTGGCGATGTTCGAGAACATCTACGCCGAGCCGAACGCGCTCGTCGACGCCGAGCGCGCGCAGGCCGCCGCCTATCTCGACTCCTTCGTCGCCGAGGAGGCAGGCCGATGACCACCCTGACCCTGTCCAGGGCACTGAACGAGGGCCTGCGCCAGGCCATGGAGGACGATCCCAAGGTCCTGATCATGGGCGAGGACGTCGGCAAGCTGGGCGGCGTCTTCCGGGTCACCGACGGCCTGCAGAAGGACTTCGGCGAAGCTCGCGTGGTCGACACCCCGCTGGCCGAGTCGGGCATCGTGGGCACCGCGATCGGCCTGGCCCTGCGCGGTTACCGGCCGGTCTGCGAGATCCAGTTCGACGGCTTCGTCTACCCCGCCTTCAATCAGATCGTGGCCCAGCTCGCGAAGATGCGGATGCGCTCGCTCGGCCAGGTCAGCCTGCCGGTGGTGATCAGGATCCCGTGCGGCGGCGGCATCGGCGCCGTCGAGCATCACAGCGAGTCTCCCGAGGCGCTGTTCGCGCACATGGCCGGGCTGCGGGTGGTCGCCTGCGGCGATCCGGCGGATGCCTACGTGATGATCCAGCAGTCCATCAGCAGCGACGACCCGGTGATCTTCTTCGAGCCCAAGCGGCGCTACTGGGACAAGGCGGAGGTGGACACGGCCGGCGGCGTGGCCGCGTCGATCCCGCTCGGCAAGGCAAGGACGCTGGTCGACGGCACCGACGTGACCGTGCTGGCCTACGGCCCGATGGTGCGGACCTGCGCCGAGGCGGCAGTGGCGGCAGCCGCGGACGGGCGCTCGCTGGAAGTGATTGACCTGCGGTCCCTCGCGCCGCTGGACACCGAGACGATCTTCGCGTCGGTCCGGCGCACCGGCCGGTGCGTGGTCGTGCACGAGGCCGCGATCAGCGGCGGGCTCGGCGCCGAGATCGCCGCGCGGGTGACCGAGGAGTGCTTCTATCACCTGGAGGCCCCGGTGCTGCGGGTCTGCGGCTACTCGACCCCGTACCCGCCATCCCGGATCGAGGAGTACTACCTGCCGGACCTGGACCGGGTGCTGGATGGCGTCGACCGCGCCTTCGCCTACTGAGAGGGCGGCATGTCAGAACTCAAGCAGTTCAGGCTCCCCGATGTCGGCGAGGGCCTGACCGAGGCCGACATCGTCCGGTGGCTTGTCCAGCCGGGCGACCGGGTGACGATCAACCAGATCATCGTGGAGATCGAGACGGCCAAGGCCGTGGTCGAACTGCCCAGCCCGTTCGAGGGCGTGGTCGCGGGGCTGCTCGTGCCGGAGGGCGCTACCGCGGACGTGGGCACGCCGATCATCTCGGTAGACGTGAGCCCCGACGCGGGCACGGCCGACGCGGATCAGGGCGCGGCCGCCGCGGCCGGGACCCCGGCAGAGGACCTGATCCCGTCGCCGCCGGCCGAGGCCGCGGTCGAGCCCGGCCTGCACGGCAGCCCGGCGCCGAAGCAGGAACGCCAGGCCGTGCTTGTCGGCTACGGAGTCAAGCTCGGCACCACCGTCAGGCGCACCCGGAAGCCTGCCGCGCAGCGCTCCGGGCCAGCTGCGGGCGCCGCGGGTGCCGCAACCGCCGCGCAGCAGCCCGGAACGGCACCGGCCCGCCAGGTCACCCAATCCTCCACCGGGAATAACGGGGCAACCTTGGCCAGCCAGCCGGCTAACCGCGAGCGCCCTGCGGTGCTGGCCAAGCCGCCGGTCCGCAAGCTGGCCAGGGACTCCGGCGTTGACCTGTCCGCGCTGGCCGGCACCGGCCCGAACGGCTCCATTACCCGTGACGACGTGCTGTCCGCGGCCGGCGGCGCCCGTGCCGACAGCGACCGCGCCGACAGCGACCTGGCCGGCCGCGACCGCGCCGCCGGTGCCGCCGCGCCGCCGCACTTTGCGCCGGTGACCGCCGTTTCCCGGGAGGAGCGGATCCCGATCCGCGGGGTGCGCAAGCACACGGCCGCGGCCGTCACCGCCAGCGCCTTCACCGCGCCGCACGTCACGGAGTTCCTGCAGATCGACATGACCGAGACGATGGCCGCCGCCGACCGGCTCAAGTCGCTGCCCGACTTCGCCGAGGTACGGGTATCCCCGCTGCTTTTCGTGGCCAAGGCACTGCTGGTGGCGGCGGCCAGGCAGCCGATGATCAATTCCTCCTGGGACGAGGAAAACCAGGAAATCGTGGTCCGGCACTACGTCAATCTCGGCATTGCCGCGGCGACCGAGCGCGGCCTTATCGTGCCGAACATCAAGGATGCCCAGGCGCTGACGCTGCCGGCCCTGGGCCGGGCGCTGAACGACCTCGCCGACACGGCCCGGGCCGGGAAGGCATCGCCGGCCGACCTGGGCGGCGGCACCATCACCATCACCAACGTGGGAATCTTCGGCGTGGATACGGGCACTCCCATCCTGACGCCCGGGGAGGCGGCGATCCTTGCGTTCGGCCGCGTCCGGGACGCGCCCTGGGTGCACGCGGGACAACTCGCGGTGCGCAAGGTCACCACGCTGGCGCTGTCCTTCGACCACCGCATCGTGGACGGCGATATCGGGTCGGCCGTGCTCGGGGATGTCGGGGCGATGCTTACCGATCCGCTGCGGATGCTCGCCTGGGGCTAACGCCCGGCACCGCACCGGTCTGACATCCCGGCACCTGGAGGGTTGCCACGGTGATCGGGCATGTAGTGCTTTAGAACAGGCCGGGCAGCAGAGCCGCGGTGCGGCTCCGGTAACCGCGGTAGGCCGGCAGAGCCTGTAGCAGCACCTGCTCTTCCCGCAGCGCCCGGTATACCTGCAGGCTGCACAGCACCAGCCAGACTCCGATCGCGGCCAGGCTGTTCGTGGCTACCGCGATACCGAGCGAAGACACGATCTCGCCGGCATAGAGCGGGTGCCGCACCCAGCGGTAGGGGCCCCGGTCGGCCACCCCGCGGGCTTGCGCGAGCACCGACATGTTGCGGCCGAGGAAGCGGACCGACCACACCGACCAGGCCAGGCCAGCCACCAGCAGCACGTCGGAGGCAGCCTGTCGGCCCGCTCCGGGCGGCCCGCCGTGCAGCAGCGGAAGAGCAAAAGGCATCCAGGTGGCGGCGAGCGCAGCCACGTGGGCGGTGACCGAGTCGCTGGTGGCGATGGCCGGCCCCGCCGCAGGTAGCACCATATGATCATCGCGTAGAAGGCCACGACGAGCACCGTGCCGAGCGTCCGCAGGACGCCGGCCGCGCCGGGAGCGCCGCGATGATCCAGCGCGGACAGATCTACTAGCAGGATCACCGCAGCCGCTGGAACCATGATCAGGCGGCCGACGTCGATCCTGGCCCGGCCGGATCTGGCGACCATGACGTCTCCTACAGATTGAACAGCGCGTGCGCGATCTCGATGACGGCAGGCCCCATGATGATCACGAGCAGTGCCGGGAACAGGCAGAGGATAAGCGGGATGGTGATCTTGACCGGTATCTTCTGTGCCTTCTCCTCGGCCCGCTGGCGGCGCCGCAGCCGCATCTCCTTGGACTGCTCGCGCAGTACCCGGGCAATCGGAATGCCCAGCTCGCCGGACTGGATGAGGGCGGAGACGAAGGCCCGCAACTCCGGGACCGTGGTGCGCTCGGACATCCCGCGCAGGGCCTCGCTGCGCGACTTGCCTATCTGCATCTCCTGCAGTGCCCGGGCGAACTCCGCTGCTACCGGCCCCTTGGTGTGGCGCGCGACCTGCGCGAGCGCGGCGTCAAAGCCGAGCCCGGCCTCGACGCAGATGGTGAGCATGTCCAGCGCGTCCGGCAGCGCAATCGGGATCCGCTGCTGGCGTTTCTGCCCGGCGTTGTACAACAGCAGGTCGGGCAGGAAGAACCCGATGGCCCCGCCGAGCGCGGTTCCCACGATGAACAGTCCCGCGTTATTCAGGCCGTACAGGGCGCCGGTCAGGGCCAGTACGATCAGCCCGAGCCCTTTGACCGCGAGGATGCGGTCGGCCGTCCAGCCGCGCGGGTTGCCGGCGACATCGAGGCGACGCTGCAGGGAGGCAGCGATGCCGTCCGGCGACAGCCGCACCGACAGGCCCTTTACCCAGCCAGGCAGCATGGACCAGAGGTCGGACTTACCCTCCGAAGCCGCGGTCTCGCGGCTGTACCGCTCCTCGATCGTGGCCAGTGCCCGTATGACACCCGGCTGCCGCTCCCGCTGCTTCTGCCGGCGCGGCATCAACGCGAGCGTGAGGAGCAGGATAGCGAGCGCGAGCGCCCCGAGCCCGGCGAGCAGCGGCGCGGAACCAGGCATCAGACCTCTACCTTGATCATTTTTCGCATCCACAGCGTGCCCAGTATCAGCAGCACCGTGGCCACCAGGAGCATGAAGTCGCCCGCGGGTGTCGTGTAGAGCGGGCGCATGTACGCCCGGCTGGTGGCGAAGAGCCAGATGCCGATCAGAATCGGCAGCGCCACGAGAATGTAGCCGGAGAGCCGGCCTTCGGCGCTCAGCGAGTGCACCTGGCGGCGCAGGTATGCGCGCTCCCGGATGGTTTCCGCGATGGTCAGCAGCACCTCGGCCATATTGCCGCCGATATCGCGCTGGATCCGGATGGCCATGACCGTCCAGCGCAGATCGTCGGACTGCATCCGGCCCGCGATTGTTTCCAGGCCGTCCTCGAGATCCCCGCCGAGCCGGGCCTCGGACACCGCTCGCGAGAACTCGCCGGAGGCGGGCTGGGCATCTTCGCGCACCACCGCGTCCAGTGCCTGTGGCAGCGAGAAGCCGGACTGCAGCGCGCTGGCGAGGAGTTGCAGAAGATCCGGCAGCTGCTCGCTGAAGGCAGCCCGCCTCCGGGCGATCAGGAAGCTCAGCCCGGCCCGCATGGCCAGCCAGCCGATCAGTGCGCCCGCTAGCGCGCCCAGCGCCACGTAGTCGGTGGAAAGGCCGAGCACGGCCGCGATCACGACGGCCAGGACGCATCCCAGCAATGCCCATTCCGCCGGTGTGCGGGAGATGCCGGCCAGATCGAGGCGGTCGGCGAGCCGCTGCTGGACTGAGGTACTCATCAGCCGCTTCACTGTTTTCAGCGCGGCCCGGCCTACCTTCCCCGTGCCCTCATGCTCGTCGCCGGTGGCAGTGGGCGCGTGCTGTGGCCCGTACTGTTCGATCCGGTCGATCAGAGCCCGGTCGCGGCCGCTCCGGGCCGCTGTGCTGGCCACCAGCAGCACCACGATGAAAACCGCCGCGAAGAAGGCCGCCAGGCCTTCGAGCAGCGGCCACGGCCAGGAGCGCACCTGCGGCGGAAGCGTCAGCGCCGCGCTGTGCATTGCGGTTGCCGCCGGGGCAGCCAACGGGCCGGCGTCCGGTAGGAACATCACCGCGAGCCCGCCGCCCGCGTCCTGGCTTCATACCCGCCAGGCGTGAAGATAGCCGGCGGGACGTGCAGGCCCCGGTCGGCCAGCCGGCTGAGGAACAGCGGACGCAGGCCCGTGCTTTGCAGCGTGCCCCGGTGGCGGCCGTGCTCGTCAGTTCCCGCGTGAAAATCGAAGAGGAACAGGTCCTGCAGCATGACGACGTCGCCCTCCGTGCCGTGCACCTCGGTGATGTGGGTGATCCGGCGCGAGCCATCCTTGAGCCGTTCCTGGTGCAGGATTAGGTCCACGGCGGAGGCCATCTGGTCGCGGATTGCGCGCTGGGTCAGCTCCACGTGGGCCATCATCACCATCGTCTCCATCCGGGACAGCGAGTCGCGGGGCGAGTTGGAGTGGACGGTGGTGATGGAGCCGTCATGGCCGGTGTTCATCGCCTGGAGCATGTCCAGGGTGGCATCGTCGCGCACCTCGCCGATGATGATCCGGTCCGGCCGCATCCGCAGCGCATTGCGCACCAGGTCGCGGATCGTGATCTCACCGCGCTTCTCCAGGTTGGCCGGCCGCGACTCCAGCCGGATGACGTGCTCCTGGCGCAGCTGCAGTTCCGCGGCGTCCTCGATCGTGACGATCCGCTCGTCCTCGGGGATGAAGGCCGACATGACGTTAAGCGTGGTCGTCTTGCCTGAGCCGGTACCGCCGCCGATCACGATATTCAGGCGCCCCTGAACGCACATTCGCAGCAGGTCGGCCACCTGCGGGGTCATGGTGCCGAAGTGGATGAGGTGGCCGACCGTGAGCGGCTCGACCGCGAACTTCCTGATGGTCAGCAGCGAGCCGTCGAGCGCCACCGGCGGGACGACGGCGTTGACCCGGCTGCCATCGGGCAGCCGCGCGTCCACCATGGGGCTCGCTTCGTCCACCCGGCGGCCAACCCGGGCCACGATCTTGTCGATGGTGCGGCGCAGGTGGCTCTCGTCGCTGAAGGCAGCGTCCACCGAAGACAGCAGCCCGTCGCGCTCAACGTAGATCTGGTCGTGGCCGTTGACCATGATCTCGGACACTTCCGGGTCGCGCAGGTACGGCTCCAGCGGGCCGTGGCCGAGGATGTCGTCCGCCACCTCCTGCGCGACGCGGACGCGGTCGGCGGTGGTCATCGGAGTCTCGTCGCGCTGCAGAACTACCTGCAGCGCCTGGGTCACCTGCTGTTCAAGCTCCCGCTGATCGAGGTGCGCGTCGTACAGCTTCGGTCCGAGCACGTCCATCAGCGCCTCGTGAACGCTCCGCTTCACCGGGCCGAACGGGTCGGCGTGCCGGACCGCGCGGCGCGGGGCACCGCGCCGTTCGAGCGGAGGTGCGCTAGCCACTCGTGCCTGGGAGAGCCGGTCGGAGAGGCTCATGCCGTCCGCTTCCTGCCGTGTGACCGGCCCGTCAGTCTCCGGACGCCGGCCGGCGCGCCAATCAGCCGCTGCTGCGCGAACCTGGTAATCGCCTGGCTGACCGGGTGCCCGGGGCTGTCCAGCGTGATCGGCACGCCCTTGTTGATCGAGATCGGCACGGCACGGCTGGACGGTATGTGAGCGGCTGTCGGGTGCCGCACCACCCGTTCGACGTGGTCGTGGCTCAGCCCCACCTTGGAGTCCGAGCGGTTCAGTATCACCGAGCGGATCTGCCGGGGATAGGACAGCAGATCCAGCATGTCCAGCGCGACGCGAAGGTTCTTCAGCGCGGGCACGTCCGGCGTGGTGAGCAGGACCAGCTGCGAGGAGACATCCATCGCCGTGAGCACGTGCTCGCTGAATTGCGCGGGCGTGTCCACCACGATGTAGTCGAACATGGTGCGCAGCAGGGCAAGCAGCTCGCCTACCAGTCTCGGCGGGATTTTCTCGCCGTCGCCCGGCGTGACGGGCGCCAGCAGCATCTCCAGGCCCGGCTGGTAGTGGGCGAGCAGCGAGGCGGCGCCGGTGACGTCCAGGTGGCCGGCCATCGGCAGCGCGTCCACCATGGTCCGCACCGGATCGAGCTGGACGCTGATCGCCACGTCGCCGAACGCGAGATCCAGGTCGACGACGCACACCCGGCGGGTGGCCTGCCTGGCCAGCGCCACGCCCAGATTGATCGCCAGCGTGGTCTTCCCGCAGCCGCCCTTGGCGGCGAACACGGTGATGATCTGGCCCGGCGTGGAGTCATCGCTGACGGCCGGCGCAAGCATCCGCCGCGATATCTCATACGATCGGCGGCAGGCCGCCGCCAGCGCGCTGTGGTCCCCGGCCTGGACTACCTCGCGCACCCCGGACTGCAGCGCCTGGGTCAGCAGGGTGACGTCGACCTCCTTGCGAGCCAGGATCACCCCCACGGCGGGCCGCATCAGCCGCAGGGCCGCGCTGAAGGCCAGCGCGTCGCCGGTCACGGCACGCGGGCCGATCACCACCAGGATCTCGTTCGGGTCGCTGTCCAGCAGCTTGGCCGCGGCGCCGATGTTATCGGCGGCGTGCACCTCACCATCAATGCTGAAGAGCATCTCTCCGGCGCTCGAGGCCGGCTGACAGAGGATAGGCAAGATTCTCTCCTGGGTTCAGGCCTGAACAGTGGTACCGGCGCAGTGTCGGACGTGGTATGGGACGATCGGCGTGAGCAGCGCCAGGTAGGGCATGCCCGATCCTCCACGACCTGGATCAATCGCTCGGCGTCAGCCTGGTTCACCGCCAGTGTCACCAGCTCCGTGCCCTGAGCCGCGCTGTCCGACAGCGATGAGATGCCGCTCACAGCGCTGTGCGTGGGCGCGGCTCCGACGGACAGCACCTCTGCCTTGGGCAGCACGATCCGTGTCCGCACGGCGCTGACAGCCTGCGCCTGATGGGGCACATCGCACGTCTCTTGCAAGATCCGCGGCTCTCCCGACCGGGTAGGTGTCGAACAGCGCTACGTTCGAGCCAGCGGTGACGTAGCCGCCCACGGCCTCCGGCACGCAGAGCTGCACGGTCACCGCGATCATGCCCGCGGGGATCGCTATCCCGGCGGTGGCATGAGTGGCAGTTACCAGCATTGGCTGCAGCAGCAGCTGGCCGGGTTGCAGGGGCGTGCTCGTGACGCGCCCCTGCTGCTCGGCCAGCTGCTGCGGGCCGACCGCGTCAGCGGGCACCGCGGAGGCCGGCAGCTTCTGGCTGCCCAGCGTCCCGTCGTGCAGCGCGGCGCCGACCGGGGTTCCTGACGGCATCGCCTTCTGGGCCACGATCACGGTGACGGCGTGCATGCCCTCTATGGCGCGGGTGTTTGCCTTGTGGACGTAGGCCAGCACCAGCCCGGTACCCAGCACGGCCAGCAGCACTGCTAGCGCGATGGTCAGCATGCGGCGTCTCACGGTTCCTCTTCTCTGCGGTGCGGGTCTGGCTTGCCTCAGCCGGTCAGCTTGATCACGGAAGCGCCCAGGTTGGTGCCGCCCAGGCTGCCGGTTGTCGGGACGAGCCCCTGGGTGAAGTAGCCGTTGAGGCAGTAGTCGGCGCCCGGCAGTCGTTTGCCGGATTCAGCCAGTCCGGCGCGTCGAAGCCGGGCATGTGGTAGCCGGTGACGACGAAATCGGCGAACCCTTGCAGGACGTAGGTGAGGTTGCCAGCGACATCGCTGAGCGAGACGTAGACGGGCACCAGGATGGGGGTCTGGTTTTGCTGCGCGTCTCTGCAGCACCCGCTGGCAGGAGAAACTGACCCGGATTTGCATTCGGCCGGGAAACGTGGCGCCGCTGATCGGCAGCGCGCAGATGCCGGCCGGATGCTGAACCCAGCCGAAGCTATCGGGCCCGTCGGAGCCAGCCGGCTCGGTGGCGCAGCCATTGTTATTCACCCCGGTGTTGTTCAGCATGAGCACCTGGTCGGACGCCAGCGCGGGGGCCGGGTTCGGCGGGGACGGCGGGGCCGGCCCGAAGGACGCCCCCTGCTGTGTCGCCTGGTCCCACTCGCACGCCGAGATGGTGACCGCCGCAGCGGTCGCGGCGGCCGGCGCGCCCCACTCGGCCTGGGCGCAGGCCAGCACCGCGCTCCCCCGGTAGCTGGAGTTGCCCAGCAGCGTGCGGGCGAACACCGGGGGGAGCAGGGTGGAGCCGCCGGCGGTCAGCGTGGAGGTGTACACCTGCACATAGCCGGTGCCGCCCGGCGGCGGCGCCGGGCAGTCAGCCTTCGCGCCCGTGGGTGCTGGGCAGCCCTGCAGCCCGCCGGAACCGCAGACCATGTCCACCCCGGCCGCCCCCCCGGTGAGCCGGGAGGCATTGGCGTTGGCGTAGAGCTGGGCGACCGTCGGCGCGCAGCCGCCGAGCGCGCAGGTCTTGGCCACGCCGAGCGCGGCGGCGTCAGCGCCGTTCTGCAGCTCGGCGCGTTCCTGGTAGAGCTGGCCGACATCGATCACCAGGGCGCCCATCCCGGTCAGCACGCCGCAGCCGAGCATGATCGCGACCAGCACGCCGATCGCGCCACGCTCCTCGCGCCGCAGCAACCGCAGGACCGGGCTGACGAGCGAGACCATCAGGTCTCGCATGGCATGACCCCTTGAGCGCTGAGCGTGATCGGAGCGCCGAAGCCGCCGCCGCCGATGAGCCCGGCGATCGCGCCGACCGGGGTGATGAACGAGAACGTATAGCTGACATTGACCACCGCGTTGGCCGTCGGCAGGGCGCCGGCCGGGCAGGCGGTAACGCGCACGCTGACGGGATTCAGCCCGGTCGCAGCGGCCTGCGTAGCACCGGTCACGTTTGGCTCACCCAACGCCGCGAGCCTGGCTCCTTCACGGGCGGCCTGGGTAAGCGTTATCTGTGCATTGAGCGCACGGCCGAAGTCGACAATCCCGAACACGATCAGCAGCAGCAGCGGCAGCAGCAGGGCAAATTCGACCGCTGTGGCGCCACGGTCCCGCCCCTGATGGCCCCTTGCTCGTCGGCCGTGCATTGTCGGCTCCCCTTTTCTCCACCCTGAAGGCTGGCGGCTGACTCGCTCGTCTCGCCTGCCCGCCTGGTCACAGTGCGCTGACAGCACTGCTGAACAGGGTGTTGACCTTGGTGCCGACCGCTGCCACCGCCGTGACGATCACGATGGCGATCAGGGCCGCGATCAGGCAGTACTCCACCGCAGTAGCGCCCCGGTCGTCCCGGTGCAGCTGTTGGGTGAGCAGGCCCTGAAGGACCACGAAAACTCGGAGCATCCGGTGACTCCCTCGCTGGCCGACGGGCGGCTTAGCCCCCGCAGCCCGGTGAAGTACAGTCTCCTGCGCTCCTCTTGCTGAACGCCTCAGATGTTCGCGGTGATCTGTCCGTAAATGCCGTTGAGAGTAGTGCCAAGGAGCTTCACGGCACCGACGATGACGACGGCGATCAAGGCGACGATCATGCCATATTCCACGGCGGTCGCACCGCGGTCGTCCCGGCGTACCGGGTCAGCGAGGAAATTCTGCAGCAACACGAAGAACCTGAGCATTCAACGCTCCTTCAACGCTCGGCGAGGCGGCCATTCGCTCGACTCGGCCGGTCGGCACAGCGCCGCCCGGTAGAGGACACCATGGACTAGTTCGGCTAGCCGCGGCATCGGCCGGATGGCCAGACAAAACCAGCTCAGCGGACGACAGTGTCGGGTGGCCGGCCGACACCCGACACCGACCGGCCGACACGCGACCCCGGCCGGCTGACGCCGGGTCGCTGGCCGGCCAGTCCTTGTCCGAATGTGCCCATTGACCCGGCCGCGAACCTACGGTGGAACGGAAATGAACCTGATGTGGGCCGCCGTGGGCGCCGTCGCTGGCCTGCTCGCCGGGGCCGCGCTCCGGGGCACCGTCTTCCAGCTGTCGGTGGCCAGCGGTGATCCGGAGCGGACTACCTGCCCGCGCTGCACCGGTCCGGTGCGCCGCAGGCTCGCCATCCGGTGCGGACGCTGCGGAAGCAGCCTGGGCACCCCGCTGACCCTGGAACTTGCCACCGCAGCGGTGCTGGCGCTGCTGCTCGGCCGGTTCGGCGGCCAGCTCGATGTTGTGGCGTTCGGCTTCCTCGGCGCGCTCGGCGTAGCGCTGGCTGCGATCGATATCGCCGTCCAGCGGCTCCCTGACCGGCTCACGCTACCCGCCTATCCCATCCTGATCGCGTTGCTGGCCGTGTCCGCGATAGCCGGCCACGACGCCCCCGCGCTGGGGCGAGCACTGCTGGGCGGCCTGGCGCTGGCCGTGACCTTCCTGCTGCTGGCGCTGGTGCGGCCCGGCCAGCTCGGCGGCGGCGACATCAAGGTCGCAGGCATTGCCGGGCTGGGAATGGGCTGGCTGGGCTGGTCAACCCTGATCAACGGGGCTGCGCTTGCCCTCGTGCTCTCGGCGATTGTCAGCCTGGCACTGCTCGCCGCGCGGCGCATCACGCTGCACAGCGCGATTTGTTTCGGGCCCTTCCTCCTCGGCGGCACCCTGATCGCAATGCTCGCCAACGGGCACTAGCCCCCGCACAGGCCGCTGGCTCGGCCACACTCCTTCAGCGATGAGAAGGCCACGATCACTGCTGCGGGGCACGGCTGACCTGGAGCATTGCTGTAAGCGTCGAGGCGATTACAGACTACGGTTCGATAACGATCGGTGCATACCAGTCATCCGCACATAGGCCAGCGTCAACTGTCTTACTGGGGGGTTCCACCCGCGAGGCCGCTGGGCATCGACCCGGCGCTCTTGGAGGTGGAGGAACCCACGTCTGGGCGGTCAACGGCCTCGCTTGATATTGGGGAAGGGAACTGCTCCAAAGTGTCCGGAAGATCATTTACATCGTTCTCATTCGTTCGTTCATATCCCGCTACGTTACGCATTGCGCGTCATTAGCCATGCGCCCCAAGGGGGGGAAGCTCAATGCCAATTCATCTCGCCATAATTGATGGGCAGACGCTCATTCGTTATGGTCTGCGCGAGCTGGTCGCGCAGCATTCTGACATCGAGATTGTGGCTGAGTGCCAATCGGCGGCCGATGCGCCGCGTATGGTCGCCGCAGCACAGCCGGACGTAGTGACCGTGGACGTCACCCTGCCCGATGGCGATGGCCTGCGGCTGGCCAGTGAGTTGCGGGACCGTTATGCAGACCTCGGCATCGTCATGCTGACGTCCCGGCAGGCGGACGACGTAATGTTCCGGGCGCTGGAGACGGGCGTGTCGGCCTTCGTCGCGAAGACAGCGCCGCTGGAAGAGGTACTCAGCGCGATTCGGCACGCAGCCGTCGCCGCCTCATCATTCACGGCGTCGGGCTTGGCGATGGCGGTCGCGCGGCGGCGCACTATGCAGGACCGGCTCGCACTCAGCCCCCGCGAGACGGAAGTTCTGCACCTGATGCACCACGGGCTGTCTGTTCCCGCGATCGCACAGGAAATGTTCATCAGCCTGTCCACTGCGAAGACCTACGTGGCGAGGCTGTACGACAAACTCGGCGCGGCGAACCGGGCGCAGGCGCTGATGACGGCCGTGCATTACGGCCTGATCCAGTACCAGCAAGACATGCTGTCCCAGCTGCCGCTGGCACAGCATGGCGCACAGGCAAGGGCGCCACAGCCACTGGTCTCACGTCATCTGCAACCTGTCACCTGAATCCTTCCGTCATCCCTGGGCGCGGTGGCGGCTGATGTGGCACGGAGCAGCTTCCGCCCGCCCGAGTGCCGACGCAGTCGGGTCAAAGGTGGACGGGCAGGAGACAAGCCGGTTGGATCATGCGTGCCTGATCGTGTTCCTCGTGGTGCCGGGGACGAGCTGGGATGGTGACCCGCGGGTCCAGTTCGGCCGCCCGGCGCGGATGGTCAATTTCAGCAGTTTTTCATCACAATGATCCGATTCGGTTGTGCGGCCGTTCATCGTGTGCTGCGCTTTCCCTCAGGGATCGCGTCACTGCCCGTGCGCGAGCCGCATGGGGGTTGGCCACGTGGGAGAAGATAGCCGCAGTCCGCCGCTGTCCCGGCGCGTACCGGGTGCTTCCGCGCGGCCAGGTCCTCCAGCGCGGACGGCGCGGGCACCGTTGCCGGAAGCGTTGCTGCGGCGCATGCAAGCAGTGGTCGAGGCTGAGCATGCCAACGCATCTCGACAGAACCAAGCAGCCGAGCCGGAGGATGCCGAACCCCACCAGCACCCAGAACCACCCCAGCAGCGCCCAGAGCCCGGAGCTCATGCAGCGCGTCCGCGGGCATCGGTGTCCCTGCTTCGGCGGGTACGGCGAACGGCGACGGAGCCTACCCCACCGGTGCGAGGGGCGCAGTCAACGGTAGCCGACTGGCCGCAGAGCGTGTCAGATCAGGATGCCATGACAGCGCCGATCCCGGCCATCTCATGGTCTCCGGGCAGCGACATGGTGAGCCCAGCCGAGGCCGAGCGCGCTGCTGAAGCCGAGTGCGCCGCCGAAGCCGAACGCGCCGCCGAACTCGCCCGCGCCGCCGAAGCCGAACGCGCCGCCGAAGCTCGCCCGCGCCGCCGAAGCCGAGCACGCCGCCGAACTCGCCCGCGCCGCCGAAGCCGAACGCGCCGCCGAAGCCGAACGCGCCGCCGAACGCGCCCGCGCCGCCGAAGCCGAACGCGCCGCCGAAGCCGAACGCGCCGCCGAAGCCGAACGCGCCGCCAAAGCCGAACGCGCCCGCGCCGCCGAAGCCGAACGCGCCGCCGAAGCCGAACGCGCCGCCGAAGCCGAACGCGCCGCCGAAGCCGAACGCGCCGCCGAACTCGCCCGCGCCGCCGAAGCCGAACGCGCCGCCGAACTCGCCCGCGCCGCCGAAGCCGAACGCGCCGCCGAAGCCGAACGCGCCGAAGCCGAACGCGCCGCCAAAGCCGAACGCGCCGCCGAAGCCGAACGCGCCGCCGAAGCCGCCCGCACCGCCGAAGCCGAGCGCGCCGCCGAACGCGCCCGCACCGCCAAAGCCGAACGCACCGCCGAAGCCGAACGCACCGCCGAAGCCGACCGCACCGCCAAAGCCGAACGCGCCGCCGAAGCGCGAACGCACCGCCAAGGCCGAACGCAAGGCCGAACGCGCCCGCGCCGCCGAGACCGAGCGCACCGCCAAGGCCGAACGCAAGGCCGAACGCGCCCACGCCGCCGAACGCGCCCGCGCCGCCGAAGCCGAGCGCATCGGGGCGCCGGCGAGCCATAAGACGGCCTTCCGCCCGCGGCGACCGGCGCGCCTTTCTGCCCGCCAGCAGGCGGGCAGGAAGGCGGCGGAACTGTCGGATCACTTCCGCTGGTCCGGCGACCTGCGATTTGCCGACGCGCTGGATAGCGCGCGCGCTCTGGCCCCCGTGTCAAGCAGCTGGCGCCGGCGCGCGGTCGTTCTCGCCGTGGCGGCGATGGTTCTTATCACGGCAGCCGCAGTAACCTTCTCGCTTTTCCTGTACTCAGGCGCTGGGGGTGCCCGCAATGACGCTGGCCCGCTGGACAGCGACATGGCCATTCGCACGCTGGCAGCGGCCTGGGTCGCCCGGCAGGTGGCCCCCGACGCCATCGTGGCCTGTGATCCGGTGATGTGTTCTGCGCTCAAGGCGCATAAATTTCCTGAACGCAATCTAAGGGTCCTGAGGCCGGCATCGCCTTATCCGTTGAGCTCTACTGTGGTCATAGCGACGGCAAGGGTCCGCGATCAGTTCGGCAGCAGCCTTTCCTCTGCTTACGCACCGGAAGCTCTCACGAGCTTTGGCACCGGAATCGCGGGGATAACCATCAGGGTTACCGCCCAGCACGGAGCCGTCTCATACAAGTCTGCGCTCAAGGCAGACGTGCACGAACGGATGTTGGACGGAGCCTCGCTACTGGGCATCAAAGGGATCCGGTTCTCGGCAACGGCAAGGGCTCTGCTGGCCGCTGGGAAGGTCGACACGAGGCTGATGTTCACGATCACGCATCTGGCTCGTCATCATCGGGTATACGTCTGGGATTTCGGTGGCTCCGTTCCAGGCGCGAGCCCGAATATTTCGCTTCGCATGGTCGACGTCTCCAAGACTGCTACTGGGCGCATGAGCTCCGCATACGTGCGGTCGATCATGCTTGCTGTTATGCAGGGGCAATTCCCGCCCTTCCGTCCTATGCGAGCCCGGCAGACACGACTGGCCGGTGGGCAGACCGTCCTGCGTATCGAATTCCCCGCGCCGAGTCCGCTGGAGCTGCCCAGCTCCGGTGGGCACTGATGACATTGATGGCGGTGAGTCACTGCCCGCGAAAGAGGCCTCTGTCTGGGCCACCGGCAGGGACCACGTCTGCCGCCTGTGACCGTTGCAGCGCATGGTCCGCGTAGCCAGATTAGGCTGTCGTAGCGGACTCGGAAGGGAGAGTCTAGGCAGATGCCGCTCTTGGCTGCAGGCACGTGACCAGTCCCCTGGAGTCGGGGAGCCGGATCAGTGATCGGTACCGGCTAGAGAACCAGGTTGCGTCGGGCGACGGCTGGGCGCGCTGGCGGGCAACCGACGAAACGCTGCTCCGGCCGGTCGGCGTGCTTACCTTCCACAATGACGACCTGGTCGCCAATGACGTCCTGGTCGCTGAAGTTGTGCGCGTTGCCCGGGCCGTCAGCGGTGTCTCTGACCGCAGGCTTGCCCGGATCCTCGAGGTGAACGACCACCCGGTGCACGGATTCGTAGTGACGGAGTGGCTTGCCGGTGACACCTTAAGCGAACTGGCCTTGAACGGCCCGCTGGAACCGGCGCATGCCGCTCTGCTGATCGCCGAGGCGGCAGATGCGCTCAGCGCGGCGCATGACGCGGGGCTTGCCCATCTGTGCCTGACGCCAGGCTCGCTGCGCTGGACGCCGGGCAGCGGCATCAGGGTTGCCGGCGTTGGCATTGACGCTGTCCTGTCCCAGGTAGCTTCCAGCAGTCCCGCACTCGATGACACGCGCGGCCTTGGCCGGCTCCTGTATGCCGCGCTGACCACGCACTGGCCGGGACCTGACAGCCCGTACCTGCCATCGGCTCCCTTGTCCTCCGATGGTCTCCCCGTCAGGCCTAGGGGTATGCGGGCTGGCGTGCCGGCCTCGCTCGATAAGGTGACCTGGCAGGCGATGTTCCAGCAGAACCAGGGCGGCAGGCGCCGGAACAGCCTCAGCCTGACCACCCCGGCGCAGCTGGCAGCGGCATTGCGGCCAGTCGCCGGCCCGGCGACTGGCCGCCACCGAACGTTCAAGGGCTGATCGTGCCGTCGTCGCGAGGGTGGCCTTGACGTCCCCTTTGCCGGGCACTCATAACCCGGTCAGAACGCCTCGGCCGGCAGCTCCATGAGGTCCAGCGTGGTCCGCTCGGTGATCTCGCGCTCCGCGGCCAGCCTCGGCAGCACGGTGGCGGCGAAGAACCGGGCAGCCGCGATCTTGCCCTGGTAGAACCCGCGGTCGCCGGCCGGGACGCCATCGTCCAGCCTGGCCAGCGCGACCTCCGCCTGCCGCGCCAGCAGCCAGCCGATCACCAGGTCGCCTAGCGCCATCAGCAGCCGGGTGGTGTTGAGGCCGGTCCGGTAGATCTCGGCGGGCTGCTCCGCGGATCCGGCCAGGAAGCCGTGCATGGCTGCCACCATGCCCTCGACGTCGTCGGCGGCCCTGGCCAGCGCACTGCGCTCGGCCTTGAGCCTGCCGTTCCCTGACTCGCCGCCGGCGAAGCTCCTGATCTGCCCGGTCAGGAACCGCAGCGCCCGGCCATCGTTCCTGACGACCTTGCGGAAGTACAGGTCGAGACCCTGAATCGCGGTGGTGCCCTCGTACAGACTGTCGATCTTCGCGTCCCTGAGGTACTGCTCAACCGGGTAGTCCTGCAGGTAGCCGGATCCGCCCAGGGTCTGCAGCGACAGCGTGAGCAGCTCGTAGGCGCGCTCCGAGCCGACCCCCTTGACGACCGGCAGCAGCAGGTCGTTTACCTCCGCTGCATGCACGTCCGCCGTTCCGCTGGCGGCGGCCTGCAGCGTGTCCTGCCAGGTCGCGGTATAGAGCACGAGCGCCCGCATCCCCTCCGCATACGCCTTCTGCAGCATGAGCATCCGGCGGACGTCCGGGTGCGCGATGATCGCGACGCGCGGCGCGGTCTTGTCGAGCATCCTGGTGAGGTCGGCGCCCTGGATCCTGGTCCTGGCGAAGTCCAGCGCGTTCAGGTAGCCGGTCGACAGCGTCGCGATGGCCTTCGTGCCGACCATCATCCGGGCATGCTCGATGATCACGAACATCTGCCTGATGCCGTCGTGCACGTCGCCGACCAGGGTGCCGACCGCGGGACGGGACTCGCCGAAGGTCAGCTCGCAGGTGGTCGACGCCTTCAGGCCCATCTTGTGCTCGACCCCGGTGACATAGACGCCGTTGCGCTCGCCGAGCTCGCCGTCCTCGCCGACCAGGTACTTGGGTACCAGGAACATCGACAGGCCCTTGGTGCCCGGGCCGTGCCCCTCGGGGCGGGCGAGGACCAGGTGGAAGATGTTCTCGGCCATGTCATGCTCGGCACTGGTGATGAACCGCTTGACCCCCTCGATGTGCCAGCTGCCGTCCGGCTGCCGGACCGCGCGGGCCCGCCCGGCGCCGACGTCGGAGCCTGCGTCCGGCTCGGTCAGCGCCATCGTGGCCGTCCACTTGCGCTCGACGGCCAGCTCGGCGAAGCGCTGCTGGTAGGGGGTGCCCATGGCGAAGAGAGCCTTGGCGAACGCGGCACCGCTGGCGTACATCCAGACGGCCGGGTTGGCGCCGAGGATCAGCTCCGCGACGGCCCAGCACAGCGAGCGCGGCGCATTGGTGCCGCCGAGCTCGGCCGGGAGCTCCAGGCGGAACCACTCGGCGTCCATGAAGGCCGCGAAGGACTTCCGGAATCCGGCCGGCATCCGGACCGAGCCAGTGGCCGGATCGAAGACCGGCGGGTTCCGGTCGGCCTCGGCGAACGACTCGGCGAGGGGACCGGTAGCGAGCCGGTTCACCTCGTCCAGGATCCCGCGGGCGGTCTCCTCATCCAGGTCCGGATACGGCTCCGAGCCCAGCAGGTCTTGCCGCCGCAGCACCTCGAACAGGTTGAACTCGATGTCACGGAGGTTGCTCTTGTAGTGGCCCATCTCCGCCTCCGGTATCCGCGCGGTCATTCCTACCAGTCAGTAACTTACTGTATCTTACCCGCAAGTAACCATCATGGCGAGCCCTCTACCTGCAGCGGCGGGCCGGTTATGACCGTCAAACCGAATCTCGTTCTAGAGTCTTCGGCACCGGCGTTCTAGAGTGTTGGCCATCGGCACCGGAGCACGGCGAACGAGGTGAACCATGGCGCTCGGCCTCACCGAGGAGCACCTGGAGCTAGCGGCGGCGATCCGGGGCTGGGCGCAGCGCAACTGCCCGGCCGACGCCGTCCGGGCCGCGGCCGATGACCCGGACAGCGGCTCAGTGCGGTACCGGGAGTCGTTCGGGCCGGCCCTGGCCGAGCAGGGCGTCCTCGGCCTGCATGTGCCGGAGGATCGCGGCGGCCAGGGATACGGCCTGCCGGAGCTGGCCGTGGCGCTTGAGGAACTTGGCCGTGCGCTGGTGCCCGGCGGATGCCTGCCGACCGTGCTGGCCAGCGCCGTGCTGTCCGCCGACCCGCTGGCACTGACCGAGCGGACCGGCAAGCTGCTGGCCGGCCTCGCGGACGGATCCGCCGGCGGCGCGGTCTCGCTGGCGGCCGGGCTGACGGGCCGGACCGGGCCCGATGGCGGCCTCGTCATCGACGGGGAATCCGCGCCCGTGCTCGGGGCCAGCCTGGCTGACCTGGTCGTCGCCGGGGTGCAGACAGAGCACGGCGAGATCTGGGCCGCCATTGACGCGGCCGGGCTGGAGATCACCCGGCTGGACAGCCTCGACCTGACCCGCCCGGTCGCGCGGATCCGCGCGGCCGGCCTTACCCTGCCAGCCGACCGGCTGCTGACCGGGCTGGACCGGGGCACGGTCACCAGCCTGGCCGCCATCGTGTTCGGCGCGGAGGCGGCCGGCATCGCCGACTGGGCCACGGCCGCGGCCGCCGACTACGCCAAGATCCGTCACCAGTTCGGCCGGCCGATCGGCCAGTTCCAGGCGGTCAAGCATCGCTGCGCCTGGATGCTGACTGCCGCGGAGCAGGCCGCCGCGACGGTCTGGGACGCCGCGCGCACGTTGCCGGACAGCCCGGCGGGCGCGGCACCCGGAGACGCGGCGCAGGGCGGCAAGGCGCGGGCGGACGAGACGCCGGCCGGGCGCCAGCGCGACTTCGCCGCGGGCGTGGCTGCCGTGGTCGCCATCGACGCCGCGGTCTCGTGCAGCCACGAGTGCATTCAGGTACTCGGCGGCATCGGCTACACCTGGGAACACGAGGCCCATCTCTACTACCGGCGGGCGATGTCGCTGCGCGCGCTGCTCGGCCCGTCCGATGAGTGGGCGCAGCGAGTGGCCGGGCTGGCTATGACCGGCGCCCGGAGGCTCGTTCATGTTGAAGTTGATGCCCGCGCGCCGCTGCGGTCAGCTATCCGGGCTGACCTCGCCGAGATCGCTGCCCTGACCGGCGCTGAGCGCACCCGGCGGCTGGCGGACGACGGCTGGGTGACGCCGCACCTGCCGCGGCCCTGGGGCCGCGGCGCGAGCCCGCTGGAGCAGCTCGTCATCGACCAGGAGATGCGGGCCGCCGGGGTTCGCGCGCCCAGCCTGGTGATCGGCGCCTGGGTGGTGCCCGCGCTGATCAAGTACGGGACGGCTGAGCAGCAGCAGCGGTTCCTGCCGCCGACGCTGCGCGGCGACTTCATGTGGTGCCAGCTGTTCAGCGAGCCGGGGGCCGGCTCCGACCTGGCCGGTCTGACGACACGCGCGGTGCGGGCTGACGGCGGCTGGCGGCTGACCGGGCAGAAAATCTGGACCTCGCTGGCCAAGCAGGCCGCCTGGGCGATCTGCATCGCGCGCAGCGATCCCGCCGCGCCGCGCCACGACGGGATCACGTACTTCCTGGTGGACATGTCGTCGCCCGGCATCGAGGTGCGGCCGCTGCGCGAGATCACCGGTGATTCGCTGTTCAACCAGGTCTTCCTCGATGACGTGTTCGTGCCGGATGACTGCGTCGTCGGCGAGGTCAACGGCGGCTGGCGGATAGCCAGGACGACGCTGGCCAACGAGCGGGTGTCGCTGTCGAAGTCGTGGACTTTCGGATCGGGGGTCAGCGAGCTGCTCGAGGTGGCGGGCGCGGCTGGCCAGCTGCCGCTCGGGCAGGTCGGCGCGCTTGTCTGCGAGGGGCACGCGATTGACCTGCTGTCGGTCCGGGTCACGCTGAAGCAGCTGTCGGGCACGGAGCCGGGCGCCACTGGCAGCGTGCGGAAGCTGCTCGGCATGCGGCACGCGCAGCGGGTCGCCGAGCTGTGCTGGTCGGCCGCCGGCGCTGACGGCGCGCTCGGCGGCGGCGCGGGCCCGGCCGTCGGTGCCTCCGGGCAGCCCAACGGCCCGCACTGGGCCCGCCAGGTACTGCTGACCCGGGCGCTGACCATCGGGGGCGGCACGACCGACATCCAGCTCAACATCATCGGCGAGCGGATACTCGGCCTGCCCAGGGACCCGGAGCCGCCCGCGGCGTGACGGAACCGCTCCGCGCCTGGCTGGCCGGCTTGCTGGCGGCCGGGCGAAAAGTCGCGGACCCGCCGACGCATGAAAGCGCCGGTACCACGCCGCCGCGCTAGCCTACGAAGAGCGGGAGCCGGGGGTACACCGATGAGTGGCGGTGAGGATGGCGAGCATGGCGATGATTCATCGCCACGCTGGCGGGGGCCTTCGCCAGGCTGGCGGGGCCCCCCGCCAGCTAGCGGTGCCGGGCGGCCGGCCGAGTCAGCCGGGGCACCGGGCGTGGTCAGGCATTCCGGAACACGGCGCCGCAGCAGTCCTCCGCTGGCCCAGCGTGACCTGATGGCGCGGATTACCGCAGGCAGGAGAGCACGGCAGCAACGTGCACTGGCGATTGCGTGCGGCGCGATATCCATAGTCGTCCTGCTGGTCGCGGGCGGCGGCTGGGCGCTGACCAGCTATATCAATGACCATGTCGGGCGGGTCAACGCGGGCACCGCGGGCACGCCGTCGAGCGGGCCGCTGAACATCCTGCTGGCCGGCGTCGACCTGAGGTCCGGCCTGAGTGAGGCCGAGCAGGCCAGGCTCCATGTCGGTCATGCCATCAGCTCCAACTCCGACTCGATGATGATCGTGCACGTGGCGGCCGACCACAGCAGCGTTACGGTGATCAGCCTGCCGCGCGATTCATGGGTCAACATCCCAGGTCACGGGATGAACAAGATCAACGCAGCGTTCGGCATCGGCGGGCCGAAGCTGATGGTGCAGACGGTGGAAGCCGACACCGGGCTGACCATCAACGACTACATCGAGGTGAATTTCCCCGGATTCGTCAAGATAGTGAACGCACTGGGCGGCGTGAACATCTGCCTGCCCTATGCGGTGGACGATCCCTACAGCGGCCTGCACATGTCCGCCGGGCGGCATCATGTGCGCGGGGTGACGGCGCTTGAATTCGTGCGTGACCGGCACTCCTTTGCCCTCTCCGATCTGGCCAGGATCAACGACCAGCATCAATTGCTTTCTTCGATGCTGCGCGAGGCGATCAGCTCGGGCACGCTCACGGACCCGGCCAAGCTCTCCGGTTTCCTGAGTGCCGTGACCTCCGCGGTGAAGGTCGACCAGCGGCTGAACGTGACGAGCCTGGCCGATCAGCTACGCGGCATCTCAGCCAGCCAGGTCACGTTCATGACCGTGCCGATCTCCAATGTGAATTACATGACCCCGACCGGTGAGTCGGCCGTGCTGTGGGATGGCAGCGCCGCCGCGAAGCTCTTCGCCGAGCTGAACTCGGACACTTTGCCGGTGAAGAAGGTGCACCCGCACGGGCCGAAGAAGAGCTCCCGCCAGAAGCGACGCCAGGTCTCGGTCAATGTCTACAACGGAACCCTGATCGGCGGGCTGTCCGCGACTACCGGGACGGAACTTACCCGGCTCGGCTTCACCGTGCACGCGGCCGGCCTGTCCTGGACGAGCAGTGACATAACCCAGACCCTGATCGAGTACCCGCCCGGGATGGCCGCGTCAGCGCAGCTCGTGCACAAGGTGCTGCGCGGCGCCGCGCTGCGCCAGGTGAGCGGCCTGGCCAGGATCAGGATCGTGCTCGGCGGCACCGGGCATCAGGTCACCGGACTGCCGTCGAGCCCAGCAGGCCAGGGATCATCGCCGCCCGCCGCGCGCCAGACCGCGGCCCAGGACGCGTGCAGGAAGTAGCCTCCCGGGTTCAGCCTTCCTGCGAGCCCGCTTCCGGCGGCTCGGGCGCTGACGGATATGCAGCCGCGGGAGGTGCGCCGAAGTCAGCCGCGGGCGGCGGCGCAGCGGGCGTCGCAACCGGCGGCGCACCGAAATCAGCCGCGGGCGGCGGCGGAGCCGGGGACGCAACCGGCGGCGCACCGAAATCAGCCGCGGGCGGCGGCGGAGCGGGAGTCGCAACCGGCGGCGCACCGAAATCAGCCGCGGGCGGCGGCGCGGCGGGATACCTGGACGGCGGAGCGGACCCGGTCGCGGGCTCGGGCGGAGCGGAGGGATACCGGCTGGCGGGCGCACCCGGCGGGTCAGCCGATGCGCCCGGCGAGTCGGCAGCCGGCTGGTCCGCTGGCTGGGCGGCCAGGTTGATGCCGTTCTCCGCCTCGAACGCTGAGATGTCAGCAACCAGCTTGTCGACCTGCTGCTGGGATTCGGGGGTGCCGCGGCCAGTGCGCTCGGCGTAAACCAGCGCGCCGAGGTTGCGGAGCATGGCGTCTGACTGGCGCTTGCCCTGGGCCTGGTCGAATTTCGCCTTGCTGTCCCGCGCGGTTTCCTGGGTTTTCTGCGCGAGCTGGGTCGCCTGCGCCTTGACCTTGTCCATCAATCCCATGTCAGGCTCCGTGAATCTGCGGCCGGATCAGCCGTCGTTTGCCGGGTCGCCAGCCGCGTCAGCGCTGCCCGCAGGGCTTCCGTAGCTGGCTGGGACATCTGCCGCTGGCCTCCATCGCAGCATAGGCCCAGCGGCGTAAACCGCGTTCAGGGACGGATCAGTGGCCGGCATGCGGTACAACAGGGAGCCATGGAGAGCCTTATCAGTCAGGCCGGCTACGGTGCCCTGGCCATCCTCGGATTCCTCGAGGCTTGCTGCATCCCGATCCCGTCGGAGATCACCTTCGGCTTCGCCGGCGTGCTCGCGTACCAGGGCCACCTGAACGTCGTGCTCATCATCGTCATCGGCTCGCTCGCCGAGCTCTGCGGCTCGTTCGTCGCCTACGGCGCGGGCCGGCTGGGCGGCCTGCGCGGTTGAGCGGGTGGGCAAGTACCTGCTCATCACGAAGGCTGATCTTGACCGGTCCGAGCGCTTCCTCACCGGCCGCGGCGAGTACGCGGTGGCCATCGGGCGGGCACTGCCCGTGATCCGCGCGTTCACCTCGCTCATCGCCGGCTTCATGGAGATACCGGCCATGCAGTTCGGGGTGCTGAGCCTGATCGGCACGGTGTTCTATGTCACCGTCCTCACCCTGATCGGCTACGGTTTCGGCGGCGCCTGGAACAGCGATCGCGCACTACATCTCGATTGGCGGCTACGCCATCGTGGCCATCGTGGTGATCGCCGTGGCTGCGTTCATCATCCACCGGGTGCGGGAGCTCCGGAAGGAAGCGGCCCGCAACCGGGAGAACACGGGCACCCCGGTCGCCTAGCGCACCGCAACTCGGCCCGCGCCGCGTCGTGCCGGGGCTGGCGCACGATCGCGTCCGCTCCCTAGCCGACCAGCGCCTGGTAGACGAGCTGCCGTAGCTGCGGCCGGATCCGGTAGGTGCTCGAAGGAAGCAGCTGGGTGAAGAAGGAGACTGTCAGTTCTTCTGCCGGGTCCACCCAGAACGCGGTGCTCGCGGCGCCGCCCCAGGAATACTCTCCCTCGGAGCAGATCGCCTTTCCGGCCGCAGCATCGATGACCACGGCGAACCCGAGCCCGAAGCCGATGCCGCGGAAGGGCGCCTCCGCGTAGAGCGGGCGCCCGAACGTCTCCAGGTCGCCGCCGCCCGGCAGGTGGTTGCGGGTCATGTAGGCCACCGTCCGCGGGCTGAGCAGGCGCGCGCCGTCCAGTTCCCCGGCGGGACTGCCCGGGCGGTCCAGCAGTAGCTGGGTAAAGCGGTGATAGTCCGCCGCCGTCGAGATCAGGCCGCCACCGCCGCTGAGGAATCGCGGCGGCGCGGCGGCGACCTTGCCCATGGCATCGAGACGGGTCGCCTTCCCGTCGGCGCCGCGCGTGTACAGGGCGGCCAGCCGGTCCGCTTCGGCAGGCGGCACGTGAAAGGCCGTATCGGTCATCCCCAGCGGCGCGAGGATACGGGTGGCGAGGAACTCATCCAGGCTCTGGCCGGAGGCGACCTCCACCACCCGGCCGAGTACGTCGGTTGCCACCGAGTAGTTCCACTCCGCGCCCGGCTGGAACAGCAGCGGCAGGCCCGCCCACTGGTCACAGCACTGCGCCAGGTCAAGGTCAGCCGGACTGGCCCACTCGAAGCCGGCGGCGCGGTACTGCGCATCCACCGGGTGCACCCGGTGGAAGCCGTAGGTAAGCCCGGCGGTATGCGTCAGCAGGTGCCAGATCCGCACTGGCTCGGTGGCCGGCACGATCACCGGCTTGACGTCCGATCCGCCGGTGTAGACACGGGTGTCCGCGAACGACGGAATGAAGTCGCTCACCGGGCTGGTCAGCTCGAACGCGCCCTCCTCCAGCAGCATCATCGCCGCGACCGACGTAATCGGCTTGGTCATCGAGTAGATCCGCCAGAGCGTGTCCGTCTCGGCCGGCCGTCCCGCCTCAACGTCACGCAGGCCGTAACTGGAGACGTGCGCGAGCCGCCCGTTCCTGCTGACCGTGAGCAGCCAGCCTGGCAGCCGGCCGTCATCGACATAGCGCGCGAAGTGCCGGTCGATCCGGTCCAGCCGCCCCGCGTCGAAGCCGACCTCGGCAGGCTCCACGTCGGCCTTCAGCCCGGTCATCCCGCCACCTTCCCGGCCGCCACCGCGACGGCCCCCTGCCCCGATCCTGCAGCCTCCGGCAGCTGCAGTCCAGCCAGTAATAACGGCCGCGACCGCTCAGTGCGGTCGGCGGAAAGCCGGACCGTCCGGGTTGACATGCCCGGCCTGAACTGTGAGCCCGGCAGGCGTCCGATGCAGGCGCCGGGCGCGTAATTCCAGGACCTCGGCGGCGGCCAGCAGTGATCCGGCGAGCAGCCATCCGCCCGCTACGTCAGTGCTCCAGTGAACGCCGAGGTAGACCCGGCTGAACCCGACCGCCCCGCAGAGCACGGCAGCAGCTTGCCGTGCCCGCGGCGGATAGCCCCTGGTGCCGGCGCCCAGCGCCAGCGCCGCGTACGTCGTGTGCCTGGACGGGAAGCTGTGGCCCACCGGGTGCGCCAGCCAGTACCGGGCAGGCGGGCGGGACCTGCCGATCAGGGCGCAGGCCACCTTGCGCACGGCGGCGCCGGCCGCGATGTCCGCCGTGGCCGTTGCCGCCGCCGCGGCTGCCGTGGCCGGGTCGGTGGCCGCCAGTGCCGCCAGCGCCGGGCCAACCAGCCGGGCGACCCGGGCCTCGCCCAGGCCGGTCACGATATGGGCCGCCCGCACGAGCGCCGGAGGGTGCGGCAGGCGCGCGACGGAGAGCAGGATGCGCTCGTCCGCCCGGGCGAGCCGGCCATGCTGCCGGACATCAAGGGTCAGCAGGCCAAGGCCGGTGAGGCAGAGGACGGCTCGGCGGGCTGGGCGCATGACAGTGGATCATGCCCGGGCCGGCTTCCCGCAGGCAAGCCGCGGGCCCGGGCATCAGTGCGCGGCGTGACCCCGCCGCGCGTGCCCGGCGGGCGGGCCGAGCTCGGCCGGCTGGCCGTGCGTGCCCGGCTCACCGAGCACCTGCTCCAGCAGGTCACTGATGCGTTCGTCGGCTAGCTGGTAGCGGACGACCCGGCCATCCCGGCAGCCGGTCACGGTGCCGCCCGCCCGGAGCAGCCGCAGCGCCTGGGACACGGTGGTGTCGTTCAGCCCGGCGGCGACCGCCAGGTCCGTGACGCTGATCGGGCCGGCCCGGTGGATGCACAGCAGCAGCGTGAGCCGGGTCGGGTCGGCCAGGACCTTGAATCGCTGCGCCCAGGCACCGACGTCCTCGCAGTCCCGGATCGCGCCGATGGCCTCGCAGACGAGCTCACCGTCGAGGATGCGGCGGCTGAGATCCGCAGGTACGAGATGCACGCTCTGATCATGCCAGCTAACGGCAGCTACAGCTGGCCAAGCGGATAGATGATTACCTATTGAGGTTTGACGATGAGAGGCCCGCGCCTTTAGGGTGTGCAGCACTTCGGCCGCTGGCCGGGGTGGTGCAGCCCGCAGCGAAGCCCGGTGAGACGCCGGCACTGTCCCGCAACGGTGATGCCCCTGGCCGGGGCTAAGTCCGGACGCCTGACCTGCACTGGCGAATGTGGTCCTCGGCAGAAGGGCTGATCGCGTGGAGCCCGGCAGTGCAGTGCGGCGACCCCCCAGGGCCGGGCTGCCGTTGGTGCTGGCCGGCTGCGCGCTGCTGCTCCTCATCGTGATGTCCGCCGCCGTGAGCATCGGCTCGGTGCCGCTGAGCCCCATCGCGACCTGGCACGTGGTGCTCAGCCATCTCGGCGGCCGCCCGCCGGAGACGGTGGATGACGAGATCATCTGGCAGATCCGGGTACCCCGGGTGCTGCTCGCCGCCCTCGTCGGGGCGGCGCTCAGCACGGCGGGCACGGTGGTCCAGGTACTCGTCCGCAACCCGCTGGCCGACCCCTACCTGCTCGGGATCTCCTCAGGGGCCAGCGTCGGCGCGACCGCGGTACTGCTGTTCGGTGCCTTCGCCTCGCTCGGCCTGTGGGCCGTGTCGGCCGGCAGCATCCTCGGCGCGCTGGTCGCGATGGCCGCCGTGTTCGCCGTGGCCAGGCAGGGCGGCAGCATCGCGCCGACCCAGCTCATCCTGTGCGGCGTGGTGATGGCCGCGTTCTTCGAGGCGATCACCAGCTTCCTGATCTTCCGCGGCAACCCGCAGGCGACCCAGTCGATCCTGTTCTGGCTGCTCGGCTCGTTCGGCCTGGCCACCTGGTCCCAGCTGCCGATCCCGGCGATCTGCCTGCTGGCGGCCATCGGCTACCTGATCACCCAGGGCCGGTCGCTCAATGCGCTGGCGATGGGACCGGAGGCAGCGGCATCCCTCGGCGTCGACGTGCGCAGGCTGCGCCGGGACCTGTACGTCGTCACGTCGCTCGTCGCCGGGGTGGTCGTCGCGGTCAGCGGCGTGATCGGCTTCGTCGGCCTGGTCGTCCCGCACATCGTCCGGCTGCTGGTCGGTTCCGATCATCGCCGGGTGCTGCCCGTCGGGGCGCTGGTCGGCGCGTCGTTCATGACGGCGGCCGACCTGCTCGCCCGGACCATCGTCGCGCCGCAGGAGATGCCGATCGGCGTGATCACCGCCTTCATCGGCGCGCCCGCGCTGATCATCCTGATCCGCCGGCGGCCGTACCGTTACGGGGCGGCGGAATGAGCATCGAGCTGCGCGGCCTGCGCGTCGACATCAGCGGCCGGCCCATCGTGTCCGGCATCAGCCTGCGCGTGCCGGACGGCCACTTCGCCGGCCTGCTGGGACCGAACGGCAGCGGGAAATCCACCATCCTCAAGGCGATCTACCGGGTGCACCGCCCGGCAGCCGGGCAGGTCCTGCTGGACGGCGACGACCTGTACCGGCTGCGTCCCCGGGCGGCAGCCCGCCGGATCGCGGTGGTCGCGCAGGAGAGCCCGGTGGACCTCGGCTACACCGTCACGGAGCTTGTCATGGTCGGCCGGACCCCGCACAAGGGCCCGTTCGACCGGGACGGCGAGCAGGACCGGGCCATCGTGGCGGACGCCATCGAGCGGGTCGGCTGCGCGGACCTGGCGGACCGGGGCTTCCACAGCCTGTCCGGCGGCGAGAAGCAGCGGGTGCTGATCGCGCGGGCGCTCGCGCAGCAGGCGGATCACCTGATCCTCGACGAGCCGACCAACCACCTCGATATCCGCTACCAGACCGAGATCCTCGAACTCGTCGCCGGGCTCGGCATCACCGTGCTCGCCGCCGTGCACGACCTCAGCCTGGCCGGGCTGTTCTGCGACACGGTGCACCTGCTGGCCGGCGGCTGGCTGGCCGCCTCCGGGCCGCCCGCCGACGTCATCACCGCAGAGATCGTCGGGGCGGTCTACGGCGCCGACGTGCTCGTCATCGAGCACCCCGAGAACGGCACCCCCCAGTTGCTGCTGCGCCGGCAGGCCGCCGGGGCACGGACAGAAAGGACCCCTGATGAGTCTCATCCGCCGCAGGCATGAGCATTCCGGTGCCCCGTTTCAGCTGCCGTTGATCTGCGGGCTGGTGACGGCCGGTGCCCTGATCGCCGCCTGCGGAACCGCCGTCCAGCCTGCCGTCAGCGCGAGCCGGCCCGCGACCGCCGGGTATCCGGTCACGGTACGGAGCTGCGGGACGCCGGTTACCTTCGGCCGCGCGCCCGCCCGGGCCGTCTCCAACGACATCAACGCCACCGAGGACATGCTCGCGCTCGGCCTGGCGCGGCACATGGCCGGTGATTTCGGGGTGACGGGCGACGGCCCGGCCGGCGATCCGGTGCCTGCGCCGTACCTCGCCGCCTTCCGGCAGGTCCGGGATGTCTCGCCGGACTACTTCACCCTGGAGTCGCTGGTGGGCCTGCGGCCCGACTTCCTGTTCGCCGGATGGAACTACGGGCTGCAGACGGGGACCAGTCTCACGCCCGGCTACCTGGCCCGGTTCGGCATCAAGACGCTCGCCCTCACCGAGTCCTGCGCCCACGTCGAGCCCGGCAAGCAGCAGGCGTCGATCAGCGACACCTACGCCGATCTCACCAGCCTCGGCGAGATCTTCAACGTCCGGTCCCGCGCCCGGCAGCTGATCACCTCCCTGCGGGCGCAGGTCGCCGCGGCCGCGGGCAAGGTGGCCGGGCTGCGGCCGGTCTCGGTGTTTCTCTACGACAGCGGCCAGGCAGCGCCGTTCACCGCACCCGGGCTGGCGATGCCCAGCGCGCTGATCCGGCTCGGCGGGGGCACCGACATCTTCGCCGGGCTCAAGCGGAGCTGGACCAGCGTGTCCTGGGAGCAGGTGGTGGCGCGCAAGCCGCAATGCATCATCATTAACGACTACGGCACGCCGACCTGGCAGCAGAAGCGCAAGTTCCTGGAGACCGACCCGGTCACCCGGAACCTGCCCGCCGTCCGCAATGGCTGCATCCTGCCGCTCAGCTACGACGAGCTGACCCCGGGCCCGCGCAACGCCGACGCCGTCACGGCCATCGCGCGCTGGCTGCATCCCGGTGCCTTCGGGCTGCCCGCCCGCTCCTGAGCTGGCACGGTCACCGGCGGCAGAAGCGGCCGGCGGCAGGCCCGGGCGGTAACCGGTCGGGCCCGGGCGGCGGCCGGTCAGGAGCGGACGAACCGCGCGACGACGCTGCCTGCCGCCTCTTTGGCGGCCATGCCCAGCGGGCTCCACGTCATGCCGAAGGCACTGCGGTCCACCACGAGCTCGGCCCGCAGCGTCACGGCATCCGGGCCGGCTTCCTCGGCGCGGGCGGTGAAGCTGACCGGCTGGCTCCGGCCCGCGGCCTGCAGGGTTCCGCGCATGGCAATCTCGCCGCCATCGGCCGGGGTGGCCCCGGTGATGTCCAGCACGACCAGCGGGTGCTGCTCGGCGTCGAAGAAGTCGGCCGAGCGCAGATGCTTGTCGCGGCGGGAATTTTTGGTATTGATCGAGCTGGCCTGCATGGTGAGCTGGCCGGTGACGGCGCCGTCCGGACCTATCGTCCCGGCGCCGGACAGCTGGTCGAACCGCCCGCGGACGGTTATCGCATGCCAGAAATGCTTAACGGCGAACTCGACACTGGAATTGGCGGGGTCGAGTGTCCACTGACCTTGCGCCGCGCCGCTCTGGATCAGGGCGAGAACGGGCTGGGTGTCTGTCATGGCTAACTTCCTCATCTAGTTGTCGAACCTGAAAGTAGTTGTCGAACCTGCGAGCCGGGACCGGCTCGCGGCCGGCCCGGCCACCGATTCCGGTCAGCTCGCGGTGTCCGGCACGTAGTGCCTGCTCTGGTCCGCCGGATCGAGCCAGACGCGCATGATCGTGCCCGAGGTCGGATCGCGGAACCGCTCGGACGTCGGCAGCCAGCCCGGGCGCGCCGCCGCGGCCTGCGCATGCCGCCGCCGCACTCGCTTGCGGGCAGCCTGGCCGGGCGCGGCACCGGGGGCGGCCGCGCCGAGCGACGGCAGGTCGCGCACGGCCGCCGCGGCCTCGTCCGCATAGTCCGCGGCCAGCACGATCTCCACCCGGCGGGCAAACTCGTCGATATCGATCCTGCCCAGCGCGTAATGCTCGCGCAGCACGACAGTCAGCCGGTCCCGGTCAGCATCACCAAAATGGGAAACGGGCACGGGCGGCGGGCCATCCGGCATGGTCAGGCGGCCGTGGGCCGGGCGACCACGGCAGTGCCGTACGCCAGGATCTCCGTGAGCTGCTGGCCCATCTCGGAGGAATCGAAACGCACCGCGATGACGGCGTTGGCGCCCAGCAGCCTCGCGTTCTCGACCATCCGGTCGATGGCGTGCCGGCGGCTGTCCTCCAGCAGCTCGGTGTACTGGGAAACCTCGCCCTGGCGCAGCGCCTTGAACCCGGCGCCGAGGGACTTGGCGAATCCCATGCTGCGCACCACCAGGCCGAAGGCCACGCCGAGGTCCTGCTCGACGGTCAGTCCCGGCAGCTCGAATGCGGTGGTGATGGGAAAACTAGTCGATGCGGATTCGGTCATGGCCGCTATCTTACGGAGCTGGCGTGCCCGGTATCTTCGGAGCTGGCTGTGCTGGGCAGCGGCTGTGCTGGGCTGGCTGTGCTGGCGGCCGGTCAGGCTCGCCGGGCGGCGGCCTCCACCGCGCGGACGGGGAGCCAGCCGTCGTGCTTCCACACGATCTTGCCCGAGGCCGACGTGAGCACGTACCACGGCTGGTCCTGTACCCCGTACCCGTCGGCGAGCCGGCCGGCGGTATCGAGGGCGACCGGGTAGCCCAGTGGCCGGCCCAGCTGCCGCAGGTACGCGCGCGCCGCATCGGGGGATGGCTCGGTGGCGGCCTCGTCCACTGCCACCAGCCGCGGCAGCCTGCCCCGCCGGGCCGCCCGCGCGTACTGGCGCAGCGCGGTCAGCCGCGCCCGCAGGTCGGATGTCTCGGTCAGCCAGGTCGCGAAGAACACCAGCAGGCGCCGGCGGCCGGGGCCGAGGGTGACCGGCCCGCCGGTAACGGCCGGCAGCACTGCGCGCGCGGTGGGGGCAAGGCCGCCGATGTAGGCCAGTGACCGCTGGCTGGCGAGCCGCGGGTGACCGGGCAGCAGGCTCGCCGCTTCCTCGGCCAGGATCTGCGCCTGCTGGCCGACGCTGGCATACGCCATCTGGGTCAGGTACAGCCTCTCCTCCCGGCCGCGCTGCCCGATCACGTACAGCGCCGGGGTGTGGTCTATCTGCCCGGCCTGGATCTGCACGTAGACGTGGTAGGCCTGCCATACCGCGCGCAGCTGCGCGAGCGAGCCGGTCAGGAAGTCCCACTGGCTGACCATGGAGTGGGACCGGGAGTAGGCCATCACGTCGGACACCGCGGTGGCCTTCGGGTTCGCGTCGATCCCGATCAGCTGCACCTGGTCCCCGGCGGCGCCCAGCAGGTCCCTGGCCTCCAGCATGCTGAGGGTGGTCAGCGGGCAGATCGTGGTGCACTCCGAATCGGTGAACGCCAGGATCACCACCTTGTCGCGGAACTGGCTCAGCGACACCGGCTGGCCGAACTGGTTGACCAGCCGGAACCCCGGCGCCGCCAGCCCGCCCAGCGGCGTGCCCGGATCCAGGTCCTGGTTGGCCGCCGCGGCCCGCGCCTGCCCGCCGGGCGCGTGCGCGGCCGGCGCCGCTGCGCGGCCGGCGCCCGCACCGCACGCCGTCACGGCCAGCAGCCCGGCGATGGCCGCGGCCGCCCACGGCATCCGCCGCCGGATCCGCCCGGCCGGGCTGCTCCCGTTCACGGCAGTCATCCTGCCATGCGCCGGTCAGGCCGGGCCCGGCCCGCCGTGCGCTAGGGCGCGCCGGCCAGCGTGAAGAACTCGGCCCGGGACCGGCCGTCAGCGCGCAGCGTGCCGAGCATCGTGGAGGTCACGGTGGTGGAGCCCACTGCCTGCACGCCGCGCAGCGTCATGCACATGTGCTCCGCCTGGATGACCACGCCCACGCCCCTGGGCTGCAGATGCTCGGTGAGCCAGTCGGCGATCTGCTTGGTCATCCGCTCCTGCACCTGCGGGCGGCGGGCGAAGTGGCCCACTACCCGCGCCAGCTTGGAGAGGCCGAGAATGCGCTCGCCCGGCAGGTAGCCGACATGCGCCACGCCGGTGAACGGCAGCAGATGATGCTCGCAGACGCTGTGCACCGGGATCGCCCTGGCCAGCACCAGCTCGTCGTAGCCCTCGTCGTTGGGGAAGGTGGTGAGGTTGAACGGGCTCGAGTGCAGCAGCTCGGCGTAGGCGCGGGCCATCCGCCGCGGCGTTTCCCGCAGGCTCTCGGCGGCAGTATCCATGCCGAGGGCGCGCAGGAAGTCCGCGGCCGCGCGCTCCGCGGCGACCAGGTCGATCGCGCTGTCGTCGTGCACGACGCGCAGGGCCGGCGGGAACCGGCCCGGCCCGGCCGCCGCGATGGCCGCGCGGACTGGGCCGCGGCCGTTCTCCGGCGCACCCGGCGCCATCTCAGCCCACCCCCGCTGCCGTGAGCAGCACGAGCAGCAAGGTAACCACCGCGAATACCCCGTGCCCGATGATCACTGGCACCGGCAGGTGCCGCTCGGCCGGGCCGCCGTCGGCCAGGTCACCGTCGGCCAGGTCACCGTCGGCCAGGTCACCGTCGGCCGGGCCGCGCCCGGACCGCCGGCCATGGCCGGCACCCGGCTGGCACGCCACGTTGGCAGCCACCGCAGCAGCATGACAAAGCCCAGCGCAGCGACCGGCAGGAGCACCACGAAGGCGGCCCAGGCGAGGGCCTTCGCGTGCACGGCGACGTAGCTAATCCAGATCACCAGCCCGGCGGCTGCCAGCAGGAAGTGACCGAGGATCACCGGCGCCGGGAAGCGGCTAGGGCCGGCGTTTTGCTGGCGCATGCCCCCGCGAGATATCCAGATGCCGAGCATCCAGAACCCGCCCGCGGCGGTTACCAGCCACGCGATGAGTGCGGCGACGGCCATGACGACTCCTTTGACAACGTTGCGCGGGGAAACGGAAGGGCTGGCTGGCCTAGCCGGAACGGGATGTCCGGTGGTCGCCGGCCCGTGCGCCGGGGCCGGCCGCGAAGCCTTCGGCCTGGGTCGCCTCGTCGGCCACCCGGACGCCATAGCGGAAGGCCAGCTTGCCGCCGAGATAACCGGACAGGCCGAGGGCGGCCACGCTGACGGCCGACAGGCCGAGCATCCCCGGCCCGACCGCGCCGCCATGGGCGTAGCTGCCGCGGCGCCACAGGAAATTGGCCGCGTACGCCGCGGTGACCGCCAGGTTGAGGTACATGTGCACGCAGCCGGTACGGAAAGCCGGCGTGCCGGTCGGGATCGCGGCCAGGTCCAGGAATCCCACGGCTGCCGCGGCCAGCGCGCCGAGCACGCCGATGCCGATGAGCCACTGCGAGCCCTCAGTGAGAAAACCGGGCTTGCTCACCACCTGGGAGGCGATGTCGAAAACCAGGCTGCCCAGCCAGGCGCCGATCGGCACGGTCACCAGCATCGGGTGCAGCGGATGCCCGTACGGCCCGGTGAGCAGCGCGCTCGCCGGCTGCTTTGACTGCTGCATCCCGGTCACCACGAAACTCTCCCGCCTGTTGTCTTATTACACCAACGAATCTTGGTCTTATTTTCCGGCTAGGTCAAGTCCGGACCAGACAGGGCGCTCGTTTCTTTTACACCCACCTTCGTAGGCGTTATGGTGGCCTGGTGACCACTACGCCGGGTGAGCTGGGCAGCGAGGCGTCGATCACCGCGATTGCCGCGCTGGGCGACGACCAGCGCCGCCGCCTGTTCGGCTACATCCGGCACGCGCACCGGCCGGTCACCCGCGAGGAGGCGGCGGCGGACGCTGGCATCTCCCGCAAGCTGGCGGCGCACCATCTCGACAAGCTGGTGACGGCCGGCCTGCTGTCCGCCCGGTACCAGCCGCCCGCCGGGGTCCGCAAGGTAGGCCGCGCGCCCAAGGTCTACGAGCTGGCGGGCGCTGGCATCGGCGTCAGCATCCCCGAGCGGCGGCATGAGGTGCTGGCCGGCATACTCCTGGACGCGGTCCGCAGCGAGGCAGCAGGCGAGAACGCGCGGCAGGCATCCGTTCGCGTCGCCCGGCAGCGCGGGCAGGCCATCGGCGCGGCCGAGCGTGACCGGCTGCGGCCGGGCCGTCTCGGCGCCGAGCGCGCGCTCACCATCACCGAAGGGCTGCTGGCAGCGCACGGGTTCGAGCCCGCCCGGCCTGCCCCGGCCGAGGTGGAGCTGCGCAACTGCCCGTTCCATCCGCTCGCCGCCCGCGCGCCCGAGCTGGTGTGCGGCCTCAATCACGCGTTCGTGGCGGGCATGCTGGACGGGCTGGGCGCCGACGTGCTGGACGCCGAACTGCGCCCGCGGCCGGGCGAGTGCTGCGTGCGGCTGCGCGCCGCCCCGCCGCCGAGCGGCCCAGGGTCAGCGGCCTCCCGGCGTTAGCGGCCAAGGCCCCGGCGTTAGCGGCCCCGGTCGAAGGCCCCGGAGACCACCGGATGGTGGCGGGCATCCACCGACCGGCTGATGAGGCGGGCGGTTTCAGCTGGTCAGCGGGCTGCTTATCCGGATGCTCACAGCATCAGGATCAGCATGTAGCCCATCGTGAGGCCCATCACGATCTCGCAGCACGCGGCTAGCCGCGGCGACAGCGGCGTGCCATCAACCGGACGGGATCGGCTGGCAGCGGCCTGGCCGGCCAGCCCGGGCGCAGCCACCGGCGGGGCTGCGGTCCGCCTGGTGGCGGCGGCCGCCGCAATCCCGGGCTGTGACCCCGTCCCGGGCGGCGCCCCGGTCCCTGGCCAGCCCGGAACGGCGGTGGCCGACGCCAGCCGCAGCACCGAGACGGCCGGCACCGAAGGAAGCCGGTCGGTGACCCACATGACGTAACCGAAAAGGGCGACCGCCAGCGTGAGTGCCAGCACGGGGAAACGGATCGAGGCAGCGGACCGCCCGTTCATGACCACCCCCGCCAGGGCCGGCCCGGTGCTGGCGGGCGGGGCCGCGAGGAACATGTAGACCATCGCGCCGCTCGCCAGCACGTGCGGCAAGTAGTGCGCAGCGCTCCCGCCAGCGCGCCGCGCCCGGATGGCCTGCCAGCCGAACCAGGCAACGGCAGCGCCGAACGCCGCCTCCCAGGCACCATCCGGCAGCGAGCGCAGCCGCGGTACCAGCATTCCCGCCATGGCCACGCCCATCAGGACATGGACGATGTCCACATCGGGCTCGGCCGCGGCCCCGCAGGCGCGCGGCCGCCAGGCGGCTCACGCAGTAGACGGCAGTCACGATCATGACGGCCGCCAGCAGGTACCTGAGCCAGGAGGGACTGCTCATCTCAGCGCCCTCCGGCCGGCCCGGCCAGGCTGGTCCCGCCCGGGCCCATCGCGGCGGCGCCGGTCCCGGCCGCGCTTGCCGGGACGGGGTCGCGCTGGGCCGGGTCAGGGCCGGCCGCCAGTCGTCCGGCAGCTGACGGCCAGTAGGCCAGGGCGAGCAGGGCAAGCAGCGGACCGGAGTTCGGATCAGTGCCCGACCCGGTGAAAACGCCGCCGAGCGCCTCCGCCGCCCAGATGACCGCGGCGACTGCGATGGCAAGGACAATCACGGCGCGGGCAGCAGGCCGCGGGAGGTACGGCCCGGCGGCGATGACCCCGAGCGTGATCGTGAGCACTATCGACGCGGCCAGGCCGTAGTGGCCGAGCAGCCCGCCGAGGTGCCGGCCGATGGCGCCAAGCCAGCCGGGCTCCCCGGCCGTCATCGCGGAGATCATGCGGTCCAGCCCCCGGCCAGCCGAAACGGCCGGCTGAAGCGAAAGGCAGCCCAGGCTGCCCCACAAGGCGAGCCAGGCCGCGCGCGCGGCCGGCCCGCCCACCGAGCGTCCGGCCACGAACGCCGCGGGACGATCCGTTGCGGCCGGCCACAGCAGGATCGCGAGCAGCGCGTAGATGAGCACCGCGCCTGGTGCTCCGCTGAGCGCGCTGGCCTGCCCTGTCAGCACCGACCCGAGTCCTTCGCCGAGCCACCACACGGCCAGCGACCAGGCAATCGACGCTGCTAGCGCGATCTTGACCGTCGGCCGCCAGGCGATTCCGATGGCCAGCAGCAACTGCACGGTGGCGAAGACGGAGTTCATGGCGACGGCGTGCTGCGCGACGAGGCGCGCGGACCAGATGATCGGGGCGGCAACGATGGCCGGGTTGCCGGCCGCGGACGCCGCGAGCGTGCCGGCGAACGCCCGGGTGAACATGAACGACTGGTACTGCAGGACCGCGTCGAGCAGCCAGAGGGCGCCCAGCGCTAGCTGGAGCCGACGGCGCGCATCCGGGGCTTCCCAGCCTGCCGTCGCGGCGGTGCCGGCGCCTCGCGGCCAGGCGGCACGGCCAGGGCCAGTGCGGCCACGGCCAGCGCTGCCGGCGGTAGCGCTGCCGGCGGTAGTGCTGCCGGGGCCAGTGCTGCCGGGGTTAATGCTGCCGTGGCCAGTCTGGCGGTGCGCGGCCATGCTGCTGCTTATCGCGGCGTCCTTTCCTGGCGCGGTGCTCCGGACCAGCTACTGGCGTGCCCGCAAAAGGAATCAGTATCAGCAGAATGGTATTAGCCACCGGTCCGTTAGCACAAGCGTTTAATCCTTAGCTAGCAGCTCACTTCATGGAAAACGATACTAGTTTCGTAGTCTAAGATATCACCTGAAGACTGCCGCCCCACAGCGTGAATAAACCCCGCGGGGGTAATCGAATAAACCCCGGAGGGGTATTTCTCTAACCCGGAGGGGTATGGAGGAAAGGCAGCTCCGGCGCTGCCTGCCCGGGTGGCAGGATGCGCCTGCCGCTACTAGCCTCGTCAGATGCCCGGCGTTCCGTACCGTTATCAGTCACCCGAAGAGGACAGCGGCCGGTGGCTTGGCTTCCCCTTCCGGGACGGCGACATCGTGATCAGCACCCGGTCCAAGACCGGGACGACATGGGTGCAGGCAATCTGCGCCCTGCTGATCTTCCGGACTCCCGAGTTCCCGGCTCCGATCGCGCGGCTCTCACCGTGGCTGGATCACCTGGTCGCGCCGCGCGATGAGGTGTACGCCCGGCTGGCCGCCCAGCAGCACCGGCGCTTCATCAAGACGCACACGCCGCTGGACGGGATCCCCCTCGACCCCCGCGCCAGCTACATCGTGACGGGCCGCCATCCGCTCGACACGGCCGTGTCCCTCTATCACCAGGGCGACAACATCGACCGCGCCAAGGTCCGGGCGCTGACCGGCGCCGCCGAGCCAGCCAAGCCGCGCCCGCCGCGCAAGCCGCTGCATGACTGGCTGCTCGCCTACATCACCGGCGACGCCGCCCCGTGGATCGTCCGCACGCACCCGCGCGAGGACCTGGACTCGCTGCCCGGCCTGATGTGGCACCTGTCGGATGCCTGGGCCAGGCGGCGCGAGCCGAATGTGATGCTCGTTCACTACGACGACCTGTCCGCCGATCTCGCGGGCCAGATGCACCGGATCGCTGACCGGCTCGGCATCAGCATTCCTGACCAGGCCTGGCCCGCCCTCGTCCAGGCGGCCACGTTCGAGGCCATGAGAAGCAGCGCGGACCGGCTCGTCGGGAACCCCGGCGTGCTCAAGAGCACCGCCGCGTTCTTCCGCCGCGGCAGCTCAGGCGCGGCCCGTGAAATCCTCAGCGACGACGAGATCGCCGCCTACCACGCGCGGGCGGCTCAGCTGGCACCGGAAGACATGCTCGGCTGGCTCCACTCGCCCGCCAGCAACCCCATGGACACCTAACGAGCTACTAACGTGGGCTGATGGGGCACCAGTGATCTCCTTCTCGCTGCTCAACCTGTCGTCGCCCGCGACCTACCTGATTGCCGTCCTGCTGCCAGCGCTTGACGCGCTGCTGCCGCTCGTGCCGAGCGAGACGGCGATCATCGCGCTGGGCGTCGCCACGGCTGGCAGCACCGATCCGCGGATCGCGCTGCTGATCGTCCTGGCCGCCTTCGGCGCGTTCCTCGGCGACAACGTGAACTACTGGCTGGGCCGGCGATTCGGCCCGGCGGTCACCCGGCGGTTCCTGTCCGGCGAGCGCGGCGCCCGGCGGCTCGCCTGGGCAGAGCGGTCGCTCGGGCAGTTCGGCGCGCGCCTCATCATTGCCTGCCGGTTCATCCCGGCCGGGCGCACCGTGGTTACCCTGACCTGCGGCCTGGTCGGCTACCGGTGGCGGTCCTTCGCCATCGCCACCGCCGTCGCCGGGCTGATCTGGGCCAGCTACGCCTTCGCGATCGGCCGGCTGGGCGGGCGGGCATTCCAGGACAAGCCGTGGGCCGGGCTGCTGCTCGCGCTCGGCGTGGTGGTCGTGGTCAGCGTGATGGTGGAGGCGGCGCGGCGCATTCGCCCGTGGCGGCTGCTGCACCGGTCCCGTCACCCGGACGTCCCATCGCGTCCAGAATGAATGCCTGCACTTCGGCTTCATAGGCCAGCCGGGCGAACCGCCCGGACGGCCCGGTGTGCGCGCCGGCGCCGAGCTCGGCCCGGAACAGGATCACCGAGCCGTCCGTGTCGGTCTCCCTGAGCCGCGCCACCCACTTGGCCGGCTCGTGGATCAGCACCCGGGGGTCGTTGACCGTGCCGGTCACCAGCAGTCCGGGGCGCGGGCCCGGCGGCGGATTCTCGTACGGCGAGTAGGCCCGCAGGCAGGCGAAGTCGTCCGGGTCACGCGGATCGCCCCACTCGTCCCACTCGTTCACGGTCAGCGGGATGCCCGGATCCAGCATGGTGTTGACGCAATCGACAAACGGCACCTCGGCGACCACGGCCCGCCACCGGCCCGGCGCCCGGGAGTAGACCGCGGCCTGCAGCAGTCCGCCCGCGGACAGGCCGCGGGACACGATCCTGCCGCCGTCGACAAGGGCGCGGGAGCCCGGCGCGTCCCCGGCCAGCCAGTCGGCGACCGCGACGAAGTCGCCGAAAGTGTTCGGCTTCGCGTGCAGCCTGCCCTGCTGCCACCAGTCACGGCCGCACTCGCCGCCGCCGCGCACGTGCGCGATCGCATAGACGACGCCGCGGTCGAGCAGTGACGGCAGGCTGACGTCGAAGGCGGGATCCTCGCATGACTCGTAGGCCCCGTAGCCGTACAGCAGGCACGGCGCGCTGCCGTCCAGCGGCGTGCCCGCCCGGCGGGCCAGCGTGACCGGAACCCGGGTCCCGTCCGCGGCGACCGCATGCAGCCGCTGCGTCCGGTAGCCGGCCGGATCGTAGCCGGGCACCTGCTGGCGCTTCAGTTCCCGGCGCTCGCCGGTGGCCAGGTCGAGCTCGGACCAGGCCGGCGGCTCGATCAGCGACTCCTCGGCGATCAGGACGGCCGCTGCGTCGTAGTCCTCGGCGCGGGCCACGCTGATGGTCCCGGCCGGCATCGCCGCGGGCACCTCCCGGACGTTGCCGCCCGCCCGGTCAGTGATCGCCAGCAGCGGGGCGCCGCCGCGGCGCAGGGTGAGCAGCAGGTGACCGGCGAACACGTCGCACGAAACCAGCCGGGTATCCGTCCGGGCCGGGTACACCGCCGGGCAGGGCACCTCGGCCCAGTTCTCCCGGCCGAGCCCATCGGCCCAGTCCGGCTGGCCGGGCGGGCCGGCCCGGTCCGCCCGGCCACGCGCGGCGGCCCGGTCCGCCTGGCCGGGCGCGGCCAGCGGGACGCGCATCAGCCGGTACTCGGTCGCCCCGTCGTCAGTCACCAGGTAGAGCTCACCGCCAGCCGGGCCGCTGGCGTGGTCGGCCCGGTACTCGACGCCGCGGCGGCGCGGCGTCACCACGACGGGCTCGCGTTCCGGATCCGCCATCGGGATCAGCCGCACCTCGGTGGTGTCCCGCGACGCCGACGTGATGATGGCCAGCTCGCCGCTGCGCGAGGTGCGCAGCTCGACCTCGAACCGGGCATCGTCCTCCGTCATCACCAGCACGTCGGCGCGGGCAGCCGTGCCGACCCGGTGCCGCCAGACCTGACAGGGGCGGTGCAGCCGGTCGGGCACGAGATAGAAGAGGTACCGGGAGTCCGCGCTCCACGCGCTGCCCGGGCAGGTGCGCGGCATGAGGTCAGGCAGCACCTCCCCGGTCGCCAGGTTCGTGATCCGCAGCTCATAGATCTCTGCTCCGCTGGTGTCCGCGGACCAGGCGAGCAGCGCCCCGTCCGGGCTCGGCTCGCGTACCCCGATATCGGCGAACCCGGTGGCGCTGGCCACGATGTTCTCGTCCAGCAGCAGCTGCTCGGTGATTTCTCCGGCTCTCACCCTGAGGAACTGTAGATTTTCCGCCTCTTCGGGCATTCTGGTCCAGTATGCATAACCCCGCCGCGGCCACCTCGCCGAGTCCTGCACCCGGCTGGCGGTCCGGCTGGCCGCCGCGCGGAACAGCTCACCGGCGAGTTCCGCCAGCGGGCGGCTGTGCGCGTCGTAGTAGGCGCGCTCTGCGGCGAGGTAGTCGCGCAGCGCGGGCTGCTGCGGGTCACGCATCCAGGCATAGCCGTCCACCTCGGCGGTACCGTGCAGTTCCCGCAGCACCGGGATGCGCTGGGCACGCGGGGGCGGCGGGACGGGAGCGGAGGCGGCAGGCATGACACGGACATTAGCGGCGGGCTGAACGGACTGGAAGCCATGGATAGACCACAGCGGCATATCGGCTATAACTACGTGCACACGCCGGCATCGCGGCCGTCTACCCCACGACCGACTGCCTGACCTGGGAGGAGACACCCATGCTCGGACCGGATTGGCGGCCAGCCCGGCGGATGCGCCAGCGGATCGCGGCGTCCGCCGTCGTGCTCGGCCTATGCCTCATGCCCGTCAGCGCCGCCACCGCAAGCAGCTCGCCCAGCGCGTCACCCAGTGCCTCGCCGGCCGCCTCGCACGGGCCGTCGACCTTCGTGGTCGGCAACAACGACCCGGTCGACACGCTGAACCCGTTCGTCGGCGTCACGTCCCAGGACTTCGAGGTCTACGGGCTGATCTACGACAACCTGATGGACTACGGCCAGCTGGATTACTCGCCGTCGCCGCGGCTCGCCGTCTCCTGGTCGCATTCTCCCAATGGCCTGACCTGGACTTATCACATCCGGCACGGCGTGAAGTGGTCCGACGGGGTGCCGCTGACCGCCGCTGACGTCGCATACACCTTCAACCGGGATATTCACGGCCAGGCGGAACGGGCCGACAACCTGAGCTACGTCCAGAACATCACCAGCGTCAAGGCGACCGGGCCCTACACCGTGGTGATGACGGTCAGCAAGCCAACGCCCGGCATGAACAAGCTGATCGTCTCGATCCTGCCCGAGCACATCTGGAAGAACGTGCCGGAGAGCAAGGTCACCACGTTCGCGAACAGCAACCCGGTCGGCTCCGGGCCGTTCATCGTGACCAAGTTCCAGGAGGGCCAGTACGTCGACATGAAGGCCAACCCGCACTACTGGGGCGGCAAGCCGGGCATCTCGAAGCTGATCTTCCAGAACTACGCGAACCCGAGCGCCGAGGCATTCGCGCTGAAAAACGGCAGCATCGACTTCGCCGAGGACCTCACCAACCTGCTGTTCAACTCGCTCAAGGGCACGCCCGGCGTGACCCTGAACAACGCCCCGTCGGGCAACTTCGACGAGCTCGCCTTCAACAACGGCGCGGCGACGGTATCCGGCCACCCGATCGGCAACGGGAACCCGGCCCTGAAGGACATCAACGTCCGGCACGCGATCAGTTACTCGATGGACCTGCCGAAGCTGATCAGCCGCGTGCTGATCGGCTACGGGTCGCCGGGGACGACGATCATCCCGCCGATCTACACCCAGTTCCACTACAGCCCGCCGCCGGGCAGCCTGTATAACTACGACCCAGCCAAGGCCAGGCAGATCCTGACGGCGGACGGATGGAAGACCGGCCCCGGCGGCATCCGGGTGAAGAACGGCAAGCAGCTCAGCCTGCGACTGTTCATCCGGTCGTCGTCGCCCACCGAGACCCAGGCGGCGCCGTACATCAAGAGCTGGCTGAACGCGATCGGGATCAAGGTCAATACCAGCTTCATGTCCGACGACCAGCTCACCCAGGTCATCGGCGACGGCAACTACGACATGTTCGTCTGGGGCTGGGGCGTCGAGCCGAACCCGGACTTCCAGCTCTCGGTCTTCACCTGCGGCCAGCGCTCGATCGGCTCGAACGGCAAGTACACGCCCGGCTGGTCGGACAGCTTCTACTGCAACAAGACCTACGACAACATGTACGACCAGCAGAAGAGCCTGGACGGCGCCGCCCGCGCCAGCGTCGTCAAGCAGATGCAGAAGATGCTGTACACCGACGACCCGTACTCGCTGCTCTACTACTACAACGACACCCAGGCCTACCGCAGCGACCTGTTCACCGGGTTCGCGCCGCAGCCGGACAAGCCCGACGGCCTGCTGCTCTACCAGGAGGTTTCCTGGTGGAGCTACCGGTGCATCCGGCCGGTCGGCAGCAGCCCGTCGCTGACCGTCCACAACGTCGGCTGCCAGCACCAGACCGGCATGACCGGCCAGGCCGCGGCGGCCGGGTCCGGCGGCGGCTCATCGATCAGCGCGCCGATGGTCGGCGGCATCATCGCGATAGTCGTGGTGCTCGGCGCCGGCCTGCTCTTCTTCGCCAGGCGGCGCAAGACCGCGACCGCGGACGAGCGGGAGTAACGGCCCGGTGACCGCGCTCCAGCCCGGAGCCAGGCTCGAGGCGCGTGACCATCTCGAGACGGAGGGACCCGGGTCATCGAGCCTGCCCCGGGTCCTGTCAGTCAAGATCGGCAGCGCGCTGCTGACGCTGTTCTTCGTGCTGGTGTTCAACTTCTTCCTGTTCCGGGTGCTGCCAGCCGACCCGGCGAAGAACCTGACCAAGAATAACGCGCTGACCGCGTCGCAGCTCGCCGCGATCAACAAGACCTTCGGCCTCGGCCTGCCGCTGCCGCAGCAGTTCTGGAACTACCTGGTGCAGACGCTGCACGGCAACCTTGGCCGCTCGTTCGTGAACCAGGAGCCGGTCGCGCAGCTGATCGGCCAGCGGCTGTGGCCTACCGTGCTGCTGGTCGGCAGCTCCACCGTGCTCGCCACCGTCTTCGGGGTCTGGATCGGCATCCGCGGCGCATGGAATCGTGGCGGCAGGTTCGACCGCACCTCGACGGCGATCTGCAACACGCTGTACGCGATGCCAGACTTCTGGCTCGGCATGGTGCTGCTGATCGCGTTCGCGTCGAAGATCGCGCTGTTCCCCACAGCGGGCATGCACAACCCGGCGGGCAGCGGCACCGGCCTGGCCGGCCTCGCCGACCTGCTCTGGCACCTCGCCCTGCCGTGCACGGTGCTGACCCTCGTCTACCTGGCGGAGTACTCGCTGGTCATGCGGTCCTCGCTGATCGACGAGCTCGGGTCGGACTACCTCACCACGGCCCGCGCCAAAGGGCTGCGGGATGACCTGGTCCGGCGGCGGCATGCGGTGCCCAACGCGCTGCTGCCGTCCATCACGCTGATCATGCTGAATCTGGGCTTCGTGATCTCCGGCGCGATCACCACGGAAGTGGTGTTCTCCTGGCCCGGCCTCGGGCAGCTCTCCTACATCGCGCTGAACGCGCCGGACTACCCGGTGCTCGAGGGCACGTTCCTCGTCTTCTCGGCCGCGGTGATCGCCGCCAACCTGATCGCCGACCTGCTGCTGACGGCCTTCGATCCAAGGGTACGGAACGCATGAGCGCGCCGTCCGCACCGCCTGCCGAGCCCGCCGCCCGGGCCGCGGCGACCGCCCCGAGCGCCCGGCAGATCGCCAGGGTCAGGCGCCGCCGGGCGGTTGCCGGGTTCTGGCGCGAGTACCGCAAGGACCGGGGCGGCATGATCGGCCTGGTCATCCTGCTGGTGCTGATCGTCGTCGCCCTGGCCGCGCCGCTGCTGGCCAGTTCCAGCGGGCTCAACGCGGCGTTCGCCACCTACCCGGCCAACGCCGGCCCCGGCCTGCACTATCCGCTCGGCACCGACGCCGACGGCCGGTCGGTACTCACCGTGCTGATCTGGGGGTCCCGGATCTCGCTGCTGATCGGGTTCACCGCCACCTTCTTGTCCATCGTCATCGGCGGGGTGATCGGGATCGTGGCCGGGCACTTCGGCAGGGTCACCGATAACCTGCTGATGCGGGTTACCGACTGGTTCCTGGTGGTGCCGTTCCTGCCGCTGGCGATCGTGCTGGCCAAGACGCTCGGGCCTTCGCTCGGCGTGATCATCTTCGTCATCGGGGTCACCTCCTGGCCCGGCACGGCGCGGATCATCCGGGCCCAGGCACTCGCCGTCGAGACCCGCCCGTACCTGGAACGCTCGCGCGCGCTGGGCGCGGGGCACTGGCACCTGATGTCCAAGCACGTGCTACCCAACGTGATGCCGCTGCTGCTGGCCAACACGATCCTGACCGTCGCCGGGGTCATCCTGGCGGAGACGACGCTGTCGTTCCTCGGCCTCGGCGACCCGCTCCGGCCATCCTGGGGGGAGATGCTGAACGAGGCGTTCTTCACCGGCGGCGGAGCGGCCGGCAACCAGCTGTGGCTGCTCGCGCCCGGCGTGGCCATCATCGTGGTGGTGCTGGCCTTCACCATGTGCGGGCACGCGCTGGAGACCGTGCTCGACCCCAAGCTGCGGGAGCGCTGATGGCCCTGATCGAGCTGCGGGACCTGTCCGTCACCTACCGGACGGCCGGCGGCGACGTGCCCGCCGTGCGCGGGGTCAGCCTGGCCCTGGACGCCGGCCAGACGCTGGGCATCGCCGGGGAGTCCGGCTGCGGCAAGTCCACCATCGCCGCCGCGATCCTCCGGCTGCTGCCGCGCAGCGCGCAGGTCAGCGGCCAGGTCATCTTCGAGGGCGAGGACATCCTGGCCATGAACTGGGGCAAGCTGCGGGCCGTCCGGTGGGCCGGCGCCTCGATCGTGTTCCAGGGCGCGATGCACTCGCTGAACCCGGTGCAGCGGATCGGGAAGCAGATCGCCGAGCCGATCCTGCTGCACGAACCCGGGGCGCGCCCGGCCGCCGCCGCGAAGCAGGCGGCCGCCCTGCTTGAGCAGGTCGGCCTGCCCGGCTGGCGCGCCGCCAGCTACCCGCACGAGCTGTCCGGCGGGCAGAAGCAGCGCGTCATGATCGCGATGGCGCTGGCCTGCTCACCGCACCTGATCGTGGCCGACGAGCCGACCACGGCGCTGGACGTGATGATCCAGGCCCAGGTGCTCAACGTGATCAAGGACTTGGTCGAGCAGCGCGGCATCAGCATGATCATGATCAGCCACGACCTGTCCGTGCTGTCAGCCACCTGCCAGCGGCTGGCGGTGATGTACGCCGGCCTGATCGTCGAGGAAGGCCCGGCGCACGAGGTGTTCACCGGCGCGCGGCACCCGTACGCGGAGGCGCTGGCCTGGGCCTTCCCCGTGATCGGCGACGCCAGGTCGCGGCTGAGCCCGCGCGGCCTCGGCGGCGACTGCCCCGACCCGGCCGACGTGCCGCCCGGCTGCTCCTTCCACCCGCGCTGCGCGGTGGCGGAGCCGGAGTGCGCGTCAGTGCACACGCAGCTGTGGCCGCGGCCCCGGCCGGGTCGCGGCCTGCATCCGGGTGCGACCGGGCAGCGCTGGTGAGTACCACGGGACCTCCGTTAAAGAGGAAGAAGATGCGCCCGGTGAGGCAGTCTCATGACCGTGACCGATAGCAGCGCGAACGCAGCGGCCGGCGGGCTCGCCCCGCCCGTGCTGTCCGCCGCCGGGGTCGGCGTGCAGTTCGCCGGCCGGGGCCGGGGCCGGGGCAAGGCAGCCGCCCGGGCCGTGGACGGGGTCAACCTGGACATCGCGGCCGGCGAGATCGTCGCGCTGGTCGGCGAGTCGGGCTGCGGCAAGACCACGCTGGCGCGCACCATGCTCGGCCTGGAACGGCCGACGGACGGCCAGATCCGTTACCAGGGCACGGCCCTGTCGTACCGGACCGCGGCGCTGCGGCGTTACCGGCGTGCCGTCCAGCTGGTGCTGCAGGACCCGACCGGATCGCTCAACCCGCGGCACACCGTGTACGAGGCGGTCGCCGAGGGGGTCAGGATCCACCGGCTCGGCAACGAGGAGGCCAGGGTCGCCGATGCGCTGGCGCGCTGCGGGCTGCGGCCGCCGGAGCGGTTCTTCCAGCGTTACCCGCATGAGCTGTCCGGCGGCCAGCGGCAGCGGGTGGTCATCGCCGGCGCCCTGGTGCTCGAGCCGAGCGTGCTGGTCGCCGACGAGCCGGTCGCGTCGCTGGACGCCTCGGTCCGTGGCGAGATCCTCGCCCTGCTGCTGCGGCTGCGCGACGAACTCGGCCTGGCCGCCCTGGTCGTCACCCATGACCTGGGCCTGGCCTGGAACATCGCCGACCGGCTCGCGGTGATGTACCTGGGCCGGATTGTCGAGGTGGGTACGCCTGAGGAGGTGTTCGCCAGCCCGCGGCATCCGTATACCAGGGCACTGATGTCGGTGCTGCCCGAGTCGCCGGTGCCGCCGGTGGTGCTCACCGGGGAGCCGCCGGACGCGACCAGGATCCCGGCGGGCTGCCGGTTCCACCCGCGCTGCCCCGAGCTTGCGGGCGGCTCGGCGGCGGAGGCGGGCGTCGCGGCCAGCTGCACCGGCGTGGCGCTGCCCGTGCTGCCGGCCGCGCTGCCGTCCGGCGGCAGCATGGTGTCCTGTCATCTCGCCGCCGCGCTGGCCGCCGCCGATGGCGCGGCTGAGCCTGCGGCGCCGCCGATCCCGACCACGCCCCGGTGACCGCTGGCCCGCGCTCAGATCCTTCCGGCCGCCGCGAGCAGGTCCGTGACCTGCTCCGCGGGCAGGCCGTAGGAGGTGTGCCCGGCCCGGCCGGTCACCGTCGGCGCGGCCAGCAGGCAGTTCAGCACCGCCTCCTCGGTGGCCTCGACGACCCCGGCGAAGAACGGGTCGAGGCCGCTGCCGGTGATCGCCGGGCCGGCGGCGGCCGACCCGCCGGGCGCCGCACCGCGCGGCGACCGCAGCCCGGTGGCCAGCGCGAGGAAGATCTCGCCGCTGCCATGGCTGGCCGTCGACCCGGTCCTGGCCAGGCCCAGGCCTGCCCGCCTGGCCAGCCGGGAGCAGGACGCCGCATCGAGCGGGCCGTCGGTAAGGACGACCGTGATGCACGAGCCCGCGGGCGGCGCGGCCTCCTGCGCGACGGGCAAGGGCGGCAGCAGGCGCCCGGCGGGCACGCCGTCGATGGTCAGCCGCTGCCGGTCGCCGAAGTTGGCCAGCACGAGGACGCCGACCGTATGGCCGGACGGCAGCACCCGCGACGCGGTGCCGATGCCGCCCTTGAAGCCCAGGCAGGTCATGCCGGTGCCGGCCCCGACCGCTCCCTCGGCGGGCGCCCGGCTGGCTCGGCCGGCCGCTGCGGCCGGGCCCGCCGACTCGGCTCCGCCGGCCGCGCCGACCCTGGCGGCGGCCCTGGCGTCGGCGAGTGCGGTCGCCACGTCGGCGGCGCTCACCTGCATCCGGCGGGTGTCGGAGAGGAAGCTGTCATCGCACTCGGCGACGATCGGGATGATCACGTCGTCGGTGCCGATGCGCGGTTCCTCCGCCATCAGCAGCTCGCAGGCCGCGTCGTAGACCCGGCCGACCTGCATGGTGGAGGTCAGGAAGACCGGTGTCTCGGCCAGCCCCCACTCGGCGGCGGCCAGCAAGCCGGTGCACTCCCCGGCGCCGTTGAGCACGGCCCCGCCGGCCGGCACCGGGCTGCGGAACAGGTTCCCGCCCGGATCCAGCACCGTCACGCCGGTCCTGGCCATGCCGCGCCCGGCCGGCGGATCCGGCTCGTCGCGCCAGACCGTGGCGTGCCCGACGCCGGCCCCGGGCACGTCGGCGATCGATGCGGTCGGGCCGGACGGCAGCACGCCGATCCGGATGCCAAGGTCAGCTGCTCGCGTCATGCCGCGATGATCCCGCGGGTGCTGCCGCGCCGGGGGGCGGTTCGCTGATGCCGTCGCAGATTCCCGGCCCGGGCACCCCGGGCGCCTCCGGCCCGGGCCTGCCGGGCGCCTCCGGCCCGGGCCTGCCGGGCGTCTCCGGCCTGGACATCCCGGTCGTCTGGAGCGAGCAGTGCCTGCGCCACGAACCTGGCGGCGAGGTATGGCTCGGCGTCCGCGAGCAGGGCACCGAGCTGCCGGAGCGCGCCGGGGTCATCCTGGCCGCGGTCCGCGCCGCCGGGGCGCCGGTGCTGCCCGCCGTGCCGCATGGCGATGAGGTGCTCAGGGCCGTGCACGACGATGCGCTGATCGGGCATCTGCGCACCGTCTGGGCGGAGTGGGAGGCCCGCGGCTACGTGTCCGAGCACGGGCGCGATCGCGTCGTGCCGTACGTGTTCCCCACGGCCGGGATGCTGGCCGGGCTGCCGGTGCGCTCGCCCGCGGCCACGCACGGGCGGCTCGGGCTGTTCTGCTACGACACCATGACGCTGATCGGGCCGGGCAGCTGGGAGGCGATCCGGGCGGCCGTGGACACGGCGCTGACCGCGGCCGATCTGGTGGCCGCCGGCGCGGCGGCCGCCTACGCGCTCTGCCGCCCGCCCGGTCATCATGCCGGCCCGGCCGCTTACGGCGGCTCGTGTTACCTCAACAACGCCGCGGCCGCGGCGGAGGCGCTGCGGCGGGCCGGCGCGGAGCGGGTAGCCATCATCGACATCGACGCGCACCACGGCAACGGCACGCAGGCGATCTTCTACGACCGCGCCGACGTGTACTACGGAAGCCTGCACGTGGATCCGGGCGCGGGCTGGTTCCCGCACTACGCCGGGTACGCCGGGGAGCGGGGCAGCGGCGCCGGTGACGGCGCTAACCGCAACCTGCCGCTGGCCCCAGGAACCGGCGACGGCGGATGGCTGGCCGCCGTTGACGTGCTCTGCGCCGAGGCCGCGGGCCGCGGCGTGGACGCGCTGGTTGTCTCGCTCGGGCTGGACGCGGCGCAGGCCGACCCGGAAAGCCCGCTGCAGGTGACCAGCGCCGGGTATGGCCGCGCCGGGGAGCGGCTCGGCCGGCTCGGGCCAGCCGTCCTGATCCAGGAAGGCGGCTATGACCTGCCGTCCCTCGGCGGCCTCACGGTAGCCGCGCTGGCCGGGGTGATGGCCGGGGCGGCTGCCCGTCCGGCGGCCGGGACGGCCAGGCCGGCCGCCGGAACCGCCAGGCCGGCGGGCGGGGCGGCGGAGTGAACGCGCTGCTCGCGCTGCTCGCCTCGGCCCTGTGGGGCACTTCGGACTTCGGCGGCGGCCTCATGTCGCGGCGCGTTCACCCGTCCGCGGCGGTGCTGATCTCCCAAGCGTTCGCGCTCCTGCTGCTGCTCGCCGTGCTGCCGTTCCGGCACGTGCCCGGTGGCAGCTACCTGCTGGTGGGCGCGGCGGCCGGCGTCATCGCGACCCTGTCACTGGCCGCCTTCTACCGCGCGATGGTGAGCGCGCCGCTGTCCCTGGTCGCGCCGATCACCGCATCCGGCACGTGCATTCCGGTGATTACCGGGCTGCTGCGCGGTGAGCACCTGCACATCCTGCAGGCGGCCGGCGTGGTCGTGACCCTGGCCGGCATCGTGCTCGCCTCCGGGCCGGAATGGCGCTCCGGGGTACCCGTCCGCCGCCAGGCGGTCGGCTACGCGATCCTGGCCAGCGCCGGCTTCGGCGTGGCGTACACGCTGCTCGCGCTGGCGGCCCGCACCGACTTGTACGGCACCCTGCTGGCCCAGCGGGTCAGCGGGATAGCGGTGCTCGGCCCGATCGTGGCCGCCGCCGGGATCCTGCGCGGCATCCGGCTCTCGCTGCGCCGCCTCGCGGCGCTGGCCGCGATCGGGCTATCGGACATCGCGGCCAACGGGTCCTACGCCCTCGCCGCGAGCCGCGGCGATCTTGCCATCGCTGCCGTGCTTGCCTCGCTGTACCCGGTCGTGACCGCGCTGCTGGCCAGGGGCATCCTGGCTGAGCGGCTACGGCCGGTGCAGAGCGCCGGAGTGATCGCCGCGCTGTGCGGCGTCGTGCTGCTCAGCACATAACCGCGGCTACCAGACGCCGGGCAGCAGCCTCCACCGGACCCGCTGCCGGTAGGCGGCATAGGCGGCCGACGTTCCCAGCAGCCGTTCCTCGGTCAGCACCCGGCCGATGTTGCAGCCGCACGCCAGCACCATGACGAGGATGTTCCAGAGCGCCATGCTCTGCAGCACGTACCCGAACTGAATCAGGAAGTAGGCCGCGTACAGGGGATGCCGGACGACGGCATACGGCCCCCTGGTGGCCAGGCCCCGGTCGGCTGGCGCGAGGCCGAGCGAGCGGCCCAGGGCAGCGAACGACAGCCCGCAGATCGCGAGACCGATCAACTGGAGAACGAGCCCCGCGTTAACGCCCCACGGCGGGTGGGCGCCAACAGGACGGAAGAGCACGCCACCGAAAGTCCCGCCATAGGCCAGCGCCCAGCCCCCGAGACCCCGGCTGACGGCCTTGGGCGGACGCCGGATCAGGAACGCGATCACGAACCACGTCTGCTCGGCGAAGAAAGCCGCGCCAATAAGCTGATGCGTTTGCCGGTAGAACTGCAGGCTCGCATGCGCGAAGAAAACGGCGGCTGCCGCCCCGGCCACGTTAGCCAGCAGCCGGACGAGCCGCTCCAGGCCGAGCTGCCGGGCGGAAGGGCCCGGGCGATCCGCCGCCGGAACAGGCTGAGCCGCGGACGGCCGAGCTTCCGGGCGCGGAAGTTCCTGATCCCGGGCCGGCATGTTCCGCATGGGCACTCCCTCTGGCCGCGCCCTGGCCGCGCGGCCGTGGTGACCCAACCTGCTGAACGTTCCGGCGAGGGTTACCGGTTCAGCGTCCGGTGTCCGGCACCCGCTGCCTGGCCGGTGGCCGAGCTGCCTTGCCGGGGTCAGACGAGCCGGGCGAACCGGCGCAGGCACGCGTCCAGGCTCCACCGCGCGGCCGGCACCAGGGTCCAGCGGCCGAGCCGCCCGGATAGCGGCCACGGCAACTGCAGCTGCTCGGTCCAGCGGAACTCCGACTGCCGCCCGGCGCGCGTCACCTCGAAGATGCCGAGCCCGCGCACGACGCGGCCGGTGTGCCGGACAACGCACCGGCGCGGCGGATCCCACTCCGTGATCACCATGGTGTCCGCGAATCCGACCAGCCCGATGCCCGTCCTGGCGACCACCTCGGCGCCGACGCCGGTGCCGCCGCGGACCTGTGTCCCCCACATCCACTCACGCTGCCTGGACCAGTCCATCGCGACCTGCCATACCTGCTCAGGCTCCGCTGGTACCAGTACCCTGGACACGACTTCTAGCTGCCCGGACATGAGATGACGCTAGCGGCTGGCCACCGCCGGCCAGCCGCCCGCTTCCCGGTACGGCCATCGGGACGAGGCATGCATCGCTAACATGAGCGGCTAATACGTGGTAGCCGCGGGACTTCAGGGTGCTTTGTGTCCGCTGCGGCGACGAGGAACCACCGGGGACGGGTCACGGACTGTCGCTTGCCCGGCGATATGAGGTGGTCACATGCCGGTAGGACACCCCGGGCGGCACCGCTCCGGCCGCCTCCGGTGGCGGCAGGCCCGCTGGGCCGTGCCGCTGCTTGCCGTCCTGCTGGCCGCTGGCTTCTACCTGAACAGGGGCACCGCCGCCAGGCCAGCGCAGACCGCCGACCCGGTACTGGCGATCAGCGAGTGCGCGTCGCCGGCCGCCCAGGGCGCGGCGGCGGCGGCGTGCCCGCAGCCGCCGGGGGGCACTAGCGGTACCCGGCATGGACCGGTCACGCCCGGGGCGCGTCACCACCGGCACCGGCCCGGGCATCCGGGCCACCCGGCGCATCCGCCCGCGCACCCCGCCTCGCCGGCTCCCTCGCCATCGGCAACCACCCCGGCAGGCGGCCAGCAGGGACTGGCTGCCGCGCGGGTGCTGGCGCTGATCAATCAGGCCCGCGCCCAGGCGGGACTGCCCCCTCTTGCCTTCAGCACCGGGCTCGACAACAGCGCGGACGGGCACAATACGACGATGGCCAGCGGCTGCGGGCTGTCGCATCAGTGCCCGGGTGAGCCCCCGCTGGGCACGCGCGAGACGGACGCCGGGGTGCACTGGACATCGGCCGGGGAGAACATCGGCGAAGGCGGCCCGGTCGCCGGCACCGGCCCGGCGATCGCCCAGATGGCGGCCGGGCTGACCCAGGACATGCTGAACGAGAAGTCGCCGGACGACGGGCACCGGCTGAACATCCTGAGCAGCACCTTCCAGCACATCGGGATCGCCGTCCTGCGGTCCAGCTCAGGCACCGTGTGGATGACCCAGGATTTCTCGAACTAGCCGGGCCGTGCCGTCTGGCTGAGCAGTGCACATCTGGCTGATCAGTTCCGGCTAGCTGAGCAGCGTGGCCAGGCGGCCGGCCTCGCGCAGGGCGGCGAGGTCGGGGTCCCGGCGGGCGCTGGCGAGCAACTCCGGGTTCAGGCTGACGGCCTGCCGGATCGCGGCGACTGCGTCGTCCGCCCGGCCCGAGCGGGCCTGGGCACAGGCAAGGCCGTAGCAGGCCATGCCGCGGGCCGGCGCCGGCGCTCCCAGCCGGCCTGCGGTCTCGACGGCACGCGAGTGCAGCGCGATGCCGCGCTCCGGCTGGCCGTGCGCGAGGTAGTACTCGCCGACATGCCCGGTCGGGTGCCAGAAACCACGGACGATGATCTGCAGCCATAGCTGGCGGCCGCCCAGCCACGAATGACGCCGCGGGTCGGTCAGGTCTTCATCGGGGATGGCAGGCAGTGCGCCGATGAGCTCATCGGTCACGCGCCGGCTCGCGGCGGCTACGGCATCGGCCGGCTGCCCGGCGTAGCGCTGGTACACCTGCGCCGAGGCATGGTCGATGTCCCCGAAGGCTGGCGGCGGGGTCCCGCTGAGGACTGCCTGCAGGCGCCGCACCTGCTGATGCTTGAACTCGGTATTGTGCGCGATGGCGGCCGGCGCCGCCCAGCGGTCGGGGCCGTCGCCAGCCACGGCGCCCCGCGAGGTCGCCGCGAGCAGGATGGCCTCTTCCTCCGCCGCGAAGGCGACCAGGCCGCCGATGGCGCCGCGCAGCCCGGCGGTGCCCGTCATCGGGCACCGCCGGTCAGGCAGGCGCGGATGCGGCCGGCCGCGGCCTCGGCGTCGGCTTGCCTGCAGGACATGTCCTGGTTAAGGAACGTGGTGCCGCGCCGCGGCTCATCGGCGGCTCGCGGGTAGAGCCAGGCGTGGAAGTGCGGCTGGAAGTCCATCGTGGACACCAGGTGAATGCGCTCTGCTCCCGTCCCCGGCCGGGCGGCACGGTACAGGCTGGCGAGCAGCATGCCGAAGGAAGCGGCCTCGGAGTCGGTCATCTCGGCGAAATCGGTGAAGTGCCGCCTGGACTCGATGCGCAGGCTCCCGGCCAGGCACATATCCGCCGGGCCGTGGCCGACCAGCCAGTCATCGCCGGAGATGAGCCAGCCACCGGGCGGCGCATCGCGGCCGCTGTGCTGCCTGTCGCAGTAATAGCATCCTGGCTGGTTGATCATGGGCGTGGTCTCCCTAGTCATCGGGCAGCCGCGGGCGCGCGAGCGACGAAGCTGACGGCGCCGTGGCTGGTGTCGATCTGGATCTGGCCGAAGCCGGCCGCGGTCAGGCGGGCGGCCAGCGTCCCCGGGTCTACCGGATTGCAGGTGTCCGCCAGGTGAATGAGGCGGAAGCGCCAGCTCGGCTGGCTGTCGGTGCCGGCGAACACCCCGCCGGGCACGAGCACCCTGGCCGCCTCGGCGAAGAGCCTGTCCTGCGCCGCGGCCGAAGGCAGGTGGTGCAGCATCGTGAAGCACACCACGGCGCTGAACGTCGAGTCGGCGAAGGTCATGCTGGTGGCGTCGCCGTCTACCACGGTGACCGACGGGCCGAGCCGCGCGCGCAGCCGGCTGGCGAGCTCCGGGTCGGATTCGAGTGCGGTCAGCGATGCCGTGCGGTCGGCCAGCGGCTGGGTGCTGGCGCCGTATCCGGGGCCGAGCTCGAGCACCTCGTCGCCCAGCGGCACGCCGTCGAGTGCGCGCGGCACGAGGGAGTCCGCCACGTAGGCGGCCCAGTCGGGGGAGCGGCAGAGCCGCTGGTGATACCGGTTCAACGTATCCGCTCCGTCCTGGCCCGGCGGGCCGCATCCTGGGCCCAGGGCCGCATCCTGGGCCTCGATGTTTATCCTTATGCAACATTGATGTTTCGTCAAGAGTTAAGGTGAAGTTTCTAAGGCAGGAGCAGAGCTGCTACTATCAGCGGATGGACGACGCGCCGCTCCCCGTGCCGCCGCTGCCCGTGCCGCCGGCCGCCGAGGGGCCGGTGCAGGATGAGCGGCTGCTCGCCGCGGCTGCCCGCGTGCTGCAGGACGCGGGCTGGCAGGGACTGACCATCGAGGCGGTCGCCGAGGCCGCCGGGCTCTCCCGGGTGACGGCATGGCGGCTCGGCGCCTCACGCGAAACGCTCGTCGCGTCGCTGCTCAGCCAGCTCGGCCAGGACTACCGGCAGGCCATGTGGCCGGCCATCGTCGGCACCGGCACGGCACGCGAGCGGCTGAACCGCGCCATCGACGCCCTCTTCGACGTCATCGACGCCCACCTGCCCTTGCTGCTGGCCTCCGATACGGTGTTCCACCGGGCGACCGCGACAAGAATCAACTTTAACGAGCCATTCATCCGGCTGTTCGAGGACGGCGCCATCGATCACTCCGTCGCAGCTATTGCCGACGATCCGGCGGAGTCCTCTGACCTGCTCTTCAATACGGTCTGCTGGCCGTATGTCCACCTCCGGGGGCGGCACGGCTGGGCTCCGGACCGGGCGCGCCGGCGGCTGTCCGGACTGCTCGGCCCTAGCCTTGATCCGCCCGGAACTGCCTGAAGATGGAATCTCCCGACGGATGCCGGCCCCCGGACCAGGCCGCCGGGCAGCGCCGTCTGCCAGGCTGATGGCCGTGGATCCTGACGCACCCGCGGCTGGCACCCGCCGCCTGCCATGGTGACCGTAACCATCCCCGATCCCGCGCTGGTGGTGCTGATCGGCCCGGCCGGGGCAGGAAAGTCCACCTGGGCGGCAGCGCGGTACCGGCCGCAGGAAGTGATCTCCGCCGACCAGCTGCGGAGCGTCGTGGGCAGCGGGGAGCACGACCTTGAGGCATCGGCCGACGCCTTCGCGCTGCTCGACCAGATCGTCGCCGCGCGGCTGCGGCGGGGCCTGACGGTGGTGGTCGACACGCTCGGCCAGGACGCCGCGCGGCGCCGTGCTCAGCGGGAGCTCGCGCGGCAGGCAGCGCTGCCGGCCGTGGCCGTGCTGCTGGGCACGAGCCCGGCCGTATGCCGCCAGCGCAACCGGGCCCGCGATCATCGGGTGCCCGCCGCGATCCTCGACGCCCAGCTGCGGCGGATGCGCTCGGTCACCGCGGAGGTCGCCGCCGAGGGCTGGGACGTCGTGGTGCACGCCAGCGAGGCCAGCTCCGGCGGCAGTGCCCGGGTCGAGCCCGCGCACAGCCCGGGCGCCGGGCAGGCCGGTGACGATCAGCGGCAGCGGCCCGCGCAGCTTGGCTTCGTGCTGCAGATCTCACGGTTCCTCTGGGGCGACGACCCGGCGGGCTGGCTGGCGTCGGTGGCCGGCGCCGCGGCCGAGGCGGGCTTCGAGGGCATTGCCCTGATGGATCATCTGATCCAGATCCCGCAGGCAGGCCGGGCCTGGGAGCCTATCCCCGAGCCGTGGGTCACGCTCGGCATGCTGGCGGGCCTGACGACCGGCCTGCGGCTCGGCACGCTGGTAACGCCGGCCACCTTCCGCGCGCCCGGGATCCTGGCCAAGACGGTCGCCACGCTCGATGTGCTCAGCGGCGGCCGGGCTTTCTGCGGCATCGGCGCGGGCTGGTGGGACCGTGAGCACGCCGCGTTCGGCCTGCCCTTCCCCGCCGCCGCCGGGCGGCTCGACCAGCTCGAGGTGGCGATCGAGACCATGCGCGCGCTCTGGCAGCCGGGCACGAAGGCGTACGCCGGCCGGCGGGTCTCGCTGCCCGAGACGACGTGCTATCCGCGGCCGGCCGCGCCCGTGCCGATCATCGTCGGCGGGTCCGGGGAACGGCGCACCCTGCGGATCGCCGCCAGCCTCGGCGACGGCTGCAACCTGCCATCCGACCTCGAGACGCTCGACCGCAAGCTGGCCGTGCTGCGGTCACACTGCCGGGAGGCGGGCCGGGACCCTGACCAGGTCCAGGTGACCGTGCTCGATATCCCGGTCGTCGGCCGCGACCGGGAGCAGGCCGGCGCGATCGTCGAGCGGCTGCGCGGCCGGACCGCCGCGGCGGTGTTCGCCCGGCGGCATCATGCCGGCCTGCCGGCCGATCACGTCGGCCGGTACCGGCAGCTCGCCGAGCGCGGCGTGCGCACGGTCTTCGTTTCGCTGCCAGATCTCGCCGGGCCCGATGACGTCCTCCGGCTCGCGCCGGTCGTGGCGGCATTTAGCTGACTGCCGCCCGGCAATGAGCTTCGAGGAGCATCGCATGGACCTGGCCATGACGCCGGTAACGCCCGCCGCGCTCCGCCGCGGCATCCGCGGTCACGATCTCAGCGGGAAGATCGTGGTCGTGCATTCCTCGCTGGCGTCGTTCGGCACCGTCGAGGGCGGCGCCGCCGCGGTGGGGCAGGCATTCCTTGACGAGGGCTGCACGATCGTGGTGCCCGCCTTTAGCTACTGGTGCGAGGTGAGCCCGCCGGCCAGGACCCGGCTGGAACGCAATGGCGGCCAGCCGATGCGGGCGGGCCGCCGGCCGGCTCGCGGGTTCTCGCCCGGCATGGCGGAGGTCTCCCGGGAGATGGGCGCGATTCCCGCCTGGGTGGCCGCGCAGCCGGACCGCCGTCGCGGCGATCATCCGCTCAACTCCTTCGCTGCGCTCGGTCCGCTGGCCGAGCGCGTCATCGGCGGGCAGCGCCCGCAGGACGTCTACGCGCCGCTCCGGGCGGCGGCGGCCGGCGGTGGCTGCGTCGCGCTGCTCGGCGTGGGCCTGACCGCGATGACGCTCATCCACCTTGCCGAGCAGGTGGCCGGCCGGGAGCTGTTCGTGGCCTGGGCGCTGCTGGCGGACGGCACCCGGGCCCCGGCCAGAGTGGGGTCCTGCTCGCGCGGGTTCGAGAGCCTGGCGGCGGCCCTGGCCCCGGCCGAGGCCGTGTCGGCGGTAGGCGGCAGCCGCTGGCGCGTCTTCGGCGCCGAGCGCGCGGTGGATCTCGCGGCCCGCGAGATCTCCCGGCGGCCCGGCGTGACCAGTTGCGGTGATCCGTCCTGCGCCCGGTGCCGGGACATGGTGGCCGGCGGGCCGATCGGCGCTGCGGCCTGCTGGCACTGACGAGCGCATTGTTCCGCAGCCCGGCATCGCATCCGGCGCCGGCCAGCCCGGTCACCCGATCCTGTCCGCTGAGCGCGAACGGCCAGCGGAAACAAACGGGAGCACGGCTGGCTTGACGAGTGTAAGTAAGTAATCGACCAGGGAAGTGAACCTGATGAGCGAAACTCTCTCGCTGCCCGTGCTGCCGCTTGACGACTCGGTGGTGCTGCCGACCATGGTGGTCCCGCTCGACACCTCGGGAACGGAGGCCCGCGCGGCCATCGAGGCCGCGCAGATGTCCGCCGCCACCGGCGGCTCCGGCACTGGCGGCGACAATGGCGGCTCAGCTGACGCGAAGCCGCAGGTACTGCTCGTGCCCAGGCTCGGCGGCAAGTACTCGGCGGTCGGCACGCTCGGCGTGGTCGAGCAGATAGGCAGGCTGCCGAGCGGCGAGCCCGCCGCCGTCATCCGCGGCCTGTCCCGGGTCCGGGTCGGCGTCGGCACGGTCGGCCCCGGCGCGGCCCTGTGGGTCGAGTGCACCGTGGCGGACGAGCCGGAGGCTTCCGCGCGCGCTCATGAGCTGGCGCGCGAGTACCGCGGGCTGGCCGCCGCCATCCTGCAGAAGCGCGGCGCCTGGCAGGTAGTTGATTTCCTGCAGCGGGTCACCGACCCGTCGGCGCTGGCCGACAGCGCCGGCTATGCCAGCTACCTGACGCTGGAGCAGCGCACCGAGCTGCTGGAGACCACGGATCCGGAGCAGCGGCTTGAGCGGCTGACCGGGTGGGCCCGCGACCAGCTGGCCGAGCTCGATGTCACCGAGACCATCGAGAACGACGTCCGCGAGGGCATGGAGAAGCAGCAGCGCGAGTTCCTGCTCCGCCAGCAGCTCGCCGCGATCCGCAAGGAGCTCGCCGAGCTGGACGGCAAGCCGGCCTCGGAGGAGGACGACTACCGGGCCAGGATCGAGGCCGCGGACCTGCCGGAGAAGGTGGCCGAGGCGGCGCTGAAGGAAGCGGCCAAGCTGGAGCGCAGCTCGGATCAGTCACCGGAGGGCAGCTGGATCCGCACCTGGCTGGACACGGTCCTGGAGATCCCGTGGAACACCCGCAGTGACGACGCCTACGACATCGGCGTCAGCCGCGAGATCCTGGACGCCGACCACGCCGGCCTTGACGACGTGAAGGACCGGATCATCGAGTACCTCGCGGTCCGCAAGCGGCGGGCGGACAAGGGCCTGACCCTGGTCGGCGGCCGCCGCAGCGGCGCGGTGCTCGCCCTGGCCGGGCCGCCCGGCGTCGGGAAGACCTCGCTGGGCGAGTCGGTGGCCCGCGCTATGGGCCGGAAGTTCGCCCGGGTGGCGCTCGGCGGCGTCCGGGACGAAGCCGAGATCCGCGGTCACCGGCGCACCTACGTCGGCGCGCTGCCCGGCCGGATCGTGCGCGCCGTCCGCGAGGCCGGCTCGATGAACCCGGTGATCCTGCTCGATGAGGTCGACAAGCTCGGCACCGACTACCGCGGTGACCCCACCGCCGCGCTGCTGGAGGTGCTTGACCCGGCGCAGAACCACACGTTCCGCGATCACTACCTGGAGGTCGAGCTCGACCTGTCCGATGTGCTGTTCATCGCGACGGCCAACGTGGCCGAGGCCATCCCCGAGCCGCTGCTCGACCGGATGGAGCTGGTCGCGCTGGACGGCTACACCGAGGACGAGAAGGTGACGATCGCCCAGGATCACCTGCTGCCGCGGCAGCTGGAGCGGGCTGGCCTGGACGCAGCCGACGTGACGCTGGACGACGGCGCGCTGCGCCGGATGGCCGCCGAGTACACCCGCGAGGCGGGCGTGCGCGGGCTGGAGCGCAGCATCGCCCGGGTACTGCGGAAGATCGCCGCGCAGCTCGCGGGCGGTACGGCGACGCTGCCGGTCACGGTCGGCCCGGCCGACCTGTACGGCTATCTCGGCCATCCGCGGCACACCCCGGAGTCGGCCGAGCGGACGGCCGTGCCCGGCGTGGCCACCGGCCTGGCCGTCACCGGCGCTGGCGGCGACGTGCTTTTCATCGAGGCGTCGCTGGCCGACCCGGAGACCGGCAACACGGCGGTCACGCTCACCGGCCAGCTGGGCGACGTGATGAAGGAGTCGGCCCAGATCGCGCTGTCCTACCTGCGCTCGCACGGCGCCGAGCTCGAGCTGCCGGTCGGCGACCTGAAGGACCGCGGCGTGCACGTGCACGTGCCGGCCGGGGCCGTGCCCAAGGACGGGCCGAGTGCCGGGGTGACGATGACCACGGCTCTCGCGTCGCTGCTTTCGGGCCGGCTGGTCCGGTCCGACGTGGCCATGACCGGCGAGGTCTCGCTGACGGGCCGGGTGCTGCCGATCGGCGGGGTGAAGCAGAAGCTGCTGGCCGCCCACCGGGCCGGGATCACGACCGTGCTGATCCCGAAGCGCAACGAGCCTGACCTGGACGACGTGCCGGCCGATGTCCGGGCTGAGCTGACGATTCACCCGGTCAGCGATGTCCGCGAGGTGCTGGAGCTGGCGCTGGAGCCGGCCGCCGCGAGGTCCGTGGTCGCGGCCTGAGCCAGCGCGGCGGGCGGCCTGCGTCGCTGGCCGCGGCCGGAGGCTGGCCCGCCGGGCCGGGTGAGTTAACCGGCCGGGCGGCGGTCACTGCCCGGTGGTGGCCCCCTGGGCGTCTACGCCCAGGGGGCTTGCCTGCCAGCCTGCACCTTCGGCCGCCGCGATGGCGGCCGCCACGCCGGCCCCGGCGGCCGGCCGGTCACGGTGAGTGCCAGCACCGCGGGCCCGGCGCCGGACACGACAGCGGGAATCCCGGCCGAGCGCAGGCTGGCAATCAGGCTTGCCGTCCGCGGCATCGCGGCCGCGCGGTAGCGCTGATGCAGGAAGTCCTCGGTGGCTTCCATCAGCAATTCAGGGTCGCCGGTCAGCGCGGCGATCAGCAGCGCCGTGCGGGCCGAGTTCTGCGCGGCGTCCGCGTGCGGCACGGAGGCCGGCAGGGCCAGCCGCGCCGCCGCGGTGGCTAGCGGCTCCGGCGGTACGCAGAGGACCGGCGCAAGCCCGGCCAGTGGTGACAGCCGGGCGGACCTAGCGCCATCAGCCGACATCCACGCGATCGTGAGGCCGCCGGCCAGGCACGCGGCGACATTGTCCGGGTGCCCCTCCAGCCCGGTCGCCAGGCGCAGCAACTCGGTATGGGCCGGTACCTGGCCGGCCGCGGCGCGGCCGGCCGATGGCGCCCCGGCCAGCGCCCGCGCGGCCAGCAGGCCGGCCACGATGGCGGCGGCCGAGGAACCGAGCCCGTACCCCTGCGGGATCACATTGCGGCACTGCAGGGCGATGCCCGGCGGCTGGCCGCCCAGCGCCGCGAACGCGGCCCGCATGGCCCTGATCACGAGATGCTGTTCGCCGGCCGCCGCGGTCTCCTCGCCGTGGCCGGACACCTCGATCTCCAGGCCGCTGCTGATGATCCGGGCCGTGACGACGTCGTGCTGCGTAAGCGCCAGTCCCAGGGAGTCGAATCCTGGCCCCAGGTTCGCGCTGGTCGCCGGGGCGCGCACGACGACCGGGCGGGACGGCCAGCTCACTCCAGCCCCAGCGCGGCGGCGGCGGCGCCCGCGTCCGCCGCGATCGTGGCCGGCTCGGCCGCGGCCGAGATCGCCGGGCCCGGTTCCTTCAGCCCGTTGCCGGAGATCGTGCAGACGACCAGGGAGCCGGGCCGTACCTGGCCGGCTGCCCGCGCCTGCAGCAGGCCGGCCACGCCGGCCGCGGACGCCAGTTCGCCGAATACGGCTTCCTTGCTGGCCAGCAGCCGGTAGGCGGCGAGGATCTGCTCGTCGGTGACGGAGTCGATCAGGCCGCCGGACTCGTCTCGCGCGGCCTCGGCGAGGTGCCACGATGCCGGGTTGCCGATCCTGATCGCGGTCGCGATCGTGCTGGGCGCCGGGACGGCTCTGCCGGTCACGATGGGCGCGGCGCCGCTGGCCTGGAAGCCGAGCATCCGCGGTGCCCTGGTGGCCCTGCCATCGGCCAGGTACTCGGTGTAGCCCAGCCAGTACGCGCAGATATTGCCCGCGTTGCCTACCGGCAGGCAGTGCACGTCGGGCGCATCACCGAGTGCGTCGACGATCTCGAACGCGGCCGTCTTCTGGCCCGCCAGCCGATCCGGGTTGACGGAGTTGACCAGCGCAACCGGGTAGCTCTCCGCCAGCTTGCGGACGAGCTTCAGGCAGTCGTCGAAGTTCCCGTCGACCTGCAGCAGCCTCGCGCCGTGCACGAGTGCCTGGGCGAGCTTGCCGATGGCGATATTGCCGTGCGGGACGAGCACGGCGCTGCCCAGGCCGGCCCGGGCGGCGTAGGCAGCCGCGCTGGCGCTGGTGTTCCCGGTGGACGCGCAGATCACCATCGTGGCGCCGGCCGCGGCCGCCACGCTCACCGCGACGGTCATCCCGCGGTCCTTGAACGAGCCCGTCGGGTTAGCGCCTTCCACCTTGAGATAAACCTCGCACCGGGTCATCGCCGAGAGCACAGGAGCGGGCAGCAGCGGCGTACCGCCCTCACCCAGCGTGACCACCGGCGCGCCAGCGGCCACCGGCAGCCGGTCACCGTATTCGCCGATCACCCCGCGCCACCGGCCGGCCCACGGCGGCGTCCCCGGGCTGGCGGGGCTCACTCGCCTTCCTCGCCCTCGACCCGGATGACGCTGTCGACCGCGCGGACTGCCGCCATCGCGCCCAGGTCGGCCACGGTCGCGGCCAGCTCCGCGTCGCGCGCCGTATGCGTCACGATGATCAGGTTGGCGTCGTCGCCCCGGCCTTCCTGGCGCACCGCCTTGATCGACACGTTGTGCCGGGCGAATGCCTCGGCGACGGGGGCGAGCACGCCCGGCCGGTCGGCGACGTCGAGCGCGACGTAGTACCGGGTGAGCGCCTCACCCATCGGCAGCACGGGCAGCTCAGCGTAGGTGGACGTCTCGGGACCGCGGATCCCGGCGACCCGGTTGCGGGCGACGGCGACGAGGTCGCCGAGCACGGCGCTCGCGGTCGGGCCGCCGCCCGCGCCCGCGCCGTAGAACATCAGGCGGCCAGCCGACTCCGCCTCGACGAACACCGCGTTGTAGGCACCGCGGACCGCGGCGAGCGGATGCACCCGGGGAATCATCGCGGGGTGCACCCGCGCGGAGATGCCGCCGTCGCATCGTTCGCAGATCGCGAGCAGCTTGACCACGCAGCCGAGTGCCTGGGCGCTCGCGATGTCGGCGGCCGTCACCGTCGCGATCCCTTCCCGGTGCACGTCCGCGGCGGTCACCTTGGTGTGGAAGGCCAGGCCGGCCAGGATCGCGGCCTTCGCCGCCGCGTCGAAGCCCTCGACATCGGCGGTCGGGTCGGCTTCCGCGTAGCCCAGTGCCTGGGCCTCCGCGAGCGCGTCGGCAAAGCCCGCGCCTGAGGTGTCCATCTGGTCGAGGATGTAGTTCGTCGTCCCGTTCACGATCCCGAGCACGCGGCGGACCGCATCGCCGGCCAGGGACTCGCGCAGCGGCCGCAGCAGCGGGATCGCCCCGGCCACCGCGCCCTCGTAGTAGAGATCAGCGCCGTGCTCGCGGGCCACCCGGTGCAGCGCGGCGCTGTCCGCGGCCAGCAGCTCCTTGTTGGCCGTGACCACTGACTTGCCCGCCCGCATCGCGGCGAGCAGCAGGGACCTGGCCGGCTCGATGCCGCCGATCAGCTCGATCACGATGTCGACGTCGGGGCGGGTTACCAGGCCCATCGCGTCGGTGGTCAGCAACGGGCTGCCGGCTACCGCGCCGCGCTGGCGGCCCGGCCGCCGCACCGCCACGCCCGCCACCTCCAGCCGCGCGCCCGCGCGTGCCCTGAGGTCAGCCGCCTGCGCGGTGAGCAGCCGGAAGACCTCCGAGCCCACTACCCCGCAGCCGAGCAGCGCCACCCGCAGGGGCGCGTGATCTTCAGTCCTGGGCACTACCGGATGCTCCCCTCGCGCGGCGCTGACCGCTCGCCCAGCCCTCCGAGGTCACCCGCTGGCAGGATCGCGTCGACGAGCCGGCCGCCGGTGCAGCTGGCCAGGGCAGTTCCCGCGGCGGCAACTCCCGCGGCTCCGATGCCCTAGCTTACTGACAGGCCGCGCAGGACTGCGTAGCCGTCTGAGGGGAGCCCCGCTATGACAACAGCCGACCTGCTGGCCGATGCCTTCGGCCGGATCCGTGAGGTCGTCCACCATACGGTCGACGGGCTGTCGGCCGGCCAGCTGGCGTTCCGTCCCGGCGGCCAGGCCAATTCGATCGCCTGGCTGGTCTGGCACCTGACCAGGATCCAGGACGATCACGTGGCTGCCGCGGCAGGCACCGCGCAGGCCTGGACGGCGGGCGGCTGGGCGGCCAGGTTCGGCCTGCCGCTTGACCCGGCGGACACCGGATACGGGCATGGTGACAAGGAGGTCGCGGCGGTCCGGGTGGAATCCGGGGAGCTGCTGACCGCCTACCACGATGCGGTCTTCGAGCAGACGACCCGGTATGTCAGGGGCCTGGCCGACGCGGATCTGGACCGGATCGTGGACGAGCGCTGGGATCCCCCGGTGACCCTCGGCGTGCGGCTGGTGAGCGTGCTCTCCGATGACCTCCAGCACGCCGGGCAGGCCGCCTACCTGCGCGGCCTCGGTGACCTCGGCTGACCTGCCTGAGCGGACGGTCCGGACCGGCCAGGCCTCGGCGGCTGGTCCCCCGGTGGCCGGTCCCCGCGGCCGGCCCCGCGGCGCCCCTGCGGCCGGTCCTCAGGGGCCCGGTTCCCGGGTAGCCGGTCTTTAGCGGCTGGTCCCCGGGTGGCCGGTCCCCGGCACCGGCCGGCCGTTCTCCAGGTAGCGGAGCCCTCCGGAGTGCCGCCCTGCGGCCACCCGGCGCCGGATCGGCTTCCGCAGCAGCTTCAGCGCGGCGGGCAGCCGGACGATCCGGTGCTCGGAGATCTCCTCGGCCTGCAGCACCACGGCCGCGAGGCTGGCGTCATCGAGCTTGCCGCAGTCGAAAAGGAAGCGGATGCCGCCGGGATTGCCGGGCTTGCCGGGACGAGCCGGGCGGGGCCGCCGGAAGTCGACGCAGGCCAGGCGCCCGGCCCGTACGTCGAGCCCGCACTCTTCACGGACCTCCCGACGGCACGCCTCCCACGGCGTCTCTCCGTCGGCCTCCATCACGCCACCCGGGATCGTCCACCCCGACTTGTAAGTCGGCTTCAGGATTAGCAGCCGCCCCGACCGGTCGAAGATCATCGCTCCGGCGGAGGCGGGGACGGTGGGGATAACGTAGGGCGGATCGCTCTCCGGCGGTTGATCGCTGTCGGGCATATGAGCAACACTACGGCGCGACGGCGAGCGCCAGCACGGCATGCCGCTGCGTCAGGTGCCTGGCTGATACCGCAGGCCATCCGCGATGAGCGCGATCATCCGGTCCGCCTGGCCGTCCTCGACCGGCGGCCGGTCGACGGCCATGCTGACCGCGTGCACGAGCCTGAGCAGGTCAGTGGCGCTGGCGTCGGCGCGCACCTGACCGGCCTCCTGGGCCCGGGTGAGCAGGGCAGCCGCTGACTCGCGCATCATGGCACCGGACGCTGACACGAGCTCCGATTCCTTGCCGAGGGTAGCGAGCAGGCCTGAGGTCAGGCTGCGTTTCGTGCTGCCGAAGTCGACCAGCGCCCGCAGCCAGGTCACCAGCGCCTCGCCCGGAGACGCGGATCCGAGCAGCTCGTCCGCCCGGGCGCTGAGCACCTCTACCTGGTCGCGGAAGACGGCTTCCAGCAGTGCCTGCCGGGTCGGGAAATGCCGGTACAGGGTGCCGATCCCGACACCGGCCCGCCGGGCGATCTCCTCCAGTGACGCGTCGTCGGCGCCGTGCTCGGCGAAGGCGGCGATGGCCGCGCTCACCAGCAGCCGGTAGTTCCGCCGGGCGTCGGCGCGCATCGGCCGTACCGGCGGCAGCCCGCCGGCCGCATGCCCGCCAGGCACTGGCTGCCTGGCCGACGCCGGAGGCTTGCCCGATGCCGGAGACCTGCCCGATGCCGGAGACCTGCCCGATGCCGGAGACCTGCCCGATGCCGGAGACCTGCCCGATGCCGGAGACCTGCCGGACGCCGGAGACCTGCCGGACGCCGGAGATGCGTCGGACGCCGGAGGCTCGCCGGATGCCGGGCGTCCGCCCGACGCCGGAAGCGCACCGGGCGCTCGCGGCCCGCCGGAGATGCTCATCGGCGCTCACCTAATCAGAGTTGCAAAGCGGAGGGGTCCTCCGTATAGTAATTAGCGGAGGATACCTCCGCTTCCAATAGTAGCTCACCCCAGCCGCCAGCGCAGCCAGCCTGCCGCCAGGGGCTCTTCTCGGCATTCCTCCAGGAAGGCAATCATGTCGACATCGTCGATGCCACAGACCATAACCCGGGAGCCGGCCCGCGCCGCAGGCCGCCGGGATCAGCGCGGCGTGGCCCTCGCCATCGTGCTCTGCGCCCAGCTGATGATCATCCTCGACCTGACGGTGGTAAACATCGCCCTGCCGTCCATCGCCCGCGGCCTGCACTTCTCCGCGCCCAGCCTGTCCTGGGTGCTGAACGCCTACACGCTCACCTTCGGCGGGCTGCTGCTGCTCGGCGGGCGGGCCGGTGACATCCTCGGCAGGCGGCGGGTGTTCATGGCCGGCATCCTGCTCTTCACCGCGGCATCACTGGCCGGCGGGCTGGCGACCTCGGCCGGAGGGCTGCTCGCCGCCCGTGCCCTGCAGGGAGCGGGCGGCGCGATCGCCTCGCCTGCCGTCCTGGCGCTGATTACGGCGAGCTTCCCGGAGGGCCGCGAGCGGACCCGCGCCCTCGGCCTGTACACGGCCGTGGCCATGGGCGGCGCGTCCCTCGGCCTGGTCCTCGGCGGCGTGATCACCGAATGGGCGTCATGGCGCTGGGTGCTGTTCGTCAACGTGCCGATCGGCGCGGCCGTCCTGCTGGCGGCGCCGCGGTTCCTCGGTGAGTCGCAGCGCCGGCCCGGCCGATTCGACCTCGCCGGGGCGCTCACCTCGACGGCCGGCATGGCCGCGCTGGTATATGCCTTCATCCGGGCCGCGTCGGCCGGGTGGGGGGACCCGCTGTCGCTGGGCGCCTTCGGCGCTGCCGTCGTGCTGCTCGGCCTCTTCCTGCTCACCGAGTCCCGGGCGGCGCAGCCGATCACCCCGCTGCGGCTGTTCGCCGACCGCGGCCGCTCGGGTTCCTACCTCGCCCGGCTGCTGCTCGTCGCCGGCATGTTCGGGATGTTCTTCTTCCTGACCCAGTTCGTCCAGGACATCCTGGGGTTCAGCCCGCTGCGGGCCGGGCTCGCGTTCGTGCCGATGACGGCCGTGCTCTTCACGGTGTCGCGCGCCGCGCCGAGGCTGATCGGCCGCTTCGCGCCGAAGGTCCTGATGGTGTCCGGACTGGTGCCGGTCGTGGCCGGGATGGCCTGGCTGGCCCAGATCACCCCCGCTACCCGCTACCTGCCCGGCGTCCTCGGGCCGATGCTGCTGCTCGGCGCCGGCATGGGGGTCGTGTTCGTGCCGCTGACCATGGCCTCCCTGGCCGGGGTCCGGCCGGAGGACTCGGGCGCCGCGTCCAGCATGGTGAACGTGACGCAGCAGATCGGCGGATCCCTGGGCCTGGCCATCCTGGTCACCGTTTACGGCACGGCGAGCAGGAACGCGGCGCGCGGCGGCCGGTCCCTGGGTACCGCGCTGGACCAGGCGCGGCAGGCCGTCGTGCACGGCATGGCGAGCGCCTTCGCCGCCGCGACCGTCTTCGACGCCTGCGCGCTGCTGGTGATCATCGTGATGATCGGCAGCTGGCAGCGCGCACGCCGCGATGATGCCCCGCGGCCGGGCCGCCGTGACAGCTCACGGCTGCCCGCTGCCCGCTGACGGCTGACCGCCGCCCGCCGCCGGCTGAAGGGCTGACCAGCAGGCGGGTTGACCGCAGACGGGCTGACGACTGCAGCCGGCGGGCCGGCCACTGCGCCAGGCGGTGGCCGGCCCTGCCACCGGGCGGCGGCCCGCCGCTGCGCCCCCGGCGCCCTCCCGCGGCGCCCGGCCGGTGTACCTGGTGCCGGTGTACCTGGTGCCGGCGGCCGTTACGCCGTTTGCGATGGCCGTCACAGCCCCGATGATTACCTATTTTTTCGATTGACTTTATAGGAACTCTGGCCCAGCATAAGGCCATGGGGAGTTCGTCATGAGCCTGAAATTCCACTGGTTCCTGCCTACCTCCGGTGACGGCCGGGCCATCATCGGCCGCGGGCACAGCGTGCCGCTGGACGGCGGGACCGCGGGGCCTGGCAGCCGGACGACCGGCGCGCGCGCGGCGTCGAGGCCGCCGGACATTGAGTACCTGGCCCAGGTGGCACGCTCCGCCGAGCAACTCGGCTTCGACGGGGTGCTGACCCCTACCGGTACCTGGTGCGAGGACGCGTGGCTGGTGACCGCGGCCCTGATCCGCGAGACAGAGCGGCTGAAGTTCCTGGTCGCGTTCCGGCCCGGGCTGACCTCGCCTACCCTTGCCGCGCAGATGGCAGCGACCTACCAGCGGATCTCCCGCGGCCGGCTGCTGCTGAACGTGGTCACCGGCGGCCAGGCCGACGAGCAGCGCAGGTTCGGCGATCACCTGCCGCACGACGAGCGTTACGCCCGCACCGGGAGTTCCTCGACATTGTCCGTGGCGCGTGGAGCGGCCGCCCGCATGACTTCCGCGGGCGCCACTACCAGGTCGACGGCGCGACCGTGATGATCCCGCCCGCGCCGGTGCCCGGCGTTTACTTCGGCGGCTCGTCGCCGGCCGCCGGGCCGGTCGCGGCCAGGTATGCGGATGCCTACCTGACCTGGGGCGAGCGCCCGGACCAGGTCGCGCAGAAGATCGCCTGGATACGCGGTCTGGCCGAGGCCGAGGGCCGGACGCTCCGCTTCGGCATCCGGCTGCACGTGATCAGCCGCGACAGCGCCAGGGACGCCTGGGCGGAGGCGTCCCGGCTACTCGATGGCCTCGATCCCGGCGAGATCGCGAACGCCCAGCGGGTGGTCGGCCAGAGCGAGGAGGTGGCCGAGCGGATTGCCGAATATGCCTCACTCGGCATCGAGGAGTTCATCTTCTCCGGCTGCCCGCACCTGGAAGAGGCCTACTGGTTCGGCGAAGGGGTCATGCCGGAACTCCGCAGGCACGGCGCAGCCGTCCCGGCCGCGGCAGTCACGGACCTGGCCACCCTGGCTGGCGTGCGATGACGCACCGCGCACCGGCACGCCAGCTGACTGCCGAAGACCGCATGCCGGGGCGCTCCGGGCGCCATCAGGAGGAACGCTGAATTTCCCCGGAGCTGGCAACAGCTCCCGGGGAGTCCACTTCCCCGAGGTCCGCGCGTACCTCAGGGGAAACCCCACTTCCCGGGGGGAGCCGTCCACCGCTCCCCCCGGGAAGCTCGTGCTATTGCCAGTCGCCCTGGAGGAGCCGTGCGCTTCGTTGCTCTCGTCGGAAATCCCAAGCCCGGATCTCGCACCCTGACCGTCGCGGCAGCCGCGGCTGAGGCGATTGCGCTGGCCGCCGGGGTAGACGAGGGATACGAGATCATCGATCTCTCCGTGCTGTCACGGCGGCTGCTGCTGCCGGAGTCATCGATGGCCGTCGAGGACGCGACCGAGCTGGTATCGCGGGCGGACTTGCTGCTGGTAGCCAGCCCGACGTTCAAGGGCACGTACACCGGGCTGCTGAAGGTGTTCCTCGACCGGCTGCCCTACCACGGGCTGGCGGGAACGGCAGCGCTGCCCTTGCTCGTTATGGCTTCCCCGCAGCACGCGCTGGCGGTGGACGTCCACCTGCGGCCGCTCCTGGTCGAACTCGGCGCGACCGTACCCACCCGGGTCTCGCCGTGCTGGAGTCCGAGCTCGGCCGGCTCGATGCCGTACTCCGGCCGTGGGCGAGCCGGGTGGCCGGCCTGGTCCGGGATCCGGTCGCGCTGGCCGGCCTGCAGCCGGAGCGGGCGGCCGCGCTGCCGGCCTAAGGCTCGCCGGCGGCGGCCAGGCTGGCGATCTCGCCGTGCGTCGCGAACCACACCTGGCCCCGGTCCTGCATGGCTGTCACCACGCGCTCCAGCATCCGCAGGCAGTAACCCCGCCCGATGGCCTCCGGGTGCATCGTGTAAGTGACCAGCCGGCGCTCCTGGCGGGCCGACTCGAACTCTTCCAGCCAGATGCGCTCGACCGCCGCGGGATCCGCGAGCAGGCCGCCGTGGAACGAGGTGTAGCCGAAGTACGGCCAGTCGCACAGGCTCCAGTGGCCCGGCAGCTCCAGCAGCCGCTGCTGACCGGACGTGATCCAGTACGGCCGGTCATCGGCCATCAGGCTGCTGTCGTAGGAGAAGCCAAGCCCGGCCAGCAGGGCCAGCGTTTCCGGCGTCAGCTCCCAGCCCGGGGACCGGTAGCCAGCCGGGCGCACGCCGTGCCTGCCCAGCGCCGCTAGGCCCTGCTCCAGCTCGGCCAGCTGGCCCGCCTGGTCCAGCCGCTCGCTCTGCAGGTGCAGGTAGCCGTGGTGGCCGACCTCGTGGCCGCGCTCGAGGATGGCCTCGATCGTGGCCGGGTAATGGTCGGCGGTATGGCCGGGCAGGTAGAAGGTCGCCCGGAGGCCGGCTGCCGCCAGCATGTCCAGGATGCGCCCGAGCCCGCGCACCGGGCCGTAGCGGGCCTGGGACAGCATGGTCAGCCTGCTGGCATACTCCGGGCCCTCGCCAAGCCACGGCGCCTCCGCGTCGACGTCGAAGGTCAGGGCGACGGCGACCTCCGCGCCGCCGGGCCAGGCCGGAAGGCTGGCCGGAGTCTCCGCTGCGCGGCCCGGTTCTGGCGGCTCAGCTGGCAGCTCAGTCAATGTCGAATTCACCGTCTCGCACCCCGGCGGTGAACGCCTCCCACTCAGCCGGGGTGAAGACCAGCTTCGGGCCATCCGGATCCTTGGAATCGCGGACCGTGATCACGTGATCGCTGCCCTCCTTGGAGCCCTCGGTCACGGCCACCTCGACGCAGTTGGACTGGCCGCCGCTGCGGCGGCTCTTAGACCACGCCGCGGCTGGAATGTCAGCCCTGCTCACCGTCCTGGCTCCTTTACTGCCTGCAGTCCGCGCGGATCACCGAGGACGCCGCGCTATACGCAATGCAATTATTCATAAGTAGAGCCCATTAGCACGGAGGATCCGCACGTCCCGCACGTGCGGATCCTCCGTCATCACGCTCGGCCGCGCTGCCCGGCGGCCGACGCCGGGGCGACGGCCCGCGGGGCGACGGACGCCGGGGCGGCGGAGTCGGAGCGGCGGACCGGGGGGCGGCCGACGTCGGGGCGACGGACGCCGGGGGGGCGGCCTGCGCCGCGGCGGCGGCCTGCGCCGCGGCGGCCTGCGGGGCGTACTCCACGGTGACAGGCAGGTGATCCGAGACCCGCCTGGTGAGCTCGGTGTCTTCCACCCCGTACGACAGCAGCCCGCCGAGAAGCTGCTTGGTCACGCGGATGCCGTCGATCCGGCGGGAGATCCCGCGGACGCCATAGGAGTCATCCGGATAGTGGCCGGTGGTCGCCTGCCACGGCGCGCGCAGGACCGCGGCGACGTCGTGCAGCCCGCCGGCCCAGAGCACGTCACCGGGCCGCCGGTCCGCCCGGTGCCTGCGCCGCCCGCGCTTGTCGTAGTCCCACTCGCACTGATAGACCAGCTCATCGAACCAGCCGAGGCCGGCGAATGGATCACTCGGCTCGTACAGGACCCATTCGCCGGAATCGGCGTCGCGGACGCGGTCGGCGCACTCGGTATTCCAGTCCGCTCCCACTATCACCGGCAAGCCGCCCGGCGGATTGGTCAGCGCGGCGACCAGCCGCTCGTTCTGGTCGGCGCGCAGCTGCCTGCCGAACGGCGTCGCGTGGTGCGCGGCGTACCGCACCTTGGAGCCGCCCGCGTCGAGGGTGACGCAGGCCAGCGAGTGCCAGAAGTCGCCCTTCCCGTAACCGCGGAACGACCCAGGTACGGGCTCGATCCCGGCGCGCCAGAGGAGGCCAGCGTGGTAGCCGTGCGGGCCCATCGCCAGCGCGCTGCGGCCCGCGCCGCCCGCCCGGCGGGGCACCGTGCACCGCATCCCGGCGTCATCGGCGAGCTGCCGCAGCCGGGCCCGCGCCGACTTGCCGTCGAGTGCGCGGATCTCCTGGACGGCGAGCACGTCCGTGTCCAGGGCCCGGACCGACTCGACGATCAGCCGGTAGTGCTCGCGCCCGGCGGGCGTGTCGTCCTGGAACAGGTTCAGCACGTTGTAGGTGCTGAAGAGGACTGAGTCAGCCGACGTCCGCGGCAAGCCCACGGCGATCCCACCTCCGCTGCACGCCATGCCCTGGTGACATTAACACCGCATTGATATCAGGCAGATCGCCTGCTGCCGGCGGCCGCTCGTGCCAGGATGTCGGCGATGCAGATACTCGGTGGTCATCTTCGCGCGCTCCGCCCGGCCACGGCAGCGGTGGCGGCCGTGCTGCCGCTCGCGCTGCTCGCCGCCTGCGGTACCGCCATCTCGCCCGTGGCTGCCACCCAGCCGGCCCAGTCCAGCCCGGCAACGACTGCGGCAGGCGCCGGTACCACCGTGCGCGGCGCCCCGGGCTGCCCGATGTTCCCGGCCGACAACGTCTGGAACACCGACATCTCGAAGCTGCCGGTGAACCCCCGCAGCGCCGCCTGGCTGCGGAGCATGAACTCGGCCACCACCTACCTGCATCCGGACTTCGGCCCGGATCCCGGCGGTGTCCCGTACGGCATCCCCTACAACATCGTCACGAGTGCTCATTCGCTGACCAGCGTTAAGTTCAGCTACGCCAGCGAGAGCGACAAAGGCCCCTACCCCTTCGGTTCTCGCACGCGGATCGAAGGCGGCCGCAGCGCCGGCGGCGACCGGCACGCCATCATGGTCAACTCCGGCACCTGCCGGCTCTACGAGCTGTGGGACGCCCGCTACTCCGCCAGCCCCACCGCGGGCTCCGGGGCGATCTGGAACCTGCAGTCCAATGCGCTCCGCCCGCTTAACTGGACCTCGGCTGACGCCGCTGGCCTGCCGATCCTGCCGGGCCTGCTGAACTACGGCCAGGTGCGCGCGGCGGTCAGGAACGGCACGCCGATCACGCACGCGATCCGGTTCACCGCCCAGACCACCCGGTCATCATTCCTCTGGCCGGCCCGGCACGAGGCCGGTTCCGGCACTAGCCGCAACCTCCCGCCGATGGGTGCCAGATTCCGGCTGAAGGCAAGCTTCAAGGTCTCGACGTTCTGCCGCAACGCCAGCACGCCGTACTGCAAGGACGCGAAGGCAGTACTGCGGGAGATGCAGCACTACGGCCTGATCCTGGCGGACAACGGGAGCAACTGGTTCTTCGGCGGCAGCGCCTTCCCGCGCTGGCCGGACGCGCTCGTCTCGCTGCTCAAGGGCATCCCCGCTCGCTCGTTCGAGGCGGTGGCCGAATCGTGCCTGCGGGTCAGCCGCAACTCGGGCCAGGCGACGGCGAAGCCAGGCTGCCCGATCGGCTGACGATCCGGCACGCAGGCAGCCGCCAGGGTCCGCCCCAGCGCGCCCCGCTGGCGAGCCGACCCCGCCGACCTGGGGGCAGGCCATCCGCGCACAGCCCAACGAGCCTAGAGTGGTTCGTCATGACAGCCCGGCCCCTGCAGGCAATGATGGACAGCGGCTGGGCGGCAGCGCTCGAGCCAGTCGAGGGACGAATCCGGGCGATGGGTGACTTCCTGCGAGCGGAGGTCGCCGCCGGACGCAGTTACCTTCCCGCGGGCGACTTGGTGCTGCGCGCGTTCCAGCAGCCGTTCGCCGACGTGCGGGTGCTGATCGTCGGGCAGGACCCCTATCCGACACCGGGTAATCCCGTCGGCCTGAGCTTCTCGGTGGCACCGGGGACGCGGCGGCTGCCGGCCAGCCTGATCAACATCTTCCGTGAGTACGGCGAGGATCTCGGCTACCCGAGACCGGCTTCTGGGGACCTGAGCCCGTGGACCGAGCGCGGAGTCATGCTGCTGAACAGGGTGCTGACCGTGGAGCCGGGCAAGCCCGGCGCGCACCGCGGACAGGGCTGGGAGGAGGTCACGCAGCAGGCCATCCAGGCGCTCGCCGCGCGCAGCAGCCCGCTGGTGGCGATCCTCTGGGGCCGCGACGCCCGCAGCCTGGCGCCGCTGCTCGGCAGCGCGCGCTGCATCGAGTCGGCGCACCCCAGCCCGAACTCGGCCGACCGCGGCTTCTTCGGCTCGCGGCCATTCTCCAGGGCCAACCAGTTGCTTGAGCAGGGCGGCGCGCAGCCCGTCGACTGGAAGCTGCCGTAGTTCCTGAGGAATCGTGCTACTCGCCGAACAGGCCAGGTCCACCAGGCTGGCCCGGCGGGACGTAGCAGGCGTAGTAGGCAAGCTCGGCGGGGTCGCTGACCGAGCGCCGGGCCAGCAGCCAGTGCCCGCGGCCCCGGAGTGGCCCAGTGCCCGTCAGGAGCCGCGCCCAGCTGAACATGCGCGGGCCGTGCGACCCGGCACCGGAGGACAGCCGCTGCCACGCGCGTGGGGGCCTGCGTGCCTGAAATTTCTTGTTCAGTTTCCGGTGCCGTGTCGCACGAGGGATGTTTTGTCAGTAGGAGTCGATAGTTTGTTTGAAGAACATTTAGCCAGCAGCGCAAGCGGGAGGAGGAGCCGATGCCGGAAGAGCCGATGCCGGAAGGGCCGATGACGCCTCCCGTGCCGCCGGCTGTGCCTCCCGCCGCCTGGTCCTGGCCCGCGTACGCGGACGATGACGGGGAGCCGTTCGACGCGGTGGCGTTCTTCAACCCGTACTGCGGGCCGCCGGAAGGCGAGGACGGGTGGCTCGCTGACGTGCCCGCGGCGGTCCGCGATGAATACCTGGATAACGCAGCGTCCCCGGCTGCCGCGCGGGAGGTCCTGGCCGCCGGGTTCACCCATGGCGATCATGTGGCCGGCGCGCTGGGGTTCGCCGCCGGCGGGCAGCTCGATCAGCTGGAGCCCGGCCCGGCGCTGGCCGCCTTCGCCCGCGATGCATGGGATGACGGGCTGGCCGTGCTCAGCGACGATGAGCTGATCGGGGTCCTGGCCGCGGCCCGGCGGCTGGCGTCGTGGTCCGCCGCGCTGGAGCTGGCCGCGGTGGCCGGGCTGGGTTCCCGGCGGGCCGCGGACGCCCGCGCCGCGGGTGACCAGCGGCTGGCGGATCATGTCGGTGATGAGGTCGCCGCGGCCCTGACGCTGACCTGCCGGGCGGCGGACCGGCTGGTCAGCCTCGCCGCCGCGGTCACCCGGCTGCCGGCCGTGGGCGCGGCGCTGGCGGCCGGGCGGATCGACCTGCCGAAAGCGATCATCTTCACCAGCGAGCTGGCCGGCCTCGGCGACGTCGGGGCCGCCGCCGTCGCCGCGCTCGTCGCCGCGGACGCGCCCGGGCTGACCACCGGGCAGCTGCGCGGCGTGCTGCACCGCGCCGTGCTCGCCCTCGACCCCGGTGCCGCCCGCAAACGGCGGGAGAAGGCGCAGCGGGACGCCCGGGTGGAATGCTGGACCGAGCCCGCCGGGACCTGGTCGCTGGCCGGCCGCGACCTGCCGCCCGCCGCCGTGCTCGCCGCCGACCAGCACATCGACACCGCCGCCCGCGACCTGAAGAACGCCGGAGCCGGCGGGACGCTGGAGCAGCTCCGCGCGCGCCGTGTTCCTCGCCCTGCTCACCAGCCGGCCCCTCTACACCCTGCTCCCCGGCCAGGACAACACGCTCCCCGGCCAGGACGATGGGCTCTCCGGCCAGGACGACGGCGCGGACGGCACGACCCCAGGCCGCCAGGACGGCGACCCCGCCGGCCGCGAGCATGGGAACGGCCCCGGCCCGGCAGATCAGGACAGCGACAGCGCAGCGGGCCAGGACAGGGACGGCGGCGACGGCGGGAACGGTGACGGCGGATCACGAAGGCCACCGCCCGGTCCCCGGCCGGGCGCGCCGCGCGGCGGCGCCGGACTCCCGCCCGGGCCGGGCGGGCTGACCGGGACCGTCAACTTCACCATCCCGCTCACCACCTGGCTCGGCCTGGCCGGCGGCCCCGGCGAGGCCGCCGGCTACGGCTACCTCGACGCCGCCGCCAGCCGCGACCTCGCCACCGCCATCACCACCAGCCCCGGCTCCCGCTGGTGCCTGACCATCACCACCCCCGGCGGCCACGCCATCGGGCACGCCTGCGCCAGGAAAGGACAACCACCACCCGGACCCGCCCCACCCGGCGGCCCCGCACCACCCGGCGGCCCCGCACCACCCGGCCCGCACCACCCGGACCACCCGGCCCGGAGGCCGCGCGTCAACCCGAGGTCCCGGCGTCCGCGGCCATCTCCCGCTGGCTCACCGGGCTCACGATCAGCTGGCTGGAGACCGGGACCTGCGGCCACGCCCGCGAAACCTCCGCCTACCAGCCACCACCAGCACTACGGCACCTGCTCCAAACCAGGGACCGCACCTGCTCCTACCCCGGCTGCCGCCGCCCCGCCACCCGCTGCGACCACGACCACACCATCCCCTATGACCAAGGCGGCCGGACCTGCGAATGCAATCTGGCAGCCCTCTGCCGCCGCCACCACCAAGCCAAGCAAGCACCCGGCTGGCACCTCGAACAACCCCGCCCCGGCACCCTCACCTGGACCCTCCCCAGCGCACGCACCTACACCACAACACCCCGCCCCTACCCGGCGTGACAGGACCACCCAACCCGGGCATCGGGCAGGCTCACCGTGCTGGCTGCCCGGTTCCCGCTGCCCGGCCACCGTCGAAGCCAAGGTCATAGTGACCGTCCTGCACACCGGGAACGCCGTCCCGATGACAGACTTGCTCGCATGACTTATGTTGCCGCGGCTGATCGTTACGAACGAATCCCCTACCGGCGCAGCGGGCGCAGCGGGCTCATGCTGCCCGAGGTGTCGCTTGGTCTCTGGCAGAACTTCGGCGACGACCGGTCGCTGGACACACAGCGGGAGATCATCAGGCGCGCGTTCGATCTCGGCGTAACGCACTTCGACCTGGCCAACAACTACGGGCCGCCCTACGGCACGGCGGAGATCAACTTCGGCCGGATCATGCGCGAGGATCTGCTGCCGTATCGCGATGAGCTGGTCATCTCCACCAAGGCCGGCTACGACATGTGGCCAGGACCCTATGGCGACCTGGGCTCCCGCAAGTACCTGCTGTCCAGCCTGGACCAGTCGCTGCGCCGGATGGGCCTGGACTACGTGGACATCTTCTACAGTCACCGGTTCGACCCGGACACGCCCCTGGAGGAAACCATGGGCGCGCTCGACACGGCCGTGCGGTCGGGCCGCGCGCTGTACGCGGGAATCTCCTCGTACTCGGCGCAGCGGACCGCCGAAGCCGCAGCGATCCTCCGCCAACTCGGCACACCGCTGCTGATTCATCAGCCGTCGTATTCCATGCTGAACCGCTGGATCGAGGAGGAACTGCTCGGCACCCTCGAGCGCGAGGGAGCCGGCTGCATAGCCTTCTCGCCACTCGCCCAGGGCGTTCTCACCGGCAAATACCTGAACGGGGTTCCGGCGGGCTCGCGGGCCAGCAAGGGCGGGTCCTCCCTCGGGGCCGATCAGCTGACCAATGCGACGCTGAGCCACGTCCGGGCGCTGAACGAGATCGCGCGGGCCCGCGGGCAATCGCTGGCGCAGCTGGCACTGGCCTGGGCGCTGCGCGACCGGCGGGTCACTTCGGTGCTGATCGGCGCGGGCAGCGTCGCGCAACTTGAGGAGAACCTGGCCGCGGCGGGCCGGACCGAGTTCACCGCAGCCGAGCTCGCCGCGATCGACGCAGAAGCGGTGGAATCGGGGATCAACATCTGGGCCACGTCGAGCGCGGGCTAACTCGGCGGCCGCCGAACGGGACAGGGTGACAGCATGCATTCAGTGGGGCTGGTCCTGCATCCGCTCCGCAACTGCAGCGAAGCGGTCAGCGCGGTGCTTGACTGGGCGGCCGCCAGTGGCGGGAAGGTATACGGCGCAGCCGACGAGATTAGCAGGGCGCGCGGGGCCATCGCGGTCAGCGCGGCGGAGCTGAGCCAGCACTGCGACCTGATCGTCAGTCTCGGTGGTGACGGCACCATGCTGAGGGCAATGCGGCTTGCCGACGGCCAGCGGGTCCCGGTGCTTGGCGTCAATCTCGGCAGGCTCGGTTTCCTCGCGGAGGTAGATATCCCTGAGCTGCCGGCCGCGTTGTCTGCAATCGACTCCCACCAGTACACAACCGAGTCACGGCTGGCTGTGGACGCCGAGATCGCTGGCGTAATCATGACCGCCTTCAATGACGTCGCCGTCGTCCGCGTCCCCGGCCAGGGGAGTGCACGCGTCGGCTTGCGGGTGGACGGGTCGCCCTTCGTCAGCTACGCCGCGGATGCCGTCGTGGTCGCGACGCCGACGGGATCGACTGCCTATAGCTTCGCGGCGGGCGGCCCGATCATGAGCCCGTCAGTCGAGGCATTGCTTGTCACTCCGGCGGCCGCGCATTCGGCCTACAACCGCGGAGTCGTCCTGTCGATCGACGACACCCTGTCACTGGACATACTCCCGACCAGCGGGCGACTGGCCATCGAGGTCGATGGCATGGTGGCTCGCTACGTGACCCCCGGTGATTGCATAGACCTGCGGGCGCGGCCGGACGCCGCGCGGGTCATCCGGCTCGGCAGCACGACGTTCTACGAGCGGGCACGGCGCAAGTTGCGGCTCACCGATTCTGCCGAGATCGAGCCTGCCTAACGGGGCGGAGGCAGAGCCAGGTCAGCGCGGGGCGTACCCGGCCGGTGGCATCCCCTCGTCAGCAGGAGGCGAGCCGTCCTGGCCGCCGGCCCTCGCCCATGCGGCAACCTGGGAACGGGAGGTGAACCCCAGCTTCGCGAGGATATTGGCGACGTGCCTGGCAGCCGTCGCCGGGCTGATGAAGAGTTCCCCGGCGATGGCCTTGTTGCTGCAGCCCTTGGCGATGAGCGCAACGATCTGCCGCTCACGCTGCGTCAGCGTGGCCGGGAGCGGTGCGGCAACGCCGTACCCCGGCGCGGGCCCGGCCCGTGCTGGCACCTGGCCAGATGCGTCCAGGGCCAAGGTGACGGCGCTCTCGGCCGTCATCTGCGATCCCAGCGCCCAGAGTCGCTGGATGGCAGGCTCCCCGAGACCGCGGGCGGCGGCCAGGTACTGCTCCGTCCTGGCGCCGGGAAGCGGCGGCAGGTGAGCCGCCTCGCGGAGGCTGGCGGCGGCGGCCGCCAGTTGCACCGCGCGGTCCGGCAGGCCTTCCTGCACCGCGAGCACGGCGAATGCCTCAAGGCCGCGGGCCACGCTGATCCGGGACCCGGTGAACTGGCTCAGCCGCAGGCTCTCGGCGAGATATTCCCGCGCCGCCACCAGATCGCCGCGATCGGCCGCTACCCGCGCCAGGCCGGCCAGGCAGCGGGCGATCTCCGGCCGGGATTCGATCTCACGCAAGATGGCCAATGCAGCCAGGTAACGCTCGCGTGCACCGTCAGGGTTGCCTCTTAGCCGGGCCAGGTCGCCAAGGCCGAGCAGCGTGCGCGCTACGCCCCATTGCTGATCTATGTCGCGCATCACGGCTATCGAGGCATCCGCGAATTCCTCGGCCTCACGGAAGTTGCCGCTCCAGCCGGCTGCCGCCGCCAGGCTGCCGAGGGCGTATCCCTCGTTCCACCCGTCACCGGCTGCCCGTGCGCCCGCTAGTGCCTCGCCGGCCAGCAGGGCAGCCTCCTCCGTCCGGCCGGTGTGCAGCGCAACCTCCGCGAGCAGGTTGAGCGCAGCCCCGGTCCAGAATTCGTCGCCCGCGGCGCGGCTTAGCGCCAGGCCATCCTGCGCCCATTGGCGCGCTCCGGCTGGATCGCTGGACAGGGCAAGCTGCGCGCGGCCCACCAGGGCCGCGCCCCTGACGCCGTCGGGCACCCCCGGGGCATCGATGGCGAGGAAGGAGTCGAACCATTCAGCGCCCTCGGCGAAGGTTCCCCGCACAATCCAGCACGGCCTGATGGCAGTGCAGATCCGAAGGCCCGTCTCCGCGTCACCGTCGGCCAGGCACCGGGCCAGCACCTGCAGGGCGTTGCCAGCATCGACGTCGTACCGCAGGAAGACGTCGACCCTCGCCGACCATGGCGCCGGGATGATCGCCATGCCGACCGCCATCGAATGCTCCGCGACGAGCAGCGAGTAGTCACGCAGCCTGCGGTGCCGCGCCGCGGATTCCCCGGCATCGGCAAGCCGCTCCGCCGCGTACTCGCGGATGGTGTTGAGCAGCCGGTACCTGGTCTGGCCGAGCGCTTCCGGCTCGACGACCACCAGCGATTTATCCACCAGCGCGGTGATCAGGTCAAGCATGTCTCCCGCTGGCAGCTCATCATCGGCGCAGACCTCCTCGGCCATCTCGAGCGACCAGCCCGCGAAGACCGACAGCCGCCGCAACATCAGCTGCTCGCGGGTCGTGAGCAGCTCGTGGCTCCAGTCGAAGGTGGCGCGCAGCGTGCGCTGGCGCACCGGGGCCGTGCGGTCCGCGCTCGTCAGCAGTAGGAAACGATCACCAAGGCGGGCCGCGATCTGCTCCACCGACAGCGCGCGGACCCACGCGGCGGCGAGCTCCACGGCCAGCGGCACGCCATCCAGCGCGCGGCAGAGCGCCGCGACGGCCGCCGCGTTGGCCGCCCCGACGGCAAACCCGGGCATGGCCGCGGCGGCCCGGTCGGTAAACAGCCGGATCGCCTCATATCGGGACAGCTCCGCCGGATCGATGACACCGGGCGGCGGTATCCACAGCGGCGGCACCTGGTAGACGACCTCGGCCGCCACCCGCAGCGGCTCGCGGCTCGTCGCCATCACCCGGAGCCCCGGTGAACTGGCCAGCAGCCGCTGGCACAGGCGCGCGGCCCCGTCGATCAGATGCTCGCAGTTGTCCAGTACTAGCAGCATCCGGCGTGGCGCGAGGGCGGCCGCCAGTGTCTCCAGCAGCGGCTGCCCGCGTTCCTCGACGACACCGACGGCAGCTGCGACGCGAGCGATGAGGTCGGACTGCTGCAGGTCACCGAGCTCGATGAACCATACGCCGTCCGGAAAGTCGCCGGTCAGCGCCGTGAGCATCCGCACAGCCAGCCGCGACTTCCCGATGCCGCCGGTGCCGCACAGCGTCAGGGCACGTGCGGCTCGCAGCAAGCCATGCAACTCGCCGAGTTCTCGCTCGCGCCCGATGAAGCTATTCGGTTCTTCGGGCGTATTGCTCTGGTCTGAATTCGTTGTCACTGCTCAAGAGTCCAGTCTCGCCCAGCCAGCGGCCTGGGCAATGTCCAGCACGCAGCAAGTCGGGTCCCGGCCCGGACGGATCTCAACCGAATTCGGTAGTTACCTTCGACCTCACACGGAGTGTGTCATCATCTCGCCTCGCGGCCGTCGCCGTCAGGCTGTTCGGCGACTCGCCCGGGCGAGTCGCCGAGTCCGCCGGCCGCTTCCGGGTCAAGCGGCAGACCTGCAACTACCGCTGTGATGGCTCAGAATATAACGATTTGGCCTCGGCCGCCCGGTGACCCATCCATCTATGCGCCCGGGTCGAAGTACGACCGTGACGGAAAATCTTCTCTGGTCAACACACCGGACAGAGGATCTTTCCTGTTCAGCACTTAGAGTAATCGTATCGAGCACAATGAGTAGATGAGCTCAGTGCTCACCGCAGGGGCAACCGGCATCGTGCCAGCGCTCCGGAAGGGATACACATGCCTGGTCACGACGACTCGAGCCCGCCCGCAGCTCACACCACCGATGATCTCCAGGAGCAGAAGCGCCTGACCCGCCGTTCCGTGCTGCGCGGCGCCGCAGGAGTAGGGGCAGCGGGGATCGCCGCAACCGCCCTAGCTGGTACCGCGCCGGCCTTTGCCGCCGCGGCGCGGCCGGCCGCGCCAGCGACGCGCAGCGCGACGGCCGGAGAAGCGGACGCGGGCCCCGCGGAGCAGTTCATCGTGCATGTGCGCGACGCCAGGTCCGGCGAGATCGATGTGTTCCGCGGCGCCAGCCATACCCGCGTGCACGACCGGGAACTGGCCGCCCGGCTCGTTCGGGCGAGCCGCTGACGACCGTCCCCGCGCCCTGCCATTCCCAGCACAATCTTGTGAGGTAATTGATGTCTTCGCATCGCGAGGCGCCGGAGATTTCCAAGGATCCGGTCGCTGACAGTACCGACCTGTACGCGTTTGTCAGCCCGGACCGGCCGGACAGCGTGACCCTGATCGCCAACTACATCCCGCTGCAGAGCCCGGCCGGCGGCCCGAACTTCTACGAATTCGGTGACGACGTGCTCTACGAGATCCACGTCGACAACGACGGTGACGGCAAGGCCGACATCACCTATCAGTTCAAGTTCGAGACGAAACTGACCACGCCGACGAGCTTCCTCTACAACACCGGCCCGATCGGATCGCTCAGCGACCCGAACTGGAACAGTAAGCAGTTCTACAAGGTCACCCGGGTCGACCATTCCGGCTCGCGGGTCCTGGCGCACAAGCTCGCCTGCCCGCCGTGCAACGTCGGCGTGCTGTCCACGCCCGACTACGAGGCAAAGCTGGGGCACCCGGCGGTGCACTCCCTGAGCCGCGGCATCAAGGTCTTCGCCGGGCAGCGCGCCGAGCAGTTCTACGTCGACCTGGGATCGATCTTCGACCTGGGCAACCTGCGCCCGCTCCAGCAGTTCAATGTCTTCGCGAAGGCCGAAGGGCTCAAGAACGCGCCGGGAGTGAACGCCACCGACCGCGTCAACGTGCACTCCATCGCGATCCAGGTACCGATCTCGCACCTGACCAGGTCGAGACGCCCGACGATCGGCGTCTGGACGAGCGCGAGCCGCCAGCGCGGCCGGGTAGCCGGCGACGAGAGCACCGGGAGTTTCGTCAGCGGCCCGTTCACCCAGGTCTCGCGGCTCGGCAACCCCCTCTTCAACGAGGTCATCGTGCCGCTCGGCGACAAAGACCACTGGAACCGGGTGCACCCGGTGCATGACAAGCAGTTCGTGAAGTACGTCGCGCACCCGGAACTGGCCGGGCTGCTGCCCGTCCTGTACCCGGGCGCCTTCCCCCATCTGGCTGCGCTCGACAAGGCGGGAACGCCGCGCGCCGACCTGGAGGCGATCCTGCTCACCGGCATCCCGGCCGGCCTGATCAAGGGCTTCACGAACTTTACTGGCAAGGTGCCGGCCGACATGCTGCGGCTCAATACGTCGATTCCGCCCACGCCCGAGAGTTCCAAGAAGTTCAGCATCCTCGGGCTCATCGGCGGCGACCCCGCTGGGTTCCCGAACGGGCGCCGGGTGACCGACGATGTGGTCACCATCGAGCTGCGGGCCATCGCCGGCGCTGTCTTCCCGCTGGTCGACCCGAAGTACACGGTCGACGCGGTGGTCAAGGACGTCACCGACGGCCTGACCGGCACCAGCGTCACCAACAAGCCGCTGACAGCGTTCCCCTACATGGGCGTGCCTTACGACGGCTACCACAACCCGTCCTGACCAGGGGGGTGGGAAAACCGGGCGCTGGCCGGCGCAGCTTCGCGCTGGTCAGCGCCCGGTCCCGGTTCGTCAGTTCTGATGGAAGGCAGGAGCACAACGCGATGACCGAACCAGTCCTCGGCCCCTCCGGCTCCGGCAGCGTCGTGCTCAACGTCGGCCCTGGCGTTGGCGCGCTGGTGCTGCACACCGCCGCTGACCTGGACGGCCACGAGATCGAGATAAGCCCGCACGACATCCCCGCTGCCCGGCGCACGCACTCGCAAGTGCGGGAACGCCGGGCCGGCGGCAGCGTGCAGTACGCGGCCGTCTACCCGGAGCTTGCCGCCGGTGAGTACACCATCTGGCGTGACGCGACCACCCCGGCCGGGAAGGTGACCATCACCGGAGGCAGCGTCACCAGCTTCCAGTGGCCGGCCGATGCCGCGACCGCGCACGCTGCCGGGCACGCCGCCCACTGACCGGCCATCGCCCGGCTGCGCGCTAGTCCATGGCCATCAGGCAGCCGTCCCAGTAGGCCTCGACCCTGGGGCGGCGGCGGCCGCGCAGGGCGATCTCCAGGATTCCGGGCTGCCGGGCGTTGCCGAAGGCACGGAAGCTGAGCTGCACTCCTGCCACGGTGACGGAGCTGAACCCGGAGATACCCGCCGGGGGCTCGATAGCGGCATGCATCCACGGCGGAGTACCCGCGCAGCACATCCGCGGATACGCAGCCCAGACCCAGAGCCGGCCGCCGCGCTGGCCGATGAACTCGGCCGCCTCGCTACTGATCTCGACAACCACGCTTTTCACGATAAGGCTGCAGGTGCCGGACGGCCAGGCAGGTGGCCGGGCGGGCGGCCGGCGCTCTCATCGCGATGCAGGTCCGCAAGCTTCCTGGCTGCCTCGCCGACGTGGGCTCGCAGCTCCGCCGGGTGCAGTACCTCGACCTCAGCCCCGAGCGCGAGCATGTCGAGTACCGCGGAGCTGACCGAGCCGATCCGCACCGAGGCCTCGACCCAGTCCTCGCGTCCCGGCGCGGGTGTGCAGTTCCGGCGGATCCGGATGCTCGCCGGCCTGCCGCTGAGCGCCGCGAGGCTACGGCCGCGGGGGGACAGCCGGACCCGTGCGCGCTGCGCCCCGGCGTCGGCACTCGCCCGGCCCGGCCGGTACCCGGCGGCCGGGAGATCGCGGCCGGACCCGCCGAGCAGCTCGAATCCGCCCCTGGACCCCCGGATGGCATAGACCGGGATCCCGGCCGAGCTCAGTGCCTCGATGTCACGGATGATCGTGCGCTGCGACACCTCAAGCTCGCCGGCCAGCTGCCGCGCCGTCATCCGCCCCCTGGCCTGCAGCAGGGTCATCAGCCCGACCAGGCGGCTAGCACGCACAGGCCAAAGATAGCCCGGAATCATGACACGAGATGTCATGTATCCGGTGTCATAATCACCGGACCACAGCGGAGGGAGCAGCATGACCACGAACGGTGCCGCCGGATCGGGGACCGCCGACGATCCCTGGATCCTGACCACGCCGCCCGGCAATTCCGAGTACGAGGCGTGGCGCGACGAGAAGCATGACACGCCTGCGCTCGTCGTCCAGGTTGGCTCAACCCAGCTGCGCTACCAGCTTCGCTGCGTCGAGGACCTGCATGCGATGCTGCGCGACCACGGTGACTGGATGCCGCTCGGCAACGCCGACGAGCAGAAGGAAGCGCGTGATGGCACGGTGGAGGCATGGGCCCGGTCGCCCGCTAATCCCGTTGGCGGCTGGTACGGCCTGAAGAAGGGCCTGCGCGGCCGGTTCGGCAACTACGTTCCGCCGGTTCTTGAGGTGCTGGGGCTTGCCGAGGTCGAGCATGCTGCCCGCAACAACAGGATGCGCGCCCGGTAACGCAGCGCTGCCTCAACCTGGCGATGGTTCAGATCGGCACCCAGTCGGTCACGACCGGAGGGCCGGCCTCACCTGACGCCATGCCGCAACGCAAGCTCATCGGGCCTGTCGGCACTGGCCCCGCGCGGAACCGGCCCAGGTCATCAGCCTGGACGGCGATCGAGGTGTCGCCGACCCGGATCTCCACGCTGGCCTGCCGCGGAGGGGCGAGCTGGCCGACCAGGCCGCGAGAGGAGCTCGTGCTGGTGACTTCCAGGTCGATCGTCAGCCCGGCCGCTTGGAAGGAGAGCAGCCGCCGTTCGGGCGGCCCGCGCACGAGCGCAACGTCGTCATGATCGACCTGCGAGTCGAAGACCAGCTCGGCGAGCTCGGCCTCGATAGTGCGCCAGCTGAAGGCGGCAGCTGCTGCCGCCAGCAGGTCAGGTGGCAGCGGATCGAAGCGCGCGGCGGCCCGCCGGAGTTCTTCCTCCAGCTCTAACTCGTCGCGGTCACCGGGCACGGTCCCTCTCCTCATCAGGCTGGCTCACTATCATGAGCGACAGTACCGGCATCTGATACCTCACCCGTCAGCCGCTCGCGCAGCCGCTGCAGGCAGCGCGCCCTGGTAGGCCCGATGCTCCCGACCGGCATGCCCATGGCCGCCGCTACCTCGGCGTAACTCGGCGGCGGCGAGGCGATCAGGATCCGGAGCAGTTCCCGGCAGCGGGCTGGCAGCTCGCCGAAGGCGCGCCAGAGGCGCGCGGCCCGGTCCGAGTTGAGCCGTGCCTGCTCCGCATCGAGTACGGCCCGTTCCGGCGAGTAGTCGTCAACCTGGCCGAGCGCGACCAGGGTTGCCTCTTCTGCGGGGACAATCCGGGTAGCGCCGCGGGCGATTCTCAGCGCCTCGTGCCGGGCCGTGGTGGCGAGCCATGCTCCGACCTGACTGGGCTTGTTTATCCGGCCAAGATGCTCGGCCAGCCGAAGCCAGGTGGTCTGGAACACGTCCGCCGCGTCGGCCGGACCGAGTCGGTATCCGCGCGCTACCGACCAGACGAGGCCGCTGTACCGCCTGACCAGCTCGTCCCAGCTGGACTGGTCGCCGCCCAGCGCGGCGTTTACCAGGTCACCGGCGTCAGTATCCGCCACGGGACCGTCTTCTTCGCCGGCGCCCCATCAGCGTGGCCCGCCGCGATGAGCACCGCTGTGGCTGCGCTGGCCGCCACAGCCAGCGCAGCCACAGCCAGCCCGGCAGCCACAGCCAGTGCAGCCACAGCCAGCGCAGCCACAATCCGCGTGGCCGCCACAGCCGGCGTCGCCGCAGCAGCCGCCCCCGGTCTGGCACGGCCACAGCACCGGTCCGACGCCGGCCAGCGGCTGCGCGCGCGCCAGGGCCAGCAGGGAATCGGCCGCGAGGCGGGCGTTTTCGCCGGTGCGGGATACCCGGGCGGCGATCAGGCCCGAGACAAGCGGCGTCGAGAAGGACGTGCCGCTCCACCGGGCCATGCCGTGAAACTCTCGTTGCTGGCCGGTGTTCGGCGGCTCACGGCAGATGTAGGTCCCGGTGGCATAGGCATTGACCAGGTCCGTCCCGGGCGCGTAGACGTCGACCCAGGGGCCGTAGTCGCTGAAATTCGCGCGGCTGCGCCAGTTGGCCGCGACTGCGCCAACCCCCACTACCTCGGGGAAGGCAGCGGGCCAGAACGGCCGGCGAGTCCCGTTGTTCCCGGCGGCGGCGACCAGCACCGTGCCCTTGTACTGGCGGTACCGGTGCCAGAAGCCCTCGAAGCTCAGCAGCGGGAGATTCTTCCTGGTGGTTCCCCCCGCTGACAGGCTGATGATGTCAGGGCCGAGGCCGAGCGCCTCATCCAGTCGCTTAATGAGCTTGTCCTCGGACAGCGCGCCCGCCGTGTTGAAGTCGCTGACCACCTTGACCGCCGAGCCTGGTGCCATGCAGCGCGCGACGCCGGCGACGAAGGTTCCGTGGCCGGTGTACTCGCCGATCTCCACGCCGCCGCCGGGCGCGCCGGAGAGCCGATCCGGCTGCCCGGTGACCCCGGCCAGCCATGGATGGGCGTCTGCGCCGGCCAGCAGACCGGTGTCGGGCACGTAGATGAAGACCCCGCGGCCGCCGTCGTCGCATACTCCCGGGTCGGGCAGTTCGCTGCCAGGCACCACTTCAGGCTCGGTTGCCGGGCACGGCGACACCGGGCAGATCGACAGGATGTGGTTTGGCGTGGCTACGCCGACTCCGAGGAGCCTGTCAATCTCCGCGAGGGCATCCAGGGCGGCACGGATCTTTTTTGCCTTGGCCAGCGAGAACAGCGTTACGCCGTCGACAAGGCCATCAACTGTCTCGCCGCCGCCCACCACGTCGGCGACCTGGCGGAGGTACGCGTCCCGGACCAGGATCACTCCGTCCTGGTAGACGAAATCGAGGCCGCCCTCGCCGTCCGGGCCGTCTTTGCCGGTGCGGGCGGCGCGAATGGTGATGCCTTTCTCGCGGAACGCGCAGGTGATGAGCTCAAGCTGGACATCGACCGTGGTCAGCGGCGGCTCAGGCTTATTGCGCAACGGGCTCATCGGATTCTCTTCTTCGCCAGGTAGCGGTCATATGGAGTAGGGGGCCTGGCCGTTCGCCGAGCAGGCGTGGCGCTCGGAGCTGACTTACCCCAGTGTGGCATTAGGCGTCCTGATCACCCCACCTTTAGCATCATTCCCATGGCGAGGGAACCCCGCCAAGGTCCCCCGGCTGCTGGCGGGACGCTTGAGCTGCTGCTTCTCGCGCTTGCCCGCCCGGGCGATGCGCTCGCCGGCGCGCGGGCGGTCCTCGCGAAGAATCCCGGCCCGTATGACGCTTCCATCGCCCGCCAGGCCGTTGGCATCGTGCTGCGCGAGTTCGGCGATGTGAGCGCCGGGATCCGTGAGCTGCGGGCCGCACTGCGCCTGGCCAGGCGGAGTGGCTCGCTGGAGCGTCAGGCGGACGTGCTGGCGACGCTCGGAGTCGCGCTGATCTATGCAGGCCGGACTAAGCCCGGGCTTTCGGCGCTGGACGAGGCGGTATTGCACACGGCGGGCCCGGCGGCGGGACGCGTCCTGGAGCGGCGCGGCATCGCGCTGTGGACCGTAGGCCAGCACCCGCAGGCGCTGGAGGACCTGCGCCGGGCGGTCGCCATTTTGCATGGCGCCGGCGACACGATCTGGGAAGCCCGCGCGCTCACTGCGCGCGGGATGGTCTATCTCGACATGAATGCCACCGGACGCGCGGACGCCGATTTCGCCGCCGCCGAGTGCCTGTTCGCCGTGACCAGCCAGGAGCTGGAAAGGGTCTACGCGCGGCACAACCGCGGGCTGGCGGCGTCCCGCTCCGGTGACCTGCCGGCCGCGCTTTCCCATCTGGACGAAGCTGTCCGCGGCTATCAGCAGCTGGCCGTTCCGGTGCCGGACCTGAGCATCGACCGGTGCGCCGTGCTGCTTGCGGCCGGCCTCCCCGCCGACGCGCTGCGAGACGCCGATGCGGCAATCCGCGGCCTTGAACGCAACCGCGGCCAGGCAACGAAGGTCGCTGAGCTGCTGCTCACGGCCGCTCGCGCGGCGCTGGCCTGCGCGGATCCGCAGACGGCGCTGCTGCGCGCCGAGGCCGCCCGCCGCCTGTTCCGCATTCAGCGGCGGCCATGGTGGCACGCGCGGGCCGCTTTCCTGGTGCTGCAGGCCCGCTACGCGGCCGGCCAGGTGTCCGCGGGCTTGCTGCGCCAGGCCGAACGGGCGGCATTGAGCCTTGACGCGCTCGGGTCCGTGGATGCGCCGCGGGCTCGCTTGCTGGCCGGCCGGGTGGCGCTGGCGCTGGGCCGGACGGAGGAGGCGCAGCGTCACCTGACGGCCGCGGCACGCAGCCGAAACCGCCGGGGAGCCGCGTCGGCGCGCGCCGACGGATGGCTGGCCGAGGGCCTGCGGGCGGAGGCGGCGGCTGACCCGCGGCGGATGCTCGGCGCCTGCCGGCGCGGCTTCGACGTTATTGATCAGCACATGCTGACGTTGGGAGCCACCGAGCTGCGGGCGCGGGCCACCAGGCAAGGAGCCGAGTTCGCCGCGCTGGCGCAGCGGCATGCCGCATCGGCAGGCCGGCCGAGGATGCTGCTGGAGTGGAGCGAGCGCTGGCGGGCGACTGCCCTGGCAGCGCCGTCGGTGCGGCCGGTCGATGATCGCGAGCTGCAGGCGGACCTGACCGCTGTCCGTGACGTCGCGTACCGCCTCGAGCTGGCCCGGGCCGGCCGGGCAGCCGACGTCCAGGCTGGCGCGCGAGCAGTTGCGCCTGGAGACGGCCGTCCGCGACCGGGCCATGCGAACGAGCGGGCGCGGACATCCGGGCAACTGGGACTTCAGCATCCCGCGGCTGCTGGCGGAACTCGGCGCTGCGCGGCTAGTCCAGATCGTCGAAATCGACGGAGGCCTGCACCTCCTTGTCTGCGGCGACGGCAGAGTCAGGCAGTTCGCCGCGGGCCGCCTGGAGGATGCGGCCCGCGAGGTTGACTTTGCCCGTTTCGGACTGAGCCGGCTGGCGCACGGCAGGCCGCTGAGCCAGCCGGAGAAAGCGCTGGCTGTCCTGCGGGAGACCGGACGCAGGCTCGAGGATGCCCTGCTGGGCGAGGCCGCCCGGCATATCGGCGACGGCCCGGTGGTCATCGTCCCGCCAGGAAAGCTGCACGCTGTGCCCTGGGCGCTACTCCCTTCGCTGCATGACCGTGTGCTGAGCGTCGCCCCGTCGGCCCGCGCCTGGCTGCGCGCGCGCACGGCAGTTCCGCCGGATTATCGCAGCCTTGTCCTCGTCCGCGGTCCCGGCCTGGGCACCGGGTCCAGCGAGGTGCCCGCGCTGGCCGCCGAGTACGGCGGCAGCACAGTGCTCGGTGACGGCACAGCGACCGCTGCGCACGTGCTGGAGGCGATCGACGGCGCATGGCTCGTTCATATCGCCGCACATGGAACCTTCCGCTCCGACAGCCCGCTCTTCTCCTCGCTGCGGATGGACGACGGGCCCCTGACAGTGCACGATTTCGAGCGGCTCCGGCGGGCGCCCTATCGCCTGATCCTGCCGTGCTGCGACTCGGGCCTGCTTGCCCCGGCCGGGGCTGATGAGCTGCTCGGCCTGACGAGCACCCTGGTGCCGCTGGGCACGGCGGGAATCATCGCGAGCATTGCTCCCGTCAACGACCAGACGGCGGCCGGCCTGATGATCAGGTTGCACCGCCGGCTGCGGGACGGCGGTGCCCTGAGCGAGGCGCTGCGCGATGCCCGCGGCGATCTGGACGATGACCCGGTTGAGGTAGCCACCGGGATGTCCTTCCTGGCACTCGGCGCAGGCTGAACCCCCCGGCACCGAACCAGCGCTGAACCGCCCGGGCACCGAGCCGCCGGGATCCTGGCAGCTCGGCGGGGGTACTGCGGATTGAAGCCAGGATTCTTGTATCAAAAAGGCCATCGCCGGGCTCTTCCGTGCGGAACCTGTCGCCGAGGGGCCGACGGGAGCCGATCTGCGCGGAACCTGTCGCCGAGGGGCCGACGGGAGCCGACCAGAGATAGCGGCAATGCCGTCGGATCAGGCCAGCCGACGGCTAGCTCAGGCAGGGCCCCGGCCGGCCGTCGGCCGGGGCCCGCTGCCAGCGAAGTCACCGATCTTGCCGCGCCTGCGCACCCGGGTCGACCGGCGTGCTCAAGCCCAGGGGCGGCCCGAAAGTGAAGTTCGTCATCGCGGCGCTGGTGCCGGGCCGGGAATTCACTGACGTCTCGATGCTGGCGGGCGCCCGGCTGACGTTCCGCCACCTCACTGAGCCGGTGCCGCGGCCCGTACCATCGCCGCCCGCATCGACTCCGGCGAGCTTGAGCTGCTGACCCGCTAGCGAGCCAGCCGGGGAACGCTGGTCCTCGGGTGCGATACCGGCCCCGCCGAGGCAGCAGCCCGGGAATGGCGGGATCATGGGCAGGCGACACTAGTGGTAGCCGCGGAGAGGAAGGGTCAGCTGATGGCGCAAGGTGCCCGGATCAACTCAGTGGTCATGTTCGTGCGCGAGCTGGACCGCTCGGTGAGCTTCTACCTGGACGTCCTCGCCCTGGCGGTCGCGGACCGCAGCCCCACCGCCACGCTGCTGGCCGGCCCCAGCGGAACGCAGCTCATCCTGCGCGCCATGGGCGCCAACGCCGAGCATTCGCTCGGCGGCATCGGCGCCCAGTACGTCATCTGGACCGCCGACGGCAAAGAGGATCTTGACCGGTGCGAGCGGGCGCTGCGGCAGCGTTCGGCGCACCGCGACACCCGCGTCAGCGGGCAGGTCGTCGCGGTGGAAGGACGGGATCCTGACGACATCACCGTCATGATCATTTACCCGGGGCCGGATCAGGCTCCCCTGCATGAGCTGCCGGCTCGGATCTACGGATGGTGAGACTGCCATGACCCTCGGCCTCCCGGATGGCATCCGCGGCTGCCTCTTCGACCTGGACGGCGTCCTGACGAAGACGGCGGTCGTGCATGACGCCGCATGGAAAGAGATGTTCGACGATTACCTGCGGAAACGAGCACGACGCGCCGGCCAGCCGTTCGTGCCCTTCGATCCGGTCCGTGACTACGAGGAGTACGTCGACGGGAAGCCCCGCGCCGACGGCACCCGCTCGTTCCTTGCCTCCCGCGGCATCGATCTGCCCGACGGCAGCGCCGATGACCCCCCGGACGCGCAGACCGTGCACGGGCTCGGCAACCGCAAGAACGAGATCCTGCTGCGCAAGATCCGCGAAGACGGGGTGGATGCCTACCCGGGCTCGGTCCGCTACGTCCGGGCGGCCCGGGACGCGGGGCTGCGCCGGGCGGTGGTGTCGTCCAGCGCCAACTGCCGCGACGTACTGGTCGCGGCGGGCATCGCCGACCTGTTCGAGGAGCGGATCGACGGCGTGGTCGCCGCCCGGGAGCACCTGAAAGGCAAGCCGGCCCCGGACACGTTCCTGGCCGGGGCCCGCGCCCTCGGGCTGGAGCCGTCCGCGGCGGCGGTCTTCGAGGATGCGCTGGCCGGCGTGGCCGCGGGCCGGGCGGGTGACTTCGGCTACGTGGTCGGGGTCGACCGGGCCGACCATAGCGCCGCGCTCAGGGCGCACGGCGCCGACATCGCGGTATCCGACCTCGCCGACCTGCTGGACCAGTCGTGATACGGCAGTCGGCGTTCACGGTAGAGCCCTGGTCACTCCGGGAGACCGAACTCAACCTGGACCTGCTGGCCCAGACCGAGTCGGTGTTCGCCTTGTCGAACGGGCACCTGGGATGGCGGGCCAACCTGGACGAGGGCGAGCCGCATGGTTTGCCGGGAACCTACCTCAACGGGGTACACGCGCTGCGGCCGCTGCCCTACGCAGAGGCCGGATACGGCTTTCCCGAGTCCGGGCAGACGGTCATCAACGTGACCAACGGCAAGCTAGTCCGGCTGTTTGTCGACGACGAGCCCTTCGACGTCCGCTACGGCGAGCTGCGCTCGCATGAGCGGCTGCTCGACTTCCGCGCCGGAACGCTAAGCCGGCAGGCCGAGTGGGTGTCGCCAGCCGGGCAGGCGGTCCGGATTTCCTCGACCCGGGTGGTGTCGTTCACCCAGCGGGCGATAGCGGCGGTCTGCTACGAGGTGGAGCCGCTCGGTAGCCCGGCCCGGATCGCGGTGCAGTCCGAGCTCCTCGCCAACGAGCAGCTGCCGTCACTGGGCGGCGACCCCCGCGTCGCTGCCGTGCTGGAAAACCCGCTGACGAGCGAGTTCAACCGTGCTGACGGAACCACCGTCGTGCTGGTGCACAGGACGGCGAGCAGCGGGCTGCGCGTCGGCGCGGCGATGGATCACCAGCTCGACTGCCCGGACGGGGTGCACGTAGAGTCGCGCGCCTACGCCGACGGCGGCAATGTCACGGCAACGATGGTGCTGCAGCCGGGGCAGCGGCTGCGCATGATCAAGTTCGTCGCCTACGGCTGGTCGGGCGAGCGCTCGCTGCCTGCCGTGCGCGACCAGGTGTGGGCGGCGCTGAGCGCGGCACGGCAGGCCGGCTGGGACGGGCTGCTCGCCGAGCAGCGTGCCTACCTGGACGATTTCTGGGACAAGGCCGACGTGCAGATCGACGGTGACACCGAGGTACAGCAGGCGGTGCGGGTCGGGCTGTTTCACGTCCTGCAGGCCGGCGCCCGCGCCGAGAACCGGGCGATCCCGGCGAAAGGGCTGACCGGGCCCGGCTACGACGGGCATGCGTTCTGGGATACCGAGACCTTCGTCCTGCCGGTGCTCACCCTGACCGTCCCGCGCGCGGCCGCCAGCGCGCTCCGCTGGCGGCACAGCACCCTTCCGCTGGCCATCGAGCGGGCGGCCCAGCTCGGGCTGCGCGGCGCGGCGTTCCCGTGGCGGACGATCGCCGGGCAGGAATGCTCGGCCTACTGGCCGGCCGGGACCGCCGCCTTCCACATCAACGCGGACATCGCCGACGCGGTCCTCCGCTACGTCGACGCCACCGGCGATGAGGACTTCGCCCGCGGCCCGGGGATGGACCTGCTGACGCAGACGGCGCGGCTGTGGCGCTCCCTCGGCCATCACGACGCCATCGGCCGGTTTCACATCGACGGGGTCACCGGCCCGGACGAGTACAGCGCCATTGCCGACGACAACGTCTACACCAACCTGATGGCCCGGCAGAACCTGGCGGCGGCGGCGGACGCGGCGCGGCGGTATCCGGACCGCGCCCGCGAACTCGGCGTCGACGCGGAGGAATCCGCTGGCTGGCGCGACGCGGCGAAGGCGATGTTCATCACCTACGACGAGTCGCTCGGCGTGCACCCGCAGTCCGAGGGCTTCACCAGGCACCAGGTATGGGACTTCGCCGAGACGTCCGCCGAGCAGTATCCCCTGCTGCTGCACTTCCCCTACTTCGACATATACCGCAAGCAAGTCGTCAAGCAGGCTGACCTGATCCTGGCGATGCATCTGTGCGGGGAGGCATTCACCGCCGAGCAGAAGGCACGGAACTTCGACTACTACGAACCGCTCACGGTGCGGGATTCGTCGCTGTCCGCCTGTACCCAGGCGGTCATGGCCGCCGAGGTCGGGCACCTGGATCTCGCCTTCGACTACCTCGGCGAGGCCGCGATGATGGACCTGCGGGACCTGGAGAACAACACCCGGGACGGCGTGCACATCGCCTCGCTGGCCGGCACCTGGATCGCCCTGGTCGACGGCTTCGGCGGACTGCGCCACCGGGACGGCATGGTCAGCTTCGCGCCGCGGCTCCCCGATGGCCTCACCCGGCTCGCCTTCACTATCCTGCTCCGCGGGCGGCGCCTGCGGGTGGAGGTAACCCGCACCCGCGCCCGGTACATCCTCGCCGAGGGCGAGCCGCTTGAGATCCTGCACCACGGCCGGGAAGTGAGCCTCGTGCCGGGCAAGCCGCAGGCCCGCGCGGTACCGGCACCGCCGGCCCCCCGGGTCGCGCCCAGCCAGCCACCAGGGCGGGAGCCGGTGCACCGCAGGGAAGGTGAGCACACCGGCTGACCGGCCCGTCGGCCTGATCCCGGGCAGCCGGCGGCCTGGCCGCTGGCTGCGGTCGCTGCCGCCGCCGTGCGCCCGGCCCGCCGGCTTGGCCGCGGCCGGCTACCTGGTGCAGCCGCCCCTGCCGTAGAAGCCCGGCCCGGCCAGGCCGGGACCGGTGATTCGCGGCCGGTGCATCCCGCCGCGCGGGTAAGAGGTGTCGAACCACTGGCCGAAGAACGTGCCGAGCCTGGCGCCGCAGGCGGCGCTCGGGTTCGGCAGCCAGCGCCGGAAGCCGGTCTCCAGCTGCGCCTCAGTGATGTGGCTGCCGCCGTACTGCCGCTGGATCTGCCGCAGGGCACGGACGAAGTTCGCATGGCCCAGGATCTGCCGCAGCGCGATGTAGCTGACGCCGGGGCGCTCGTAGGTGGAGTTCCCGTCGAAGAGGGTGTAAGGCGTCGGGTTCGACGGCGCGCCGGTCCAGAAGGCGCCCTTGATCCGGTAGACCGCGTTGAACTGCCGCTCCAGGCTCCGCTGGAAGGCGCGGCGGCCGGCCGGGTACCGGCCCCGCCGGCCGCCTGCTCCGCGGTCCGCGCCCCGAACAGGAACTCGCCGAGAGTGGCCATGCCTTCCTTGAAGAAGGTCAGGTTGTAGTTCGCCTCGGTGACGTGGTCGCCCCACCACTGATGCATGTTCTCGTGGTAGAGCGTGTCCGTGTCGATCCGGCCGCCGGCGAAGGTGATCATCGTCTGCATTTCCTCCTCGAAAGAGGCCGACGGCCGGCCGACGACGACTCCGTCCGAGGTGAACGGGTACGGCCCGTTGAACTTGCTCTCGAACCTGGTGATGTCCGGCTGCATGTTCATGATCTTGCGGTTCGCCCGCTGCCGTGCCTTGGTCAGCGAGCCGGCCTGCGCCTGGTAGAACGGGATGCCGCCGACGATCCGCCTGGTCAGGTGGTAGCTGCCGACACTGTCCTCGACCAGGTAGCTGGCCACCGGCGCTGGCTGGTGCCAGCGCCAGGTCACCGAGCCGCCAGGGAACTCGGCGTCCGGCGCGTGCTTCGTCCTGGACATCAGGATGCCGTTGGCCAGCACGGTCTTCCCGGCGGTGACGGTGTCGTCGAAGTCGTACGTCGGCTTGGCGCTGGGGTGGTCGTTGAGCGGCATCCAGTCCTCGGTGCCGACCGGCTCGGTGGTGACGAAGCCGCCGTCGCCGCGGGGCTGGTTGGAGCGGAACCAGCCCTCGGTGGTGCCGTCACCGTCGGTGTGCACGCCCGGCCGGCCGGTGTAGTCGACTCTGACGGTGAAGTCCGACCCGCTGGCGATCGGCGCGGACGGCGTGATCACCAGCTTGTTGGCCGGGCACTGCTGGCCGTTCTGGGAGTTCCGTTTCGCGAAGCTGGTGGATTTCAGCTCCGGCGAGCAGGCGGGCGGCAGCGGATTGTGCCCCGGGCCGCCGACCGGGGTGTGCTCGGAGGCCTCGTGCGCGAGCGGGTTCGGGTCGTTCTGGCCGTGCGGGTCGCCCGGGTAGGTGGGCTGGACGAACGTGAACGTCGCGGGCGCGCCGTTCACGGTGACCGAGTTGACGGTCATGTCCGGGCCGATGGACACGTTCGCCGTCGACTTCCGCTCGAAGTCGAGGCTGAAGGTGGTCAGGCACTGGGTGGCCCGGTCGGTCAGCACGACGTGGTTGCCCGGCAGGAACTGGTTGGCGGTGGCGTCGTAGACCAGGTCCACGCTGGTGTGCAGGCTCGTGTAGCCGCCGTTGCCGGTGTCCGGGTAGACGTGATCGGAGAAACGGGACAGCGTGTGCGCGCCGGCGAAGCATCCGCCGCCTGCCGGTGCGCTACCGCCGGCCTGGGAACTCCGGCCGGCGATGGCCCGGCCCGCGGTGCCGGCCAGCGCGGCCGAGCCCAGGCCCAGGCCGGGCAGCAGGAACGCGAGCGTGATGGCGACGGTGGTGCCCGAGCGGTGCCTGGCCATGATCGGCGCTCCCTGTCTGGGTTGACGGTTACCTGCCCGCGAGGGGCCGACGGCGGGGCGGTCCCCGGCAGCAGCCTGCTGCGTCGCAAGTGATCCCGATTCTGTCCCGCCGCGCGCCTTCCGGGCAAGGCCGGGCCGGCCGGGCATCGATCCAACCGCGGCGGCCGGCCGCGCCGTGGCGGGGCCGCCTTGCGGCACCGTCGCTGGTAGCCTCTCGACCCCGTGTACACCCCCACCCCAGCGGCCAGCGACGATCGGTGCCGCCCCGACGGCCCGGTGCGGCCCGAACTCCTGCCGCCGCTGCGGAACTGGCAGCGGGCGGCGTACCAGGAGTATTTCCGCACCACGCGCCGGGACTTCCTGCTGGTCGCGACGCCGGGCTCGGGGAAGACGGCGTACGCGCTGACGGTCGCGGCCGAACTGCTCGCCCGCCGGGAGATCGCCGCGATCACCGTGGTCACGCCCACGGAGCACCTTAAGCACCAGTGGGCTCAGGCGTCGCACGGCCTCGGTATCGCGCTCGACCCGGCCTACCGCAACGCGCAGGGCCGGGCGTCCGCTGACTTCACCGGGGTGGCCGTCACCTACGCGCAGGTGGCGGCCCACCCCGCACTGCACAGGCAGCGCACGCAGAACAGGCCGACGCTGGTGATCCTGGACGAGATCCATCACGCGGGCGACGCGCTTTCCTGGGGGGAGGCGATCAGGGAGGCCTTCGATCCGGCCACACGGCGGATGGGGCTGACCGGGACCCCGTTCCGCAGCGACGCCAACCCGATCCCGTTCGTCACCTACGCCGACGCTGACGACGGCAGCCGGCGAAGCTCAGCGGACTACGTCTACGGCTACGGCCCGGCGCTGGACGACGGAGTGGTCCGGCCGGTGATCTTCCTGTCCTATTCCGGCGAGATGCGCTGGCAGACCCGGGCCGGAGATGAGATCTCCGGCATCCTGGGTGCCCCGATGACGGCTGAGCAGCTATCCCAGGCGTGGCGGACGGCGCTCGACCCGGACGGGGAATGGGTCACCCGGGTGCTTGAGGCAGCGGACCGGCGGCTCACGGAGGTCCGCCGGGGGATGCCGGATGCGGCCGGCATGGTGATCGCCACCGACCAGCTGAGCGCGCGCGCGTACGCCGGGCTGCTCCGCCGGGTGACCGGCACCCGCCCGGTGGTCGTGCTCTCCGATGACAAGTCGGCCAGCAGGAAGATCGCCCAGTTCACGGAGTCCGGCGAGCGGTGGATGGTGGCCGTCCGGATGGTCTCCGAGGGCGTGGACATCCCGCGGCTTGCGGTCGGGGTGTACGCGACGAGCACCGGCACCGCGCTGTTCTTCGCGCAGGCGGTCGGCCGGTTCGTCCGGGTCCGGCAGCGCGGCGAGACGGCCTCGGTGTTCCTGCCGTCCATCCCCTCGCTGCTGGGCTACGCCGCGGAGCTTGAGGCCGAACGGGACCACGTGCTGCGCCGCCCCGGTGATGACGACCCGGACGGCCAGGCTGAGCTGGACGAGGCGCAACGCCGCCGGGATACCGCCGATGAGCTCGGCGAGGCGCCGTTCAAGCCGCTGCAGGCGTCCGCGCACTTTGACCGGGTGCTGTACGACGGAGGCGAGTTCGGCACGTCGGCAGAGGAGGAGGACTACCTGGGCCTGCCCGGGCTACTCGAACCCGAGCAGGTCGGGCTGCTGCTGCGCAAGCGGCAGGCTGACCAGCTCAGGAAGAGTGCCCGTCCGGCTGAACGGGGCACTGGCGGCGCATCCGCGCTAACGGCCGCTGCCGCCGGGCACGGGACCGCGGCGCCGGCCGCGGGGGCCGCGGCACCCTGGGCAGCCGGAGCATCCCGGGCATCATCCGCCGCCGCGGCGCCCTCGGCCCGCGAGACACTGGCCGCGCTGCGCAAGGAGCTGAACTTGCTCATCACGGCGTGGCATCACCGGACCGGCCAGCCGCACGCGGCGATACACGCGGACCTGCGCCGAGCCTGCGGGGGACCCTCGCTGCCGGAGGCCACCGGCCAGCAGATCCGGGCACGTATCGACACGATCCGCCGCTGGGCGTCCGCAGGCCGGCCCGCGTGATCAGCCATCGTGACCCCACATTGGGGGTCATGACCTCCCGGGGCATTACCCCTACGATTGCCCCGTAGAACGAGGGTCGAGGGCGGGTATCTCCTGTGGCCCCTATCCGGGAGGGGGGGTCCGCGGCTAGGGGCGAGGGGGGAGATGCCCGTCCTCGACGGCTCGATAGTACAGGTCCAGCTTCGTCGGGGCAGGCCGGCCTGCGCGCGCATACTTTTCACGAGCCCTGCCCACGTATTGCTTACTCGTTTCCTCGCTGATATTCATCCGCCGGGCGACGGACTTCATCGGCATCCCGGTGGCGTAAAGCCGCAGCGCGCGCGACTCCTGCGGGCTGAGGACAGGCCGGTCGGCGGCGTCATCAGTGGCAAGGATGTAAGCAAGACGCGGCGAGATCCAGTCCTGTCCGGCGGCGACCGCCTTGATGGCCGCCCGCACCTGGGAGGTTTCCTCGCTCTTCAGGACATAGCCGAGAGCCCCGGCGCGCATCGCGGCCCGGACGAGGAGTGGCTTGTCGGCGGCGGACAGCACCAGCACGGCCGGGCCGGCCTCGAGGATCGCGGCTACGTTGCGCGCCACGGTCGTCCCGTCGCCAAGGTCGATATCCAGCAAGACCACGTGCGCATCGCGTCCCGGGCCGGCCAGCAGCGCGTCCACGGTCAGCGCGGTGCCGACGACCCTGATGCCGCTCTCGGCGGCCATCACCCAGCTGGCCACGCCATCGAGGACGATCGGGTGGTCATCCACCGCGGCGACGTCGATTACGCCAGTCATCCGGCACCGCCGCCTCTCACGCTCCGCCTGCCCGCGCCGCCGCCTCTCACGCTCCGCCTGCCTGCACCGCCGCCTCTCACGCTCCACCTGCCCGCGCCGCCGCACCCGCCGCACCGCCGGTCGCCGCACCGCCGCCCGCGATGGCGATCTCGTTGGCAGCGGCCTTATGCCATCGGATTTCCAGGCAGCCCGCGCCAGTGTCGTCGATATCGATCGCGGCGCACCAGCGTGCCGCTGCGGGCACCTGGCACGCCAGCCGGGTCAGGTCGGGTGCGGGATCCGGCGCCGCGCTGACGGTCACATACAGCTCCACCTCATTCCCGGACGCGAGGATGGTGAGCGTTACCGGCTGCGGCGGTAGCGCGCTCAGCACGCCGTCGACCGCCGCCAGGGTCGCGCTGGCTACCTCCCATGCCGGGCGCCCGGGGTCGCCGACCACCTGGACGTCGGCCGGCAGGCCCCGAGCCCGGGCGGCGCGCAGTGCGGGCTCAAGCTCGGCCAGCAGCCAGCCCGCGTTCTGCACCCGGTCCACGAGGGCACGCCGCAACGTCGCCGCATGCGCGGCGCAGCGTTCCCGCACCTCGCTGTCGGCAGGGTCTAGCGTCCCGTCGGCGATGCCGCGCAGCAGCGGCAGCGCATCCACTTCCAGCAGGGCAAGCCGCCCGCGCCGGTCTTCCTGGACCGCGGCCATGGCCGCGCGTTCCGCCGCTGACCGGCTGGCCAGGGCGGCGCGGCGCACGGCCAGCCCGGCATGGGTACGCAGGGTCGGCCGCAGGGCGGCGAAGATGACCAGGATCACCACCAGCACGTACCCGGTGACCGCGAGCCGGGCCAGGCCGAGCGGGGTGACCCCCAGCAGGCGGATGGTGAAGAATGCGTGCGCGGCGAAGACCAGCAGCGCCCCGGACACGCACACCCAGGCTGAGCGGCTCAGGGCGACGAGTGCCAGCAGCCAGCCGGTGCCGAGTACCGACCAGTCCACGGTTCCGGTAACGCCATTCATGCGGCGGTCCCAGCCGACCAAGATGACCGCCGCGACCGCGACCGCGATCGCGATGGCCGCGTCTGCCCCGTTGAGGCCGTCCACGCGGGCCCGGGGCACCAGCCATACCGCGGCCGCGAGCATGCCGAGCCACACCGCGACCGGTACCGCCGGCTGGCGATAGTCATGCAAGTCGGCCAGCACCAGGATCAGGATGGCAAACTGCCAGATCACCGCCAGCGTGCTCGCCGCGCGGGGCAGTTCGGGCTGCTGCGGGCCCGCGGCCGGCCTGCTGCCGCTTACCATGTCAGGCCCGCCTGCTCGACGGTGCGGCGCTGGCCAGCGCCCGGCGCTGGCTGACCCGGGGCTGGCTGACCCGGGCCGGGCTGAACCGGCCCGGGCTGAACCGGGCCGGGCTGAACCGGGCCGGGCCAGTACAGGCTCACCTCGGTGCCGTGGCCCGGCGCCGACCGGATCGACGCCAGGCCGCCCCAGTCGGCGATGCGCTCCGTGATCGACCGCCGCAGGCCCAGCCGGGCCGGATCGACGCTGGCGGGATCGAAACCGGTACCCGCGTCACGCACGGTGACCCGGACGCCGCCGGACGCCGCGGTGCCCGCGCCCGGCGCCGCCGGGCTGACCCCGACCCAGGCCTCGGCTGTCCCGGCATGGCTGATCACGTTCGCCAGCGCCTCCCGCGCGGCACGCACGATAGCGACGGCGACCGGCACCGGGACAACCGGCGCATCCGCGCCTGCGCCCGGGGCGCCGCTCGCGACGGTGACGTGGACGTCCAGGCCGCGGGCGCGCATCTCGACGGCCAGCGCCTCGATGGCGGCGACCATGCCGCCATAGGCCCGGCCCGCTGCCTTGGCCGGGTCACCGGGATCGCCGAGTACGAATTCCATCAGCGTTACATCATGCCTGCAGCGGCCGACGACCTCGCCCGCGTCGGCGCTGCCCGCACGGGCCAGCGCGGTGAGCGTGTTGAGCACTGTGTCGTGCAGCAGGCGCTCATGCTCGCGGCGTTCGATCTTCCTGGACAGGCGGACGTACTGCTCGCGGGCGTCGGCATCCGCTTGGGCGAGAGCGCGGTCCGCCCCGGCGGCACGCCGGTAAAACATCCGGCGGCCGCACTGGTGCGCGGCGGCGATGGCGATCAGCAGCACGCCGGCAGCGGCGGGCGAGTTACCGCCGGAGCCCGCCGGGCCCAGCTCGGCGCCCGCCCAGTAGGCAGCCCCCGATACGACGGCCAGCACCGCGGACACCACGCCGGGCGCGAACCAGGCAGCGACGATGAGCTGGCTCTGCATCGCGATGAACAGCCAGTTGGCGGCATCGCCGCGGATGGCGGCCGGCACGCACCACCCGGCGGTAAGCGCGAGCACGACGTAGACCCCGGAGTCGACGCCGACCAGCTGCCAGGCCGGCCAGCGGCGGCGCAGGTAAGCCACGGCAGCGGCGCCCCACGCGATCGCCACGGCGGGCCCGGCCAGCCGCCACGGATCGGCTGCGTAGAACGAGTGCCAGATGATCACCTGTACCGCGATGTAGGCGATCGCGATGCAGCGCACGGTGCGGGCGATCCTGGCTGCCACCGACCTCAGGCCCGTCATGGCCGGCCAGTCCGGCGCATCGCCGGGAGCATTCGCGCCCGGCAACCGCGCTAACTCACCGGGTGCCCGCATCGCACGATGATATGACCTAGCCGGCCAACCGGCCCGCCGGCCTGGTCCTGGGCAGCCGGCCGGGTACGGATTCAGGCCTGCTGCCGGTGCTGGCCGCGTCCCCTCGGTGGCCGCGCCGCAGCGGGTTCCGCAACGTCCTTGCGGGTGACCGCCAGATAGCCGACGAGGCCGATAATCACGAATGTCAGGATCAGTCCGACCAGCCCACGGCCCAGCCCGAGGCCGCCATATCTATGCGGCACCCCGAGGTAGTCAGCGAATGACGCGCCGAGCGGCCGGGTCACGACATAGGCGAACCAGAAGGCCAGGATGGGGTTCATGCCAAACCGCCAGCGGGCAATGGCCGGGACCGCGATGAGCGCGGTGAAAGCAATCCCCGAGGTCAGATAGCCCCAGTGCAGGGTTACCGCGGTCATGTCGCCGAGGGCGGTGCCCAGCGCGAAGGTGGCCATCACGGTGGCCCAGTAGAAGAACTCCCGGCGCGGGGTGTTAATGCTGTGGATGGACAGCGTCTTCTCGGTCGCGTACCAGACGGTGAAGATCACGGCCAGCGAGACCGCGAAGAACGGGGTGGACACGTCGTACGGGACGCCTAGCTCGACGTGCAGGCCATCGGCGGCCATCGTGCCGAACACGGCGACCATGACCACCGCTGCCCAGTAAATCCAGGCCATGTACTGGCGGGCGCGGAACTGGAACGTGAGCGCGATCGCCAGGCCGACCGCGCCCAGGCTGACCGCGATCACCGGGCCGTAGCGCAGGGCCGCGAAGTCCGACACGGCCTCGCCCTGGGCCGTGGTCAGCACCTTGATGACCCAGAAGAGGACAATGATCTGCGGAACCTTGCTCATCGCGCGCCGCCTCCGGCGGCCGCGGTCCCGTTCCGCCCGAGCCGGCTTGTCGTCACGGCGGCAAGGATGCCATACCGATCAGGCCACTGCGGACGGGCTTTGCCGTACTTATACGGGCAGGTGGCTCACATCTACCGGAGCGTGGCTGCTATGGCGTGATCGCGATGGCGCCGGGGTCGCTGCCGACCTTGATCGCCTTGCCCGCCTTGTTCGTGGCCGTGCTGATCGGGGTCACGGTGCCGGACAGGGCGTTGGTGACGTAGGCGGCAGCGCCGTCCGGCGTGAACGCGATGGCGAAAGGCTCGCTGCCGACCTTGATCGCCGGGCCGGCCGCGTTGGTGGCGGTGCGGATCGGGGTCACCGTGCCTGAGCCGGAGTTGGCGACATAGGCCGTGCTGCCGTCCGGCGTGATGGCGATGAAGCCCGGGCCGCCGCCGGCCCTGATCGCCGGGCCGGCCTTGTTGACGGCGGTCCGGATCGGGGTCACGTTGCCGGAGCGGGAGTTGGCGACGTAGGCGGTCCTGCCGTCCGGCGTGATGGCGATGGCGACGGGCTGCTGGCCGGCCTTGATCGCCTGGCCCGCCTTGTTCGTGGCCGTGCTGATCGGGGTCACGGTTCCGGCAAAGTTGTTGACGACATAGGCCGTGCTGCCGTCCGGCGTGATCGCGATGGCCTGGGGGAAGCTCCCCACCCTGATCGCCGGGCCGGCCTTGCCGGTGGCAATGTTCACCGGGGTCACGCTGCCCACCTGGTCGTCGTTGACCACGTAGGCGGTGCTGCCGTCCGGCGTGATCGCGATCGCGACGGGATTCCTGCCGACCTTGATCGCCTTGGCCGCCTTGTTCGTGGCGGTCCGGATCGGGGTCACGGTGCCCGCGAAGATGTCATTGACGACGTAGGCGGTAGCGCCGTCCGGCGTGATGGCGATGGCGAACGGGAAATGCCCCACCTTGATCGCCGGGCCGGCCACGTTGGTGGCGGTGCGGATCGGGGTCACCGTTCCCGGTTCCTCGTTGGCGACGTAGGCGGTCCTGCCGTCCGGCGTGATCGCGATGAATTCAGGGCCGCCGCCGGTCCTGATCGCCGGGCCGGCCCTGTTGACGGCGGTCCGGATCGGGGTGACGTTTCCTGAGTCGAGGTTGGCGACGTAAGCGGTCACCGGGACGGCCCGTGCCGCTCCCCGGGCAGCGGCGGCCGCTGCGGGCATGCTGGCTGCCGCCGACGCGGCGCTAGCGACAAGCGTGACCAGAGCGACGGGCGTGACCAGCGCCAGGCCGGCCGCCGGGATGATGAAACGCCTGATCATGATTCCTCCGCATAGCTTGCCGCCGGGCTGGCGCGCGCCTGCCGCGACGATCCGCCGCCATCACGAGAGCACGGGCAGGTTCCGGTGATACATGAGCGCGGGCAGGTCACGGTGATACATCAGCATGCCGGTCCCGGCAGGCCGGCGCCACCGCAGAATCCGTGGCCAAGCAAAGAATCTGGTGGCAGGCGGGCACTGGCCGCCGCAGCTGTCATGCTTGCCGGGTGCCCGATGACCTGCCGCCGCCGGATACCCGGCGGGCCCGCCTCTGGACGGCCGCGGAGTCCAGGAATGTCCCGCTGCGGGCAATCCTGGTAACCGTCGCGGTGGTGGCCGCGGCCTATCTGGCCGGCAAGCTGATCTACCGGCTGCGGGACGTCATCCTGCTGATGGTGGTGGCCGGATTCGTGGCCTTGATCCTGAACCCGCTCGTGCTGGCCATGCAGCGCCTCGGCGTCCGGCGGCGCGGGCTGGCGGTTTCCCTGGTGACCCTGCTGGGCCTGCTGGCCTTCGCCGCGCTGGCGCTGGTGTTCGGATACCCGCTGGTCAACGGGATCACCGGGGTTGCCCACGACCTGCCGTCGTACGTGAGCCAGGCGGAGCACGGCAAGGGCTGGCTCGGGCACCTGGTGCGCCGGTATCACGTTCAGGCCTGGGTGCAGAGCAACGCGCCCAAGCTGGCCGGTTTCGGGCAGAGCCTGGCGAAGCCGGCCCTCACCCTGGGCAAGGGCGCGCTGTCGCTGCTGGTCGCGCTGGGGACCATCTTCGTGCTCGTGCTGCTCCTGCTGCTGGAGGGCCCGAAGCTGCGGGCCGGCCTGCTTGGCCTGATGTCACCCGTCCGGGCGGAGCGCTATTCACGGGTGGCCCGTGAGGTCAGCAGGTCAGTCACCGGGTACATGCTCGGGAACTTCGTGACATCGCTGATGGCCGGGATCGTGGTGTTCGTGACCCTGCTGCTGCTCGGCGTCCCGTTTCCCTTCCTGTGGGCGCTGTGGGTGGCGCTGGTCGATTTCCTGCCCATGATCGGTGGCGCCCTGGCGGGCATCCCGACGGTGCTGTTCGCCGCCGGGCACTCGCTCACCGCCGGCGTCATCACCCTGGTCGTGTTCCTCGTCTACACCCAGTTTGAGAATCACGTGCTGAACCCGATCGTGATGAGCCGCACGGTGAAGGTCAACCCGCTGCTGGTGCTGGTGTCCATCCTGGTCGGGGCGTCCATCGGCAGCGCGATCGGCGGGATCTTCGGTGCCTTCGTGGCGGCGTTCCTGGCCATCCCCAGCGCGGGCGCGATCCAGGTGCTGGTCCGCGAGGTCTGGATTACGACCGCCCAGCCGCGCCCGGACGAGGTGACAGCCTCCGATCAGGGGCCCGCTGCGCATCCGTAGCTCAGTTCAGGACTGACCGGGCCGCGCCGCCGCGGCGGCGTCTTGCTCCAGTGCCCGCCCGGCGACAGGGACGCCGAGCTGCAGGACCAGCCAGATCCGGTTGTCATCGCCGAGCAGCCCGGGTTCGGCAACCGGGTCGCCGTCGACGATCAGCAGGTCGGCGAGCTTGCCTTCTTCCACCGTGCCGATGCGGCCGCCGAGGTCCAGTGCCTCGGCGGCGGTTCTGGTCGCTGCCACCAGGGCCTGGGCCGGGGTCAGCCCGTGGTGGATCATCCGGCGGAGCTCCAGCGCGGTGCCGAGACGGACGTCGCTGCCGAGCGCGATCTTGACGCCGGCGTCCCTGGCGGCCCGCATGCTGGCCGCGCCCTGCTCCAGGTTGTGATCCGCCAGGCGGACCAGCACGGGCGGCATCTCGGGAGCGCGCGGCGCGCCGGACGACTCGATCACGCTGCCCAGCCCGGCCATCCAGTAGTAGCCCGACAGCGTCGGTACGAGCACCTGGCCGCTGGCGGCCATCGCGTCCAGCAGGTCGGGCCGCTGGTGCAGGAACATGCCGTGCTCGAGAGTGTCCGCGCCGCTGGCGATCGCCGCCGCGCAGCCGGCCAGCCCCTCGGCGTGCGCCGACAGCCGGAAGCCCATCCGGTGCGCCTCATCGGCCACGGCCGACAGCTCCGCCTCGGTCAGCTGGAGCGGATCGGGGTCTTCCAGCTCATTCGAGCGGGCACCCGTCGTCATGACCTTGATGAAATCGGCACCAGCCCGGATCTGCTCGCGGACCGCCCGGCGCATGTCATCGGGGCCGTCAGCCTCCCGGTACATGTCGCCATAGAAACGGCCGCCCGGCGCAGTGGCCGAGATGATCCGGCCGCAGGTCAGCAGGCGGGGACCGCGGAAGGCGCCGTAGCGCATCGCCTGCCGGGCCTCCTGCGGCGCCAGCCCCTGGGATCCGGTGACCCGGATGGTGGTGACGCCGCCGCGCAGGTACGCGCGCAGCTCGGCCTGCAGGAAATGCGCGGCGGTCCCGGGCAGGGCCCGCTCCGCGCCCCGCAGAGTCTCCGGGACCTGCCCGGCAGCATGCGTGTGCGCGTCGGTCAGGCCGGGCATCAGCACCCGCTGCCCGGCATCCAGCAGCCGGGCGCCATCGGGGCAGGGCTCGGACGCGGCGCCGACACGCCGGATGACACCGTCCTCGATCAGCACCGCGGCCCCGTCACGGATCGCGCTGCCGGTGCCGTCGAACAGCCGGGCGCCGGTCAGCCACAGCCGCCCGCGCGCCGCGGCCGGATCGGCGATCAGCGCCGGGAACCGGTGCGTCACGCCCGGCTCCCGTCGCGGCCGTCGTGCGCCACCTGCACCGCCCACTGGGCGGCGGTGCAGACCGCGGCCTGCCGCGGGAACACTTTCCCGGTCAGCACCTGGTGCACCTCGGGATCGGCGTCGAGGCAGCAATCGGAAAGCACGACGAGCCGGTAGTCCAGGTCGGCGGCCTGCCGCAGCGTGGAGAGCACCACGCCGCTGGTGGCGATGCCGGTCAGCACGAGCGTGCCCGCGCCGAGGCTGCGCAGGACGACCTGCAGGTCGCTGCCGGTGAATGCGGACACCCGGCGCTTGGTGACCAGCAGATCCCCCGGCTGCGGCGCGACGGCGGGGTGAATCTGCGTGGCCGGGGTGCCGTCAACGAACCTGCCGGATGCCGCGGCGGCGGAGAAAGTCGCATTCCGCGGGCTGATCTCGGGGTGACCGGGGCGGAAGCTGATGGTCACGTACACCACCGGGATGGCCGCGGCGCGGGCCGCGGTGATCGCGCCGGATAGCCGCTGCAGGTAGCCGGGATCATCGGCGAAGCGCTCGACGATGTCCCGTTGGACGTCCATCACTAGCAGCGCAGTCGTATCCATCGGATGATGCGCTCCTTCCTGTCGTCGCGCGCGGGGACAGCTTGCCGGTAGTGCGGTGGCCACAATGCCGTATCCGGGAACGGCCGGCCACGGGAGCCCCGGATCCGGCAGTGCGCCGCTGCCCTTTCGGCCCGCCCGGGCGGGCAGACTGATCACCGGCTGGCGGCGTCAGCACGGCCTGACGGGGTACAAAACCGGGATGGAATGCAGCCGTGCCGCCGGCCTCCGCAAGCCCGCGGATGGTCCGGGATGAGGGGCGACCAGGTCGAGATCGTCGTGGACGCTGGCGGCGTGACGAAGACCTACTGGGTCGAGGCCACCCGGGCCGGAAGACGCGTCGAGGTAGTCAACCGGCGGGGCATCATGGAGGTAAGCGAGCTGACCAGGGGCGGCACCGTGGTCCGGACCGCCCGCTTCATGACAAGCCGGGTGATCGCCCTGGTTGAGCATCCGGTCACCGCCGCACGCGGAGCAGCCAGAGCGCACCGCGAGCATCCCGGCGGGGCCGGCGACTCACGCGGTGCGAGCGCCGGAGTCATATCCTGACGTCGTGCGCCTGGTCTCTCTGCTGCCGTCGGCGACCGAGATCGTCTACGCGCTCGGCCTGGGCGAGGAGCTGGTCGGGGTCACGTTCGAATGCGACGAGCCCGCCGCCGCCCGGTCGGAGAAGGCTGTCGTCGTGGGTGGCCGGGATACCCGCGGGATGACCCCCGGCCAGATCGACGACTACGTACGAACGCAGCTGGCTACCGGTGGCGACCTCTATACCCTGCACGCGGCGGCGCTAGCGGCGCTGGAGCCCGACCTCATCCTCACCCAGGACCTGTGCCGGGTCTGCGCGCTGCCATCCGGTCACGTCGAGGAGGCCCTCGACTACCTGGGCTGCCGGGCCGACGTGCTGTCGCTTGATCCGCACTCACTGGATGAGGTACTGGACTCGATCCTGATGGTCGGGCAGCGCACCGGGGCATCAGACCGCGCCGCCCGCCTGGTCGGCGAGCTGCGCGCCCGGCTCGCCCGGACCGCGGCGAGAGTCGCCGGGCGGCCCCGTCCGAGGGTCGCGGTGGTCGAGTGGGTGGATCCGCCCTTTACGGCCGGGCACTGGGTACCCGACCTCGTCATGGCGGCTGGCGGCCAGCCGGTCGCGGCGCGGCCCGGTGCCCCGTCAGTCCGGACCAGCTGGCCCGCCATCGCCGCGGCAGCACCGGAGTTCGTGGTGGTCGCCCCGTGCGGCTACCACCTGCCCGGCGTGATCGGCCAGGCGCAGGCAGTCGCCCGGGCGCTGCCCGGCGCGGCGGTGTGGGCCATCGATGCCGACGGCATCGTGGTCCGCCCAGGGCCCCGCCTGGCCGACGGCGTCGAGGCCATCGCCTCGATACTGCACCCCGATGCCGTGCCGCCCGCGCCGCCTGGCACGGTGCACCGGGTGAATTGATCCGGAAAGGCGAGGATCTCATGAGCGAGGACATGATCACGGTCATCCTGATCGTCGGCGACCCCGGTGCCGAGGATCTGCAACTGAACGAGGGCTGCCTGGCCGCCGCCGCGAAGTCAATCAGGGTGCACGGCGCGGCCACTCGCGGCCGGTGGGACGCGGGCAGGCGGAGCACCATGTGGTGCTTCGACATCGACCGCGCCCGCGCCGCGGATCTCCAGGACGACCTGCAGGACATCTGGGCCGGCAAGCTTGAGTCCGTCGTCTGGCGGACCGTCGGTCCGGCAGAGATCATCCGCTTCGCGTGAGCAGCGCGACGATCTTGTTACCGGTGGCGGGCTGACAGCTCTCCAGCCGCTGGCATGACCACCGCGGGCTCGTTTCCGAACCGGTGGATGACGGAGTGCGGGAGTACTCGCCGGAGGCATTCGTGACGATGTCCAGGCGGCCGATGCCGGCGGCCGGGGATGATGCCGGTCAGGCCGGTGCTGGTGGTCATCGTGCCGGGATCTGCTCGTCGGGCGTGCCCCACGACGGGTACGGCGCGGCGGCGGGCACCACGTCCGTGGCCCCCGGGTTCAGGTCGTGGTTGATCACTTCCGCGACATCCTGGACGGTGTCAACCCCGTACGTCATGTCCGGGTTGTCCCGGGTGAGGACGACGATCCGGTAGTGCCGGCCCGGGCGGGTGAACACGCCGATGCTGTTGATCACCCACAGCACCGGATCCGGCAGCCAGCCGTTCTTCACGTGCGCGGTCATGTCGGCCGGAGCGCCGGCCGTGACGCCCCAGCGCTGCGCGGCGATGACGTTTGCCATCAGCGACATCGCGTAGGACCGCGATGGCTTGTCGAGGATCGAGTGCCTGCCCTTCAGCACCTTGAGCAGGCGCATCTCGTCGTGCACGGTGACCCGGGTCAGGCCCCAGAAGCCATCCGCGCCCAGCGTGGTGTGCGTCATCTTCGCCAGGTTCAGGAAACGCTGCAGATGCCGCCTGCCGAGCTCGTCCCACAGCGTCGTTGCCGCCGAGTTGCTGGACTCGGTGATCATCTCGGTGGTGAGGGTCACCTGCTCAGCGGACAGGTCCCGGTGCTCGGCCGCCAGGTGGCGCAGCAGTGCGCCGAGGATGATCACCTTGACGATGCTGGCCGAGTGGAAGTGCCGTCGCGGGTGGAAGCTGCAGGTGATGCCGGTACGCGTGTCCGCAGCCCCCAGGCTGACAACGGATGACCTGCCCTGCAGCGCCGCCGCGATGCCCCGGGACATCCTGGCTGCCCGCTTCCGGTGCTTGCCGGATGCCGAGGTGCAGATGGCCGCGGGTGCCGCCTGCGGGCGCAGGCCGGCCAGCACCCGCGCACGGGCGGCCGGCGCGCTCGGCGTCACGGCCTGGGCGCCCGCCGCGGTAGCCGTGAGCAGGCACAGGGCCAGGCCAAGGGCCAGCGCCGCCAGCGGGCGCACGGCATGACTGCTGTTCATCGTTACCCCGGCCTCTGCATACGTCCGACAGGTCACCTCTGAGACGGCCAGGTCGGTCACCAGGTTGCCAGCCGTGCCTATCCCGGAAAGCGGCGTCCTGCGCCGCCTGCGCCGGGCCACCCGCTCGAATCGGGCCGCCGGCCCGCAATATGACGTCAGGCGTGCACCGGCGGGCGCCGTTGCGCCCATGGCGCGGCCTGCTCGAGCTGGCTGGCGACCTGGATGAGCACATCCTCCCGGCCGTAGGCCGCGACCAGTTGCACGCCGACCGGCAGGCCGCCGGGTGTCCAGTGCAGGGGAAGGCTCACGGCGGGCTGGCCGGTCATGTTGAACTGCGCGGTGTAAGGGATGAAGCTGGCAATCCGCTTCCCCTCGGACTGCGGCCCGGCCGCGGTGAACCAGCCCAGCTCGGGCGGGGGGCCGCCCAGGGTGGGCGTCACCAGCAGGTCATGGTCGTGCCACCAGTGCGCCATCCGCCGCGACCACCTTGCGATCCATCCCCGGCTCTGCAGGTACGCTGCCGCGCCGAGCGCCTGGCCGGCCCGCCGGTAGCCGGCGTTGCGCGGCTCGATCTCCTCCTCGCCGATCGGGCGGCCGAGCGCCGTCTCGAACGCCTGCAACGTCGCCTCAGCGTCGGCGGCGATGATCGAGTTGAAATGCCGGCCGAACTCCGGCTCGAACATGGCCGCGGGCGCGGACTCGTCAACGTGATGGCCGAGCGAATCCAGCAGCCGCGCCGCGCCGGCCACCGCGGCCCGGCATTGCGGATCGTCGAGGTAGTTCTCGCCGCCGGGCCGGTCGAGCACCCCGATCCGCAGCCGGCCCGGGTCGGCACCGACCTGGAGTGCCAGCGGGCCCGGCAGCGGCGGCGCGTAGTACGGCTCGCCCGGCATCCGCGCGCTGATCACGTCGAGCACGCCGGCCGCGTCACGCACGGTCCGGGTCACGGCGCCATCGATAACGCCGCCGGCCCACGCCTCCCCGGTCAGCGGGCCATGACTCACCCGCCCGCGGGTCGGCTTGAGCCCGACCAGCCCGCACTCGCTTGCCGGGATGCGGATCGATCCGCCGCCGTCGCTGGCGTGCGCGACCGGCACCATGCCGCTGGCCACCGCGACCGCCGATCCGCCCGACGAGCCGCCAGCGGAATGACCGGGCTGCCAGGGGTTGCGGGCCGGCCGGAAGCTGCGCGGCTCGGTGGTCACCGTGGTGCCGAGTTCCGGCACGCTGGTGCGGCCTAGCGAGACGAAGCCAGCCGCCCCGAACTGCTCCGCGAGATAAGACGTCACCGGCCATGCCAGGTCCCGCAGCGGCCCGAGACCGAACGCCGTCACCTCGCCGGCGACCTGGCAGCCGAGGTCCTTGAAGAGGATGGGCACACCGCGGAACGGGCCGTCAGGCAGGTCTCCCGCGGCCTCCAGCCGCGCCACCGCGAACCGGTTCCTGATCACTGCATCCAGCCGCGGGTTGACCGCCTCGATCCGGGCGATGGCCGCCTCGACCAGTTCCCCGGGGCTGAGCTCGCCGCGGCGGACCAGGTCCGCGAGCGCAGTGGCGTCCAGCCAGGTCGTTTCGGTCATCCCCGCACGGTACGCGAAGGAACCTGCCGCTGGCCGTGCTATGGCGGCCGCCTCGGCCGCCGCTGTATCAGCGGGGCTGCCACCTGCTCTTGCAACTGAGCGACTACCGCCGCCAGGAGCGTTGATATGCGTCCCACGAGGACTCTCGCAGCGAGGCCGGGGCCGGGCCGGAAACGGGCATCCGGCCGGGCCCGGGCATCCGGCCGGGCCCGCTGCCGGGACTGGCTGCGGACGCTGCCCGGGATCCTCGTCGTGGCGGGCGTGATGGGCTGGCCATGCCAGTCCGCGGGGGGCACGGATGCGGCGTCGCCGCGGCCAGGCGCCCCGGCCTCGGCCCCCGCCCCGCGCCCGGCAGCAGCCACGGTCTCGTTGCTGTCCGCTGCCGCGCCGGCCCCGGTGAGCCCGGATGGCGCCGGGACCATGACGGTCTCGCCTGGTCTAGTGCAGGCTGGTCAGGTCACTACGCTCACCTTTGCCTACACGGCGGCGGCCGGCCAGGAACTCAAGGACGGCACGGTCACCCTTGACGTGCCGCCAGGCTGGACGCCGCCGTCACTGGTGCCAGGCCCCGGCTTCATCTCGATCAGCTGCTCGGGGTGCCACCCGGCGGTCTCCGACGGGGCGATCACGATCAGCAGCCTCGACCTCGACCCGCTGCACGGGTTCATCATCAGCTACTCGACGGCAACGGCACCCGGCGCCGCCGGTGACGACATCTTCCCCGCCGGGGAGATGTCCATCCCCGGCGGGTCGCCGGCCCCGCTGCTGAGCTCACCACTGGTGACGGTGCAGCCGTCATCGTCGGCCAGCGCTAGCCCATCGCCGACGGTCACCGCGACCAGTTCTCCGCCGGTCACCGCGAGCGCGTCGCCGTCAGTCACCGGGACTGGCGGACCCGGCCGGAGACACGCGACGGCGGGCGCGGGGAGCATGACCGTCTCGCCGGACCGGGTAACCGCCTCCCGTCCTGGCACACTGACCTTCACCTACCGGGCAGGCGCCCGTGGCCTGCGCGCCTCGGGCGTGATCACGCTGGTGGTCGCCCGGGGCTGGACGCGGCCCTCGCGCACGCCGGGGACCGCGGGCTACACCACGGCCAGGCCCGGCGTGCTGTCCGTGTCCGGCAGGCGGATCACGGTCACCGGGGCCACCCTCGGGCCGGCGAAGGCACTCACCATCACCTACCGGGCGGCGAGGGCGCCGGGTACCGCCGGCATCTTCGTCTTCCGCGCCTTCCGGGCGCGCACTGCAGCCGGCCGGCGGGCCGTCCTGGCCACGTCCCCGTCGGTGCTCGTCGTCGCTGCCGCGCAGCGATCGCCGTCTCGCGCGCTCATCCTGCTCGTGCTCGTCGCGCTGGCCGCCGCCTGCGCTGCCGTCCTGCTGACCGTCCGGTTCCTGCGCAACGGCCCTCCGCAGCCGGTGCTGCCGAGCGTGCGGGCGACAGCGCATACCGGCCCGCCGGCGCCGGTCACCGTGCACGACACCGGAGCATCGCCGAACCTGACGATCCGGATAGAGCCGCACGCCAGCCCGGCCATCCCCACAATCGAGGAGGTGCGGACATGACGCCTGCCGGACCAGCGCACCCGCGCACCGCAATGGAATTGATCTTCGGCCCCGGGGAGGGCGCCACCGGGGCGCTGGCGGAGCGGATCCTTTCGGCCGGCGCTGACCAGAACCTTGGCCGCGCGCTGGCGAACCTGCCGAAGGTGACCCGCGATGCGGCCGTCCGCGAGGTCACCGCCGAGGCTGCCGGGCTGCTCGATGTCAACCTGGCCGACGTGCTGGTCGCCGGGTGGCGGGAGCATCATGACCTGACCTCAGCGGCGCGGCGCACCCTGGCGGTACCGGGTAGCACGGAGCTGGTCGCGCTGGCCGCGCACCGGGTCACCATAGAGCAGCAGCCTTACATCACCGTGCTGGTCGACGGTCACCAGGTGGCCACTGTCCGGCTCGGGCTTTCCCTGGCCTTCGAGGTCACCGCCCTGCTGGCAGGGATCAGCGCCGGCCGGCTTGCCGCCGTGCACACCGGGCACTGTGACGTGACGGCCGCGCTGGCCATCCAGGGTGCCGAGCTGGTGACCAGGGAAGCGCGCTTCGAACTGCCCGGCGTCATCCCGCTGGGCACGGGAATCCGGCTGCTGGCCGCCGGCGAATACGCGGCCGGGCGCGACTCGCGTTCGCAGCCGGCAGCGAGATGACCCGTGCGCAGGGCGCCGCGGCCGGGCGCGATGGCCGGGCGCCGGGCGGGCGCGGGGCGCCGCCTAGGCGGTCCACGCGACCGGCAGCCGCTTGACGCCGCGCTGGAAGTTCGACCGCAGGTAGGACGACTAGCGTCTCGTTGCCGGCGACGGCGAACAGCCAGAACATGTTCTCGAATTCCTCGGCTGACACCTGGCCGCCGTCGTCGTCGACCTGCGCGAGCAGGATCGACATGACGTCATCACCCGGGCGGCGGCGCTTCTCGTCCGCTAGCAGGTGGGCGTAGGCGTAGAGATCGGGCATGCCCTCGCGGGTGCGCGGGTCGGGCAGGCGCCCGGCGGCGTCCGGGCGCCGGGCGCAGCGAGGCCGCCTCGGCGGCCATCGGAGTTGCGCCGGACGGGTCGAACTCAGCGGACGAAGCGTAGTCGGGGTACTGGTAGCCGATGACGCGGTTGGACCAGTCGAAGAGCAGCCAGCGGTCCTGCTCAGGCACGCCCAGGACGTCGGCGAGGGCAAGCAGCGGCAGGTCGGCGGCAACGTCCTTGGCGAAGTCGCACTCGCCTCGCGCGCCCGGCAAATGCCCGCTCGCACAGTGGCCCGCGCGTGCCCGCGGATGCGTTCCTCCAGCCGGGCGACGGGAGGCAGCCGCGGGCCGTGGTCTGGTAGTGATGGGGGCATGAGACCGGACGAGCGGCGGCTGCTGGCGACCATGCCGCTGCACGCGATCACCACGCTGCACGGCCAGGCCGGGCTGCGGGAGCGGCTCGCGATCGAGATCGCGGACTTCCCGGACGCCGACCGGCTCCGGATCGGGCGCGCGCTGGACCTGGCGGCCCGGCTGCACGACGCCGACCGGCGGCAGCGCGAACCCTACGTCAACCACCTGCTGCGGGTCGCCATCCGGATCCTCAGCCACTACGACGTCCGGGACGCCGACGTCGCCTGCGCGGCGCTGCTGCACGACGCGGTCGAGGATCATGCCGCCGAACTCGCCCCCGGCGGCGGCCGGCCCGAGGCACTCGCGGCCATCGCCGCCCAGTTCGGCGACAGGGTCGCCGAACTGGTGGCCGCCGTCACCAACCCCGAATACGAGCCCGGCCGCGACCCCGCCGAGCAATACCGCGAGCACGTCGCCGCCAGCCTCGACACCAGCCCCTGGGCCCGGGTCATCAAGATCTCCGACTTCACCGACAACGGCGTCGGGCTCATCCACACCACCGGCCCCAGGCTGGACAAGCTGGCCGGCAAATACGCCCCGCTGGTGCCGGTGCTCAGCGAACTGATCGCCCGGCCCGACACGCCGCTGTCCGGCGACGTCAAGGCGCACATCCTCGAGCAGCTCGGCAGCGCGCGGCAGCGATTCGCCGTCATCAGGGCAGGATCAGGCCAGGCCGGCGAACCCGGCTAGGGCTGGGCATCCTGGCCGGACGGCCCGGGCCGGGCATCCTGGCCGGACGGTCCGGCGATGCGCTCCCAGAGCTGCCCGGCGATCGCCGGGCTGGATTCGCGGGTCCACGGCAGCAGGTACTCCGGCCGGGGCCGCCGGTCGTGCCAGAACTGCCCGCTGCCCAGCCGCCCGGCATCGGCAGTGGCCAGCCAGACGACGGTGTCCGCGCCTTGCTGCGGCGAGCGCAGGATAGGCCCCATGACCCGGTGAAAGCCCGGCAGCGCGGCGGCGAGCCCGGGGGTATCTGCCCAGCCCGGATGCATGGCGTGGAAGGTGACCGGGGTCCCGGCGAGGCGGCGGGCCCATTCCCGGCTGAGCGCTACCTGGGCTCGCTTGGCCCGCGCGTAGGCGGTCGCGCCCTGGTAGCCGGCTGCCTGCATCTGCAGCGTCTGCGGGTCGAGCCGCTGGGAGTACATGCCGCCCGACGAGACGACGATGACCCGCGCGGGACTGCCCGGCCGGCGCCCGGCTGCCCGCAGCTGCGGAAGCAGCAGCCGGGTCAGCAGGAACGGCGCGATGACCTGGCTGGCCACGGTGAGCTCGATGCCGGCGTCGTTGACGCGGTAGTCCTTGTTGATCGCGCCGGCCGCATGGATCAGCACGTCGAGGTGGCTGTGCGTGGCGCGGAATTCGCGCGCGAAGGCGCGGACCGAGTCAAGGTCATCGAGGTCGCCGAGGCCGTAGCTGACCTGACCACCGCCAGCCTCGGCGGCAATCTGGCGCTGCGCGCGCTCCGCGCGGCCGGCCTCGCGGGCCAGGAAGTGCACGATCCCGCCGCGCCGGGCCAGTTCGGTGGTCACGGCCCGGCCGATCCCCGAGGTCGCCCCGGTGACGATCGCGACTCGCCCGGCGAACGGGGGGCGGTCATCGGCGGTGAATTCTGGTAGCAGCCGGGAGCGGGCGGACAGGCCGAGCCGGGAGAAGCTGCCGATGACGCTGGCCTCGAGAAGGGCATCTACCGCGCGGGCGACGGGCGGCCCGGGGCTGCGATGCTGCATGGCGCCGGCGGCGGTCACGAGGATGACTGCCCGGCGGCCGGCCGGGCCGCCGACAGCGCACGGGCGAGCCCGGCGGTTGCCCGGTCGCCGACGGCAGTGAACCCTTTGGCGAGGACCGGGTCAAGGATCCGGAGTGGTCCTAGCAGCCGGACATCGGCCGCATAGCTGACCGTGGCGCCGTCGCCATCGGGCGCGACCACGATGTGGTCGACGGCCCGCAGCAGGCGGCTGGCCGCGTCCAGGACGACCTCGCGGCCGGGCACGTGCGTGGTGACCTTGTAGACCAGGGTCATGCGGCGTCCCAGGAACGGCACGACCAGGCGGAACCGGGTGCCGACCCCGACCGGGCCGGGATCTAGCTGCTCGCCGGCGAGCACCCCGGGATCCCAGTGCGCGGCGTTGCTGAAGGTGGCCAGGTAGCCGAATGTCTCCGGCGCCGGGCGCCGCGAGCTGATGGTGGCGGCGTAGTGAGCCATGACGGGTCCCTTATCGCTGTCGTTCCGCGCCGGGTCCGGGCGGATTTCTCGCCTGCCGCAGCAGGTCATGCAGGCTGTCTCCGGACCGGCCGGCCAGCACGGCCAGATCCGGGTGGGCGGCGGTGATCTCGCTGGCGGCGCTCGCCGCGCGGCGGCCGCCCTCGGGGGTGGCGCTGGACAGCACGACCAGGCCCGCGCGGACATCGAGAGCCAGCCGCGTGACCTCGGCGACGGGCAGGTCAGTGGCCAGATGGTGAACCAGCCAGCGGTCCTCGCGAAGGCAGGCGGCAGCCATCAGCGCGGGCAGGGCGTGCCGCTCACCCGGCGGTGTGGCCACGACGATGCTGCCTCTCGGCCGGCCGGGCGGCTGCTGCGCATGCGCGGCGAGCAATCGCTCGCAGATCGCGCTCGCACGGTGCTCTTCCGCGATGGAGACCTGCCCGGCGGCCCAGCCGTCGCCGATCCGGCGAAGCGCCGGAGCGAAGACCCGCTCACATAGATCGACGAGCGTCACGCCGTCGGCCAGCCGGGCCAGTCCATGCCTGGCCCGGGTCTCGTCACCGGCGGCGATCGCCGAGTACAACCGGTCCGCCTGGGCCGGATAGTCACGCACGTGAATGTCCCGGGCAGGTTCCCGCCCCAGGTCCCGCCGGGCCGCGAGCGCCCGGACGTCGTCGGCACTGACTTCATAGCCGCGTCCGACCTTCCGTGCCGGGAGAAGCCCCTGCCGCACCCAGCCGTAGGCCGTCTGGTAGTGGACGCCGAGCGCATCGGCGGCCTCACGTAGCTGCATGCAGGGCTCCTGGCCAGCACCGGGTTGGCTATTTTTAGTCTCATTTAGTATTGTTTTATGTGAACAGACTACAGCACGACGCGAGCGGGGACGAGCATATGGCGATCAGGACCAGACGGTGACCGGGGAACCCGCGCGGCACCCGGCCAGGCCGCAGGCCGCCGTCGTCGGTGCCGGGGTGGCCGGCCTGACCGCCGCCTACCTGCTCCAGCAGGCCTACGACGTCACCCTCTATGAGGCGGACGACCGCCTGGGCGGCCACGCGCACACGCAGGACATCGCCGCGCCCGACGGGCGGCTGCTTGCCCTGGACACCGGGTTCCTCGTGCACAACGAGCGCACCTACCCGAATCTCATCCGGCTGTTCGCCGAACTCGGCGTCGCGACCAGGGACACCGAGATGAGCATGTCGGTGCGCTGCGAGGGCTGCGGCCTGGAGTACGCAGGCTCCCGCGGGCCGCGCGGGCTGTTCCCGACCGCCGGTTCCCTGGCGCGGCCGTCCTACCTGGCGATGCTCGCCGCCGTCCCGGGTTTCTACCGGGCGGCGAGGCGGCTGCTCGACGCGCCCGACTCACCCGGCCAGGTGCCGCTGACGCTCGGGGAATTCCTGCGCCGGGGCGGGTACCGGCAGTACTTCACCGGCCATTTCGTGGTCCCGCTGGTAGCAGCGGTCTGGTCCTGCTCGGCCGCCGACGCGCTGGACTACCCGGCCAGGTACCTGTTCCAGTTCCTGGATCACCACGGCATGCTCACGGTGACCGGATCGCCCGCCTGGCGCACCGTCGCCGGGGGCTCGCGCAGTTACGTCGACCGGATCGCCAAGCAGCTCACGTCGGTCCGGGCCGGATCCCCGGTGCGGGCCATCCGGCGCGCCGCGGACGGCGCCGATGTCCATGACGGCGACGGCGGCACCCGGCGCTTCTCCCGCGTCGTGGTGGCGACCCACCCGGACCAGGCGCTGCGCTTGCTGGCCGCGCCCACCCGCGCCGAGCGCGACGTGCTCGGCGCCTTCCGCTACAGCCGCAGCCAGGTGGTGCTGCATACGGACACCGGCCTGCTGCCGCATGCCGCGGCGGCCCGCGCCTCCTGGAACTACCTGCTGCACGACTGCGCGGGCTCGGCCGACCGCGTGCACGTCAGCTACGACCTGAACCGGCTGCAGGGCCTGACTGAGCAGACCGGATACGTCGTGACCCTGAACACCACCGACAGGATCAAGCCTGCGTCGGTCATCAAAAGCATGATTTACGAGCACCCGCTGTACACCCCGCAGTCAGTGACGGCCCAGCGGCGGCTGCCCGAACTGAACGACGGCGTGATCGCCTACGCCGGGGCTTATCACGGCTGGGGATTCCACGAGGACGGCTGCCGGTCAGGCGTCGAGGCCGCGCGCTCGCTCGGGGTCGGCTGGTGAGCGCCGCCCTGTTCGGCTGCGACATCACCCACGTGCGGACCCGCCCCATCCGGCGGCGCTTCAGCTACCGCAGCTACCTGTGGCTGGTCGACCTCGACGACCTGCCGGTGGTGGCCCGCCCGCTGCGGCCGTTCGCCCAGTTCCGCGCCCGTGACCATCTGGGCGATCCCGGCGCGTCGATCCGCGCGAACCTGGACGGCTACCTGGCCGGCCATGGCATTCAGCTGGCCGGCGGCCAGGTACTCATGCTCGCCAATGCCCGGGTCCTCGGCCACGTCTTCAACCCGCTCACCGTGTACTGGTGCCACGACGCCAGCGCGGCGCTGGCGGCGGTCGTGGCCGAAGTGCACAACACTTACGGCGAGCGGCACTGCTACCTGCTGCATCCCGACGCCCGCGGCCGGGCCCGGGCCGCCAAGGACTTCTACGTCTCGCCGTTCCTGCCGGTCGCCGGGACGTACCGGATGCGGCTGCCCGAGCCGGCCGGCACCCTGCGGCTGGCCATCAGCCTCGACATCGACGGCCAGCCCGTGTTCGCCGCCACCGTCCGCGGGCTGCGCCGTCCGTACTCGACCTGGCGGCTGATCAGTCACGTCGTCCGGCACCCGTGGGTCACCGCCCAGGTGAGCGCCCGCATCCGCTGGCAGGCGGTCCGGCTGCTGGCCCGCCGCCAGCGGATCATCCCCCGACCTGTCCATAGCCCTCAGAAAGGTGTCCAGTGACCACCGCAACCATCCGCCCGAATACCTCGCCTGACGGCCGCCGGCCGGGCCCGCCCGCCGCGCGTCCGTGGCCCGACGTGGCCGCCGTCCCGGCCGGCCCCGTGCGGGCGCTCGCGGCCCGGCTGCTGCTGCGCCAGATCGCGGGCCGGCTGCCGATCCGCGTACAGGCCGCCGGAGGTGCGCTGTTCGGCGCCGGGGACTCGGCGTCCCCGGTACTGCGGATCCGCCGGGAAGGCTCGTTCTACCGGCGTATCGGCGCAGGCCTGACCGGGCTCGCCGAGGGCTATATGGCCGGCGACTGGGACAGTCCCGACCTCGTCGGCCTGCTCACCGTATGCGCCCGGCAACTGCCGACGCTGCTGCCCGGGCCGCTGCTCCGGATGCGCCGCTGGTACGCAGCCCGGTCGCCAGCCGGGGAGCAGGCCACCCTGGCGGGCGCGAAGGCCAACATCGCGCGGCACTACGACCTGTCCGACGAGCTGTTCGCCCTGTTCCTCGACCCCACGATGACCTACTCCAGCGCCGTGTTCGGGCCCGGGGACACGCTCGCCGATGCCCAGCAGCGCAAGATCGCGGCCCTGCTCGACCTGACCAGCGTCGGGCCCGGCGCCGCGGTGCTGGAGATCGGCACCGGCTGGGGAGAGCTTGCCCTGCAGGCGGCGGCCCGCGGGGCGCGAGTGACCACGCTGACGATCTCCCGCGCGCAGTGCGCCAAGGCCAGGGCACGCATCGCCGCCGCGGGCCTAGCTGACCGCGTCGACGTGCAGCTACTCGACTACCGCCAGGCCACCGGGAGCTACGACGTCATCCTCAGCGTGGAGATGATCGAGGCCGTCGGCGAGCCGTACTGGCCGGCTTACTTCGCGGCGCTCGACCGGCTGCTGGCGCCCGGCGGCCGGGTCGGGCTGCAGGCCATCACGATGCCGCACGACCGGATGCTCGCCACGCTCAGCGGGCACACCTGGATCCACAAGTACATCTTCCCGGGCGGGCAGATCCCGTCGCTGGAGGCCATCCTCGCCACCTTGGGCGAGCACACCGGCCTGCGCGTCAGCGCGGATTTCCCCCTGGGCCAGCACTATGCCCGCACGCTGCACGAGTGGCGGGCCCGGTTCCTCGCCGCCGCCGACGACGTCGGGCGGCTCGGCTTCGACCCGGTCTTCCAGCGAATGTGGAGTCTCTACCTCGCCTACTCCGAGGCCGGCTTCCGCTCCGGCTACCTCGACGTCCACCAGCTGCTCCTGCAGCGCCCGGCATAGTCCGGCAGTCCCCGCTGCGCTGGAACGGCCGGTGATGGCCTGCCCGGCTCACCGGCAGCCCGAGCCCGGCGGAGCGGTCAGCTGCGCGCGTGCGCGTCGAGAATATGCGCGACGGCCTCGGTCACCTGCTCGGCGAACCCGATGTTCAGCCACTCGTCGGGCACGTGCATGTTCGAGTCCGCCCCCAGGGCGCCGGTGACCAGGAACTGCGCGCGCGGGTACAGCCTGCCGAGCAGCTCCATGAACGGCACCGAGCCGCCGACGCCGATGCTGCGGTGCGGCATGCCGAACACGTCCTCGCTGACCTGCGCCAGCGCCGCGTCCAGCCACGGCGCCAGCGCGGGCGCGTTCCAGCCGTTCTCTGCCGCCAGGTCGCTGAGCTCGACTTTCGCGCCGTAGGGCACGTCGGCGGTGAGGATCGTCTCCAGCGCGGACCGGGCAGCCGCCGCGTCGGCCATCGGCGGGATGCGGAAGCTCAGCCGCAGCGCCGTCCAGGCGCGCAGCACGTTCCCGGCGCTAGCGGGCTCGGGCAGCCCGGCCGCGCCGATCACCGACAGCGTCGGCCGCCAGGTATTGCTGAGGATGAGCTCGGTATCGTCATCTGATGCCGTCTGCATTCCCTCGACCAGCGGATACAGCCGCCTGGCCGCGCCGGGATCGGAACCGGCGGCCGCTCGCGCCTCGGCGCGGCGCTCCGCGGGAATGGTCACGGTCATCTCGCTGAGCTTCACCTCGCCGGTCGCGGAGTCCTCCACCCGGTCGAGCAGCTCGCGCATGATCCGGAACGAGCTCGGCACGATGCCGCTGGCCATGCCGGAGTGCTGAGCCGCTTCCAGAACGCGCACCGTGACCGTAACCTGCACGACTCCGCGCAGGCTGCTGGTCAGCCACAGCCGTTCGTAGTCGCCGCCGCCAGCGTCCAGGCACACGACGAAGGTCACGTCACCCAGCCGGCCGGCCAGGTGGTCCATGTACGCGGGCAGGTCCGGGCTGCCGGACTCCTCGCCGGTCTCCAGCAGCAGGACCGCCCGCGCGTGGCCGCCGCCGGCCGCATGCACGGCCTCCAGCGCCGTCGTCGCGGCGTAGCCCGCGTAGCCGTCGTCGACCGCGCCGCGGCCGTACAGCCTGCCGTCGCGGAACACGGCCTGCCACGGGGCGAGTCCTTCCGACCAGCCGCCGGCCGGCGGCTGCTTGTCGAGGTGCCCGTACAGGACGACGGTGCCCTTGCCCGTGGCCCCCGGCGTCGCCGGCACGTCGACGAGCAGCAGCGGGGAGCACCCCGCTAGCTGCACCACGTCGAGTTGCGCCCCCGGCAGGTTACGCTCGGCGATCCATGCGGCGACATGGTCGGTAGCAGCCCGCAGGTGGCCGTTCGCCTCCCAGGACGCATCGAAAGCCGGTGACAGGGCCGGGATCTCCACCAGTCCCGCCAGGCTCGGCAGGACCTGGTCAGTCCAGCCGCTGACAACTGCTTCCCGCACTGTCCCTTGATCCATACCCGGATCCTGCCAGACGGCCTCAGGCCGGGGCTACGGATCAGGTTCACCCGTAAGCTGCGGGCACGAGAAACCCACACGGAGATCGGATGCCGCCGCGACACTACGGACGCCCTGAGCTGACCTGGACCAATAAGGACCAGACGCTCCTTGCGCACGACGATCAGTCGTACGAATGGGCCGATCCGTCGGACTACCGGGTGTCGGAGATCCGGCTGCTGCACGATGTGTCGACGGTCGGCACGGTCGCGGCGACGCACCGGGCGAGCGACAACCTGCTGATCCGCGGGGATGCGCTGCACGCGCTCAGCAGCCTCAACCAGATTCCCGAATTTGCTCGCGAGTATGCCGGCCAGGTCAAGCTCGCGTACATCGACCCGCCGTTCAACACCGGCCAGACGTTTGCCCAGTACGACGACGGCCTGGAGCACTCGGTCTGGCTGACAATGATGCGGGACCGGCTGCTCCAGGTGCGTGACCTGCTGGCGGCGGGAGGGTCGGTATGGGTACACCTCGACGACGCGGAGGTCGGGCACTGCCGTGTGCTTATGGACGAGGTGTTTGGCGGGCACAATTTCGTGAGCGCGGTGATCTGGGAGAAGGCCGACTCCCCGAACAACAGTGCGCAGTTCTTCAGCATCGATCAGGATACGATCCTCGTCTACGCCAGGGACCGTCGCGGCTGGAAGCGGAATCGCCTGCCCCGCACGGCCGCACTCGACAGCATTTACGCCAACCCGGACGGCGATCCGCGTGGCCGCTGGTACCCGGGCGATCCCTTCGCCAACAAGCCGTACTCACTCGGCCGGTACGAGGTCACCGGTCCAACTGGCCGCCACTTCCAGCCACCGCCGGGACGGTTCTGGCGCATCAGCGAGCAGAGGTTCTGGGACTTCGACCGCGACGGCCGGATCTGGTGGGGGCCTGCCGGCGGGGCACGTCCGAGCATCAAGCGATTCCTGGATGAGGTGGACGGCGCGGTGCCACGCACGTTGTGGCGGCACGCCGACGTGGGCAGCAACAGGACATCCAAGAATGAGATGCGCGCCCTGTTCCCGGGTGAGGCGTCGTTCGCAACGCCCAAGCCCGAGGCACTGATCCGGCGGATCGTCCAGATCGCGACCGAGCCCGGCGACATCGTGCTCGACTGCTACGGCGGTTCGGGCACGACGGCTGCCGTGGCGCACAAGATGGGGCGGCGCTGGGTGACGTCCGAATGGTCCGCGCAGACCGTCCAGACGTTCACGCTCCCGCGCCTGGAGCGGGTAGTCGCCGGGGACGACCCCGGCGGGATTACCACGGTCGGCGTGCCCGTCGGGGATGACCTGCCCGAGGGCATGCTGCCCGGGTCCTCTCGCACCGCCGCCAAGACGATCGAAATGCTGGCGAAGGCGGAAATGCTCGGCGGCATCGAGGGCCTGACGGCCGAGACCCGGATCGCGCTCGTCAGCGCGCTGCGCGCCATTGACAGGACACGCACGGAAACTGTCTGGGCAGGCGGCGGCGGGTTCCGGGTGCTCGACGTCGGGCCGTCCATGTTCGAGTCGATCGGCGGACGGGTGTACCTGGCCGAGTGGGCTACTGACAACGCCCTGGCGAAAGCCCTCGCCGCTCAGCTCAGCTACGACTACACCGTGGACGCGCCCTTCTGCGGCACGAAAGGCAGGTCCCGGCTCGCTGTCGTCGACGGCCTCATCGACGAAGGCGCGATCCGCCTGCTCATCGAGGCGTTGCCGGCGGGGCAGCGGCTTGTGGTGTGCGGCACGGCGATCAACCCGGACGCAAGGGCCGTGCTCAAGCTGCTCCTGCCGGGCTCGACGATGAAGAAGATTCCCGGCGCCCTGCTGGACGACTACCGCGTACAGCGGAGAGACCTGCTCGCCCTGGCCTCCGTTCTCGACCGGTCACAGGCAGCCGGGGAGATCCAGGTGCCGCATCCATAGGCGGCGCGGTGGGGCGGCGCCCGAAGCGGCCGGTCAGCGAGGCTGGATCTCGCCCATCGGACCGAAGCCGTCATGCGGCGTGTCGATGTAGATGATCTGCGGCTGCGCGGACACGAAGTCGGGCGCGGTGTCGAAGAACCGCTTCACGTACGGCTGCTTGACGTGGGTGCCGCCCGCCTCGGCATCCTTGAAGCCCTCGATGCAGACGAACTCGTTCTCATCGGTAAGGCTGCGGGCGAACTGGAAGAACAGGCAGCCGTCCTCGGAATTGACGTCCTTGGCGTAGGAATCGGCCAGTGCCAGCCACTCGTCCATCCTGTCGGGCCGGATCTGCATCGTGATGTTGATCAGGATCATGCGACCGCTCCTTTGAGGTGGACTGTCGTCATAATCGTGGTGCGATCATCGGCGACCGTCAACCGCAGCGATGTCGCCGTCTAGCTCTTGAAATCCCTGCGAGGACGCCCGTTCCGGGCGGTTCGATCCGCCCTGACCACCAGAGGCTAGGTCGCTGACCTGCGCAAACATCGCCGTGAGCTACTTATGGTCCGTGGCCGTGAGCAACCGCCACTTTCTTTCTCTGACCTTTGGACGCCGTGCGTTATTGCCCGCGGGTCGCACGCCGTGAAAGCAGCCGGCTGGTCGCCGCATACGCGATAGTCGAGCAGGACAAGACGGCCGTCGATCACGCTCGTACCGGTGAGGCTCAGGTCGACGTCGGGCAGCTCGGCGAAGACCGGGCCCTGGCCGCTCACACCGTGGATCATCGGGAAGACCATGACGCGGAGCCGGTCGACCAGGCCGAGCCGGAAAAGGCTGCGAACGAGGGACGGGCTGCCGATGGTGCGCATCGGCAGGCCGTCCGCCTTGGCCTTCAACGCGGGCACGGCCGTCTCGACCGGCTCGTCGACGACCGTGGTGTTCGCCCACGTCAGCGGCGGTTTGAGCGTCTTCGAGAACACGATCTTGGGAAGCTCTGCCAGCCGCGGGAACGTCAAGTCGTCGCCGTTCGCGGCGATCTCGGACATCAACCGATACGACGCCGCGCCCATGAGCATGACATGCTCCTCGGCGAGCTGCCCATGGATCCATTCGAACAGGCCCGGCGCGCCGTAGCCCCAGTACGGGGCAGATCGCTGACCACCGGAACCGTACCCGTCAACGGTGCTGAACATGTCGACCCGCAACTGTCGCACGGGGCACTCCTTCGTGATGCCGGGGACTCGAGACGGAGCCGGAGCGGCTGACACCCGACACCGCCTTTTAGACAGTTGCGGCCGGGCAAACTCATCGGCCGCTCGTAGTAGGCGTTCAGACCCGTCTCACTCTCGCGATCCATGAGCCGATGCGCGCGCGTGACCGGGATAGCCTCGTGCGATGAGTCTCGCGTCGTCTCGCCGGCACCAGAAAGTAGTGACAACAGCGCCGTGCCAAGGAGGATGACATGCCAGATGTTGACGTGCTCTTCGCCGGAGTTGCCGTGGCGGATTTCGACGCCGCAGTGGCCTGGTATACCCGATTGCTCGGACGGCCGGCTGACATCATCGTGACGGACAATGAGGTGATGTGGCGATTCGCAGACGCAGCGTGGCTGTATGTCGTCGGTGACCGGGAGCGTGCGGGGCATGCACTGGTGACGCTGTCCGTCGCTGATCTGGACAAGACCATTGCCGAGATTGCGGCAAGAGGGATCACCGGCGGGCCAGCCGAGTACGTGGGAGATGCCGGCCGGAAAGCTTCGTTCACTGATACGGACGGCAATTCGCTTGCCTTCATCGAGGTGTCGGGCATAGCAAGCTGAAACCAGCCACCCGCTACCTCTTTGGCACCTGAAAGCCGTAGCCACCGAGCGTAGCCTCCGACCGCAGGATCGATCCGCGCAGCGGAAGAATCACAGCGGCTGTTCGCGGCGGTCGAGCACTTCAAAGTGCGCCGAGCGCTTGTCGAAGTCCGCGAGCACCGCTTGTGCCTCCGCTGGCACGTGCGCCACCTCGTAGTCATTGCCCATGAACGCCTTCACCGAGTCCAGGGTGTTGAACCACATCAAGGTCATGAACTCGACGTCGTGGTCTCGCTCGCGCCGGACCAGGTCGATGGAGCGGAACCCGGGAATGCGCTGCGCTTCGATTCCGGGGATGACCTGGCCACGCACGATGCGCTCGTAGGCATCAGCATTGTCCTTCGTGGCCCAGCCCCGCCACAGGCGGCAGATCATGCACCTGATTATGCAACACGCGGAAGCCATCGAGCCCGCAGCGCAGACCGCCGACGGCGAGACGTAGCTGCCGGGCAAAGGCCGGCCCATAGCCGGGGTGGCGACGTGAGCCGCCCGGCGCTGGCCTCCAGCAGGCTGTCCTGCAGGCGTTCCACCCTGTGCAGAAGGGAGGAAAGCGGTATAACGATGGCTACAGGTGGCGGTTGCCCTGAACTTTAAGAAGACGTGCGCCGGTACTCATCAGGAAACGACCAAACGGGCCGACGCAAGCGAATCCCGCCGCCGGTGGCGACGGGGATCCGCAGGGTTCAGAGCGCCACGCGCGCGCAGTGGCTGGGGGAGAACCATGGCCGACGCCAGAAACAATCTGACGGCACGAGGGAAGCGCATGGTCATACCGGCATCCACGCGCCTGCTCCGCGCTGCCCGTCCCCGCCGTGCGGACAGGAGCGGCGTGGACGAGCCCGGCAGATGGCGGGCCCGGCCTCTGATCTGGACCCTGACCCTATTCACCATCCTCGCGGCGCTCGTCTTCCTGCTGTGGCTGGCCTGGTCCCTTTATGTGCTGATCCACGGGGAACCGTCGGCCCTCCGGTTCGACCCCGACCGCAGATGCGCGCAGCTCGGCTTTTCCTGCGGAGCTCTCTCCAATTTTGCGACGTCGGGCCTGCTGCTCGCCATCGCGTCAGCCTTCGTGCTGTGGCGGCTATATACATTGCTGCGGCGCTACCAGGCCATGGCACGAAGCGAATCCCGCGAGCTCGTCCCGACGGCTGGGGCAATCCTCGACCAGGTCGTGGGCCGCGACGAGCTGTGCAAGGTGCTGATGGCCGATCTGCACGATCGCCGGACGCGTCCGCACGTACTTGTCGGTGGTGTGGGCACGGGAAAGACCGCAGTGCTGGTCAGGCTGACGGAGTTCCTGGCTGACAAGGGCGCGGTCCCGGTGCCAATCCGGCTACGAGACGCCGGGAACGAACTGGACTTCGAGAATCTGGCCCGGGACCGCTTTATGAATGAGGTGAATCAGTACCTGTTCTCCTCGGCCGAAGGCGAGACCATCTGGCGGCGCCTGCGCAAGGACGGAAAGATCGTTGTGCTTGCCGACGGCCTGGAGGAGGCCCTCGTCGGGAGTAGCGCCGAGCTGGAGCGGGACAACATTATCCGCGCCGCGATCCGGAAAGCTCACCAGCAGCAGTTGCCGCTCGTTATCGCTTCGCGCCCGCATGATCCCCTCCGGGCCACGGAGGCGGCGATCCTCGTTCTGGAGCCGCTGAGCTATGAGGCGGCGCTGGTGTACATCGGAAGCGACGGAACGCCCGAGAACGATCGCAGGCTTGCCTGGATCGTGGAAACCGCCGACGTGGTGGAGGCACCGCTATACCTGCAGATCACTCGTGAGCTGCACGTCAAAGGCTTGCTGGAGCCCTCCACGGCGGGACAGCACGGCGTGGTCGACACTCGTGGCGCCGACCGGTCCACACTGCGGCTTGGGCTGCTGCGGACATGGGAGAGGGCGCTCATACGTGGCCACCTCTACGAAGACGTCCCGCTTAACCGAGCCGAACGGCACGCGGCGGTCGAGCATATGTCGGCACTCGCCTGTGTCGGGCTCAGGCACGACCGGCTTGACGTCGAGTTCGACGACCCCGTTGGCGACAAGATCTCCGCAGAAGTGCAGCGGAGGCTGGTGAAGATCGACGAGCAGGCGGGACGGACAACCGGAGTTGGGACCGTCGACGTGCGGCTTGCGGCAGCCTGGGCCGCTCAGTTGGAACTTGTCGAGCTACGCGGGAACAGTGTCCGGTTCCCGCACAGCCTCATTCAGGCATATCTCGGATCGCGGCTGCTGGACGCCGCTCTGCAAGACCCCAGCTACTGCCAGCAGGCCCTGCGGCACCCGCAGCCTGGCCGGGAGTTCCTCATCGCGCTTGTCTTGCATTCCCGGGAGGCTGAGCGGACCAGTGCCCCGCGGCCAGACGGCCGCCGCCAGACCCGCATCAGCCCGCGGCCGGCCCGCCGGGTTAGCACGGCCAGTGTTCAGAACGACCCCGGCCGAGTTGGCTTGCTGTCACAGGCTGCCGCCACGCGAGATGACAACAAGGCCCTGGATATGTACGCGGCCGCCCTCGAGATCGATTGCGTCGCGGATGAGCCTGCGCACACCGCCATCGCCGAGCAGATCAGGAATCAGTGGCCCCGATTCCACGCACACGATCCACGGACCCTTGAAGAAGGCAAGTTTGGTCTGGTGCGCCGTTTCAGTGAGGCAGCACGCACGATCGATGCCCGGCGGCGGCGCGGAGATGGCTGCTCCGCCGAGCCGGCCTATGAACAGCTCTACGCGATCGCTTGCCGCGAGCGGTCCTATCCGGTCCAGCTTGCGGCGGCGCAGGAGATCGGAGCGGGAGGCGATGCTGCATACGAGGCATTGCGGCATGTGCTCACCGCGCCGTGCCCGACCTGTCAAGACGAGCGGGCCGGCGCGCAGGCGAACATGGCCGACAACCGTCCTTTCGGGCCTTCAGGCGACAACGAGAGCTGGCGGGCATGGATCATGAGCGCTTGGCTGGCACCGATGCTGGCCGGCTCGGTCGACGCGGCAGCGGGCGGGTATGCGCACCAGGTCCTCGATGGGCAAGCGCGGGCCGACCTCGCTCAATGGCTGCGGCATATCGGACACGACGCGCGCCGGGCCGAAGAAGAAGACCTGCCCATCTCACTGGAGATCGCGCTCGCCCAAGGGTTCAAGTACGCCGCCAACCGCCGGTCCCCGCATGCCGATGACGGCAGGGAAACGCGCATGTACCTCGCGGAGCAGGCCCTGGAGATGCTCAAAGGCACCCGCTACTGGTTCTCCCAGCTGACCCTCATCCAGACGTTGTGCTTGCTGAATATGTCCGATCGCCCGAAACACCCCGGCGACAAGCACGGCGCCAAGCCGGAAGCGATCGTCCAGCACTGGCTCGACGTCGCCGGCCGCGAACGGGCGGACCGTGACCAGCGGGCTGACGCACCCGCGGGCCCGCACCCATTCGTCCGCGAGGCGTCCGAGCTCGCCGTCCTGGCACTGAAGACAGGCAACCCTCAGCGATACTGCTGGATCGACGAGAGCGGTGTCGTCGCTCAAGTGGGTTCCCGAAACACGGGCATCAAGACCGCGCAGCGCAATCGCCAGCTGTGGATCCCGCCGTCCGCTGGGTGGACTGCGCTTAACGGGCGTGCTCAACGGCTGGTCGCCGACGTTCTCCTGCTGCTGAACCTCGCCGAGCGAGGGGACCAGCCACGCGACCGCGAGCGGCGCCTCAAGCGCGCGAACAGGTCCGACCTGCCGCCGTGCATCACACGCTCCCGGGCTTCCCTTAACCCAGGGCGTACCGTAGGAACGGCTACGTCATCGGCACCGGGAACGACCTGCGTAGACGGCTGCGGGTTCGAGCTCTGCCCATATCCGCCGAAGGGCGTGCAGCCTAGGGTGGAGATGACTGAGGCGTTCTGCCGCCGCCAACAGACCCTTCTGACCAGGCGTTCCCCGGGCCGACGCAAGGCTCCCTGGCAGAAGATGGCACCAGCGCAGCTCACCGCGTTCTGGGCAGAAATGGCCGATCGCGCCCGGGGCCCGCGTCCTCGCACCGCGGCTACCTATCAGAGTCGCGACCGCTGACGGACAGAGGGGGAACTAGCGGGTTGAGCGCTTGCCGGGCCGCCGCCGCATCCACAGGGCGCCTAGCAGAAAGGCGCCGAGGAACACGACAATGCCGATGAACAGCAGGTACAACAGGCCCTTCACAACAACGCCCACGATGCCCAGCACCATCGCCGCGATCACCAGCAGGAGAAAGAAGGCAGCCATCCCGATCCTCCGCTCAGTCGGGCCGTTCAGCGGCGGGCCAGCCGCCGCTCACCGCCACCGCCCGGCTCGTAGGTCAGGCCGTAGTGCTTAAAGATCGCCTCTTCGTCGCCCGCGGGTAGCTCGCCGTCGGTGTCGATCGACGGGGCCGCCTTCACCTGCTTCTTGTCGTAACCCACCCTGAGGTATCCAGGACCCACGGTCGCGTGGCCAAGAGGCACGAACACAAGCCGGCGCCGGGTCGCCATCCCGACCTTGACCGTACCGAACGATGGCAGGTCGGTGCCGGTGTCAACGTAAACGGCCTCCAGCTCACCGATCTTGTGACCGTCCGCGTCAACCACGTCGTGGCCGCGCCATTCCCGGATGTCGGCAGCCTCGAACATGCCAGCCTTCTTCCCGCAGCGCCACGCCACCACCTTTGGTTATGATCCTACCCAATGCGAGCTGCGGGCATCCTGACCCGCCTCGGGTGCGGATCACCAGGTAGAGGGCCTTGAGCGCGGACTGCTCGTCAGGGGAGTGGCCTCCCCGCCAGGCTCACTCTTCCGGCGGTAGCTCTCCCGGGGAGGAGGATTCCGCAGGGAGCGCACGGTGCGCCTGCGCCCGATCAGCGGCTGGCGGATGACGGCCCGTCGGGTGTTCGGTGTGGGCTAGTTCGCGTACGCGCCGTCGAAAGCTCAGCGCCGCCGTGCTCCAGGGCCGATAGGTCGGTGACAGAGCATCGAGCTGGAGCGCGCTCGCCGCGCGGCCGGGAGATGGCCGCCAAGGTAACCGCTCGGCGCCAGCTCGGAAGCACTTGCCAGGGTGGCCGGGCTGAGAAACGACCCAGTGGCCCGCGTCCGCGCGCGGCAGCCCGTGCCCTGATCATCCTTACGGTGGCTTATAGATCAGGGATCGGCTGCTGCGTGCTCGGCGTTTGCAGCCCGCCGCGCGATCGAGCAGGCGCATGAACAGGCCGTCGAGGCCATCGCCGGGCTGCGCGAGCTGGTCCGCGGCCTGCACCCGGCCGTGCTCAACGACCGCGGCCTGGACGCGCGCTGACCGGGATCGTGGCCCGCGCCCCCGCTGCCGGTCCGGCTGCGGGTCGACGTGGCCACCCGGTGCGCGCCGAGCGCCGAGGCCATTGCCTACTTCACGCTCTCCGAGGCGCTCACCAACATCACCAGGCACGCCCAGGCCACGCACGCGAAGGTCTGCGTAGTACGGGCCGATGATCGCCCAGGCGCTGAAGGTCAGCCACAGCGCCACCGAGAAATACATCAGCAATATCTTCGCCAAACTCGGCCTGCCGCCTACCGGCACCGACCACCGCCGGGTTCTCGCCGTCCTGAAATTCCTCCGCACCTGATACGGCCGGGCCAGGACGTTAACGGCGCCAGGCTGAAGTGACCCTAGCCTTCGGCCCTGTTATGCGGGCTAATTGCACTTGTCGAGAACGCGGTTTCCGTCGAGCTGGTCGACACGGTAGTTGGTAATGCCGTTGCTCTCGGAACCGCCTGTCCACTGCCAGAACAGCTCGCACCTGGGCGGACTGCTGGCGAACCAGTCGGCCTTCACCCGGGTGCCCGGAATCGAGAATCTGGCCGGGTAGGTCGCGATGGAACCTGTTACACCTTCATAGGTCCACTCTGCCGTACTAGAGAGCTTCTCGGAAGTGCCGAAGATGCCATTCCACTCGTGGGCGCTGCTGCCGCCAGCGCTATAAACTCCAGGGAGCAGGGAAGTGTTGTCTTTGATATAGTCCCGGAAGCCGTTGAAGTCATCACGGTCTATACGTGCAGGAATGTGGCTGAGTACTTTCCGAGAGCTGCATGTGCTAGTCCAGGACTCGCTCCAGCCATTGACGAGGCTGTCCTGGGTCTCCGCTTCGATGTCCATGAGCACGTAAGGCAAGGATAGCGTTGTCCCGCTCAGATCCGAGACCACCCGTTTCGCCTGATCCTGGCCCCATGCCGTCGCCGCGGACGCGCTGGAGGGGTCCGGGTCACGGCCAGGGCCGGCCATCATCCAGTAGGCAGCGGCTCCTAGCCCTTCGCCGTACGTCACGAAATTGGCCTGGGCATCGGCGTAATCTGGCGAGTTCCAGCCTCGGCCTACGCTGTCACACCTTTTCCACTTATCCCATCTTCCGATCTCCCCGAGGTACCCGCCGTAGTGGCCGGCAGCGGGACTGCAGTCACCATTCACGCCCATGATGGTGTAAGGCCCTGAGCCGCATGTCATTGCCCGCGGGCCGTCGGAGCCGTACCAGAATCCGGCCGGAGAGTCACCGGTCGCGGCGGCCGCGGAGTTCTGGCCGCGGGCGGCCGCCGCGAGCCCACCGCGGGCGACAGACAGCACGTCGGCAGCCATCCCGCCCGGCATGAACGGCAGGATCCGCAACTGCCCGCAGACGCTCACCGGCCGCGCGAAAGCCACTCTTACCCCGGCGCCCAGACCGGCCGCAGACGGGTAGACCGTCGCGTACTCCGCCTGCCGGCAGGCTCCCGGTATCACCGGCGCCGCCGACACCAGCGCCACGGACACCCAGGTGCCCGGACGCAGGGCAACCGCCGTCTGCTCCGTGCCGGAGCGCTCGTATGTCACGTAGGGCGTTTTGCGGGCGCCCCACGCCCGCTGGTAGCCAAGGGCCTTAGCGATGGGACTGGCGCCCCCCGACATGTGCAGCCGGACCGTCGGCCAGCCCCCGGACAGCACCACGCATTTTCTGTCCGCGGAAAGGTGCAGCACGATGACCGAGCCGCCCCGCCGGACCACGGCGGAAGAAACCTCAGCCCGCAGCGCCGCGGCCCTGCACGCCGGCGGTTCCCTTCCTGCCGTTGAAGGGAACGGCAGGTGCTTCACCGGAGCGGTCAGCGCCCTGATGGCGCTCCTCAGGGCACCCAGCCGGTAGAACGGGGAAACCTGTATCGGCCCGGATACGCACCTGCCAGCGATTTCGGCGGGCAGCCGGACGGTCACCCGATCCGCCGCGCCCGGCATGGCCAGCCCGAGCGACCACCCTGTGACGCACCCGCGCGCCTGCGCGGGACCAGCCACCGTGACAACCGCGCTCTGGCCCCGGTGCAGCACAACCTGGCTGACCGGGACAGCAGCAAGATTGCTGAAACGCACATCGGTGACCTTTGCCCCGACCACCCGCCCGGACGGCCCGCGGACCATCATGCCCGGCCAACCGCGAAGCGAGCATGAGGACTTGCCGCTGTTGCGCAGCACCACGTTCCACACAAGCTGCGCCGGCTCTGCGTCCGGATCCCCCGCGATAGCCGCAGGAATACTGATGCGCAACTCCCCCGGCCGGCACACGGCCGCGGCTAACCGCCACGTGCTACCGCCCAGCGGCCGCGCCCGGGCCGGGCCGGCCACCACGGCAGCCACCGCCATGGCCGTGACAACGCACGCGATGCCGTGACAGGCAAATCGTCTCCCCCTGCGTTTGCCGCGCACCTTACCCACAGCGGCTCATCGACTCCCTCCCCAGCCGAGCCCGCGCCCGCCGGAACACGGGCATGCGCTCCCCCGGCATCGCTGGTTCACCACCCGGCTGCCCAGCCTGCTCCCGGAATCATCCCGGAGTCAATGTCCTACTACATCCGCCGACGCCGGACCCGTCATGATTTGCACGCCCGCTAGCACGGGCGGCTGCGGGCCCGCCGACCTGACCGAACCCCGCCGCCCGCCCTCGCCGATCTGAGCCAGGCATGACTGCGCCGCCCGAGAACGCGCGAACGACGCCGCGCTGATCGAACAGTCCTGGCATGAGCCCGAGACATTCGCCGAGCTTTATGATCGGCACGCTGCTCCTATCCATCGCTACGTCACCCGAAGGCTCGGCGACGACGCGGCCGACGCGTTCACCTGCAGGCGCGCCGCCTCCGCGGTGCGTAGAGACCGGGGACAAGCTGGGGCACCTGCCGGCGGTACTGGGGGTAGTCCGTGACCGGCCAGGAGGGCGGCGGCTGACCTGTGTCGGTGCCCGTCTTATCGGGCGCGGGCAGCATGACGTTGTACAGCATCCGACGGCGCCGGTCGTTGCCGGGCTTAGCGGGGCGGGCTCGCTCATAGCAGCGAATTCGCGGAGATAGTCGGCGAGCTCGGCGTCGGTGAGCCACATGCAATAAGCCGGTAGCGCGACGCTGGTCATGGCATCGATGCTGGCCATCGAAAGCCGGGCTGCGACTGCGCCCTCGAAACGGCCGATGCCACTGGCAGACCACGGGCGGCGGCGATTACGGGCGAGCATGGCGAGCGCGAGATCGATGGCCGTCAACCTGGCTGGCCGAGGGGTGCCGCGGCCAGGTTGGCCACGTAGATGGTTTCGCTCGCTGCCCGAGGACCTGCGCCGCCGGACCGGGAAGGCCGCGCGTAGTGGGTGCGCTCGAAGTCATTCAGTCCCGCGATGTCCACCTGAGGAGCTACGGCGCGGTGCAGGAAGAAGTCGTCCCGGAAAAGCCCGTTCGCCCAGCCCAGATCGGCTTGGCCCGTGGTGTAAGCGACCGGGACGAGTTCACCGGGGCTGGCATGGATTCCGGTCTCTTCCTGCAGTTCCCTGGCCGCAGTCACGGCAACATCCTCACCAGCCTCGACACCGCCGCCCGGGGTGAACCACGCATAACCGTGCTCCGGTTGCCCGGGCACGCGGGCCGACCGAATCAAGAGCAGGCGATCGGCAGTATCCAGCACAAGAACGCGTCCCGACGTACGGGCAAACTCGCTCACCAGCCGAGGATAGGCCCCGGGTTGCCGCTCCCCCTATGCCGCATGGTGGTCACACCCCGTGAATAGCGGCCGATGGAGCGTAAACACAACCATCCGGCGCGACGCGTTGCCCGGGGCTAGGTTTCAGGTATGCCTTCGATCGACGACATCGCGGCGGAGTACGTGGAGCGGGCCGCCGAGCTAGACCCGTGCTACGCCACTTACGCCGGGATCGCGGGGCACGACCACGAGCTGGCGGATCTCGGTGCTGACGGGTTCGCCGGACGGGCCGGGCTGGATCGCTCAACCCTGGCGGCCCTTGACGCGGCCGAAGCCCCGAACCCACGCGAGCAGGTCGCGCGGGCCGCGATGCGGGAGCGGCTGGCGCTGGCTGTGGAGTGCTATGACGCCGGGGACACCACCAGCGAACTCAGCACCATCGCCAGCTGGGTGCAGCGGGTGCGCGAGGTCTTCGACCTGATGCCCACCGACGGCGAGGAGGCTGCCGCCAACATCGCCAAGCGGATGGCCGCGGTGCCGCGGGCTTACCGCCAGTTGTCCGCGACCTTGCTCGACGCGGCCAGGGATGGCCGCTGCGCGGCCAGGCGGCAGGTCGAGGAGGTCGCGGGGCAGTGCGCGGCCTGGGCGAAGCCGGGGGATTCCTTCTATTCAGGACTGGCCGGGCGGCTGACCGCAGTCCCGGACTCGCTGCGTGGGGAGCTGGGCGTGGCCGCGCGCGCGGCTACGGCCGCTACGGCCGAGCTTGGTACCTTCCTCGACCGCGAGCTGATGCCGCTGGCTAGGGAGAAGGATGCCTGCGGGCCTGAGGTCTACGCCCGGGCCTCGCGGTATTTCCTCGGCGCCGCCGTGGATCTGCGGGAGGCCTACGCCTGGAGCTGGGAGGAGATCGCCCGGCTGCGGGCCGAGATGGCGCGGGTCAGTAACCTGGTCCGGCCCGGGGCCACCGTGGAGGAGGCCGTGGCGATCCTGGACGAAGACCCGACCCGGCGCGTCGAAGGGCGCGAGAACTTCCGTACCTGGATGCAGGAACTGGCCGAGCGCACCATTTCGGAGCTGGACGGGACGCACTTCGACATTCCCGAGCAAGCGTGGCGGATCGAGGCCGCGATCGCACCCACCAACGACGGGGGGATCTACTACACCGAGCCCTCCGAAGATTGGTCCCGGCCCGGGCGGATGTGGTGGTCGGTGCCGGACGGCGTTGAGGCTTTCTCCACCTGGAAGGAGGTCACGGTCGTCTACCACGAGGGCGTTCCCGGCCATCACCTGCAGATATCGCACGCCATGGCGCAGAGGGAGAGCCTGAACCGCTGGCAGCGCATGTCCTGGATATCGGGCCACGGCGAGGGCTGGGCGCTCTACGCCGAGCGGCTCATGGGAGAGCTCGGATACCTGGACGACCTGGGGGCATATCTGGGGATGCTCGACAGTCAGCAGCTGCTCGCCGTCCAGGTGCCCCTGGACATCGGGGTGCACCTGGAACTGGATGTCCCACGGGGCACCGGCTGGCGCGAGGGCGAGCGCTGGAATGCCGAGATCGCCTGGGAGCTCCTGCGCGCCCACTCCAGCTGGGATGAACGGCAGCTGCGCTCTGAGCTACGCCGCTGCCTCGGCATGCCGGGTCAGGCCCCTTCATACAAGCTTGGTGAACGGATCTGGCTGCAGGCCAGGGAGGGAGCCATGGCACGGGCCGGAGGAGCCTTCAGCCTCAAGGACTTTCACGCCAAGGCACTCAGCCTGGGCGCTATGGGTCTTGACCCGTTGCGCGAGGCGCTTGCCCGCATCTAAGGACGCTCAGCAAAGCACTGACGGGCCGGACGGCACGACGTCAGCCTTCCAGATCGACATACATCGTGCTGTGTCTGCGCCTTGGCATGTATCGGGCATGATCAAGGATTCATTTCGGCTGGCCTTCGTTTGTCAGGTCAACTAACGCTGGCGCCGACTAACTGTCAGGGAGACCGGGCTGTGCGCTCATTGCGCGACGAGCTCTCCGCGTGAGCGAGCCAAGAGCATCTGCCATCTCCAGGCGCGCTGGTACTGGCCCCACTCGGCTTGGGGGAGCTTCGCGCCTGTGGAAACGTCATAGTGAGCGAGATACCACACGCACTTGCGCAGCAGCGTGAGCAACGCCTGTAGCTCGCTGAGGGGCTGCGCGTTCATGCGGGCGTGGATCCGCAGGTGGTCGTACTGCTGGACCACGGCCCGTTCGTTCACATTCAAGAACTTGCCGTCGGCGTCGAGCAAACCGAACGGGCCGGGGGAGTACCAGTCGTAGTGATTCGGGTCCGGCGGCAGCGGTGGGGGCCCGAAGAACACATCCTCGCAGAGGCTCTCGTTGAGGGCGAGGTTGAGCGCGTGATTAGTCCACTGGGTGGCGTCCGCGCTGGCCTGAAGTCCGTAGCCGCAGCTTTCGGGAGTGCACACGTGGGCGATGCCCGTGTAGTGCGCCGTCCAGATCCGCACCGAGGAGGAGGACATACCGTCACTCTCCAGGGCGGCAAGCACGGTAGGCATGATGGTGACGCTGGCATATACCACCGGCCGCCGGACGCCGCGGGCCAGTTGCCGCCTGACCCAGGCAGGAGCTTCGTACGGCTCTGCGTCCCCTCCTTCGATGTCGAGGCACTCCGCGTCCTCGCCGGCGTTCACGGCGATCGAGAGGTGATAGGCCCTCGGAAACAGCTGGAGCAGCTGCAGGTACGTCGGCCAGGGGCCGCCGACGTACCCGGCCACGGCCGGAGCGTCCCCCGGGACCTGATTGACAGTAGTGGAATCGAACATCTGAACCGGCATCACGTACTCCCCGGCTGATCGGGCAACGCGGGTGGCGGCGGATCGGCGAACTCCTCCGCGTCAGTGACTAGTGTGCCGACATCGGGAATATCTACTCCCGGTTCGACCGCCACCGGTCCGGCGGTGGCGCCCGGGTCACCGGTATCAGGTGTAGGCGCGGCAGGCGTCTGACCCGAATCCGCGAGTAAGTGGGTGACATGGCGCGGGAAATGCCGATAGGTGCCGCTCTGACCTGGGATGATGATGATTGCGAAGTGACGATCATCTCGGCGGGGAAGGCACCTATCTGGTGGGCAGGATACGCGGCAGGAAGCGGAAGCGTCGGCGGGTGCGGATCGGCGCGCCGGACGCGGCGCTGACCCCGAACTCGGGGCTGGCGGCGGTGACCGAGCTGGTGACCGGCTGGGCGTGATCGGGGCGTTGGATGCGGCGATCGGCCCGGTCAAGCAGCGCGACCGCGGGCTTCGGCGCCGGGCAGCTGCTGGCCGGGATCGCGGCGGCGCAGCTGGCCGGGGAAGATTTCCTGGTCGGGCTGGACCGCCAGCGCGCCGATGCGGCCGGGCAGCAGCTGACGCCGGTGCCCGGGCTGAGCTCGACGACCGCGGCCGGGCTGGCCCGCCGGGTCACCGGCGAGCAGTGGCAGGCGGTGGAGACCGGGCTGGCGGCGGTCACGGCGCGGATGCTGGACCTGCTGCCCGCCGCGCGGGCGGCGGCGCTGGCCGCGGGCCGGTGACGATCGACCTGGACACCACCGACGTGGAGGTCTACGGCCGCAGGAAGCGCGGGGTGGCGTTCAACCATCAGGGCCAGCGGGTCGGGCGCCCGCACGTGGCGGCCTGGGCCGAGACCGCGACCGTGCTGGCCGCGGACCTGGGCTCGGGCAGCGATGACCCGCGCGCGACGCCGCCGGACTGCTGCGCCGCGCGCTGGCCGCGCTGCCGGAGCGGGCGCGGGCCGGGGCGGGTGGCGGTGCGCGCCGACGCCGGCTACTTCGCCGGGCAGCTGGCCCGCGCCGCCGTTCGCCGAGCACATCAGCTTCGCCATCGGCGCGCGGCGGATCGCGCCGCTGTGGCGGCTGCTGGACGGCATCGCCGAGGACGACTGGACCGACGCGATCGACATGGACGGCGCGCAGGTCGCGGTGGCCGACTACTGCCCGGACTGGTGGCCGGCGAACACGCGGCTGCTGATCCGCCGGGTCCGCCTCGCGACCCCGGCGCAGGTCTCCGCGGATCCGCGGGCGCGGCGGCGCCGCACCCTGCACCCCGACCAGCGCGCCCTGCCGATCCCCGAGCTGGCCAGCGCTGACGCCGATCTACGGCTACTCGCTTCATCGTGACCAACCTGGACGTGTCCCCGCCGGACAAGGCCGCGGCGGTCGAGCACTGGTACCGGCACCGCACCTCGATCGAGAACATGTTCCGCGACGCCAAGCACGGCGCCGCGCTCCGGCACCTGCCGTCGCGGATACCCCGAGGTCAACAGGGCCTGGATGTGGGGTGCGCTGCTCGCCGCCACCATCGCCGGCTGGCTGCACCAGCTCACCGCCGCCACCCGCGGCGAGGACGATCCTGGCCGGCCACGGCGTCCGCGGCGGCAAGGCCATGATCGCCACCCTCCGGCACCGGCTGATCGGCGTCCCGGCCCGGCTGGTCCACCACGCCGGGCAGCTCATCCTGCGCCTGCCACCCGGCCACGACCTGCTCGCCGAGGTCCTCGCCCGCATCCGGGCCCTGCCCGCGACGTCCTGACCACCGGCCCCACGGCCCCGAACCCGGAACCCGGAACCCGCGAACCCGGGGCGACACTCGGGCGTCAGGGCTGCACGCGCACCGGAAACAGCACCCGCGAAGATCAGAAACAACCGAAGATCAACTCCGCGCACTACTCGCGGATTCGGGTCTGAGCCACCATCTATCCCTCCCCTGTTTGGTACGCGGCGGAGACTCGTTAGCAATAGTCCGCGAATTCCCCGCTCGATATACCAAGTTATAAGACAATGGCGATCGACGTTCGGTTAAGGTTCCGCGCCAGAACCTTCAGCATGTGCGCCAGATCCGGAGCGTGAATGAACATGCCTCGACGCTGCATGACCAGCGGATACTCCGGCCGGTGGTGCTCTACAAGGATAATGCCTCGCCCGCGAGCCAGTTGGCGCGCCGGCGGAAACGTCCTCATCCCGCCGGAATCTGCGCTCACAGTCCGCGATACCGCTGGCCTGCCCGCCGACTCCGGCTGCGCCCGTGGCCTCATACCTGGTAGCCGCACCCAATTGCGCCCGCCACTGCGGCGTCGAGCCCAGCCCGCCGGGGCCGGGTCAGCTGGCCCGGGCGGTGAGCTGGGAGACACGCTGGGGCTGATGCCCAGCAGGGCAGCGACATCGCCCCGGACAGGCCCCTGGCCACAAGTTCCGTGGCGGCCTGGCCGGTGCGGGCAGCCGCTGCAGCGGCTTGGGAAGCTGTCCGGCTACCCGCAGTACGGTGCCTGAGCTGGACATCCGACTATCCGCTGTTGGCCGCGCGCCGCAGCGTCACCCGGCGGCCAGTTCGGCGGCCAGCCGGAGCATCGCGGGGCGCTCTGAGGCGGCGTACAGCTGCTGGGCTCCGCTAAGCATCCAGTCATCGCCGACCGGGACGATGCGGGCGGTCATGAAGCAGCCCGGCCGCATCGGCGCCAGGGCCGCAGGCCCGGCGTTGGCCCGGATGCGGTAGGTCCGGTCATCACCGAGGCTGGTGGCTGTGATCGAGTCCTCGGCCTGCTCACGGATCTCAAAGACGCCTGCCACCACCTTGCGCCAGCTTTGCAGCACCTGGCGGTCGTCATCGGTGAGATCGGGATGCTCCGCGGCGAAGACCTCCGCCACGGTGCGGCCGTCAGCCAGCGGTTGCTGCAGGATGAAATGGTCTACCACGTTGGTGACGTCGGCCTCGCTGGCGACCGGGCCGGTGGCGTGCTCCTTAAGCGCCTGGTCGAGCTGCTCGGAAAAGCGCGGTGAACAAGCGAACTCAACCAGCTGGCGCTTCAGCTCGCTGCAGCGCTCCAGCAGGCCACCTAGCGCTGACGGCGGAGCACCACTGGCCGCCTGCATCAGCCATGACTCCTGCGAGGCCGCCGTGCCGTCTGGGCCCAGCGCAGGCACGTATGGGATGAAACCAAGCTCGAACGCCGCTACCTGAATATCCAACGGGACATGCCTGACGTCCATGGCCAGCCCGTCCACCTCGATGATCCACTTCAGCGGGTTCTGGGCGGCCACGTCAGCCCGTTCGAACTCCGGCGAGAAGGGGCTGATTCGCAGCAGGTCGCGGACCTGCCTGGCCTTGTTGCCCATCGTGGTCTTGGCTACCCCGAACGCCTCGCTGAGCTGGTCAGCTGTCACGGTTGGCCCAATCGCAGGATCGAACAGGAAGTTGGCCTGACCCAGCGCATACACCACCCCAGCCGCCCAGCCGGCCCGGCGGCCGCGCAGAAGCGATGACGGCCGCTTACGGGCCAGCTTCGCCACCGCACGCCGGGCCAAATCGGCATACTCCTCATCAAGAACGGCCAGGCACACCGAGTCGGTGATAGCACCGATTTCATCAACCACTGGCCGGAGCGCTTTCGGCACCTTCAGTTCGTCAAGACCGGTCATGGCAGCTATGGCGCTCGCTGCTCACTGCAGCCGTCTGCAGCTGCAGCATTGCGCGTCGCCTTCCTTGCCGCGGTCGGCCGCGCCCATCTCTCGGCCGACGTGACAACCTGGGGCCTTTCCCGGCCGAACCTCTTGAGGTAGAGGTCCTCGATGAACTGAGGCAATGGGGCTTTCCACGGTTCCTGCCAGTGGTTGGCGATCTTGCTGAGCCTGCGTGGGTTCAGGCCGAGTTCGCGGGCCATCTGCACCTGCGCGTGCGAGAGGTGGTACCGCTGGCGCGCCTCAGTCCAGGCCTGTGCCTGGGGCGGAAGGGATTTCGGGATCTTCCCCATTCTGCTCAGCCCAGCCAGTATCGATAGGCATCAATCCACTGCGCGCCAACAGGCGGCGGCTCTGGCAGCGGAAGATCCAGCACCCGGACCGCCTGGCGGATCCCGCCACGGGCGCACACGGCGAGGATGCTGTTGTCCTCGCCAACGCCGATGTGCTCCACGGTGACCTCGACGCCCAAGACACTGGTCACGAACGGAATCTTGAGGTTGTCCACGATCATCGCGTGGAAGCCCATTGCCTGCTCGTCGTCGCCGTAAGCGTCTACCGTAGCTTCCTCGGCCATCGCGGCAAGTTCTGCTTTGCTCAACGCAGCCACTGGGCAAGCGTACCGAGGCGCACGGGAACCGGCCCTCCATTCTGATGCGAGGACAGGGGGACGGCCATTTCAGAGCGGTTCTGCCTCCAGGCACAGAACCGACCGGTTTCGGTGTTCGCTGACACGCCACAGAGCCAGCAGAGGCCTTGGCCGTCACCCCCATGGGTCCGCCGCTCGGTTACAGAGCATTCGCGCCGCCATGAGGGCCGCTGACGATCACCAAGCCAAGGTTGTACCGCAATTGCACTACATCGGGGTACACTGACGACGAGATGAAAGGAGGTGACCATGGCTACCAGCACATCGTTTCGCATTAGCGACGCCGCCAGGACCCGGCTCGCTACACGCGCCGCTCGCGAGGGCATGACTGCTACAGCCCTGCTTGACCTGCTCATTGTGGAAGGCATTGATCAGCTCGACTACCCGGGGACCATCTTCCGGGGCCCAGCACATGACCGGCGCGCCGCGCTGGCTGCGGGCCCCGACGTCTGGGAAGTGATCGCACGCCTTCAAGAGTTCGACGGCAGTGAGGAACAGCGGATCAGCCTGCTGAGCGCAGAGTCCGATCTGCATCCCCGGCTGATCAGGATCGCCCTCGACTACGCCGCCGAGCACTCCGCCGAGATCCGGGAGCGGATCGAGCGGAACCAGACCGCAGCAGAGCGAAGCCGCGGCTTGTCCCAGCAGCGGCAGGCGCTGCTGGCATGACTGCCTTCCTGCTCGACGAGATGTTCCCCACAGGCGCAGCGGTGATTCTGCGCGAGACATACGATCACGACGCAGTCCACGTTGCCGAGATCGGCCTTCGCGGTGCCGAGGATGCACATGTGGCGGCGACCGCCCGGGCCGAAGCCCGGGCGGTCGTCACCGAGAACGTCGCGGACTTCGCGGCCGAGCGCGACATCGTCCTGGCATTCGTGCTGAAGAAGAATCTGCCTGCCGGAGGTGGGCAGGCCGCTGCCCTGGCGAAGATCCTCGACCGCTGGACACAGGATCACCCAGAGCCCTACCTCGGCCACCACTGGCCGACCACCTAGCGATCCTATGGTCGCTAGCCGGAGGCATCGCCGCCATCCAGGCTCACGTCAGGCGTGTGATCGCCGCCTTCGGCTGGGCTCTGGGGCGCACCCAATCCCCGGGAACGCCGATCACATTGAGGGGCAAGACCGTTGGCGGACGCACGCTGCCAAACAGATCCCGGCACCCTGACCAGCCTGGCGCCTTACGGCACGGAAAGCAGTTCGAGAAGGTCGATGGAGTCAATCTGCCGCTCAAGTTGTGAGGGTCTACGCCCGGCCGATGGAACGGCCTCTGGTGCAGGGCGGTGGTGGCCAGGTCCTGGTGACGAAGCACCTGGCTGATCGCGACCAGCCCAGCGCCGCGGCGGAGCAGTTCTGCTGCCAGCGCGTGGCGCAGCCGGTGCGGTCCCACCCGTGGCAGGCCCGCGCGCAGGCACGCCCGCTCCACGACGTCCCCGACCAGGTCCGCGCGGATCGGCCCGCGCGGAGCCTTGCAGGTAAGGAACAGCCGCCGGGTGCCTGCAGGAGCCCGGCCCCGCGCCAGGTAGGCGGCCATGGCCTCGCCGGCTTCGGCCGGCAGCGGGAGCCTGTCCTGGCGGCGTGCCTTCCCCCGGACCACAGCACGCCCGCCCGCCAGTCGACGTCGGCCAGTTCCAGGCGTGCGACCTCGATGGACCGCAGGCCCAGCCGCGCGACCAGTGTCATGATCGCCAGGTCGCGGACGCCGACGCCGGTGCTGCGGTCGCAACTATCCAGCAGCAACTGGACATCGGCAGCTGTCATCGTGGGCGGCAGCGCGGCCAGCCGCCAGCCACCGACCGGGGGCACGGCCGTGGCCAGCCGTAACGGCGTCAGCCCACGCAGGTAAAGGAAACGCAGGACCGCGCGAAGCTCAGCCACGCGTCCCTTTGCCGACCCTGCGGAAACACGGCCGCATTCGCGGAGCAGGAACTCGTTGACGTCCGCCCCGGTCAGGCCCGCCGGCTGGAGCGCACCGCCGGCCATGGCTTGCTGCTGCAGGAACCGCCGGGCGGTGTTCTCATAACGCAGCACCGTAGCCGGTGCCAGCCCACGTTCCCGGGCCAGCCAGGTCCGGTAATCAGCCAGCAGCGCCTCCGCAGGTGTCTGCGGCGGCAGCGCCGCCGGGGTGACACCGGCATCCCTCAGGTAAGCCAGAAGCGGGATCATCGCGCGCGGACCCAGGGCCTTCGGCGGCCAGCCGCCTGCCGGGCAGCCAGGAACGTCACCATCGCGTCCTCATCGAGCTGATCTGTTTCCAGCCCGGCGGCGGACATCCACACGCCGACCTGACCCAGATCCTTGAGCATGTTCCGGACCGTCTGGGGCGTATAGCCCCGTTGCGCCAGCCACGCCCGGTAACCCTCGACCTGCGGCCCCAGCCGGCCGGCCTTCCTCCTCGTGCCCCACATCGCATGCTCGCCTCCCTCGCGGGAGCACGGTGCCCCCTTACCGAAGGCTGCAACTATGCCGATACCAGTAACGGTCAGATGACAAAGAACGCCCAGGTCATCACGCCAGTCAGAGCCGGGCAACACAGACCCTCGGCATAGTCGCGGGGTCGGCATAGGTCGATCTATGCGGATGTCCGCATAGACCGACGAAATAGGGTTCGCCCCACTCGACGACACCGGCGCCCAGCTACTGTTCCGGCTCGTATCAGCGGCCTACGAACGACGCTCGCTCGGCGTCGGAAGCCACTGGCCGTTCGAGTCCTGGGGCCGGTTCCTGTCCGAGCACACCACCGCCGTCAGCCTCCTGGACCGGATGCTCCATCACGCGAACGTCGTGGTCACAGCCGGCGATTCGCACCGCATGCGCCAGGCCCGAGCACGAGGAGGAACCACCCTGAAAGATAAATGATCAACCCGAGGGGTGGGGACTTTTAACTGGCCACCACCGGGGACCGCAACTTGGCCGTTGACACGCCTGATCTGGTGTTCTGGCTGGTGGCAGGTGTTGGGTTCGAACCAACGTAGGCTTAGCCGACGATTTTACAGTGAGTCGGCGGTGTTCGCCGTGCATGGTCTCTAACCTGCGGTTTGGCTGCTCTAGCGCCTGGGCGTGCAGTAGCTGTTTTCGCCGTGGTTGCGAAGCGCCTCTCATCCATGACCCCGGTAGGCTGCGTTTTACGGCAGCAAGAGGGAGCGGCCATGACCGCAGACATCCTGCCCGGCCAGCCCGCGAGCACTGTGGCCCCGGCCGAGCGAGAAGCGGGCTGGACGCTGTGGGCCCGGTTCGCCATCCGGCCGCAGGCGAGGTGCAGTTACACAGGAGGGTTTCCGCTTCCACGGGATCCCGCTGTTCGCAGGTGTCGATTGTCTATGGTGTCAGGCGGCGCATAGGGGACGGAACCTCCAGCTGCGCCCTCCTCTTCTTGCTTGCTGTCCGGCAGCTGCAAGCGAATCCTCTTGATCGTGCTGTACGTCTGTTCAATAATATAAACATGAGTTCAGATCCTGCGGACCTGACGGCGGTAGCGGCGATCCGGATCGCGGCGATGGAGCTGTTCGCCGAGCGGGGGTACGCCGGGGTGACCGTTCGCCAGATCGCTACGGCGGCCGGGGTCTCGCCCGCGCTGGTGATCCACCACTACGGCTCGAAGGAGCGGCTCCGGGCAGTGCTCGAAGAGCGGGTGGCCGCTTTTCTGGAGTCGATGCTGGCGGACCTGGCCAGAGTGTCTGAGGAGGGCGGCAGCGCTACCCTCGCCGGGCTGTTTGCCGACCGGCTGGAGCGCGAGCCGGCCATGGCGGGCTACGTCCGGCGGCTCCTTTGTGAAGGCGGACCGGCCGGGGTGGCCTTGTTTGAGCGGCTCTACCAGGCGACGCGGGCTGGCATGCAGGCCCTGGAGGAGGCCGGGGTCGTCCGGCCCTCCCAAGATGAGGCGGTCCGTGATGCCTTTCTGCTGAGCAACGACCTCGCTCTGTTGCTGCTTCGCCCGCATATCTCGCAGGTCGTCGGGATCGACCCCCTGGCCCGCGGCGGGCTGGTGCGCTGGTCGGCCGAGGTACTCGACGTCTACACGGGCGGCGTCTTCGTGACCGCCTCTGCGGGCGGGGCCGAGGATCTGGCCGTGCGGGGAGACCAAGGGGGCGCGAAAGCATGACGGGCGTCATCGAGATGGTTGGGCTGACGAAGCACTATGGCAGCGTTGCCGCCGTTAGTGACCTGGACCTGCGGGTTGAGCCGGGCCAGGTCTTCGGCTTCCTGGGGCCGAATGGGGCGGGCAAGTCGACGACCATCCGGATGCTGCTGGCCCTGCAGCGGCCGACCAAAGGCCGGGCCACCCTCCTCGGGCTCGATGCCGGGGCGGATAGCACCGAGATCCATCGCCGCACCGGCTACCTGCCCGGCGACCTCGAACTCTTCCCGCGGCTGACCGGCCGCCAGCACATCGCCTGGTTCGCTCGTGCCCGCGCTGCCGGCGACCACTCGCTGGCGGACCAGCTTGCCGATCGCTTCCAGGTCGTGGCCGACCGTCCGGTCCGCGAACTGTCGAAGGGCAACCGGCAGAAGATCGGCCTGGTCCTGGCCTTCATGCACCGGCCTGAGCTACTGGTTCTCGACGAGCCGACCTCCGGGCTCGATCCGCTGATGCGGCACGAGTTCGAAGCCCTTCTCCGCGAGACAGCTGCGGAAGGGCGGACCGTCTTCCTCTCCTCCCACGAACTGGGCGAGGTCCAGCGCAGCGCCGACCGGATCGGCATCATCAAGGAAGGCAGGCTGGTGGCTGAGGACACCGTGGAGGGCTTGCGCCGAGCCGCACCGCAGAAGATGGAAGTCCGCTTCCGCCGCCCGGTGGACCAGGCAGCACTGAGTGGGCTAAGCGGCGTCACCGTCACCGGCTCGGACGGCCCGCGGGTGACGCTCGACGTGACCGGCGAGATCGGGCCGCTCCTGAAAGTCATCGCCAGCCATGACCCAGTCGGCCTAACCTCCCGGCCAGCTGACCTTGACGAACTGTTCCTCGACTTCTACCGAGAATCGCCAGCCAGGGAGGCGCCGCATGCTGGCTGACATCACCCGGCTGGACCTGCGGCTGCGGCGGCGCAGCGCCATCGGCTACGCGGCCGGCCTGGCCCTCTACACCCTGATCGTGGTGGCCCTCTACCCCTCGTTCAAGAACTCGACCTCACTCGACAGCCTGAGCGGCTCAACAGCCGCCGCCTTGTTCGGCGTCACCGGGAAGCTCACCTCGTCCGGCGGCTGGCTCAACGGCAACATCTACGGCAACTTCTTCCCGCTGATCATGCTCCTGATGACCATCGGCTACGGGGCCGCCTGCCTGGCCGGACAGGACGAGGACGGCACGCTGGCACTCATGGCGACCCTGCCGGTCCGCCGGCGGGCCATCCTCTTCCAGAAGGTCATGGCGATGGCCCTGCAGGCCCTCTTCCTAGCCGCCACGGTGACCATATGCGTCGTTATTGGCCGGGGCTTCCAGCTGACTGTTAGCGCAGGCGACGCCGCTGCCACCGCTGCCGCCCTCATGCTGATGGGGCTGGACTTCGGCCTGATCACCATGGCCCTCGGCGCGGCCACCGGCCGGCGGGGCACCGCTCTTGGCATCGCCTCCGGCCTGGCCGCGGCCTCCTATCTCCTCAGCTCCCTGGCCCCGGCGATCTCCGCCATCCGGCCGGGCCGCTATCTGTCGCTCTTCTACTGGTCAGTCGGCAATGATCAGATCAGCAGGGGAGTCAGCATCGGCGACTTCACGGTCTTGATCATCGTCGGCCTCTGCGCCCTCCTCGCCGCGGTCGCCGCCTTCCGCCAGGCTGACCTCAACTAATGAATGATGGCGTGCTCCACCAGTGACGGTAGGCGCTCGTGCGCGGGCGTCCATCGGCGGACAGTGGTGAGCGCAAGTATCGATTGTCTATGGCGTCAGATGGCGCCCAGGGTACGAACCTCCAACTGCGCGCAACTCCCGGCACGGGCGCCAAGGCCAGCCTGCACGTAGACGGAAACTGCCACAGCGGGTGATGGATTGCGGTGGACCCCCCTGGGCGAAATCACACCTAACGCCGACTATTTCTGGCTGCCAAGATGAGCTCCGCAGCTCGGCAACTGTGCGCAGACGCTCCAGTTCGGGCGTCCCTACTTCGTGCCGACGATGCAGCGGGCCACGCCCGGAATCCTTACCTTGCCGTCTTCCTCGTACGTGCTGACCCTGGCGATAACGGCTTTCGCGATCCGCCCCCGCGCCGGTTCGTCGACCTGCTGAAGCGCCGCAACTGCGAGCGAGACGTGCTCGCTGATCATCTCCCAATACTGCGCGGGCGATCGCGTCACGAGTTCGACGTCGACGTCCCACTCGGCAACGTCGCGCAGACCCGCGGCTTCGTACAGGGCACTGACATATCCCGGGGCAGCGCACCGGAACATATTCGGCCCGCCCGGGTCGGGTGGCGCCAGCACCGCCTCCGCCGCGATTGCCTGCATAGCGATCGCCGTCCACGGGTTTTCCCCGGGCTTGACCCATACCGACGAGCAGAGACGTCCGCCTGGCTTGAGCACGCGCACGAACTCGGCGGTCGATTTGGCGACGTCGGGAAAGAACATGTATCCGAACCGTACCGAGATACTGTCGAATGTCGCGTCACCGAATGGCAGGTCGTCGGCGCTGCACACCTTGGTCTCAAAATTGACGATCCCTTGCGCGTTCGCTCGCCGCGCCGCGATGTCGAGCATCTCAGCCGCAAGGTCGGTCAGAACGACGTGTCCCCTCGGCGCGAGCCTGGCGACGGTCAGCCCCGGCTCACCAGTGCCCGCGGCAATGTCGAGATGCTGCTGATCATCGGCGATGTCGAGACCCTCGATAATCGCTGTGCCGACTGGGCCCAGCTGATCCATGATGACCGGGTCCCACTTCTCCCAGCCCGCGGAAAGCCCGGCCCACGTCACTCGCTGAACGTCTCGGATCTCATCGCCGCTCGGCATCGGCCAGCCCTCCCGCTATCAGATGCATCCACCGAACACGAAGGCACCCCTTGGCGGGATCACATAATGCCCGGTAGGCGCCCCCGCAGCAAGTCAGCCCGAGAAGTCGCCAGCCGCTCCGAACGGGGTCGGCGTGCGGTTATCAACCCGGGCTTCGCGTAGCTGGCCGCCTGACCGCCGCGGTTATGTCCAACGCACGAGCGAGCGACCGACCGACCGTATATTTATGCATCGGCGCCCTCAGGGTGAACTTGCGCTCATGCCGCTGAGTTAGCGTGTGCACTCTTGCAAGAGGCTGTTGACCCAGGCTCTTGGCGGTATGTCTTCAAGGCTGAGTAGGTCAGCCTTGCCTGAGATCTGCCGGTGCAACACATCATCGGCCTGGAGCCTGAAGTCGAGCAGCCTTCGCATGTAAACCCGGTCGGTCCGGCTCCACCGGTAGTTGTTCACGGCGGCCGCGATATCGGCAGAACCCAGTAGCGGCGGGATGTGATCGAGGATGGCCCGCAGCAGGGCGTGCACGGCATAGCCGTTAGCCCTGCCGTGGTTGTCGTTCAGTTCGTCGATCAGCCGCAGGAGCTTGGACCGGTCAAACCGGTCCGTGCCTTCCTGCGCCTTGATGGCCGCGATCACCTGAGCGTCGATGTATGAACCCTTCATGGGCTGCACGCGCTGGCCTGCACTGGAAGATCCGCCCTTGATGCCGCGGGCGAACACGACGTGACCGGAGGACTGGTTAACTGACGCGACGTGCCAGCCTGCGGCCCGCCAGGCGAGTGCCTGGGACTTGTTGTCGTTAGCCCACCACGCCCGGTGCTCGTGTGCTGAGTACGGGAGAGGACCGACGAGCCGTTCGACCTGGCTGAACGTCATCGGCTGTTCGTCGCCGGAGCGACCAGCGAGATAATCACGCAGCGGCTCGTATTTTCCCATTGCACCTCCGCGATTGCCTCAGTCGATCGGCCTGATTGAACCGTACTTGCCCGGGGTTAAGACACCGTTCGCCGATCGGCAACTGAAGCGGCGTCCCACCCGCTCATCGGCAAGACCCGTCAAGGCTGCCGCAAACGCAGACTCTTGCCCAAAGTCAATGCTCGCTTCTGCCTCCGACTGAACCGCGCCGGTGTTTCCGGAGGCCGCTGCGGCCCGGTGGGTGGCCATGTCGCGGGCCATGAGGGCCGCGGCGGTCGCGCAAGACGATGGATCTGGCCTGGCGGTGTTGCTGTTACAGCGGCATGGCGGCTGATCTTGTACGGTGCAGATAGCCGATCGCAGGCAGGGAGGCCGGGATGGCACAGAAGATAACCGTCGCGCTAGAAGACGATCTTGATGGGGGCCCGGCGGATGAGACGGTGCGGTTCGGGCTGAGCGGCGCCGAGTACGAGATCGATCTGAGCAAGAAGAACGCCAGGGCGTTCCGTAAGCGGCTCGCGCCTTTCATCGAGCACGCCCGCAAGGCTGACCGGGGACAGCGACGCCGGCCTGGGCGTGCCGCAGCAGGCCGGGAGCGCAGCGGCGGTATCCGGGCGTGGGCGAAAGGCCAGGGCATCGCGGTCAGTGACCGCGGACGCATTCCCGCCAGCGTCGTGGAGCAGTACGAAAGCACCGCCAAAGGCTCCTGACTCACACTGGTACGGTGCTGGCCTAAACGATTCCTCCAGATGGTCCTGCCCCCGCACCCCTGACCGCCAGCAGCGGCATGCAGCAGGTCTCGCTGCTGCCGCCGTAGACCAGAAGCTGCACGCGGATCTGCCGCCGACCGGGCGATCACCAGAGCCCTCGGCTGCCAAGGAGCCCCGGCCGGGATGACTATTTCGGCAGCCCTCGGGATCTGCCCGCCTCAGCCGCCCAGTGAGGTCAGAATGTCACGGATCGTGACCGCAAGCCCGGGTGCGGGCGCGCCGGATCCGCCGTTCGGCGCGACCAGCGGACCGAGGGCACTCAGCAACTGAGGCGCTCAGGTGAATATGGCACGGTCACGATCTCGTAGGGTCCTCGCAGACGACCGGTCGTGCCGCGATCGGGTCTTCACCGGGACGTCGGGCACCTGGTCCGCGGTCGCCAGGGATAGCCTTCACGCTCAGTTGCGGCGCGCAGCTCGGCGCATAATGCTGGTCAGTGAGCCGGATTCCACGGGCGGCTGTCGAGCCAGCGAGCCCAGGGCTCTATCACGGCGATCCGGAGCATTCCGGCCTGAGCCCAGGGATCCTCAGCAAGGCGAGCCTTAATCTCCTTCTCATCAGCGGCCTCGACGACATGCAAGGTCTCCTCGCCGCCGCCGACCGGGCCGCCGAGGATGACAAAGCCATCACCGACGAGCCCATCCATGAAAGCAGCGTGCTCATCCCAGGCGTCTTGATCCCGGATCTCACGCGAGGAGTCCCAGCCCGGGCCGTGGGCCAGCCGCACCGCGAAATTGGCCATGGCCGCACAGTACTGACCGCTACCGACACTCCAAGCACTGCTGCCTGGCTCTAAGCCAGCAAACTGACCGCTCGCTCGCTATGCCGCGAGACGGGTGCGCGCTGCGGGCGCGGGGACCGTCGGGAGCCCGGCCCGCCGCCCTCGCCGTGCCGGGCAAGGAGATCGGCGGCCTCGGGGCCACTGGCGGTGACGGCACTGATCGTGTCACCGCCGCCGCGGCCGCCAGACCAGGGATCTGGCCCGGCGGCTCGCATGGGGACTGGCAGGCTCAGCCGGATGCGCGGCATTCCGGGAGACATGAGCGCGGCCTTGATGATGACCGGGCCGGGGGCATGCGCTGCTCCGTTAGCCTCCGGTAGCTGCTCGCCTTTGGGCGGCTGAGGTATCCACCGGGTGCCGGTCACCAGATCCGCTGACGTGCCTTTTGCGTTTCTTGCTGGCAAATACAGGGATCACAGCCGCAGGAAGCGTCACGGCTGACCGCTACCAGCCAGCTGCGCCAGGGTGGATGCTTGGGTTGCCAGTCTGGGTACACCGTGAGCGTGTCTTGCGGCGCGCGGGCTGTGCCGAACGCGGACATGCCGTGAGCGAAAGCGGACGAGGAGGTGGGCGCATGAAGGCAGCCGTCGGGGACCGGCTCCACGTGCACGCCAGCGTCGTGGGCCATTCAGAGCGGACAGGCGAGATCGTCGAGGTCCGCGGAGCGGGTGGGCAGCCGCCCTACCTGGTGCGATTCGACGACGGTCACACCGTCCTGGTGTTCCCCGGCCCGGACGCGATCATCGAGCATCCGCGCAGGAAGGCCAGGAAGGGGCCGGCGAAAGGCTAGCCCGAAGCGCGGATGCAGACCGCAAGGTCACATTTGCTCCATGCATGCTTTCAGAAAGAGCGGCCGGGCCGGACCTGCAAACATCCGCTTCCGGTAGCCTGCCCCGGCATCAGCCTCCCCCTGGACGGACGATCAACAACGTCGCGGGTGATGTGGTGCGCGGCTGAGTTTGGGCAGGCAGCGAGGTTTCGCCATCGATGACCACACAGCGCCGGGCAATACGAGCTGCGGACCTGAGGTCATGGCCGCGCTAGAAGGCCGCCCGCCGGTGGTCTCGTTCCGTATTCCTCTGGGCTTGAGACATTCCTCTGGGCCTGAGACGCCCGTCCAGTTCCTTGAGGCTCCGCATCCGAGCGAGGAAGGTAGCCGGATCGCGGTTTCATCTCCTCCGCTGTCCGGGTACGCCGGATCACTCCTCGTGCTTCTCGAAGCGGCTAACCGCGATGAGCCCGGCCACGAACACCGCCACCATCGCGATCAGCAGCGCCAGCTCCGACGTGCCGACCTTGACCTCGTTGCCGGGCGTCAGCACGAACAAGACCCGCCGGATAACCGCTACCAGCCCGACGACGATGAACGGCTGGGCGACCAGGCGGTGCGAGCGCAGCGACAGCACGACCGTATGAACGATCTCGACCAGGATCAGCACCAGCAGGACACGGTCCACCAGGATCGGCGCAGCCAGCGAGACGGACCCGGAGGATCCATCGAGGAAGTCGACGATCCCGGAGACCAGCACAACGGCAGCCAGAACGATGAGGACGATCCCGACGGTGACCGTCACGACGTCCTGCGCATGCTCCAGTATCCAGATTGACCGGGCGACGCCGGGCACGCCACGCCCCCGCAGAGAGCTGCCCGGCGCGTCCGCCTGCGAGCCGCCAGACGCCGGCGACGGCGCTGCAGGCTCAGTACCGTGATTGTCACCGGACGCCGACATGCCGGTCATTCTCCCATCGTCGCGCCGCCTCTCGCGGCCATTGGCACCCTCTGGTAGCCGCACTTCGCGCGTCGTGCTCAGGCCGCCGGCTGGCTACTGCCCGGCGGCTGTAGCACGCAGAACTCGTTGCCGTCGGGATCAGCGAGGATACGCCAGCGCCAGCCGTCCTCCATGACAGCCTGACCGCTGATCAGGGTCGCACCGAGGCCGAGGACCCGCCGGACCTCCTGCGCGGCTATGGTTTCGAGGTGACCGACCTCATCGAGATCCAGCCCGGGCCAGAGGCGACTACACGGCACCAGATGGCCAGCCTCGAATAGGCGCGGCAATGGCCCTGCGAGGAAGTCTGGAAGGCCCGCAAAGTCACACCGACCCAGGGGCCGGCCCCAGACGAGAACCGCCGGAAAGGCAGCAGTCTGAGACGCGGCCGAACGCACACTCACATGCCGCTGCGGGCGCGCGTTGTTCTGGCCTGGCCTGATCCGTTTGGCTCTGGCGGGGCGATTGGCCGGCTTCGGGGGCAGGCGGTGGTTCAGGAATCCGGGTAGACCGGGCCGATTTTTTCCAGGACCTGGTCCCGGGACGATGAGCAGGTCAGGGCTTTGATCGGCAGGTAGACGGCGTGATGGAGGTGGGGCGGGTAGGCCTTGAGCCAGTGCGCCGCGACCGGGTTGCAGTTGGCGCCCGTGAACATGACGGTCTCGGCGACTCCCAGCAACGCGAGCGCGCGCTGGCCGGGCGCCAGTGTCACCGTCTTCACCGGGCCCGGGCTTTGCATGATCAAGGGCCTGGATGACCCGATCTGGCGGCCGGCCGAGTTCCCGGCCGTGACCAGCGACACGCCGGGGTATCCCTTGAGCTTGCAGGCGGTGCAGGACACATTGGTGAAGGTCAGGTCGTAGATGGCGTGCTGGGTCGCGTTCTGGTTGTATGCCGCGGTGACCCGTAGGTCCGCCGGCGTGCAGGCAGCCGGGGCGGGCCGCGATGATGAGCGCAGGCCGCCGGTGTGAGGGCGGTCAGGGCCGTGACCAGCAGCGGCGCGAGAACGCGTAGCGAAAGTGCCCGCATGTACCTTGAGACGGAGAAGGGCCGCGACCGGTTGCTGTCTGGCCGTCCTGGCAGACGCAGAGACGCATCCGGTCATCAACGTAAGGCGTTTTTGTCAAGTGTCAGCCGGTACCTTGCTCGTCGTCGGTCCCTGCATAGCTGTCATGGGGATGGTGCCCGGCAGCGTGTAATCGGGTTGGTCCGGCGACGGGCGGGGCTGCCCAGGATGACCGGCGAGATCGCGCTGCGTTTCGATGCCGCGTGGGGCTCGCCACGGCCGCCAGCTTGAGGGGCCGCCTGTGTCTGGTTGTCAGGCGGCGATCAGGGTCTGGTCTGGTCTGCCGGCGGCGGCGATGGCCGGATCCCGCCGCTGGCCCGTGGTGATCACCGCGTGCAGGTGCCGGAGCAGCGCGGCGGCGATCGCGGCGTGCGCCTGGCCGGCGGGCAGCTTGTTGTGCTCGCGCTGGTCAGGTAGGTGAACCGGGCGGCTAGACGGGGCTGGATTTGAGTGCTCCCCAGACCGCGCGCCATGCCGCCAGTCGCAGCGCCGGGCGTCCCTGGCCGGTGGTGCGGGTCCGGCCGGTGTAGCTGCCGGAGTTCTTCTGCCGCGGCGCGAGGCCGGCGTGCTTAACCAGCGCGCGGCCGGTAGTGAACCGCCCGGGGTCGCCGTTCTCGGCCAGGATGCTGGCGGCGCCGATGGCGGACAGCCCGGTGATCGAGGTGACCAGGCCGGTCAGTCCCAGCTCGCCCATGACGGTGACCATCCGCTGCTCAGTGCCGGCGAGCCTGGCACGGGTCTCGCGCCAGCCGGCCAGCAGCAAAGCGGCGCGTTCCAGCGCGCCGTGACGCATCTCGGTTACCCCGGCCGGGCCGGGGCAGGCGGCGAATACCGCGTCGATGATCTTCTGCCATGGGTGCACCGCGTCCCACCGGGCGACCTGGCGGCGCACCGCCGCGTCGAAGCGGCGCCGGCCGAGCCGGGTGACGCGGCCAAGGTCGCCGTTGGCGGCGCGGCTCAGCGCAACCGTCAGCGCCGCACGCCAGGTGGTGGACTTGAACGGCTGCCGGGCAGCATCCAGCACCGCTGGCCAGGCGCACTCCAGCAGGTCCCGCATCTGCTGCACTTGCGCTACCTGCCCGGCCACTAGCCGGGCACGGCGGATGCCCAGGTGCCGCAGGCGCGCCCAGACCGCATCGGCTGGCCCGGGCAGGTAGCAGCGCAGCTGCGCGACCAGGCGGGCGATCAGCACAGCATCCTTGTCATCGGTCCTGACCGGAGGTCAGGTCCCCGGCCCGCCGGGCCCACGAGCTCATCAGCGGCTGCACGCACGCGAACGGCATGCCCCGCCCGGCGGGCCAGCTGGCCGATCACCCGCCAGCGGTGACCGGCCGGCACGGCAGCGACCGTCACGCCGGCGAATCCCGCCGCCGGCGCACGACCGGCGGCCCAGTCCAATGCAGTGCCCAGCTCCCAGGCCCGCCGCCGGAACGTCCGCCGCGCCAGCACTCGCGACTCATGGTCAGCCACCACGACCATCTGCTTACTATCCGCCAGGTCGATGCCCGCGATCGCATTAGTCGCCGGCACGGCCTCACGCCGGGCCAGGCGAGCGTTGCGGTTGCGATCACCCCGGGAAACACCACTACGGTCAGACACGGACGTCCTCCTCCTGCGCGTGGGATCCGAACCCGAACAGCGCATCAGGAGGACGTCTTCACGTCTCAGACCGACACGCAAAACCACTTACTATGCCGCGTTCGGTGCGAGGTCCATCTTGCCGAGATGATGCTGGCTGCTGCTCCGGGCAAAGGCGGGCGATCTGTGCTGGCTAGATTGATGACAGATGGGCACCGGCCCGCGCCCGCGATGGTCCTTTAGCATCCGCGAGCCGAGGGCGTGGGAGGAGGGCTGCCGGATGGGATCGCTGCGCTGGGCCGAGTTCGCGGCTGCGGCCCCGGAACTGGCCGCGGATGGGCACGCGCTGATCGAGCGTTTCGGCTTCGTGCTCGTTGGCACCATCCGCGCCGACGGGAGTCCCCGCATCAGCCCGGTCGCGGTGCACCTGGTCAAGGGCGACCTGATGCTGGTCATGATCCCTGGCACGCACAAGGCACGCGACGTGCTCCGCGACCCCCGCATCGTGCTGCAATCACCTGTCACCGAGGCAGCCGAGCCTGGCGCGGAGTTCAAGCTGCGCGGACATGCGGTCGAGGCCTCCGCCGAGCGCTTGCGCACGGCAACCGCGGACAGCGTCGAGACGGTGAGCGGCTGGCGCCCGCTGCAGTCCTGGCTGTTCTTGTCCGTCACCGTGCAGGCGGCTGCTCACATGGCATGGGCCGGCGAGGAGATGCTGCTGACCTGCTGGGACAAGCTCGGGCTTCGCGGGCCCGAGCGCCGACGCCTGGACCCAAGCGCCGGGATGTACCGGGGCGCAGGAACGTAGCGTCCGGCAGCGTTCGGGTGTTCACGTTTCGGCAGGTCTTGGTGGTCTCACATAAGACCACGGCCCGACAGGCCGCCGGGCGAGCGGTTAGCCTTTCGCCGGTCCCTTCCTGGCCTTCCTGCGCGGATGCTCGATGATCGCGTCCGGGCCCGGAAGCACCAGGGCTGTGTGACCGTCGTCGAATCGCACCAGGTAAGGCGGCTCCCCGTCCGCCCCGCGGACCTCAATGATCTCGCCCGTCCGCTCCGGATGGCCCACGACGTTAGCGTGCACGTGGAGCCGGTCCCCGACGGCCGCCTGCATGCGGTCCACCTCCTCATCCGCGCCTGCTCGCGACACGTCCGCATTCCCCGCGCTGGATGGCCGGCTCACGGTGTACGCCAGACTGGCACAGGCAAGCATCTAACGCGACGCTGCTTGCTGGTAATGGGTCATGCGGCGTCTGCCGCGCGCCCGGTTCACCTCGATCGAGGCCGCCCGGGCGCACTGCCAGGACTTCTTTCCCTGGTACAACAACCAGCACCGCCACGGCGGCCTCGGCCTGCACACCGCAGCCGACATCCACCACGGCCGCGCTCCCGCCATCCAGGCCCAGCGAGCCAGCGTCCTGGACGCCGCCTGCCACGCCCGCCCCGACCGCTTCGTCCGCAAGCCACCCGCCCCGCCGAAACTGCCAGGCACCTCCTGGATCAACCCGCCCGAAAGAAAGAAGCCGACCCTCAATAAGAACCACCCGACGGCGCCTCACTGAGGTTGACAGATTCCGATACGGCTCCGGCGGCCCAGGCCCCACGAGGCTTGACGCTGCGGGCGGCGTGGGCACTGAGGAAGACAGCCGTCCGGCCGCGGTTTAACAATCCTTCCGGTACGGCCAGCCGGACATGCGGCTCACTGTTAACAGTGCATCGCCTCACTAACGATCTTCAATTTTTGAGGGTTACTGCCGCTGGTGGTGGCTGCCTCGGCGCGGTATGCCGGAGTCATGAGGTATCCCGATGGCGGCGGGCTGGACGCGTGCAGGAGCGGGCCCGCCGGGAGCAGGTGCGGCTGGCGGCGGCGGAGCTGATCGAGGCGGGGGCTAGCGACCGGGAGGTGGCGAGGCGGTTCCGGGTGTCGCGGATGTCGGTGAACCGGTGGCGGCGGTCGCTGGCTGCTGGCGGCCGGGCGGCGCTGGCCTCCAGGGGCGCGGGCGGTGCCCGGTGCAAGCTCAGCCCGGCGCAGCTGCGTGAGCTGGAGACGGTGCTGGATGCCGGCCCGGCGTCCTGGGGCTGGGAGAGGACCAGTGCTGGACGCTGGCCCGGATCGCGGAGCTGGTGCGGCGTCGGTTCGGGGTGGAGTACACGCTGGCCGGGCTGGATGTGCTGCTGCACCGGATCGGGTGGAGCGTGCAGGTCCCGGCCCGGCGGGCCGCCGAGCGGGACGAGGCGGCGATCGCCGCGGTGGAGGGAGGAGACCTGGCCGGTGGTAAAAGGACGGCGGCGGACCTGGGCGCCTGGCTGGTCTTCGAAGACGAATCAGGCCAGGGCTTGAGGCCGCCGCAACGGGCCGGACCTGGGGACGGCGCGGCCAGACCCCGGTGGTGCGGGTGACCGGCGGCAGCAACAAGCGGGTGTCGCTCGCCGCGCTGATCGCCGTCAAGCCCGGGCAGCCGGCCCCGGCTGATCTACCGGGTGCACCACGGCCGCCGCTCGCCGTGATGACCGGCGCAAGGGCTTCACCGAGGCCGGATTACGCCCGGCTGCTGGATGCCGCGCACCAGCAGCTCGGCGGGCCGCTCGTGGTGGTGTGGGACAACCTGAACACCCACGTCAGCCGCGCGATGGCCGAGCTGGTCGCCGCCCGGGACTGGCTGACGGTGTTCCGGCTCCCGCCGTATGCGCACGAGCTCAACCCGGTCGGGGTCAGTGTGGTCGCACCTGAAGAGATCCCTGGCCAACCTGGCCAAACGCGACATCAGCCAGCTGACCGCGCTGGTGAAGACCCGGCTCAGGCGGATGCAGTACCGGCCCGGCCTCCTCGGCGGCTTCCTCGCCGGCACCAGGCTCGACCTCACACCCTTCTGTAACCCCCGCGCTTGAAGATCGTTAGCCGGCCTCGGCGGCGTTCCGCTGCTTCGCCTTGTTGATCACTGCCCATAGCGCATCCTCGAAGGACCTACTGCGGGGACGCCTGCCGGGCAGCCGCCTACAGACGCCGCCGCGACGCCAGCACCACACCCCCCGCTGCAGTGCCGCCGTCACGGCCACGGCGGCCGGTCACCATCTATGAATGCGGCAACTGCGGGCACCGGGCACTCGGCGAGCAGCGCTGCGACAACTGCAGCACCTTCATGAACCGCATCGGACCCGGCGGCTGCTGCCCCGCCTGCGACGAGCCTGTCACCATCACCGAGCTCACCGGTCAGGAGGCCGGAACTTGACAGCCCCGTAAGCTCATCCCAGACCCTCCGCACCGCTCACCCCCTGGGGAATTTCGGTAATCGACAGCGAGGAAATTCGGTAATCCGCAGCAACAGTGGCGTAGCCACTTTCAGCCGTGGCGGTTAGCGTGGTGATGCCGGATTCATCATTTGCCCGGAGGTGCCGGATGACCAACATCGCGCCGGGCTGAGCTGCCGTCGTCGTGGATCTTAACCGGGGGCTGGAAGACCTGGTGGCCGTGGCGCTGGTGGCAGCGCTTACGCCGCTGGTAGTCGCCGTCTTGCCGGGACCGCGGATTCCGCAGGTTGTCATTTTCCTGCTCGGCGGCGTCCTGATCGGCCCGCACGTGCTCGGCCTGGCCGAAACGTCCAACATCCAGTTGCTGGCCAATATCGGGCTGGGCTTTTTGTTCCTGCTGGCCGGTTATGAGCTGGATCCCTTGCTCTTGCGGCAGCGGCCGGGCCAGCTGGCGATTATAGGCTGGCTGATCTCGGCGGTGCTCGCTGTCGGGGTGGTGGCGGGGCTGGCCGCGGCCGGGTATGTCAACGACTATGTGCCGGTGGGGCTGGCGCTGACCACCACGGCGCTGGGCACGCTGCTGCCCATCCTGCGCGACAATGACATGCTCATCGGCCGGTTCGGCTCTTACATCGAGTCGGCAGGGGCGGTCGGGGAACTGTTCCCGATCCTGATCATCGCCGTCTTCCTCACCCAGCGCGGCCACTTCGTCGCGCTGGCCTCGGTAGCCCTAGTCGGCGTGCTCGCCCTCGCCTTGTCCGCCGCGCCGCGGCTGGCCCGCAGCCGCACGGTACAGCGGGTCATCCGGGAGGGCCAGGACACGACCGGGCAGACCATGCTGCGCTGGGCCATGGTGCTGCTGTTCGCGCTGCTGGCCATCGCCAGCCGGTTCGGCCTGGATGTCGTCCTCGGCGCCATGCTGGCCGGGATGGTGCTGCGCCGCTGGACCCGCCGGATGGACGTGGACACCACTAGCCTGGAGCACAAGTTCGACACGGTCGGCTACGGCATCTTCATCCCCATCTTTTTCATTTCCGCGGGGATGACCCTCGACCTCAAAGCCCTGGGCCAGGACCCGCTGCGCCTGCTGATCATCTTCGGCCTGCTGCTGATCGTCCGCGGGCTGCCCTCACTGCTGGTCTACCGGCGAGCCCTGCCCTTCCGGCAGCGGCTGGAGATGACCTTCATCACCGCAACCACGATGCCGCTGCTGATCGCCCTGGCCGAGATCGGCGAGCGGGACGGGATCATGCTCCCCGCCACCGCCGCCGCCCTGGTCGGCGCAGGTGTGCTGTCGGTCCTGGTGTATCCACTCATCGCCGTGACACTGCACCGGTCAACGCCGCTGACCCCCGCCGACATCGGGATCACGGCCGAGGGGACCGCCACCGGGACCAACGCACCACCGGAGAATCCCGGCGACTACCGCCAAGGCAATCAGCAGTCATAGCGCTTGTTTCTAGACCATGAGGGCCTTGCCTGAGGGCGTTCCCGGCCTTGGCCCTGGCCGCTTGAGGTTGCCCTTGACCGCTTCGTCCTTGTGCGCGATCTTCTTGGCGGTACTCATGAGAGGGCTGCCTCACATGTCATCCCTCCGTCCAGCAGCGTGGGGCGGACAAGCCGGGCTGTAGGCGCGGCCGTTGGAGGGCGCCAGGCTCGTGGTTTGGTGTCTCTGGGCCACCTCAGCCCTGGTGTTGTCGGCCTATTTATCTGGGCACGGATCGGTGATCAACGGCACGCTCTTTCGTGACGGGCTACCCCTGGCCGACTGCCCGGCTTTGAGGATCACGAAGACATCCGAGGCCGTATGCGGGAACTATCCCTTTGAGTGACCACGGTGCCAGACGTTCACCAGCAGACACACCAATCCTGCCGATCCCGACCTAACCGCACCGCTCGCCACCTCACCTTGCCTGCCTGAGACCGCGCCAGTGCGGGTTGGTGACACGCAGGCGTGGCGCACCTCGGGAGAACAGGGCATAAAATGGTTCAGCCAGCGCAAGCGTTTCACTGAAACCAGCGTCGCTCTTGCTCCACTCCGTCGCACACACAGTAGGAAGGAACGATGGGAAGGCAGGCAGCCGTCGTACTTTACGTGCTCGCGCTGGTAGCCGTCGTGATCGGCGTGGACGTCCTGTTCTTCAGGAACCAGTTCTGGGAGCGGCTGATAGTGAACGTCGGAATTGTCCTGGTGTTCGCGGCGTTCTATTTTAGGTTCCTGAAGCGTCCATGAGCGCAGCCACCGCAATGCGGCTCCCCCAGCTCCACGGCGAACCTGAATCAACGCTCGTCGGGCCAGCGCACGCCCGCGACGGCACGGAGGTGCCGGTATTCCCATGGCCTGATCAGACGCCTCATAACGATGACAGATCGCGAGGAAGTGGTGCTGTCATCTGGTGCGTGCACCGGGATGCCTCCTGCCGTCGGCTGCCCGGTCACATAGCTGAATGATATGGGTGGATCGTCAAGAGCGGCACTCGCCGTCAGGCTCGGCGCAGAGGGGAACGAGGCACTATCCCGCCCCGTCACAACGCGTAACCGTGAAGCCGCCGCCGGGCCGTCGTTGATGCCGCGACCGCGCATGTTACGGTGACCGCCGACCTGGACTCAGCCAGGGCGGCGAACGTAATAGCAGCGCTCACCAAGCGTTGCCGAACCGTGCTCACGGAGCGCTGCCGCTACATCACCAAATAACGAGGTCGCTAACACCTGGCCTCGGAACGGGCCAGCAGAGTCTGCGGTACCGTAGGCGGCGCGGACCAAGCCGCCTGACCTGCCAAGCTTGTTAACAATCCGTGCGGTACGGCCAGCCAAACACGCTGCTCACTGTTAACAGCGCATCGCCTCGTACTCACTCTTGTATTGCTTCACGGCTCCTTGGCATGAACTAGTAGAGTGTCGCGCCTTATTCTTGTCTTAGGGTTGGGTATAGGTGGCGTAGTCGACTCGCGCGTCGCCGGTGGTGAAGTGCCACTGGACTTGGCGCTGGCCGGTGCTGGCCTGCTGCTGCCAGGCAGCGAGTCCGGCGTTGAGCGGGGCGGGTGCGCCGATGCGGCGGTCCAGGCACTGGCGGGTCAGGGCGGGCAGTTCGATCACGGCGATGTTAAGCCAGGACCCGTGCCTGGGGGTGTGGTGGATCTCCAGGCGCTGCGATCGCCGCCATCAGCCAGGATCCCTGGACTCCGATCGCCTACCCGAAGGCGATCTGGGATGAGGACCAGGAGCGGTGGATCTCTGACGCCGAGGTCGCCGAGGTGCCCTAGACCGCGTTCACCTCCCGCCAGGGCCAGGAGGTTACTGCCCGGCTGATCGTCCGCCGGGTCCGCGACCTGAACCGCAAGGCCGCCGAAGGGCAGGACGAATTGTTCGCCTGCTGGCGTTATCACGCCGTGTTCACCGATAGCCCGTTCGAGACGATCCAGGCCGAGGCGCAGCACCGCGACCACGCCGTGGTGGAGCAGGTGTTCGCGGACCTGACCAGCGGCCCGCTGGCTCACCTGCCGTCGGGGCACTTCCCCGCCAACGCCGCCTGGCTTGCCCTGGCCGCGATCTGCCATAACCTGACCCGCGCTGCCGGCACCCTCGCCGGCGGCTTCTGCGCCCGGGCCCGCGGAGCGACCATCCGCAGCCACCTCATCAACGTCGCCGCCCGCATCGCCCGCCGCGGCCGCGGCCGCATCACCCTGCACCTGCCCCAGGACTGGCACCGCGAGCAGGAATGGATGAATCTGTTCGAGGCCGCCTGCGGGCCACCGCCCCGGGCGGCCTGACCGCCCGGAACAGGTCACCGCCCGACGCATGGCCCCAGCAGCCACCCGCCAGCCCGCCGCCTCAAGAACAAGGACAAGCCGCAGAACCAGTCAGCGGCCAGACCCCCACGCCCCGGAACCGGCCACGAACACACCCGGCAGACTGTCACCCAAAAGTGATCACCCGAAATCTACGCGGTGGATCGAGGCTGAGGCTCAACGCCGCGAGGAGGTTGAACGCAAGCGTCTGGAGCGCTTTTTCGCCGCTGAGGCACGGTACAAAGTCGAATGCCAGCGGCGCGAGGCAGAGGCCCATGCGCGCAACCAGGAGGTGGACAAGCTCATCGCTAATCTGGCGTTCGATGTCGAATCGGCCATTCACGAGTACATCGGCATCGTCCTGTCGAACTCCCGCCTATCCGGATGCGTTTCCGGTCAGCTATGACTACGAGTTCGACCTGTCCAACCGCGAGCTGCGACTGACAGTGACCGTTCCGCCGCCGTCCGACGTTTCCGCTGTCAAGGAATACAGGTACGTCAAAGCGAAGGACTTGATCACATCGACACAGTTGACGCTCAAGGCCCAGAAGGATCGATACGCCGACGCGGTCCACCAAGTCGCGGTCCGCACCCTGCACGAGATCTTCGAAGCCGATCGCGGCGGCAAGATTCACTCGATTGCGCTCACGCTCGGCACGGAAGCCCGCTCGCCAGCGACTGGGCTCTCCGACGCTATCCCTCTGGTGATCGTGGCCGCCGACCGGCAGACGTTCAGCCACTTCGACCTCACCAACGTCGTTCCTCGTGCCACGCTCGACTACCTCGGTGCCGCCGTGTCCAAATCCCCGTTCGACCTGACGCCCGCCGACACCTCCCATGGTGTGCGCGCCCGTAAGCAGTGACGATGCGGTTTAACCCGCCACCGGGTTGGCCGAGCCCACCCGACGGCTGGACCCCGCCACCCGGCTGGAACCCGGATCCGTCCTGGCCGGCGCCCCCAGACGGGTGGCAGCTGTGGTTGTCCGATACCGACAACACAAGTACTGGTGAAACACCAGCAGCCGACAGTGGCGCCGATGCGGCCGCTAGCCTTGTCACGGCCACTCCCGTTGCGCCGACCACGTCGTCGAAGGCAGGACTTACCCGAGGTCGGCATGCAGCCGACGACCTACCTACGGCCCCAGTCCTCGCTCATGCTGCTGGAGCAGATACGGCAGTGCTGCTGGCACGCATCGCCGAGCTCGAAGCGGCCCTCGCTGCACAGGCCGCTAGCGGTGATGTGATCGAGTTGAGCGATCAACGTATGTTGCAGGACGTCGGTATCTACCGCTACCACCACCCGCTGGAGAACGCTGCCGCGTACAAGGAGCGGCTGGCCCAACTGGAAGGGCGGATCGACGAGGTCGTAAAGACTGGCAGGGCAGTACTGGGGGCGGACCGATTCACGTTTGACGGATCCTTGGCCAAGGGCCGCAAGATGGTCGCCGACCTATCCAAACTGATGCTGCGCGCCTACAACGCCGAAGCCGACAACTGCGTCCGTTCCCTGCGGTCCGGCAACATCAGCACCGCCACGAAGCGGCTCGCGTCCGCCGTGGCCGCGATCGAGAAGCTCGGCGCGATCATGGAAATGCGCGTCAACCCCGAGTACCACGCGCTGCGCGTTGCGGAACTCGAGCTGACCGCTGACTATCAGATGAAGCGTCAGGAAGAGCGCGAACAGGCTCGCGAGGAACGTGAGTTGCTGCGGGAGCAGCGTCGGGCCGAGGCCGAACTGGCAGCTGAGAAGGAGCGCCTGGACAAGGAGCGCGCCCACTATGTCAGTGCGCTGGAGGCCCTGCGTGCCAAGGGCGACGACGTCGCTGCGGCCGAGCTCGCCGGCCGGCTGGCCGCCATTGACAAAGCCATCGCGGCCAATGACTACCGGATCGCGAACATCCGCGCCGGGTACGTGTACGTCATCTCGAACATCGGTGCGTTCGGGCCGAATATCGTCAAGATCGGCATGACCCGTCGGCTTGAGCCCATGGACCGCGTCCGGGAACTCGGTGATGCCTCTGTCCCGTTCAGGTACGACGTGCACGCCATGTTCTTCTCCGACGCGGTCGCGCTCGAGAACGAGCTTCACAAGACGTTCGCCGACCGCCGAGTCAACTATGTTAACGAACGCCGAGAGTTCTTCTTCGCGACCCCGGCCGAGGTACGCGCGGCGCTGCTGGAAAAGGACGGCGGACTGCTGGAGTTCCACGAGAGCCCGGAGGCACCCGAGTACTTCCAGAGCGTCGGCCACTGGCCAGACCACCTCGACCTCGATCCTGGGCCGGTCGCCTAACGTCGGCGGCCGCGACGCGGGGCTCATGTGGCCCGGCTGCCTGCTCGTGCGAATACCTGCCCAGATCGTCGCCAGCCGCAGCCTCCGTGCAGGTCAGGTGAGTTCACGGGCCGGTCTTGAAGTCGCTAGGGCACGGACGCGTCCTCGCGGGCACGTATTCCGAACTCCCCGCCGGACTACCAGCGAGAAATTGCCGCTCACCGCTTGAAGCAGATCAGGGCACTCCCGGTCTCCCCTTGCAGTGGGCGGCAGCAGCTGTGCGCGGTTCATTGCAGCCACGTGCGGCTGCTCGCGCCGAATGCACACCGAAGAGGGCAAAGACCGACCGCTTCGCCCATGCGACTCTGTCCGTGCTGGGCGCAGGTGGCCCGGCACTACCGCCACGCCGAACCGGAGAATCTGAGCGGCTTCCGCCTCACAGCCGGTCAGCCATCGAGCCGCGCCGAGTCGGCGCCGGGTAGGCGCCCGTAGCGGCCGGTCGACGTTCACTTTCCGTGACAACCGTTGCATGCCTTGATCGCTGTCATGGGCAAGCCCTGAAAGGCGGCGATGACGGCAGCACGGTACCCGGCCAGAACTTGGGCACGTATTGGGCACAGCCGTCTGGCTTCCCGGCTGTCAGGCACCAGAGACGCGCAAGACATGAGCGTCCTTAGCCGAGAGTGTGCAGGTCAGCGCCATTTCAGCCAACGGCGGCAAGATCATGGCCGAGGCGACGCACCCTGGCCGACGGTTATGTAAACCGCTCCCTCAGCCGACGGCGAAGATCGCGCTTCACCATGTCTGAGCTGGGGTTTTGCGCATTGGACATGATCATGCTCCTGGCTCAGTGCTGTCCTCGCGCTCTGAGCGCTAGCAACTTGACAACTCAACAGCGGAGCTAGCCGACGAGGGCACTAGGCACGATCCGTGACCTGAACTAGCTATGGCTTATGTTCGCTCCGTAGCAGCGGCAGGATCTCTTCGAGTCTGCCGTCCGGACGGGCACGCTGGCGCTCCGGATGCATCCCGAAGACGAGGACGGCTCACGACGTCGGCGCTAACTGGCAGGCTCGGGCTGGACTGCAGGAGGTGCTCGCATTCGAATCGGGCTGTGTCGTGGGGCATGAGTCTGGTCTTCACGCCCGGTTCGTCCAGCCGCTGCGTTCCAAGATGCCATCTGACTTCCAGATCGTAGACCGGCTCTACCGTGATCTGGCTGACCGGAGGCCTCTTGTCGAGTTCGATGAAGATCCGGGCCGCCTGGGCGCGCTTGCGTTCATCGAGTGACTCGCGGATTCCCTGGCCTGAAGCTCAAGCACCATTGTCTGCTTGCTGTTGATCTCCTGCTGATCCTCCAGCTGCCGGGATTGCTTGCTGAATGCCTGCGCGGCGTAGTGCGCAGTGATGCCTGCGCCGACTAGCAGCCGACGGTGGCTATGGCGCCGATCCAGGCCGAGATGGCGAGCGGCATGAGCGAAGCCCACGGCGGGCCAGTAGTATGGCACAGCCGAGAACCGGGACAGCCATGCGCGGTACCCCCACACCCCTCATGGAGACAGCAGGGCCGCGTGCGTCTTGGCAAACATCACCGCCGAGATCAACCTTCGCGGCTGTAGACGCACTGAAAGCGATGATTGGATCGATGGAGCGTATTGCCCTCCTGTTCGGCTGGCTTGCGCCTGGGCAGACGGAAGAACTTGGAGCGACGATCGACCACATCGACAACGAGTTGAGCCTTCTGCACCGTAGTAGAAGCGGCCATGGGGATCTCGCAGACATGCTGGAGTTGCCTCAGCCGGGCATTACCTGCCTGGCCACGATGTCTCGGGCTATCTAGCTCCAGATACGGTGCTGATCTTGTCAGTCAGGTCTGCCGGGAGCTGCTGACGGCGTAGGTACGAGCGAGACAGTGAGTCAATGCCGTGCGATATCGACCGGAGTTCGGTTGCAAACCGAGTGATCTCAAGCTCTGGGATCTCGGCCTTGACCAGGGTCCAGCCGCCTGGAACTAGCTCAGTATCGAGCATCCGACCGCGCCGCGAAGACAAAGTCCGCCCTCACCTTTCCGACATAGTCCTTCGCAACTAGGACGGATACTCTATCAACCGGGTCCCAGAAGCACCACCTGCCTTCTCCGCGGCGTCCCGCAAGGCCGCTCGGCCCGCCTTCTGGAAAGCCATGTCCGAGGAGTCCACAGAGTGAGCCTTGCCGTCGAATAGGGTCACCCGGATGTCGACCATCGGGTATCCGGCAAGCACGCCTTGCTCCGTCTGCGCCCGAACCCCGCGTTCGACGGATGGATGAACTGCCGAGGCATCTGCTTCGCCCACGATCTTGTCGACGAACTCGAATCCCGCGCCGGGCGGTAGCGGCTCCACCGCGATGTAACAGATGCCGAACTCGCCATGTCCGCCCGTCTGCTTGACGTTCCGGCCTAGGCCTTGAGCACTGCCTGTCACGGTCTCGCGGAGTGGCACGCGCAGCTCAGTGGTCGCCGCGTGGATACCGAACTCTGACGACAGTCGGTCGAGCAGCCGGTCGACGTCGGCCTCCTCTACGCACCAGAGCACCTGCTGACGGGCTTCAGTAGTTACCTCCAAGCGGCAACTAGGATCGTCGGCCACCAACCTGCCTAGAGCCTGTGGCACCTTGTCCTCATCCACTTTGAACTTCGCCACGATCGCCACAGGCAGCAGCGGCTCCGGGTTCTGTCGTGGCTCTGCCAGCCGCGGACTGCCCGTCCTGGGGGAAGGGGATCATGACCGGCTGCAGCGAATGGCTCTTCGTTTGAAGGGCCTGCACCGTCCGAAGGGACATCTCTGTCACCCTCGTCTGCCAGCAAAGTCGCTGAGTCCTCGGACACTGTGTCCGCAGGCCGCTGACCATGCAGTGCCGCGGCAAGATCGTCGTCTGTCCGTCTGTCGCCTCGTCCTTCCTTGAACGCCTTCTCAGCGCTCAGTGCCGCAGCGTTTACCATGTCGACGCAGAACGGAAGGACCTTGAGGCGGTACTGCCCCTCGACCGGGTCTCGGCCCTCCAGTTCGACTGCTCCGACAGCGTCCAAGGCGAGCCTGCTACCCAAGGGCAACAGCTGCAGCGTGACCTGCAGGTCACTGCGACTCTGACCCTCCAGCCGGACGAGCAGTTCCTTAAGGGTCGGCGCGAGCCGCTCCAAGGCCTGTTCGGCCGTCAGCCTAGTCTCCCTCTTCTGTCCGCCTGCGCATCTGCCCGCGAAGACCCTCAAACCAGCTCACTTCAGCCCATCCGTTCGCGATGGCCGCCTTGGTCCGATGCCTTGGCTGGCTCCACACTTATATGACGTATCGCTGAGGCTGTTTGGAGCGCCGACCTAGTCAGGGGTTCCTTTCCGGACCCTCTCCACGTAACCTTGAAATCTGGCTAGCGCACGCTGGACGGTGGTGTGGGCCAGGTCTAGCTCGTGACCCACGTCACGGCTCGAGGGCGCTGCCTCACGCTCCGCAGCAAGGTTCAGCCATGTCTGCACAACTAGCAGGCCCGTCACATCATCCTCTCGGCGGCTCGCGAGCCCAAGAGCAGCTCGCACTATCTGAAGATCGAGGTCACGATCGAGGAGCCTCAGCAGAGCATCGTCGTCCGTCGCTCCACCCCTGTCAGCCATGAAAACCGGGTCAACCGGTCCTGCGCGGTGTCGTCGAAGTCGATCAATCCGCTCGTTGCGGGCTGCCCGCAGAATGTAGCCAAGAGGATTACCGACCTCGTCGACCGTCCTCCTGACCCGGAGGATTCGGAAGCGCTTCATCAGCGATGTCCTCCGCCTCGACAGGATCAGCGTCCATCGCGCGCAGATAGACGAGAATCCGCTCGCGCAAAGCCATGTAGTCGCCTGTAGCTGGCGATCCGCCTACCAGAAGCTGACGAGCAGCCCGCTCGGCCGGATCGTCCATCATTCAGCCTGTCCTCCCAGGCGTCAGGCAAGTGGCTGTCTGTGCACCTTACCGGTTCAAGGTTCGCATGCCATGCTAGCATTCGTCACCGTCGTGGCACTGGCGGCCGCCTTCTGAATCACCGTCGCGCGTAAAGCCTACTGTGGGTGATCGCAGCGGCCCTGCTGGCCCAACGGAGGTGCTAGTGGATTGGGTCGCGGCTGCGCTGGTTGGGTTGATCAACATCGCCTTGATGCGGCCGCTCTCCCACTACCGCTTCTGGTGGCACTGGCTCGGCGGACGCACCTGGCTGTTCGGCTACTTGGTCTACGCGGTCGCAGCGGCGGCTACGGGTGTCCTCAGCAAGATTGGGGCGCAGGCCGTTGGCTGGGAGCCCGGGCGGCATGGTTCGGGCCAAGCACTGGCGGCAGCAATAGCCGGTGCGACCCTTCTGAGAGCTGACATCGGCCGTCCTTTAAGAACGGGCAACGAGCAGGCTAAGAACCTTGCGGCTCCTTTCGTCACCTGGCTAGGGTCTGGCTTCGATCACGCCGCGCGTGGGCAGATAGAAAGCTGGGCACGCGGTCTACAGGCCAATGACTTGGAGATGGCAGCAGGACTGGTCACTAGCGACCCGGGTAGACCGGGTGGCACCGTCACCAGAGCGATGATACGCGCCAGCATCAAGGACCTGTCTAGCACAAGGAAAGACTATGCACGGGGCGAACTCATTGGCGCGATCGCCAACGGCTACTGGCGCAGCTGACCGCACGCGCAGCTGAGCAACTATTGCTGGGCCGACTCAGTCATTTACCGTGGACGATATTGGGGCAAAGCTCGAGGTGGAATATGTGCGCCGACATGCTCTACAAAAAATGAACTCCCGTACGAACAGCAGCCGGGACTTTATAGACTCCCCTCATGATAAGGCCACCGTGACCTGCGTGAACATCAGATAGTGGTATTCGGGTCTCCTGCGCAGTGACCGCTCGATGCGAACTCCTGGCGGCGAGGTCGCTCGTGGCGTGAGGCAGGTCACCTGTCCGGTGCCAGCTTGTCGGAGTCGTTCGCGGCCGACTGCGTTGCTGTATTTGTCTGCTGTACAGCGACCCGGCGTGGTCCTCATGGCATCGGGCACCAAGCCCTGGATTAAGAGCTTGGCGTGTTCGCACGAGTTTCGTTCCGCAGGTCACATTTAGTGGACCCTGGTCCAATGAAGTGAGACGGACGAGGACGAACTGCAACATTGCGGTCCTGACGGCCACCCTTCTGCAGGATGGTACCTTGACAACTGAACAGCATTGACGTGAGATCAATCAATGGTACTAGCGTCGGTTAGGGGGTGGTCTGAGCCCCGACGTTTGCCTGCCAGCGTAGTTCACGCAGCGCCGCGTCGATATCATCCAGCATTGACCTGGCTGGCTCGACCCACTGGGTGCCGGTTATGAAACAATTCGAACTCGCCTGTTTCTATAAAGGTTGGCAACTCCCCGACGAGCTTCCCGAGACGGTTAATACGGCTTGTCAACTCATCTCCCCGCTGTTTGGTAGCGATTTGCTCCAATCCTTTGAGTAGGCTTTGAATCCCGCTATTCAGAACTTCGAGGACATAGAAATCTGTGGTGTCCTCTTTAAAACTCATGGGTTGATCTCCTCTGTGTCGCTACAGACTATACTTGCACTGGCGGCCCCTCCGAGATCCTCTCCCGGCGAGCTTTTAGTCTGGCTTGAACCCGGGCAAACAGTTCTCCGCTAACCTGGTCTGGCAGCTGCTCAATCTCATGGCGAAGGCGCCCCAGTATCCGATACGCGTCGAGCAAGCTCGGGTCAGTGGTCCTGCCAGACTTGATGGCCGAGACGTACAGTTCCAAGTGACGCGTTGTGAGCAGCGGGCGCGCAAGGCCATCGATATATCGGATGAACGCTGCGGGAAGCAGAGCTTTGTCCTGCCAACCAAACGACGTTCTCTTTCGTCTCACCGTGACGGGCCTCCTGGACTTGAGATTGAAACAATATAGGATCGGAGACCAAGCTCTCATATAGGTCTTTCCAGTCTGGGCGGAAGCTCATGCATTGCAACGCAAGCACCACGTTTGGGTCGATCTCTTCGAGTCGCTTAGATAGCATCTTGAGCTGCATTGTGTAGGCATTTATCAGCCGTTTCACCTCACGCGGATTTACCGACTCCTCTCCGGAGAGATATTCCAGGTGGCGCACAACGTTTGTGTCAAAATCTTCCTGTTGCTCTGGTACCAGCACTGTACTAGCGGCGATTCCCCTCAGATACTCATTAAGCTGACTGGTGCTGACCCGTGGAAGGGCAAAAGGAACTTGGAAAACTTTCTTCAGGTAGTTAATGCCATTGACAGCCGTACCTTCGGCATCACCCGGTAGCCGGTACTTTAGCGCTACCGCCCGTTCCACTACGGCTTGGTCGAGGCCAACAACGAATACAATACCCTCCATGTCAAAAAAGAGTTTCATAGATTCCAATACCTGTAGGGCATTGGACGGAAGGCATCTGTCCAAGTCATCAACGAACACGACTATCCGCCTCGCTCCGGACTCAGAAAAGTCATCAATTGCCTTCCGTAGCATGACGAACCCCGCGTGGTAGAAAGACAACGGTTCCGGCAACATGCTGAATACTGCTGTTACCCCCGAGACCGTCCATTACTTTACCAATATCGATCGCGGCGTCAACACCAACGATGTGGGCGGACAGAGTCACCCCGGCCAGCACGGCCTTTCCTGCACGGGCGATCGCTTTGGCCGCAAGGCGAGTGCGGCCAGCCTGCTCCTCGGGTTGCATCGCCGCCCGCTCATCAAGAGACTCGCGCAGGACATCCAGTAGCGGCACGATCAGGTGTGACTCCCGCTCATACCGCCATGCGTTGAACCATACCGTGACAACATCTTCGCGCTTGTACAGCCGGTCGGGGATGGCGCGCATCAGTGTGGTTTTGCCGGATCCCCAGCTGCCGAAAATACCGATCGCGAATCGTGGCGTGCTGGTTAGGACGACGTCGGCTAGGGCAGAGGCGTACTCCTCGAATCCGAGACAGGGGTTGGTAGCCGGATCATCCACGAGCACCTTGAAGGAGTCGTAAGATCTCATCTGCTTACCTTCACTCACCACGCCACACTCCTTAAGCCATCACCTGATGATGCCACGCCCTCCCACCGTTCAACTCTGTCCGCGAAGGTTGATTGGTGTCTTGCTGCTGATCAGCGGTCGAGGGCGACCCAGCGACACCTCGCGCTCGCGCTCGTTGCTGCACCCGTCGCCGTACAGATCTGCTGGCCGATCAGGGCTTTCACCGTGATCAGCGGGCTATACGCTGCGTCGGGACAGCCTGATTCGAACGGCGAACACTTGACCCAGGACACGGGACTAGTCGTTCTGCCTGGTCAGCATGGATTCAGCCGTCAGGTACTAGGGTG
>CAVPPJ010000022.1:0-103825 GCA_963707065.1 uncultured Actinomycetes bacterium
CGACAGAGGCCGTCACGCTGGCCCGGGCCTGCGAGATCTTTCATGACGCCTACCGGACAGTCTCCGGGCTGTGCAGGACGGTGCGAGGGCGCTCCATGTCAGCGACGCCGGGAAAGGTGTGCGTGGACGGCGTCGCGGAGGTGGCCGGCGAGAAAGTGTTTGCCCTGCATCTCAGTCAGGCGCGTGACCCTGAGCCCGTGGGCAAGCCGTTCTTCGCCCGGGTTCGATCCGCGCGCCGTCTGGCTGTCCGACCTGGTGCCCGCGTTCGCCGCGAGATTCCCCTTCGAGCCCGACCCGAGGAGCTGCCCGGGCGGTGGGATCCGTCGGTTCCCGTGCCGGTGAGCTAGCCGGCCGGTCAGCTGGCTGTCTGCTGCGCCGGGACCGTCTCGGCGTCAGCAGCGAGGACAGGCTTGGCTGACCGCCGGCGTTCCCTGATCGCCAGGCAGCTTGCCGCGCCCACCAGCAGCAGGATGACGGGCATCACCATCGTCGTGCGCATGGCCTGCACATAGCCGAAGGTGAACACGTCGTGGCCGATTCTGCCGACCTCGGCGGCCAGGCTGGCGGGAAGGCCGGCCTGCTTGCTGATGCCGCCGTTCTGGCCTGCCCCGACCTGGATGCCGTTCTTAGCCGAGTTCTGGATCTCGATGACGAACCGGCTCCGAAGCTGCGGGGGCAGCGCCGCTGAGCGGGTCCTGGCCTGGCCGGTCATCGATGACACCAGCCTGTTCTGCAGCAGGGCACCGACCGCCGCCGTCCCGATCACCAGGCCGACCTGCCGGACGGTGTTCAGCACGCCGGACGCGGCGCCCGCCATCCGCGGATCGATGTTGCGCATGGCCACCGTGATCAGCGGCGCGAATGTGCAGCCCATGCCGAAGCCAGCCACGAGCAGCGGGAGCAGGAAGCTCTGCCACGACGAGCCCGGGTGCGCGATCAGCGCCAGCCAGCCCATTCCGAGGGCGAACAGGGTCAGGCCGGACATCAGGATGTATTTGCCGCCGATCCGGTCGGTCATCCGGCCCGCCACCGGGGCGACGAACATCGAGACGAGCGATGCGGGCGCCATCGTCAGGCCGGCCTTCAGCGCGGAGAAGCCGAGGACCGACTGCAGGTAGATGGTGAACGGCAGGAAGATGCCCATCATGCCGATGGCCAGCACGCCCGACACCCAGTTCACCACCGTGTAGTTCCGGTCGCGGAACAACGCGAACGGCACCAGCGGCTCACGTCCCTGGGTCAGCCGCTGGACCAGCAGGAATGCCACCAGCAGCGCAACGCCGACGCCGAGGATGAGCGGGATGCTGAGAAACGAAGTGATCTTTCCCCAGCTGTACTTCTGCCCCTCGACCAGCCCGTAGCAGATGGCAAGCAGCGCCGCGCTGGCGAGCAGCACGCCCGGGATGTCAATCCGGTGCCTGCGGCCAAGCCGCAGGTCCGGGATGATCACCGGGGTGACCAGCAGTACCAGCACGCCGATCGGCAGGTTGACGTAGAAAATCCACCGCCAGTCGAACGCCGTCACCAGCAGCCCGCCCAGGGTGGGCCCGGCGATCGTGGCCACGCCAGCCACCGCGCCCCAGACGCCGAACGCCGCGCCGCGCCGTTCCGGCGGGAACGTATTCGTGATGATCGTCAGTGTCTGCGGCATCAGCATGGCCGCGCCAAGGCCCTGGACGGCGCGGAACCCGATAAGCCATCCGGGGCTCGGGGACACCCCGCACGCGGCCGAGGCCACCGTGAACACGGCGATACCGCTCATGAACATGATGCGCGGCCCGATCAGGTCACCGAGCCTGCCCGCCGTGATGACCAGCACCGCCAGCACCAGCGCGTAGGCGTTGATCACCCAGAGAACGTCATCGAGCGACGCATTCAGCTTAGTGATCATGTTGGGTATGGCGATGTTCACGATCGTCAGGTCGAGCAGCGTCATGAAAAACCCGAGCGATACGACCATCAGCACCGCCCACGGGTTTCCGCGGTACTTCCTCACGTTTTCCTCCCCGGCTGGCGCCGCCTGGCAGGGGCGGTACGCGCTGCCACCTCGTTATCGGCAGCGGCCAGGACCAGCGGCGCTCCTTGCATGCGCATCCCTCGATGCTAAGCCGGGGTACTGACAAAATGCTCGCGCGAGCCCCGTTCTGCCTGCCGGGGAGCCGCCCAAGTAGGCTCCCGCCCATGAATCTGAACGGAACCGCGGCGATCGTCTCCGGCGGTGCGAGCGGCCTGGGCGAGGCCACCGCCCGCGAACTCGCCGCGGCGGGCGCCGCGGTGCTTGTCGCCGACCTCAACGAGCAGCGGGGCACGGCGCTCGCCGCCGCCATCGGCGGGCGCTTCGTGCCGACCGACGTCGTGAACGAGGGGCCGGTCCAGGCCGCGGTCGACGCCGCGGTCGCGCTCGGGCCGCCGCTGCGGGTTGCGGTGAACTGCGCCGGGATCGGCTGGGCAGCCCGCACGGTCGGCCGCGACGGTACCCCGCATGACCTTGCCGTCTTCCGCAACGTCATCGACGTCAACCTGATCGGCACGTTCAACCTGATGCGGATCGCGGCCGCCGCCATCGCGAAAACGGAGGCCGCCGATGCGGACGGGCTCCGCGGGGTGATCATCAATACCGCGTCGATCGCCGGCCTCGAAGGACAGACCGGCCAGATCGCCTACTCGGCGTCCAAGGGCGGGATCATCGGCATGACCGTGCCGGCCGCCAGGGACCTGGCCGCCATCGGCGTCCGGGTGAACACCATCTGCCCTGGCATCATCGACACGCCCATTTACGGGTCGGGCCCGGCCAGCGACGAATTCAAGGCAAAGCTGGCCGCGCCGGTCGTCTTCCCCAAGCGGATGGGCACGGCTGCCGAGTTCGGCCACCTGGTCCGGGCACTGATCGAGAACGACTACATGAACGCCGAGGTGATCCGCTTCGACGGCGGCATCAGGTTCCAGCCCAAGTGAGCCAGCCCAAGTGAGGTAGCGATGGCGGACGCGGTCCTGGTCACGGTGGATGACGGCATTGCCGTCATCACGATCAATCGCCCGGAGGCCCGTAACGCGGTCAACGGCGACGTCGCCCGCGGCCTGGCCGCTGCCATCGAGGAACTCGACGCGGCGAAAGACGTCCGCGTGCTCATCCTGACCGGCGCGGGCGGAACGTTCTGCGCGGGAATGGACCTGAAGGGCTTCCTGGCCGGCGACCTGCCAGTGGTGGCCGGCCGGGGCTTCGGCGGGATCACCGAGCGGCCGCCGGCCAAGCCGCTGATCGCCGCAGTCGAGGGCTATGCGCTGGCCGGCGGATTCGAGCTCGTCCTGTCCTGCGACCTGGTCGTGGCCAGCGAGGACGCGAAGTTCGGGCTGCCTGAGGTGACCAGGGGACTGGTGGCCGGGGCCGGCGGCCTGCTGCGGCTGCCCCGCCGCATCCCCTATCACCTGGCCATGGAGATCACCCTGACTGGCGATCACTTCCCGGCCGCCCGGCTGCTCGAGGCCGGCCTGGTCAGCCGGCTGGTGCCCGCTGGCCGGGCGCTGGCCGGGGCAACGGAGCTAGCTGCCCGGGTGGCCAGGGGCGCACCGCTCGCCCTCGCCGCCAGCAAGCGGGTCATCGTGGAGTCCGCTGACTGGGCTAGCACCGAGGCCTTCGCCCGGCAGGGCGAGATCATTAACCCGGTATTTACCTCCGCGGACGCGATGGAGGGCGCGATCGCGTTCGCCGAGAAGCGGGCACCGGCCTGGCGGGGCGAATGAGCCGGCCCTATCGCGGGCTGAGCGGGCAAAGACTGCCAGCGCGGTACCGAAGCACGATCCTGTGCCCGCGGCCTGCCGGGCCTGTGTAGGGTAATCCGCACCGTGCCGGATCTCCTAGTATTTCTGCAGGACGCCGGCCCTGGCGTGCAACCCCTAGGGAGAAGCAAGGATGACAGTGCCGCAGATCAGCGTTGTTGTACCATTTTACAATAACGAGGATCTGCTTGATGACTGCCTGCAGTCCATCGCCGCTCAGACCTTTACTGATCTGGAAGTCATCATGGTCGATGACGGCTCCAGTGACGGCAGCGCGAAGATTGCCCAGGAACGAGCGGACGCTGACCCGAGATTCCGGCTGGTCAGGGTCGAAAACGGGGGTCCCGGCTATGCTCGTAACCGGGGCATAGAGCACGCCCGCGGCGAATACCTCGCATTCGTGGATGCAGACGACATGCTGCCGAGTCACGCCTACGAGATGCTGCACCACACGCTGCGGGATTCCGGCTCGGATTTCGTCTCGGGAAACGTGCTGCGGGTCGGCCCGGCTGGCGTGCATCAGTCGTCATTGCACGCCCGGGCGATCAAGGGCAGGCGGATCGGCACCCACATCAGTAAGACACCGCAGCTTTTTTACGACGTATCGGTGTGGAATAAGCTGTTCAGGAAGTCATTCTGGGACCGGGCCGGCCTTACGTATCCGGAGGGCATGCTCTGGGAAGATCTTCAGGTAATGACGAGGGCGCATGTCCTGGCCAAGGCCGTTGACGTGATTCCCGAGCCGATTTACTACTGGCGTGAGCGCGGCAAGGGCGCGCTTTCCATTACCCAGTCGCGGACGAACATCAGTAATTTCAGGGACCGGATCACCGCGCTGCTCGCCATCGACAGCTTCCTGGCCAGTAACGCCACGGCGAAACTGCTCCGCCAGCATCAGCGCAAGGCCCTCGTCAACGACCTCTGGCTCTACGTGTGCGATCTGTACCGGACCAGCGACAGCTATCGCGCCGAGTTCATCGACCTGGCGGGCCAGTACCTGGATCAGGTCGCCCCGCGGGTACTCGCCAGGCTTCCCTCCACCCACAAGCTCGCCTACTACCTGGTCAGGCACCGGGAGCTTGACAAGCTCATCGAGTTCAACAAATGGCAGGTCGATCAGCAGGTCAAGACGATCCCGGTGGTCAGGAAATCCGGCCGTCTCCGCGCCGACCTGCCGTTCCTCGGGGACGCCGCCGCTGGTATCCCGGGCCGGGTCTACCGGCCATACTGGCGGGAGCTTGACCCGTTCGTCCGGGTCGACAACCTCAGCTGGCGCGGGAACCGCCTGGTCATCACCGGCTGCGCCTACGTGCCGTCCATTGACATCCCGAAGCGCAGGTACGCGTCCAAGATCGTCGTGCTGCGCCCGCTGGGCAGCCGCCGCCCGCCGATCGTGATCCCCGCCAGGTCTTTCCGGCACCCCGAGGCCACCTCCTGGTCGATGCAGGAGCGATACTCCTACGACTGGGCCGGGTTCGAGTGCGAGATCAGCCCCCGCTGGTTCCGGGTCGGCAGCAAGTGGCTGACCGGGGACTGGGACTGCTTCGTCCTCGTTCGGGCGCACGGCGTGTGGCGGGCGGCCCGGGTGCATACCCCGATCAGCGGCCCGGCCGAGCGTCCTGAATTCCTGGAGGTGGCACCCGGCATGCGATTCGGTGCGCACTGGGTCGGCCGCCAGCTGCACGTCGGCATGGTCAGGACGCCGGCGATGCTGCGCGGCTGCGAGCAGGCCGACGGCCAGCTGGCGATCGACGTGGACATGGATCTGCCCGATCTCGCCGCGACGGCCGAATTCATTCTTGCCTGGTCCAAGGGCGCGGCCACCCAGCGGTTCCCCGCCGCCGTCGACCGGCGGGCGGATGGCCCCGCCAGGCTGCGCGGCGTGATACCCGCCGGCGCGCTGACGGCGGCCGCCGGCGAGCTGGTGACCCCGGCGATGCCGCCGCCCCTGACGACCCCACCCAGTGGGACCTCTATGTCCAGCCGGCCGGCCAGCAGCGCGTGCAGGTTGCCTTCCCGGCCGGGCTCACCGAGTTCAGGTACCCGAGCGGCGAGCAGGAAGTGGCCGTCGAGCGGACCCGGACCGGCAACGTCACGATCGTGCGCGGTGGCCTGCGGCCGGTGATCGAGGAAGACAGCTGGGGCACCGACGGGCGGCTGACCCTGCGGGGCAGCTATCCCGCCGCCGAGGGCGATTACGAGGCGGTACTGTCCCGCCGCGGTTCCACCGACCAGCACGTCGTCGGGATGACCCGCGACGGCGCGCGCTTCTCGGTCGAGATCGACGTCGCGAAGATGCCCTCGTTCAACCGGCCGCTGCCGCTGCGGGACGGTAACTGGGACATCTTCGTGCGCCGCGCCGGGGCGGCTACGGCCGGCCTGATCACCCCCGCCTATGACCATGCCAGGCTGGCCGGCATCACCGGCGAAAAGGTCGGCATCGGGCCGAAGAACTACCGATTCACCACCTCCGGCTACGACGCGCCGCTGATCGTGGCAAAACCAACGCTCAAGCTCTCCGAGCAAGGCCGCTTTCAGCGGAAAGCACTGCGCAGCGCCTACTACCCGCTGCAGCAGAAGCTCCCGCTGCGGGACTCAGTCGTCTTCATCAGCTGGAAGGGCAAGCAGTGCGGCGACAACCCGCTGGGCATCGCCGAGGAATTGCGCCGCCGCGGCGATGACCGCGAGCACATCTGGGTGGTCAACGACTGGTCGGTGCCCGCGCCGGAGAATGCCCGCGTGGTACTGCACCTGACAGAGGACTACTTCGAGGCGCTGGCCCGCTCCCGCTACATAATCGCCAACGACGACATGCAAGCCATCTACCACAAGCGCGAAGGCCAGATCTACGTGCAGACCTGGCACGGTACGCCGCTGAAGAAAATCGGCTTCGACATCGAGCGGCCGCAGTTCATCAGCGGGACCAGCTATTTCGATCAGCTGGCGAACGACATCACCAAGTGGAATCTGCTGCTGTCGCCCAATCCGTTCAGCACCCAGATCATGCGCCAGGCGTTCAGGTATGACGGCGAGATCTGCGAGTCCGGGTACCCCCGTAACGACGTGCTGTGCAGCGGCGATGCCGAACGTGTCGCGGCCAGGGTGCGGCGGCGGCTCGGCCTGCCGGACGGCAAGCGGATCGTGCTGTACGCGCCGACCTGGCGGGACAACCAGTACTACGCATCGGGCCGGTACCGATTCGACTTCCGGCTCGATCTGGAGCGCGCCTGGCAGCAGCTCGGGGACGATTACGTGATCCTGTTCCGCGGGCATCACCACATGGCCGATGATGTCCCCGCTGGCAGCAGGCCCGGTTTCGCGATCAACGTGACGATGTACCCGGACATCTCAGAGCTGTTCCTCATCAGCGATGTCCTGGTCACCGACTACTCATCGGTGATGTTCGACTTCGCGGCGACCGGGCGGCCCATGCTGTTCTTCACCTACGACCTTGATCAGTACCGGGACAACCTGCGCGGGTTCTACTTCGACTTCGAGAGGGAAGCGCCAGGCCCGCTGCTCGCCACCTCCGACGAGGTGATCACGGCGATCGGGGACATCGACTCGGTGGCGGCCGGCTACCGCGATGCGTACAGCAAGTTCACGGCGAAGTTCTGCCCGCTGGACGACGGCAAGGCCGGATCCAGGGCCTGCGACCGGATCTTCGGCGGCTAAGCCAGGACCAGAGGGCCAGCCGGACCGGGCGGCCGGCCGCGGGAGCGCGGTGAGCTGGCGCCCCGCCAGCAGGTGAAGGTTTGCTTAGTAACAGCCTCCTTAGTCTGCCTGGCATGCCGGAAAACCTGGTTTCGCCGCGCACCACCGGCGCGGCGCCGGACAGCGCGGCCGCATCCCGGCGGCCGTGCTGGCATCGCCGGCCGGACTGGCTGGTTATCGCCGTGCCCGCGCTGGCGGCGCTGGCGATAGGCGGCTACCGGCTCGGCACCCCGTCGTTGTGGCGTGACGAGGCCTACACGATCAGCGCGGCGGATCGCTCGATCGGCCAGATCTTCGTGCTGCTCGGGCACGTGGACGCGGTGCACGGCCCGTATTACCTGTGCATGCATCTCGTGGTCAGCCTGCTCGGCACGTCCGCCGTTGCGCTCCGGCTGCCCTCGCTGCTCGGCATGGTGGTCACCGCGGGATTCACCGCCGCGCTCGGCCGCAGGCTCGCGCGGCAGGCGGCGCTGCCGGCTCCCGCGCTGACCGGGCTAGTAGCCGGGCTGCTGTTCGCGGCGGCGCCCCAGACGACCTACTACGCGCAGGATGCCAGGCCCTACGGACCGGTCGTCATGTTCGCCGTCGTCGCGACCTACCTGCTGGTCCGGGCCGCGGCTGACCGCCGATGGCGCTGGTGGACCGCGTACGGCGCAGCGATCGCGATGACCGGCCTGTTCAACCTGTTCGCCCTGCTGCTGGTCGTCGCGCATGGCGCGACGCTCCTGCTCGCCCGGGTGCGGGTCCGCGGTCTCCGCCGCGCCGCAGCCGCCCCGCCGCGCCAGCCCGCTGACCAGCAGCAGGCGGCATTGTCACGATGGCTGGCGGCGGTGGCGGCTGCGGTCGCCGTGCTCGCGCCGATGCTCTACCTCGGCTACCAGCAGGGCCACACGCTCGGCTGGGTGAGCCGGCCCGGGCTGCGGGCGGTCGCCCGCCTGGTCGCCATGCTCGCTGGCAGTAAGCACCTGATCCCGCTGGTCGCCGCCATCGCGCTGTGCGGCGTCCTGGCCGGATGGCGGTCCCGGCGCCCGGGCGAGCTGACGCTTACCGGGGTCGCGCTGCCGTGGCTGGTGCTGCCGCCGGTCATCCTGATCTCGGTGTCCCAGGTCCACCCGGTCTATGTGGAGCGATACGTCGCCTTCTGCGTGCCCGCGCTCGCGCTGCTGTGCGCCGCCGGGCTTGGCTGGCTAGTCCGGCTAACCGCGGCGACGCCGGTCGGCAAGCGGCGCCCGGCGCTGGCGTGGGTGCCGTCGGGCGTCGCCCTGGCGGCGCTGGCGGTGCTGCTTATCGGGCCGCAGCAGGCCGTCAGGCGGCCCGCCGCCCGCCCGGACAATCTGCGGGCAGCCGCGGCGGTCGTCTCGGCGCATGCGCGCCCGGGCGACGTGATCTTCTATATTCCGGCGCGAACGCGGGTGCTGAGCATCGCGTACCCGGGCCCGTTCCTGCATCTGCGCGACCTGGCGCTGGCCAGTTCCCCGGCCGCCTCGGACTCCCTGACCGGCACCCAGGCGGGGCCGTCGGTGCTGCGCAGCCGGTTCACCGGCGTCCGCCGGGTGTGGATCGTCCGGTGGAACTCGCAGCGATCAAAACGGCCGACAACCCCGACCGGGCAGGAGGAGCTGAGGCTGGTCCGCGGCATGCACCTGGTCCGGCGGTGGCACGTGCGCACGATCGCGATCAGCTTGTACGCGACCGGCGGATCAATCCCGCCAGCCGGTCCCGCAGGCTAGCCCGGCGAGCCCGGGCACCGGGCCTGCTCGACAAGGGCCGGGCGGTTAACTTGACCAGCAGGTCGGGGCGGCGAGCCGGTCAGCTGGTCAGGGCGGCGAGCCCGCGCTTCGGGTTATAGGCGGCGAGCTTCTGGCGCAGCTTGCCGCGGCCGCGATGCAGCCGCGACATTACCGTGCCAATGGGCGTCCCCATGATCTCGGCAATCTCGCGATACGGGTAGCCCTCGATGTCAGCCAGGTAGACAGCCACCTTGAACTCGTCAGGGAGATCACGCAGCGCCCGCAGGATCTCCGAGTCGGCCAGCCGGTCGAGCGCCTCGGATTCTGCCGAGCGGGCCGGCGCCGCCAGCGGGTCGCTACTGACCTGCCAGTCCTCGTGGAAGTCGGTACCGAGCGCCTGCATGGGCTCGCGCCGCTTCTTCCGGTAAGAGTTGATGAAGGTGTTCGCCAGGATCCTGTGCAGCCAGGCACGCAGGTTGGTACCCGGCATGAACTGGTGGAAGGCCGCATACGCCTTGGCGGAAGTCTCCTGGACGAGATCCTCGGCATCGGAGGGGTTCCGGGTCATGCGGAGCGCCGCCGGATACAGCTGGCCCAGGAAGGGCACAACGTCCTGCTCGAACCGGGTATCCTGATCCGGTGCCTGCTCGATCGGGCTCATCGCCGCTCCGCTCATCGTTAACCTCTTACCTACTAGACGTCGCGGATGCCCGTCTGGACGCGTTCTACGCGCAACAATTTGCGCACGCAGCGATGTCGCTCTCGGTAACAGGCTAGTTCGTGCTGTCTTCGTTGCCGTCAGCGCCCCGGCTTGGCCAGCTGCCGGCCCGGCGAGCGCGCTGAGCCGGCCTGATCCCGGCTCAGATCCAGCCGTGATACCACATCCGGGACAGCCAGGAGCTGTAGGGGATGATCTTGGCGGCCAGCACCGGATACAGGTAGTAGAAGTTCGCCAGGACGGCAATCAGGTAGACGCCGGTGACGGTCGCGCCGGCTGTCCTGCGGGCCGTGCTCGCCCGCGCGGAACCGATAAGCAGCCCGAGGCAGAGGGTGATGGCGATCACCACGAACGGCTCGAACGCCACCGCGTAGAAGAAGAACATGGTGCGGTGGTCGTCCCAGGCGTACCAGAACCAGGGCAGCCAGCCAGCCGCTATTCCCAGCAGTACGGCCCCGGCCCGCCAGTCCCGGCGGCCAAGCCACCAGAGCAGGCAGACGGCGATCGCGAGGATGGACGCCCACCAGATCGCCGGGGTGCCGATCGCGAGGACCTCCTGCGAGCAGCTCTTGGCGCCGCAGGTGGTGGACGAGGAGTTGTAGAAGAACGAGACCGGCCTGCTCATCAGCAGCCAGGTCCATGGCCAGGACTGGTACGGGTGATGCGTGGTCAGGGCGACGCTGAACTGCCACATGGCCTTGTTGTACTGGTACAGCGAGTCCAGCGCGGACAGCACCGGAGTGTGATTGCCGTGCTGCGCGGCCCAGTTCCTGTCGTAACCCGCGCTGGAGGCGAACCAGCCGCTCCAGGAAGCCAGGTAGGCAGCCGCCGGGACCAGCCCGAAGGAGACCGGCAGCCAGCTGGCGTCCCGGAGCAGCGCGCCGCGGGCGTAACCGCGGAATCCGGCGGCCCGCCGGGCGCCGAGATCCCAGCTGAAGGCCAGGCACGCGAACGCGGGGATGTACCAGATGCCGTTCCACTTGGATGCGCAGGCAAGGCCGAGGCACAGCCCGGCCAGGATGCGCCACCAGCGGATGCCGAGACGCGGACCGCGGTCATCGGTCATGCCCGCGGCAACCGCCGCGGCGATCCTGGCCCGGGAGCGATCCCGGTCGACCAGCAGCGCGCCGAACGCGGCCAGCACCCAGAACATGACGAAGATGTCGAGCAGCGCGGTGCGGCTCATCACGAACTCGAGCCCGTCCAGCGCCAGCAGCAGCCCCGCCACGCAGCCGAGCAAGGTGGATCTTGTCATCCTGCGCGCGATGCGCGCGGTGAGCAGGATGGCCAGCGAGCCGACGACGGCGGCGGCGAACCGCCACCCGAAGGGCGTCAGGCCGAACAGCCACTCACCGCCGGCAATGAGGACCTTCCCGAACGGGGGATGCACCACGAACTCGCCGCCCGAGGCGAGGATGTGGGTGGAACGGCCGCTCGCGAGGATCGCATTGGCATTCTTGACATGATTGATCTCCACGCCATGGCGCAGGATCCCGTAGGCGTCGCCGACGTAGTACGTCTCGTCGAAGATGACCGCGCGGGGATCGCTGAGCCGGCTGAAGCGCAGGAACGTGCCGAGCGCCGTGACAAGCAGCGGCCCGAGCCAGCCCCAGAGCGCGCTGCCACCGATGGCGGGCACGAGCCGGTCAGCCAGCTCAGATGCCTGATCATCGTGCTGGTCAGTCAGCGGCACGTCTTCGTCTGCCCTCATCGGATGTCATCGTAGGGGCGCCGGGCATTAGCGTGTGCGGCGGAGGCAGCGGCGGAGGCAGAGGCGGCATGGGCAACGACGGAAATGACGACGGAAAAGATGACAGGCCGGCAACGCTGCTGATCGCCGCCGTCCCCATCGGGCGGCCCGAGGATGCCTCGCCCAGGCTCGCGGCCGCGCTCAGCGAAGCCGGGATCATCGCGGCCGAGGACACCCGCCGGGTCCGCAGGCTCGCCGCCGCGCTCGGTGCCGCGCTGACCGCCAGGATCGTGTCGTACTACGACGAGGTCGAGACCAGGCGGGCAGCGGGGCTGCTGGCCGAGCTGCGAGCGGGTCATGACGTGCTGCTCGTCTCGGACGCCGGCATGCCGGGCGTCAGCGACCCCGGGTACCGGATCGTGGCGGCCGCGGCCGCCGAGGGCATCCGGGTGAGCGTGCTGCCCGGGCCGTCCGCGGTGACCGCCGCGCTCGCGATCTCCGGGCTGCCCACCGACCGGTTCTGCTTCGAGGGCTTCCCGCCGCGGAAGGCGGGCGAGCGGGGACGGAGATTCGCTGAACTGGCTGGCGAGCCGCGGACGATGGTCTTCTTCGAGTCGCCGCGCAGGCTCGCGGTCACCCTGGCCGAGCTGGCCGGGGCCTTCGGCGCCGGCCGCCGGGCGGCCGTCTGCCGCGAGCTGACCAAGACGCACGAGGAAGTCCGCCGCGGCACTCTGGCCGAGCTGGCCGACTGGGCCAGCCCTGGCGTGCTCGGCGAGATTACCCTGGTGATCCAGGGCGCTCCGGCCCGGCCCGCGGTGGGCTCGGCCGCGGATGCGGTGGCCGAGGTGGCCAGCCGGGAGCAGTCGGGGATGGCGCGCAACGCGGCGATCGCGGCCGTCGCCAGGGAACGCGGGCTGCCGAGGGGCGACGTGTACGACGCCGTGGTGCGGGCGAGATCAGCCGCCCGCGGCGGCCAGCGGTCACCGTAGCGGACCATGCGCCGATCCCGGTGGCCCTAGGCTGGTGGCCATGTCGCCGACGAGCCGCCACATCCTGGCCGCGCCAGCCTGGCCGTACGCTAACGGCCCACGCCACATCGGGCATGTCTCCGGCTTCGGGCTGCCCTGCGACATGTTCAGCAGGTACCAGCGGATGGCCGGCAACAAGGTGCTGATGGTCAGCGGCACTGATGAGCACGGCACCCCGATCCAGGTCCAGGCCGACGCCGAGGGCGTGACCGCCAGGGAGCTAGCCGACCGTTACAACCGGGTCATCGTCGATGACCTGGCCGGCCTGCACATGTCGTACGACCTGTTCACCAGGACGACCACCCGCAATCACTACGCGGTGACCCAGGAGATCTTCACCGGGCTCTACCGGAACGGCTACATTTTCGCCAGGAACGCGATGGGCGCGATCTCGCCGTCCACCGGCCGGACGCTGCCGGATCGCTACATCGAGGGCACCTGCCCGATCTGCGGATACGACAGCGCCCGCGGCGACCAGTGCGACAACTGCGGCAACCAGCTTGACCCGGTCGATCTCATCAACCCACGCTCGAAGATCAACGGAGAGACGCCTGTCTTCGCGGAGACCGAGCACTTCTTCCTCGACCTGCCGGCGTTCGCCGAGGTGCTCGGGACCTGGCTGCAGGGCAAGAGCGGCCAGTGGCGCCCGAACGTGCTGAAGTTCTCCCTGAACCTGCTCGCCGACCTGCAGCCGAGAGCGATCACCAGGGACCTTGACTGGGGCGTGCCCGTCCCGCTGGACGGCTGGCGGGACCGGCCGGACAAGCGGATCTACGTCTGGTTCGACGCGGTCATCGGCTACCTGTCGGCGTCGGTGGAGTGGGCGCGGCGGTCCGGCGACCCGGATGCCTGGCGCGCCTGGTGGCAGTCGCCGGACGCCGAGTCGTATTACTTCATGGGCAAGGACAACATCGTCTTCCACTCGGAAATCTGGCCGGCCATGCTGCTCGGCTACAGCGGCAAGGGCAGTAAGGGCGGCGAGCCGGGATCGCTCGGCGCGCTGAACCTGCCCACCGAGGTGGTGTCCAGCGAGTACCTGACGATGGAGGGGCGGAAGTTCTCCTCGTCGCGGTCTGTCGTCATCTACGTGCGGGATTTCCTGGCCAGGTACGACGTGGACGCCCTGCGCTATTACGTCGCCGTGGCTGGCCCGGAGAACCAGGACACCGATTTCACCTGGAGCGAGTTCATCCGGCGGAACAACGACGAGCTGCTGGCGAACTGGGGCAACCTGGTCAACCGCTGCATCTCGTTCGCGGCCAGGAACATCCAGGAGATCCCGGCGGCAGGCCAGCTGACCGATGCGGATCAGGCGATACTCCAGCGATCGCGGGCCGCGTATAAAACCGTCGGTGATTCGCTATCCCGGTCGAGATTCAAGGCAGCCATCAACGAGACCATGCGGACGCTCGCGGAGGCGAACAAGTACCTCTCCGACCAGGCGCCGTGGAAGCTCCGCGAGTCCGATCCTGAGCGCATGCGGACGATCTGCCATGTCGCGCTGCAGCTCGTCGACGACGGCAAGACGCTGCTGACCCCGTTCCTGCCGGAATCGTCGCAGCGGGTCTACGAGATGCTCGGCGGCACCGGGGACTGGTCCGGGATGCCGCGGATCGACGAGGTGACCGAGGACGGCGGCCAGCCCTACCCGGTCATCACCGGCGACTACCGGACCGCTGCCCGGTGGGAGCACGCGGCGATCCGGCCCGGCACCCCGCTCAGGCCGCCGACGCCGCTGTTCGCCAAGCTCGACCCGTCGGTCGCGGACGAGGAGCTGGCGAGGCTGGAGCGGGCATGACCGAGGCCGGCGCCAGCATCGCGGCGGAGTCAGCCCGTCGGGGTACGGGGTGCCCGCGGTGAGTGCGGTGTCTTCCCGGGCTGGCGCCGCGCCGCTGCCGGAGCCGCTGCCGGGCGAGGTATTCGATAGTCACTGCCACCTGGACATGATCGAGCGGCCGCCGGGGCAGGTCGTGGCGGATGCCAGTGCCGTCGGCGTTACCCGGATGATCACGGTCGGCTGCGACCTGCCCTCGTCCCGATGGGCGGCCGCCTGCGCGGCCGAGCATGAGCCCGTCTACGCGGCGGTCGCCATCCACCCGAACGAGACGGCGGCCGCCGCGGCGCTGCCCGGCGGCGCGGTGACTGTGCTAGCCGAGATCGCCGCGCTGGCCGCGCTGCCGCAGGTGCGCGCCGTCGGCGAGACCGGACTCGACTACTACCGGGAGTGGTCTGATCCGTCGGTGCAGCGGGACTGGTTCCGCGCGCATATCGCGATCGCCAAGCAGGCGGGAAAGCCGCTGATGATTCACGACCGGGAGGCGCACGCGGACGTGCTGCGGCTGCTGGATGAGGAGGGGGCACCGGAGCAGGTCGTGTTCCACTGCTTTTCCGGGGATGAGGTGATGGCGAAGCGGTGCACGGAGGCCGGCTACGTGATGAGCTTCGCCGGAAACGTCACGTTCGCCAGCGCGCAGCAGCTCAGGGACGCCGCCGCGGTGGCGCCAGCCGACCTGATCCTGGTGGAGACTGACGCTCCGTTTCTCACCCCGGTGCCGCACCGCGGAAAGCCGAACTCGCCCGCCATGGTCGCGCACACGCTGCGCTGCATTGCCGAGGTGAAGCAGATGGACGTGGCGGAGCTGTGCGCGGCCATCACCGCGACCGGCGAGCGCGTCTTCGGGCCGTGGCAGGCCTAGCCGTGCCTGGCCCGGCCGGTGCGGACGCGGCCGGTGCGGAGCCGCCCGGTGCGGAGCCGCCCGCGGCAGGGCCGCCCGGTGCAGAGCCGCCGGGCAGGCGCCTCCGGTGCAGGCCCGGCTCAGGGCCAGCGGGCCCAGCGGCTGGCCAGGCTCAGGGGCAGGAGGCCCAGGGGCTGGAGGCTCAGCGGCAGCAGGCTCAGGGGCAGCAGGCCCAGCGGCAGCAGGCCCAGCGGGCAGCGAGGCCCAGCGGCAGCAGGCCCAGCGGCAGCAGGCTCAGGGGCTGGAGGCCCAGGGGCAGCAGGCCGGGGCGGGCATGGCCCTGCTCGGGCCTGCCGACATCAGGGCGCTGGCCGCCCGGCTGGGGATCCGGCCAGCCAAGCGGCTCGGCCAGAACTTCGTGACCGACGCCGGAACGATCCGGCGGATCACGGCGATGGCGCAGCTGACGCCCGATGACATCGTGCTGGAGGTCGGCCCGGGATTCGGCTCGCTGACGCTGATGCTGCTGGCCGCGGCCCGCCGGGTGATCGCGGTCGAGCTCGATCCGGTCCTCGCCGCCGAGCTGCCGCGAACCGTCGCCGCGCGGGCGCCCGGGCTGGCTGGCCGGCTGGACGTGGTGACCGCGGACGCGGCGCGGGTGCGGGAGCTGCCCGGCGACCCGCCCACCGCGCTCGTCGCCAACCTGCCCTACAACGCGTCCGTGCCGGTCGTGCTGCACCTGCTCGCGACCATGCCGTCGGTGCGCCGTGGCCTGGTCATGGTGCAGGCCGAGGTGGCGGACCGGATGAGCGCCCCGCCCGGCAGCAGGACATACGGCGTTCCCTCGGTCAAGCTCGCCTGGTACGGCGAAGTGCGCCGGGCTGGATCGGTGCCCAGGAGCGTGTTCTGGCCGGTGCCGAGGGTGGATTCCGGGCTGGTGGCCTTCACCAGGCATCCCGGTGACAGCCCGGCCGTGCCGAGCCGCGAGGAGGTCTTCGCGGTCGTGGACGCGGCGTTCGCGCAGCGGCGCAAGACGCTGCGCGCGGCACTCGCGCCGTGGGCGGGCTCGGCGGCCGGCGCGGAGCGGGCGATCAGGGCAGCCGGAGTCGACCCCGGGCTGCGCGGCGAGGCGCTTGGCGTGGCCGAATTCTCGCGCATCGCGGCGGCGGGCCGTCCGGCGGCCGGCCCGGCACCCGGCCCGGCATCCGGCCCGGCACCCGGGCTACCCGGCTGACCAGCCGCGTGGCAGCGTTCGCCGGGTAGTCCGCGGGCCGCGTAAGATCGTCTGATCGTGACCCCTGTGACTGTCCGGGTGCCCGCGAAGGTGAACCTCCAGCTCGCCGTCGGGCCGCTGCGTGCCGACGGATACCACGACCTGGTGACGGTTTTCCACGCCGTGTCGCTCTTCGACGAGGTGACGGTCCGGCCGGCCGGCCAGACCAGCGTCCAGGTGACGGGAGAGGACGCGGCGGCAGTCCCGGCCGGGCGGGCGAACCTGGCCGTGCGGGCAGCTGCGGCGCTGGCCAAGGCGGCAGGCCCGAAGCGCGTGCCGAAGTCGGCGGTGGCGATCGAGATCCGCAAGCGCATTCCGGTAGCGGCCGGGCTGGCTGGCGGCAGCGCGGACGCCGCCGCGGCGCTGGTTGCCTGCAATGAGCTCTGGCAGGCCGGCCTGTCCGGGCCGGAACTCAGCGAGGTGGCGGCGGGCGTCGGCAGCGATGTCGCGTTCGCGCTGCTGGGCGGGACCGCAGTCGGAGTGGGCCGCGGCGAGCAGCTCACCGCCGCCCTGGCCGCCGGGACGTACCACTGGGTGCTCGCATTCTCCGCTGGCGGACTGGCGACGCCGGAGGTCTACGCGACCTGCGACCGGCTCCGCGCGGCCCGGGCCGGCCGCTCCGCCGGGCCGCCCCGGCCGGGGCCACCTGAGCTCAGCACCGCGCTGATGGCCGCGCTGCGGTCGGCCAGCCCGGCGGCCGTCGGCCCGCTGCTCGCCAACGACCTGCAGCCCGCGGCGCTCTCGCTGCGCCCCGGGCTTCGCCGGACCCTGGCCGCGGGCCGCGAGCTCGGCGCGACCGGCGCCATGGTCTCCGGCTCCGGGCCTACCTGTGCCTTCCTCGCCGCGGACGCCGGGCACGCGCGGGACCTCGCCGTCTCGCTCACCGGCGCCGGGGTCTGCCGGGCGGTCGTCCGGGTGCACGGGCCGGTCCCCGGAGCGGCCGTGGTCACCAGCACGGAGCACGAGTGAACCTGGTCAACCTGGAAGCTGCCGCCAAGGCGTTCGGGCCGCGGGTACTGCTGGACGGCGTATCGCTCGGCGTAGCGGCCGGGGACCGGATCGGCGTTGTCGGGCGCAACGGCGCGGGCAAGAGCACGCTGCTCGCCGCGCTGGCCGGGGCCGCCGTACTGGACTCCGGCCGGGTGACCCGCACCGGCGGCTTGCGGGTCGGGCATCTGCCGCAAAGCGAGAACCTGACCGGACGCGTCAGGGAACTTGTCTTCGGCGCCCTGCCCGAGCACGCCTGGGCGGCCAGCCCGCGGACGCGCGGGGTCAAGGAGGCACTGCTCGGCGGCGTGAGCCTGGACAGCCTGGCCGAGCAGCTGTCGGGCGGCGAGCGCCGCCGCGTCGGGCTGGCCGCGCTCCTGTGCGGGACGCATGACCTGCTGCTGCTCGACGAGCCCACCAACCACCTGGACATCGAGGCCATCGGCTGGCTGGCGGGCTACCTGGGCGGGCAGGGCCGGACGTTCGTCGTGGTGACGCACGACCGCTGGTTCCTTGATGCTGTCTGCGAGCGGACCTGGGAAGTCGCGGACGGGAAAGTCCGGTCCTACGAAGGGAGCTACTCGGCCTACGTGCTGGCCAGGGCCGAGCGAGCGCGTATCGCCGGCGCGGTTGACCGGCGGCGGCGCGGCCTGCTGCGCAAGGAACTGGCCTGGCTGCGGCGCGGCCCGCCGGCCCGGACGAGCAAGCCAAAATTCCGGGTCGAGGCAGCCACCGCGCTGATCGAGGGAGAGCCGGCCCCGCGGGACGGGGTAGAGCTGACCAGGCTGGCCGCGGCCCGGCTGGGCAAGACCGTCCTGGAGATCGCCGATGCCACCGTGTGGGCCGGGCAGCGGGTGCTGCTTGACGACGTCTCCTGGCAGCTCGGGCCCGGTGACCGGGTGGGCGTAGTCGGAGTCAACGGCAGCGGGAAGACGACGCTGCTGCGGCTGCTTGCCGGGATGGTGCCGCTCGCCGGGCCGCTCCCGGCCGGGAATCCGCCCGCCGGGCCGGCTCGGCCGGAGATCCGGCCAGCGGCCAGTCCGCCGGGGCCCAGTCCGCCAGCGCCCAGTCCGCCGGGGCCCAGTCCGCCGGGGCCAGTCCGCCAGCGGCCAGCCCGCCGGGGGCGGCCTGCGCGCGGAGGGCAAGGTCGTGCGGGGCAAGACCGTGCGGCTCGGCTACCTGACTCAGGAGGCCGCCAGGATCGATCCGGCACTGCGCGTCCTCGAGGCCGCGGAGCAGGTACGCAGCACCGTCGAGGCCGGCCAGGGCGAGCTGTCCGCAAGCCAGCTGCTGGAGCGGCTCGGCCTCGGCGGGGAGACCCAGTGGACGCCGGTCGGTGAGCTGTCCGGCGGCGAGCGCAGGCGGCTGCAACTGCTGATGCTGCTGATGGCCGAGCCGAACGTGCTTTTCCTCGACGAGCCGACCAACGACCTGGACATCGAGACGCTGACCGAGCTGGAGGACTTGCTGGATGGCTGGCCGGGCTCGCTGGTCGTGGTGAGCCACGACCGGTACTTCCTGGAGCGGGTGACCGACCATGTCGTGGCGCTGGCCGGCGGGAAGGTGGCCTACCTGGCCGGCGGCATCGGCGAGTACCTGGACCGCCGCGAGCGCGAGCGGAACGCGGAGCCGGCCGCGGCGCGGCCGGGCGCCGGCCGGGCGCCGTCGGCCGCCGCCAGGCAGCGGACCGGCCAGAAGGAACTCAGCAGGCTGGAGCGTCAGCTCAGCGCGGTAGCCGAGCAGGAGGCGAAGCTGGCCGCCGAGCTCGCCGCCAGCGCCAGCGACTACGCCGCCCTGATCGAGATCGGCGCGCAGCTTCGCTCGGTCCAGGCGGACAAGGCAAGGCTGGAGGAGCGCTGGCTCGAACTGGCCGAGGAGCTCGCCGACTGACCGAAGCTGGCCGTGGGCGCGAGCGCCAGCCGGTCAGCGCAGGTCGGCGCGGCGGAATGCGGCGGCGATCACCCGGTAGCCGGCCGCGTTCGCATGCTCGTTCGGGCCGCGCGGCGGCGGCGCGCATGCCCAGGTCCATGAGCAGATCAGGGCGACGTTGCGCGGCACCGGGCCGGCCGCAGAGCCAGTGGCCCGGCTGGCGAAATCCCCGCTGCGGAACGCGCCGGCGACATCCGCGACGCGCGCGCCGAAGGCCGTATAGGTGCTGGTCAGAAGGTTATTGAGGCCGGCCGCCAGCCGTTCGCTTAGCCGTGCGAGGAACTGGCCAGCGAGGCCGTCCCGCCAGGCGGCCAGTTCGGGCACGTAGTAGCTCATGCCGATGACGTCGAGCCTGCGGCCGCCAGCGGCCCGGAGCGACTGCATGATCTTCGCCAGGTTTCTCGCCGTGCCCGGGACGGCCGACCCGATGCAGCTAGCGATCTTGCTCAGGCTCGGATGAGTGATGCACGTGTCCGGGTCGTTGGCGCCGATGTCGATGGTGACCAGAGACACCCGGCCGGGATGCGCCCGCAGGAACCTGACGGCGGCGGCAAGCTGCGAGCCACCAGGGTAGGAGCAGATACCCCCGTGGATCATGGTGGTCGTGGTCTCCCCGCCGCAGCCGAGCTTGACCAGCCGCAGGCCCGGGTCGCCCGGCCGCAGCATCGCGTAGAGCTGGTCGGGGTAGCCCTGGTCAGTCGGCACGCTCGTGCCCGCCCGGTCCGGCTGGAACCCGCGCGCCAGCGAGTCGCCCAGGGACAGGTAATAGCTGGCTACCGGCCTGCTCCGGCGGTGATGCGGGACTGGGGTAGCAGCGGGCCCGGCCGTCGCCACGGTCACGGCGACCGCGACCGCCGCGATCATGGCCGTGCCGGTTAGGACGGCAGTGGCGCGGCGCATCCGTTCCCTATAAGTGGCATGGTCATAGCGGGCATGGTCATCCGAGGTCGGGTCCGGTATCGGAGTCGAAGGGCGCGAGAATGACCCGCAGCAGCCCGGCAAGCTCCCGGCGCTGGCCGCTGTCCAGCCCGGTGAGCAGCTTGCGCTCGCGTTGCAGCAGGTCGGCGAGGGCAGCGTCGGCTACCGACCGGCCGCTCGCGGTCAGCGTGACCAGCACGCCGCGCTTGTCCAGCGGGTCCGGGTGCCGGCGGACAAGCCCCGCGCCGGCCAGCCGGTCGATCCTGTTCGTCATGGTGCCCGAGGTGACGAGCGTGGCCCGGAGCAGCGCGCCAGGACTCAGCTGATAAGGCGGGCCCTGCCGGCGCAGCGCGGACAGGACGTCGAATTCCCAGGTCTCCAGCTGATGCGCGGCGAACGCGGCCCTGCGGGCCCGGTCGAGATGCCTGGCCAGGCGTGATACCCGGCTCAGCACGTGCAGCGGCTCGACGTCGAGATCCGGCCGCTCGACCTGCCACCTGGCCACCAGGTCGTCAACCTCGTCGTGCACCGGCGGGCTGACCGCGCCGCCGTGCTGGTCATTCATGGCCTGAAGCATATCTCTTGACATCAAGAATTCATGCTAGTAGAACCGGAAGGAGATATCTTGACGTCAAGAAATACGGAGATGGCCATGTGGGATCCGGATCAGTATCAGCGGTTCGCCGGCCAGCGCGCCCGGCCGTTCTTCGAGCTGCTGGCACGAGTCGGTGCCACCGATCCCCGGCTGGTCGCTGACCTGGGCTGCGGGCCGGGCGGGCTGACCGCGGCGCTGGCCGCACGCTGGCCGGGCGCGGAAGTCGTCGGCGTGGACAGCTCGCCGGAGATGATCCGCGCGGCCGGCGCACGGCCAGCCGCGGCCTGGCCAGCCGCGGGCGGCGCGGAAGGCCGCCAGGCGCCAGCCGGGCGGCTCAGCTTCGTGCTGGCGGACCTGCGGGAATGGCGGCCGGCGCACCCGGCTGACGTCATCATCTCGAACGCCGCGCTGCAATGGGTGCCCGATCACCTGGCCGTGCTGGCCCGCTGGCCCGCGATGCTCGCGGCGGGCGGCTGGCTGGCGTTCCAGGTGCCGGGCAATTTCGATCAGCCGAGTCATCAGATCCTCACTGAACTTGCCAGCTCGCAGCGGTGGCGCCCGCTGCTGCGCGAGGTCCGGCGCAGCCGGCAGGCGGCGCAGCCTGCCGAGTACCTGGACCTGCTGGCCAGCGCCGGCTGTGACGTTGACGCATGGGAGACCACTTACCTGCATGTCCTGCCGGGCGACGATCCTGTCCTTGACTGGTACAAGGGCACCGGCCTGCGGCCGGTGCTCGCGGCGCTCGGGCCGGAGCTGGCCGCGGAGTTCACGGCGGAGTACGGCGCGCGGGCGCGCGAGGCCTACCCGGCAGCGCCGTACGGCACGGTGCTGCCGTTCCGGCGGGTCTTCGTGGTCGCGTCCCGCCGCTAGCGCAACCCCAGCCGCTACGGCGGCGCCCGCTAGCGGCGGTCACCGCGGCTGAGCGGCTGGCGGCTACTGGGGCTTGTCGCTGAGCTTCCTGGTGACGTCGGCGGAGATCCGCGGCTTGGGATCCAGCTGCGACAGCCCGTTCCAGGCCATGTTGACCAGGTGGGCAGCGACTTCCTCCAGCTTGGGCTTGCGCGCGTCCAGCCACCACTGGCCGGTGAAGGCCACCATGCCGACCAGCATCTGGGCGTACATCGGGGCGTACTTCGGCTCGTAGCCCCGGGCCTTAAAGACGTCGCCGAGAATGTACTCGACCTGACTGGCGATGTCGCTGATCAGGCTGCTGAACGTGCCAGATCCCGATCCGGGCGGGGAGTCACGTACCAGAATGCGGAAACCGTCCGCGTTCTCCTCGATGTACCTGAGCAGCGCGATGGCGGCGGCTTCAAATTTATCTCTGGTGTCTTCGCCCTCCAGCAGAGTGGTCGCCATGGTCAGGAAGCGCTCAACCTCCCGGTCCACGACGACGGCGTAGAGGCCTTCCTTCCCGCCGAAGTGCTCGTACACCACTGGCTTGGAGACACCGGCCTGAGCGGCGATCTCCTCGATGGAAGTACCGTCCAGGCCGCGCTCGGCGAAGAGCCTGCGGCCGATGTCGAGCAGTTGCTGCCTGCGTTCCTGGCCGGTCATCCTTTTCCGGTTGGGTGCAGCGGGCTGCCTTGTCACTGCTCCATCATGGCGGCCGATCGTTAACTCAGCCAATTGACCCGGCCGCCGCGGTCATCAAGCCGCCTGGCCCGGCCGGCGCCTGGTCATGGATCCCAGCTCCCTGGCGCTGCCGGTTTGCTTGCCGGTCAGCCGCTCCTCGTCGGGCCAGCGGACGTCGTACGCCCAGCCGAGCTTCTCGGCCAGCCAGATGGCCCGGGCGGCGATGTCGATCTGCCCCTTGAGCACGCCGTGGCGCGCGCAGGTGGGGTCGGCATGGTGCAGGTTGTGCCAGGACTCGCCGAAGGACAGGATCGCCAGCCACGACACGTTCCTCGACTTGTCCCGTACCTCGAACTCTTCCTTGCCGAAGGTGTGGCAGATCGAGTTGATCGACCAGGTGACGTGGTGCAGGAACGCGATCCGGACCAGGCTCGCCCAGAAGAACGCGGTGACCGCACCCTGCCAGGACATCGACCACAGTCCGCCGATCAGGGCCGGCCCGAGCAAGGAGGCGGTCACCAGCCAGGGGAACCACCGGGACACCCGGGCGATGTCGGAGTCGGCGAGCCAGTCGGGGCAGAACTTCTCCGGTGACGTGACGTCGCCGTCGAACAGCCAGCCGGTATGCGCGAAGGCCAGGCCCTTGCTGAGCGCCTTCCAGTCGTTGCCGAAGCGCCACGGCGAGTGCGGGTCGCCCTCCTTGTCGCTGTACTTGTGGTGCCTGCGGTGATCAGCGACCCAGGTGATCACCGGTCCCTCGATGGCGAGTGACCCGGCGATCGCGAGTGCGATCTTGAAACCGCGGACGGCCTTGAACGACCCGTGCGTGAAGTAGCGGTGCAGGCCCATGCTGATGCCGAGCCCGGAGACCAGGTAGAAGGCGACGGCGATCACGACATCGTGCCAGCCCAGGCCCCAGCCCCAGGCCACCGGTATGGCGGCGACGAGTGCCAGGAACGGGACGGCGACGAAAATGGCCACCAGGACCCGCTCAAAGGTGCTGCTGGGCTCGGGATTGATGTCCGGGCGGGCCCGGGCCGGGCCGCGAACGGGCGGCGCGAGCACGGTATCGGGTGTCGCGGCTCGGTCGGTGGTAGCAGTCATCGGCGTTCCTCGCTCGCTGGGGTTTCGGCGGAGGGATGGCGAGCGCCTTCGCATACACCGGGGTTCAGGGGCCGATGCAAATACGCTTACGTAACCGTAGGCTACGATACCGTAGGTTGCGCAAGGGCTGGGACGTAATTTTCGCCTGATTGTCGGGAAGATCACACCTGCCGGAAGTCTCCCGCGCAGGTCAGCGCGACGTACAGCGGCCGGGCCGCGCAGAAAGCCAATGACGCGAGACCGCGGCGGTGGGCGGCGGTATCTCGGTAGAGTGGGGGGCGGTCACTTTCCCGGGTGGTCTAGTGGCATGACTATTGGTTTTGGTCCAATCAACCGAGGTTCGAATCCTCGCCCGGGAGCTCCGTATCGGTTCGGATCGCCCCGCTCGGCGTCCCAGTACCTGCGCACGCCCTCGGCTTGCCGACGACGGCATTCCTCGTAGCTGAGCCGGGCCGGGCGGGGAAGGTCCCGCACCCAGAGCGAGACCGAGCTCTTGGACACGCCGAGCCCGGCGGCGATCCGGTTGTAGTCGAGGCCGCGGCGCCGCAGTTCCCTGGCGGCCTCGCGCAACTCGTCCTTGGCGTTTCGGGCGCCGCGCCCACGGCTGCGGCGGCTCGCCGCTGAGCGCATCGTTACGGGTCGCGTTGCTGCCGATGGCAAGCAGTTCCTTGATCTCCCGCCGCGATTTGCCCGCCCGGCGCAGCATGATCGCCTGTTGCCGTAATCTCTCAAACTCTGCACTCGTAGTCATATTCGAATATTAGTTCTATATACTGACAAACGAGCAACGCCCCCCGGTGCCCGGATACCGGCCGTGACGGCATGCAGGTATCCGGCACGGCGGAGCCGTATCAGCGGGTCTCGTCAGCGAGGCCGCATCAGCCGGAAATATCGGCGACCGCGTACGGCTCGACCTGGAAATCGCCCGTTCCGGCGGACGAGGTCGTCTTGACCGATCCCGGGCCCGTCACCTTCGTCATGATCGACGGCGTGGTGACCTGGGTCGCGCTGAACCCGCCAGAGAAGATCGAGGAAAGGTCGAGGGAGACCGGCTGCGAGGACAGGTTCACCAGCATGACCTCCGGCCCGGAATGAGTGGTGAGCACCTCGCCCAGGACTGCGGGCGCGCCGGTCGACCCGAGCGTCGGCACCCCGGCGAAGGACAGCGGCTGAGCCGAGGAAGCCCGGTTGAACGCCGCCTGGATCATCGAGAAGGTGGTTCCGACCGCGCTGAGCGCGAGCTTCGTGGTGGCCGGCCTGCCGCTGCCGAACGCCTGGGTGCCATCGAAGATCGGGGACGACGCGGCGGTGCCGATCGTCGCGTTCAGCCCGGCGTAGGTAATGTCCGGGTCCGCGGTGAACAGCAGCGCCTGCGCCGCCGCGAACAGGCCCTGCAGCCAGGTGCCCTGGAACACGTGGCCCGGCGTCTGGTCGGCCAGGTTGAACTCGGTGACCCACACCGGGAGGTTGTCCGACTGGAACAGCGCGAGCTCATGGGACTTGAGCTTCTGGAAATGCAGGTAAGGGAACGCGAGCACCGCGGCCGGCGATTCCGAGGCGCTGAAGACCCGGAGATTGTCGTGGATCGTCACCGCATCCTCGCCCTTGAGCACCGGCAGCACGCCGGCATTCCAGCTGCTGCGCCGCTTCGAGATGCCGTTGACGTCGTTGGAGTCTGACTCCACCGCGGCGATCTGCACCCCGGGGAAGGCGCTGTGGATGGCGGTAATCCAGGCGTTCATCTGGGTCGCGTAGTCGGCGGCGGTCGGAAAGCGCTTGGCGTAGTCCTGGGCGTCCGGGCCGGTGCTGACGAACCCGTTCAGGTACAGCTCGTTCCCGAGTTCCACCATTTTCACCGGCAGTCCGTCCCCGGCGGCAGTGTGCAGGGATTGCAGCTGCTGGTCCAGCATGGCCGTGTTTTCCGCGGCGGTGCCGATCGCGCCGTTAAAGGTCACGGTGTTCAGGCTGAAGAGCGGCGTGGCGGCTGCCGCCTGGAGCCCTGTACCGAAGACGCCAAGACTGTCATTGACCGCCTTGGCAGGCTCGCCCGGCCATTTGCCTGGCTGGTACCAGCCGCTCGGCCAGGACCAGTAGTTCGCCGCCGTGCCACCCGGATAGCGGATAACGCCAGGCGCGAATTTCCTCAGCACTGCATCGAACGAGGAATCATTCCAGGCCGGCCCGGTGGTGTTCACCCCATTCAGGCCGAGCAGCGTCGGGGTGACGGCCCGCACCGGGCCTGCCAGGGTGACCTTGACGGTCCCGCTAGCGGGTTTCGCCGCGCCCTGGCTGGCCCCGAACGCGGTCGTCAGCAGGCAACCGCAGGCTGCCAGCAGCGCGGTCAGTGCCCGGCGGTTCGGTTTCCGCATTGGTCTCTCCCTAGCAGATCTGCAGATGTCGGCCCTGGAAGCGATGTCGGCCCTGGAGGCAATGTCGGCCGCCGCGACAGCGGACCGCGGGATGGCTACGCGGCCGCTAGGCACGCCGGTGCCTGGTGACTAGCCGGCCGTAGGCCACGAGATCGACCGAGTAGCGGCGCCACAGCCTGCCAGGCTCACGGAAGAGCCGGTACGCCCACCCCAGCCGCATCCGGTTCACCCAGCGGGGGTACCAGTGGACGCGCTCGGCCAGGTGGTCCAGGTAGCTCCCGCCGGTGATGATCACCGGCACGGCCAGCAGGCCGGCCACGTCCTGCACCCAGTTCTGCTGCATCGGCGTGGGGATGGAGACATGCAGGATGTCAGGCCGGGCCGCGTTGATGGCCGCCACCATCATGTCGACGTCAGCGTCGTCATAGCTGCCTGGATGCCCGCGCGCCACGTCCCAGTAACCGTGCAGCGTCCCGGCAATGGGCAGGCCGGGGAATGCGGCGACCAGGTTCTCGGCGGCCCGTTCCGGCACTCCGTCGGCGCAGCCGAACAGGTAGTTCCCAAAGCCATCGCGGGCCGAAAGCGCGAAGATCTTCGGGCAGATGTCCTCGTTGCCCTGCCGGTCCGGAACGGGGAGCCCGAGCAGCCGGCCCCCGAGCACGACGCCCGATCCGTCCGGGAGCACGACGTCGAAGTCGTTCATCTTCTCCAGCAGGCTCGGGGTCCGGTGCGCCCGGAGCACGTAGTCCGGGTTGATGAACGAGACGGTCAGCCGTGAACGGGTCTGCACCGCCGTCCGCACCGCGCCGACGAAATCCTCGTCGGACATACAGGACAGCCCGATGCCGAGAAACTCGCGCTTCGCGGCCCGGTACCCGGCGCCCAGTTCCTCCGACAGCGCGGGCTGCGGGCCTGCTGCGCGTCCTGGTCGCGGCTGCCCGGCGTTCGGCTGCCTCGCCGCCGGCGCCGCCTCGCCGCCGGCTGCCCGGCCGTCGGCTGCGTCGCCGTCCGCTTGCCCGCTGTCGGGGGCGGGATCCTCGCTGCCCGTCAGAGCAGTCCCTCGCACGCCAGGAGTTCACGGAGAGCCGCCTTGAGGTCGTACGCGGGCTTCCAGCCGGTCGCCGTCATCAGCTTGCGGGGGTCGGCGACCAGAAGCCCGTCCCTGGCCCGGCGCCGCTGCGGGTCATCCACGGCTGCGGCGGCTCGCCCCTGAGCCCTCGATGGCGGCAGAACTCGCTATGGCCGTTCCGAAGCGGTGCACCTTGATCCCGTCGATTGCCTGCCCGGCGGAGCGCGATCGCCTGGGCGGTGTCGGTGACGAAGACGAGGTCGCGCTGCGGCCAGAGGTTACCGAGCCGGACCGGCTGGCCGGCCCGGATGGCCGCCACGATCGCGGCGAGCACGTGCGGGTTCGTCTCCCGCGGGCCGTAGGTGTTGAAGAGCCGGGCCACCACGGTGCGAACCGCAGGCAGGTCGGCGTGGAAGCGTGCCATCAGTTGCTCGCCCAGCCACTTCGAGATGCCGTAGATCTCGCTGGGCCGGGGCGGCGCGGTCTCCGGCCAGTGCCCTTCGCCGAACCCGTAGACCGCGGCGCTCGAGCAGAACACGAAGGCGGCCGGCGGCCCGCCGCGAACCGCGCGGATAATGCCGTCCAGTCCCAGCACGTTGACGTCCAGTGCCTCTTGCGGGTGCGCGTTGCAATGCGGGATGAAGTGCAGCGCCGCCAGATGGAAGACAGCATCCGGCGCGAAGTCAGCTACCGGCCGCAGGTCGGCCGCGCTCCGGATGTCGGCTTCCAGCAGGGTCGCCCAGCCAGTGGATAAGGCCCGGTCAAGATGGTCACGTTTACCGAGCCGTAGGTCGTCCACCACCAGCACGCTCGCACCGGCGGCCAGCAGTATGTCGACCAGATGCGAGCCGATGAAGCCGCCCCGCCAGTGACCAGTGCCCGTTCCACTATCCCCGGTTTCCTTCCCTGCGCGCCCAGTATGTCCTGCCCGTCCCCATGTCCTGCCCGTTCCCGTTACGGCAGGTCAGTAGCGACCCGTCCTGGCGCGGCTAACCGGCGTAACCTTGCCCATGAGAAACCTGGACGTTTGTCGCGTGATGTACATCTATGACGCTCAAGAACAGTAGTTCGCGCAGAATGGACATTGACGAATGTGATGAGGGATACCGATAGGCAACGGGGCATGAAGTCTGTCCCGGGGCAGGCGCCGGAGCCTGGCGGTATCCTGCGGAAGTCCGGAACGTGAACCGGCGGGGGAGCCACCGCCTTGTGCCTGCACCGATACCAAGGAGCCGAGTGAGCGCGAGCGATCCGGCCGCTGTCATCATCCTTGCCGCGGGTGAGGGCACGCGGATGAAGACTCGTACCCCGAAGGTCCTGCACCGGGTCTGCGGCAGGACCATGCTGGGCCATGTGCTCGCCACTGCGCGGGAGCTCTCGCCCGCGCGCCTCATCGTCGTCACCGGCCATGCGCATGGTGAGGTGGCAGCGGAACTCGCCGAGCAGGCGCCGGACGCCACGGTAGTCGTACAGGAGCGCCGGGGCGGGACCGGGCACGCGGTGCGCACGGTGATCGAATCGGTCGGCGTGATCCGCGGCACCATCGTGGTGACCTACGCGGACACGCCGCTGCTTCGCTCGCAGACGCTCGCGGAACTCATCGCCGTGCACGAATCCGGCGGTGCGGCCGTCACCGTGCTCACCGCGCTGGTGGCCGATCCGGCCGGCTACGGCCGGATCATCCGTGACTCGTCCGGTGGCTTCGCCCAGATTGTGGAGCACGCGGACGCCACCCCAGCGCAGCGGGCTATCAAGGAGATCAACTCCGGGGTCTACGCCTTCGATGGCGAGCTACTCGCTGACGTCGTCAAGCGGGTGCCGACCGACAACGTCAAAGGCGAGGAGTACCTGACCGACGCGGTCGGCCTGCTGCGCGGCGACGGCTATCCGGTGGCATCCGCCGCGTGCGGCGATCCTGATGAGGTGCTCGGCGTGAACGACCAGGCGCAGCTGGCCTGGGCCAGGCGGGTGCTGAACGAGCGGGTGCTCGGCCGGTGGATGCGGGCCGGGGTGACCATCCACGATCCCGGTTCCACCTGGATCGACGTCGGTGTCCGGCTCGAGCCGGACACCGAAATCGGGCCTGGCACCCAGCTGGAAGGACGGACGGAGATTGCCGCCCGGGCCCGGATCGGCCCGGGCTGCCTGCTGCGTGACACCACGGTCGCGGCCGGAGCCACGGTCATTCAGTCAGTCTGCGAGTCCGCCGTGGTCGGGCCGGGCGCCAGCGTAGGGCCCTTCGCCCACCTGGTGCCGGGCACCACGCTGGCCGCGGGGCAGCGGGTCGCGGGCCAGCACCAGGCGGCGGCCGGAAGCGGCCTGCCGGGAACCCGGGCAATCCCGCCGCGACATGAGGGAGCGCCGGACCAGTGATGGGCATTACGGCTTCTGGCGAGAAGAAGATGCTGCTCTTCTCCGGCCGGGCATTCCCCGGCCTGACGAATGAGATAGCCGGCTGCCTCGGCATCGAGCCGACGCCCACCAGGCTGTACGACTTCGCCAACGGCGAGATCTTCGTGCGGTTCCTGGAGTCGGTCCGCGGTTGTGACGCATTCGTGCTGCAGAGCCACACCGCGCCGATCAACCAGTGGATCATGGAGCACCTGATCATGGTTGACGCCCTCAAGCGGGCGTCGGCCAAGCGCATCACGGTGGTCGCCCCGTTCTTCGGTTACGCGCGCCAGGACAAGAAGAGCCGCGGCCGGGAGCCGATCTCGGCCCGGCTGATGACCGACCTGTTCGCCACGGCCGGCGCGGACCGGCTGATGGCCGTCGACCTGCACACGGCCCAGATCCAGGGATTCTTCGACGGGCCCGTCGATCACCTTTTCGCGCTCCCGATCCTGGCCTCCTACATCGAGGAACGGCTGAACCTGTCAGAGGTCACCGTGGTGGCGCCGGACGCCGGCCGGGTCAGGGTGTGCGAGCGGTGGACGGACCGGCTCGGCTGCCCGCTGGCGATCATCCACAAGCGCCGCGATATCGACGTGGCCAACAAGGTGAAGGTTCTCGAGGTGGTCGGCGACGTCGCGGGCCGGACCTGCATCCTGGTGGACGACATGATCGACACCGGGGCCACGATCGTGAACGCGGCCGAGGCGCTGTTCGAGAAGGGGGCCGCGCGCGTCATCGTGACAGCCACCCACGGGGTGCTGTCCGGGTCCGCGGTGGACGGCCTGAAGAACTCCAGGATCGCCGAGGTGATCGTCACCAATACGCTGCCGATCCCGGCGGAAAAGCGCTTCGACAAGCTGACCGTGCTGTCCATCGCGCCGCTGATCGCCCGGGCGATCAACGAGGTGTTCAGCGACGGATCGGTGACAAGCCTGTTCGACGGGCAGAGCTGAGCCCGGCGGCGGAGCTGAGCTTCCGGCAGCGGAGCTGAGCTTCCGGCGGCGGAGGCTGAGCTTCCGGCAGCGGAGCTGAGCTTCCGGCGGCGGAGCCGGACCGTGCGCGGACGCGGGACGGCCCGGGTCGGCTAGACTACGCAGGAATTTTCTTACCGCTGAGGAGTCTTACCGTGCCCGAGGTACGTATCGCCGCTGAGCCGCGCCACGATTTCGGCAAGGGTGCCGCCCGCCGCGTCCGGCGTGAAGGCCGGGTGCCCGCCGTGCTGTACGGCCACGGCACGGAAGCACGGCATGTCAGCCTGCCCGGCCACGATGTGCTGCTGGCACTGCGCACCGCCAACGTGCTGATCCGGCTTGAGGGCCTGTCCGGCGGCAGCGAGCTTGCGCTGCCCAAGGCAGTCCAGCGTGACCCGATCAGGGGATCCGTCGAGCACGTGGACCTGATCCTGGTCAGGCAGGGCGAGAAGGTAACCGTCGAGGTGCCCGTGCTGGTCACCGGTGAGGTGGCCGTCGACGGGATGCTCGACCAGCAGCTGATCCAGGTAGCGGTTGAGGCGGAGGCCACCAATATCCCGACGGGCATCAAGATCGACGTCGAGGGAATGGAGATCGGCGCCTCGGTGCATGCCGGAGATCTGTCCCTGCCCGCAGGCTCGACGCTCGCGGTGGACGCGGAGTTGCTCGTGCTGCACGTCATCGCGGCCCCGACGGCAGAGCAGATGGAGGCCGATCTCGGCATCGAGGCCGAGGAGGGCGCTGCGGCAGCCGAGGACGAGCCCGCTCCGGTACCGGACGCGCCTGATGACGCCGCCGCCGGGACGGATTCCTGAGCCGGCTTCCCCCGGGCTGACCGGCCCGGCGGGCGAGCCCGGGCGGTAACAGTGCCCGGACCCGCGGTGATGCCTGGGCTGAGGTGAGCACTGGATGACGGACGAGCGCTGGGTGATCGCGGGGCTCGGCAACCCGGGCGCAGAGTACGCGGGCAACCGCCACAACGCCGGGTACATGGTGGCCGACGTGCTGGCCACACGGATGGGCGCTGGCTTCAAGCGGGACCGGTCAGGCGCCGCGGTCGCCGTCGGCAGGCTGGCGGATGCGCCCGTCACGGTCGGGAAGCCGCGGTCGTACATGAACTGCTCCGGCGGCCAGGTCGCCGCGCTCCGCAGCTTCTACAAGGTCCCGGCGCAGCGGGTGCTCGTCGTGCATGACGAACTCGACGTGCCGTTCGGGGTGATCCGGCTGAAGCTGGGCGGCGGTGACAACGGGCATAACGGGCTCCGGTCGGTAACTGCCGCCCTGGCCACCCGGGACTATTACCGCGCGCGCCTCGGCATAGGCCGGCCGCCGGGCCGAATGGATCCCGCCGCCTTCGTATTGCGTGACTTTTCAGCTACTGAGCGTAAGGAACTTCCCGTGCTGGTCGAACGATGCGCGGATGCCGTCGAAGCGCTGCTGCGGAACGGACTTGAAGCCGCGCAGAACGAATTTCACCCCAATTTTTAACCGGCGGGTTTCTGACCGGAACCCCGGCGGGCATTGAGGTTTCGCATGGTCAGAGGGCCGCGAGCGGCCCTGAGGGCAGATGTGACTCGCCATGATCTGGCCTATGATGCTCAGATCATGGGGAAAGCTGTCAACCGTCCCATTTGGCTGGGCGTCTTCCCTCTGTAGGGCAGGACGACACCGGGGCCAAAACGTTGACTGGGTGTCTCCCCGCGGTACGGCAGGGTGAACGTCCGGCAACGCGCCGGTGTCACCGCAGTGGCGAAGGGACGGGTGCGAGCGTGTCAGGTCAGTCAGCCGTTACCGGCCATCGGCGGGCTGACAAGGTAGTCGCACGCCTAGCTGAGCAGAAGCCTGCGGTCTGGACCCGCGCGTACCTGCGCCAGGTGGTAGTCGCGGACGGGCTCTGTGCCCTGGCCGGCGGCCTGCTGGCACTCAAGCTGCGGTTCGATGGCGGGGCCGCGCCGCCGAGCCTGTACCTGGCGCTCAGCCTCACCCTGCCGGTGATCTGGCTGTGCATCGTGACTCTCGCGGGCGGCTACGACTCCCGCTTCATCGGGGTTGGCACGGACGAGTTCCGCCGGGTGCTGAACGCCGGCGTGACGCTGACCGCCGCCGTCGCGATCTTGTCCTACGCGACGAAGACCGAGATCGCCCGCGGCTACGTGGTCATCGCGCTGCCCTGCCTGACCGCGTTCGACCTGCTCGCCAGGTTCGCTCTGCGTAAGCGGCTGCACCGGCTGCGCGGCCTGGGCAGCTGCATGCGCCGGGTCGTCGCCGTCGGGCACGCGCGGGTGATCGCCGATCTCGCGACCGAACTGCGCCGGGAGACCTACCACGGGCTGTCGGTCGTCGCGGCCTGCATCGCGGGTCCGGAAGGTGACAGCGAGGTCGACGGCATTCCCGTTGTCGGCGGCCTGGGCAACGTCGCCCGCGTGGTGGAGCTTTATGACGCCGACACGGTCGCCGTGCTGGCCTGCCCCGAGATGAGCGGCGTGCGGCTGCGGGAGCTCGCCTGGGAGCTGGAGAAGACGGATACCGACCTGTGCGTCGCCCCGGCCCTGATGGACGTGGCCGGCCCGCGTACGACGATCAGGCCGGTGGCCGGGCTGCCGCTGCTGCACGTTGACCACCCGGAGTTCACCGGCGCCAAGCAGGTCATCAAGGGCGCGTTCGACAAGATTCTCGGCGTGTCGGCGCTGACGCTGATGGCCCCGGTGTTCATCTGCGCGGCCATCGCGATCAGGCTCGCCGATGGCGGACCCGCGCTGTTCCGGCAGACCAGGGTCGGCCGGGACGGCCGCGCGTTCACCGTGTACAAGTTCCGCACGATGGTGCTGGACGCGGAGGAGCGCAAGATCCACCTCGTCGGCAGCAACGAGCATGACGGAGTGCTTTTCAAGATCCGTAATGACCCGCGGATAACGACCGTTGGCGCCTGGCTCCGCCGCTGGTCGGTGGACGAGCTGCCGCAGCTGATCAACGTGGTGCGCGGGGACATGTCGCTGGTCGGCCCGCGGCCCGCGCTGCCGGACGAGGCGGCCAGGTACGGGGACTACGTCCGGCGCCGGCTGGCGGTCAAGCCGGGCATCACCGGGCTGTGGCAGGTCAACGGCCGTTCTGACCTGTCCTGGGAGGAGTCGGTCCGGCTCGATCTGCGCTATGTGGAGAACTGGTCGCTTATCCTCGACCTGCAGATCCTCTGGAAAACATGCTCGGCCGTACTGCACGGGTCCGGGGCGTACTGAACCGGTCGCGGAGGATAACCACGGGATGGAGCCTGCCCTGATGATGTCCGATGACGACCGGCTGGCTCGCGACCTGGCGACCGAGGCCGGACGTCGGCTGCTCGCGCTGCGCTCGGCCGGCGGCGACCCGGACATGCTGCGGGAAGCCGGCGACCGGCGCTCCCACGAGTTCCTGGCCGGCGAGCTGGCCCGGCTGCGGCCCGACGACGCCGTGCTCTCGGAAGAGGGACGCGATGATCCGGCCCGGCTGTCGGCCAGCCGGGTATGGATCGTCGACCCGCTGGACGGAACGCGGGAGTTCGGCGACGCCGGGCGGACGGACTGGGCAGTCCATGTCGCGTTGTGGGAACTCGGCGAGCTGACCGCCGGCGCGGTGGCCCTGCCCGCGCAGGGAAAGACGCTCAGCACCGCTGAGCCGCGCGCGGCCGCCGCCGGTTCCCTGGCAGGCCCGGCGGGCTCCCAGCCGGCCGCTCAGGGCGGTACGACGGCACTGCCGGGCAGTCTCCGCTTCGTGGTGAGCCGGACCCGGCCGCCCGCGTTCGCCGTGTCGCTGGCTGACCAGGCCGGGGCGGTGCTGCTGCCGCTCGGCTCGGCCGGGGCCAAGGCCGCGATGGTGATCTGCGGGGACGCGGACGCCTACATTCACAGCGGCGGGCAGTACGAATGGGACTCCGCGGCGCCGGTCGCGGTGGCGCGGGCGGCGGGCCTGCATGCATCGCGGATAGACGGCGCGAAGCTGGCCTATAACCAGGAGCATCCCTGGATGCCCGATATCCTGATCTGCCTGGCCCCGCTGGCCGGGCCGCTGCTCGAGGCGATCGCCGTGGCCGGCGGCGCCGGCGAGTAACCTGCAGGCCAGCACAAGCCAAGTTAGCCCGTTTCCGATAGTCCGGAGTTTTTCCAGATGACAGCCATGCGTTCCGACTACCTGCTTTCGCAGCTTGATGTGCTCGAGGCCGAGTCGATCCACGTGATGCGCGAGGTCGCCGCCGAGTTCGAGCGGCCGGTGCTGCTGTTCTCGGGCGGCAAGGACTCGATCGTCATGCTCGCCCTGGCGGAGCGGGCATTCGGGCCGGCGCGCATCCCGTTCCCGGTCATGCACATTGACACCGGGCACAACTTTTCCGAGGTGCTCGACTTCCGGGACCGGCGCGTCGCCGAGCTGGGCATCCGGCTGATCGTGGCGTCGGTGCAGGAAGCCATCGACGACGGCCGGGTGACCGAGGAGTCCGGCCGCTGGGCCAGCCGCAACCGGCTGCAGACCACCAGCCTGCTGGACGGGATCGCCGAGCACCGCTTCGACGCGGTCTTCGGCGGCGCCCGGCGGGATGAGGAGAAGGCCCGGGCCAAGGAGCGCATCTTCTCCTTCCGCGACGAGTTCGGCCAGTGGGATCCGAAGAATCAGCGGCCCGAGCTGTGGAACGTGTACAACACCCGGATCGGCCGGGGCGAGCACATCCGGGTGTTCCCCCTGTCGAACTGGACCGAGCTCGACGTCTGGCACTACATCGAGCGGGAGGGCCTGGAGATCCCGGCCATCTACTTCGCGCACCAGCGGCAGGTCTTCGAGCGCGATGGCATCTTGCTCGCCGACAATCAGTTCGTCGTCAGGGCGGACGACGAGCCGGTCTTCGAGACGAGCGTCCGTTACCGGACGGTGGGCGACATGACCTGTACTGGTGCCGTGGAGTCCGGGGCCGTCACTATCGCCGACGTGATTGCCGAGATCGGCGCGACCCGGATCACCGAGCGTGGCCAGACCCGTGCGGACGACCGGGCCAGCGAGGCAGCGATGGAAGACCGCAAGCGGGAGGGGTACTTCTGATGACCGCGGTAGGGAGCGGACCGGGCATGAGCCACCCGGACGGCGACAGGCACATGGACATCCTGCGGCTGGCGACGGCAGGCTCGGTGGACGACGGCAAGAGCACGCTGATCGGCCGCCTGCTCTACGACTCCAAGTCGATCTTCGAGGATCAGCTTGCCGCGGTGGAGCGCACCAGCCGGGAGCGGGGCGAGGAATACACCAACCTGGCGCTGCTGACCGATGGCCTGCGGGCCGAGCGCGAGCAGGGCATCACGATCGACGTGGCCTACCGCTACTTTGCCACGCCACGGCGGAAATTCATCATCGCGGACACGCCCGGCCACGTTCAGTACACCCGGAACATGGTGACCGGCGCGTCGACCGCTGACCTCGCCGTGGTTCTCGTCGACGCCCGCAATGGGCTGACCGAGCAGAGCAGGCGGCACGCCTTCCTCGCGACCCTGCTCCGGGTTCCGCATCTGGTGCTCGCGGTCAACAAGATGGACCTGGTCGGCTACGACGCCGGGAGGTTCGAGGAGATCGCCGAGGAGTTCACCGCCTTCGCGGCGAAGCTGGAGATCAGTGACCTCACGTTCATCCCGATTTCCGCGCTGCACGGCGACAATGTCGTGCAGCGATCGGCGAGCATGCCCTGGTATGACGGGCCGTCCCTGCTGCACCATCTGGAGCACGTGCACATCGCGTCCGACCGGAACCTGATCGATGTCCGGTTTCCGGTGCAGTACGTCATCCGGCCGCATCAGGCCACCGACCCCGATCTGCACGACTACCGCGGCTACGCGGGCCAGGTCGCCGGAGGGGTGCTCAAGCCGGGCGACGAGGTCATGCACCTGCCGTCCGGGCTGACCACGACGATCAAGCGGATCGACACCGCCGCCGGCCCTGCCACCGAGGCGTACCCGCCGATGTCCGTCACGCTGCTGCTTGCCGATGATCTTGATGTCTCACGGGGCGACATGTTCTGCCGTCCGCACAACCAGCCCCCGGCTGCCCAGGACGTGCAGGCAATGGTGTGCTGGATGTCCGACGCACGGCCGCTCGAGATCGGCAGGCGGCTCATCGTCAAGCACACCACCCGCACGGTGAAGACCATCGTCCGTGACCTGCAGTACCGGCTGGACGTCAACACCCTGCACCGTGATGAGCAGGCAACCCAGCTTGGCCTGAACGAAATCGGCCGGGTGTCGCTGCGGACTACCCAGCCGTTGTTCTGTGATCCCTACGCTCGCAACAGGATGACTGGCGGGATTATCCTGATCGACGAGGCGACCAACGCCACCATCGGCGCTGGCATGATTACCGAGGCAGGATAAGGCGGGCCCGCCTGCCCGGTCCCGAAGAGCGTCGTACCTGGCGCAGTGCCGCCGCCGAGGATGGCTCGGCGGATCTTCCCCGCGGCGCAGCTAACCGGTGCTTGAAGCGGCCTCGGTGATTACTTCGCCGACCTCACGGATGAAGCGATCCAGCCGGTGATACTCCGTCACGGTCCGCCGTCCCTCAGCGCCCATCCTCGCTGACTCCTCGGGGCGGCCCCAGAGATCAACAATGACCTTGCGCAAAGCCTCTGCGTCGCCGACCGGGACGAAGAAGCCGTTCCGCCCGTGGTCGATGGCGCCGCGCTGACCGTCGATCTCCGAACAGATCACCGATCGGCTCATAGACCATGCCTCAAGCAGGCAGGTGATGCCGTTATCTGTGTCGCTTTGGTGCAGCGGGAGCACAACGAAGCGCGAGCGAGCATAGAGTTCGCGTAGCTCGACGGGATTCTTTGACCCGACGGTCACGTTGTCAGGCAACTCAATTTTCTCGCCAGAGTCACCGAGTACCTGGCGCCATTGGTCACTCTTCCCGCGGACGAGTGCTGCCGCGATGTGGCAGGGGATGCCAGTACCGTCAAGTGCCTTGATCAGCGTTTCAAAATCGCGCATTTCCCGCCCGACCGAACAGATCATGTCGGGCCTGATGTCGCTTGGCGACTGCCAGAACTGATCATCAACGCCCCGGGGATACCGGCGACCTTTTGCCGGGAGAATCCCAGCCGATCTATCGCGAACTCGCGCTGGGTTGGCGGCGGCAGGATCAAAGTGGTTATCTGGGGGCGGACTAGCCGGAGGAACCATGCCTTCTTGGGAGGCGACACCCAGCTGAAGAGCGTCACGAAAGGAATCTTCCTTCCGGTTAGCTTGAGCAGCAGGGCGAAGGTCATGGCGACCGGCTCCGCCCCCCAGGCAAAGACTACGTCGTAGCGGTGCCTGACGCGGAATGCCTCAAGTGCCTGTGCCATCCATATGGGAATGATGCGATAAAGCACTAGCAGCCATTTCGGCGGATTGGTCAAGAAGCGCTGGTCCAGCTGCATCAAGTCGCCAGGAATATCGAGTAGCCAGGCGCGGGGGGCACTTGCCCGCGGCTGTGCATCTCGCCGATCTGATCGATAAAGGGCGGGAAGTAGGCAGTTCCCAGCAGGACTAGCACCTTTGGTCGATGACTCTCAGGACCACTCATTCCGAACCTTTCACGATAGGTGCCGGCGACCGCCACGGGGAGCCCGGCGGCTGGACCTTTGCCGCCCGGCGGCGGAGCTGCCGCCACCGCGCTGAATATCGATCGTACTGGGTGAGATCTGGGCACCTTCGACTGCCATCAATGCTGGCCTGGGTCCTGAGCCCCGCGCCGGCGCCGTCATCGGCCGGCCTCCCGCCAGGCCTCCCGCCTCGCCCCGGCGCCATACCAGGCCGACGCAGCGATGAATGGGCAGTAGCCGCCGCTGCCTGAGCGCGGCAGTCCCCGGTGCCTGCCGGAAAGCGTCCGGGCAGCCAACCGGACAAATCGAAATCGCGTGACAATCGAGGCCATTGATGCTTAAATAGATGCTGTTACGGACGTCTTCTTTAAGCCATCTGCCTGGACGTGACCTGATGACAGCACCGAAAACTACAAGTCCGGGGAAGCCCAGGATGCGGGTGGGCGAGCTCTGGTTTGATGCGCTAACAGAGCGCGGGGCCACCGACGTTGTGCGCGAGCGTGGGCCGCGGGCTCCGGCGGATCGATCATCCCGGTCAACATGGATGTGGCCCGGGCGGCTGCCGCAGACCGAACTGGCCGGGCTCGTGCGCCGGGTCCTCGTCGTAGCGGACGGCATGCCCCTGGTCTGGGCCTCGCGGGCTAGCGGGCAGGTCTTGCCAGAGCGCGTACCCGGAGCCTCTCTGGTGTTTTCGCTGAGCGAGCGGCCGCTGCTGATGGGAGGCCGGTCTTCCTTCTCGGCGGATCCGAAGGGATGCCGGAAAAGGCGGCCGAAGCGCTCGTTCGCAATTCCCGGCCCTGCGCATCGTCGGAACTGACTCACCGCCGTTCGGTTTCGATCAGACCCCGAGGGGGTGCACGGGCGGTCGCCGCAGTCGCGGCCGCCGCACCCGGCCTTGTATTCGTCGGGCTGGGTTTCCCCGGCAGGAAAGACTGATCGAGCGGCTTCGGCAGGCCGACCCGATGCCTGGTATCTCGCTTGCGGCGGCGGCATTCCGATGGCCGCGGGAATAGCCCCCGGGCATCCCCGGTCGTGCAACACCTCGGCCTGGAGTGGGTGCACCGTTTGGTGCTCGAGCCGCGTCGGCTGGCTCGCCGGTACCTTCGCGATGATCTACCGTTCGCCCTCGAGTTGCTGGCCCGGACGGCAGTGCAGGCCGTTACGCGGTAGCGTTTCTGTCCTGCAGGATGAGCCGCACCGCGGCCGGAAGATCTTCGCCACAGCGTCGGCGCCGGAGCAGCCGGGCCAGCGGTGCCGGCGCGGACGAGGATGGTCGCGGTACCGGCGGCCGACCCGCCTTCAGGTCCGAGTCGCTGTCGCCGATGATAACCGCCTTGTCCAGGTCGAAAAGGTGGTCTCGGGCCGCCCGGTGCAACATGCCCGGGGCAGGCTTCCGGCAGCCACAGATGCCGGCCGCATGCGGGCAATGGTAGGCGGCGTCGAGCCAGGCGCCCTCGGCGGCGAGAAGCTGCTCGAGGCGCGCGTGCACGGCGGCGTAGCCGGCCGGATCCGCCGACGGCCCGGACAGCCAGCGCTGATTGGTCACCAGGACGGTGCGCAGCCCGGCCGCGTTCAGCCTGGCCACCGCCCGGGCCGCGCCAGGCAACAGGACCAGTTCGGCGGGCGAGGTGACGTACTGGCCCGCGGGCGGCCTTGACGTTGATCGTCCCGTCCCGGTCGAGGAAGACGGTGCTGCTGGCCCCAGGCCGGGCGCAGGCAACTCAGGACGGCCCGGGAACAGCGCCGCCTCGACCATCTCGCAGATCGTATGGCCCAGGTGCATGCATGCCTCCTGCACCCGGGCAGTGTCGTCGGCCGGGACCCGGACGGCTATCTGGGCCAGCGCGGCGGCCTTCCCGCCGCGGCGCCGGTCAGCGCCACGGTAATCATCTCGGCGGCTGCGGCCGCCTCCAGTGCGCGGACGACATTGATCGAGTTACCCGATGTGGTCAGGCCGACCACGACGTCTCCCGGCCGGCCGGCGGCAAGGACCTGGCGGGCGAAGACCTCGTCGTAGGAGTAGTCGTTGCCGATCGCCGTCATCGCCGCGGTGGCGTCAGGAAGGCTGAACGCGGCAAGCCCGGGCGGTCAAAGGCGAACCGGCCCATGAGCTCGGCGGCCAGGTGCCCGGCGTCCTGCGCCGACCCGCCGTTGCCGAAGAAGATCACCTTTCCGTCGGCGCGCAGGCACCGGATCATCGCGCGGGCAACCTCGACCGCCTGTTCGGCAAAGGTCCCTTCGGTCATCCGGCACTTGACCGCGATTGCCTCGGCCAGCTGCTCCCGCGCCAGTTCCGCGTTCGGGGCCACGACATCGGACGCGCTCATGCCCGCCATGTCGTCAGTCCCTTGGTATCGAAGGTGAACTCGGTGATGTCGGCGCCGGCGAACTCAAGTGCCTCGATGACCCGGTGCTTCTTGGTGAAGTCGCAGAATAGCAAGATGTAGCCGCCCCCGCCGGCGCCGGTGATCTTGCCGCCTAGGGCGCCCTTGCTGCGAGCGATGTCGTAAAGCTCGTCGATCCGCGCGTTGGAAATCAGCGGGGACATTCGTTTTTTCTCGGCCCACGCCTCGCCGAGCAGCTCACCGAACTCGTGCAGCGCGCCGGTAAGCAGCGCTGCCTTCATGGCCACCGCCAGCTCTTTCTGTGCCCGCAGCCCGGCCATGGTGTCGTCAGCGGACGCGAGCGCGCGCCGGGTCTGGTCCTCGATCACCCGCGCCGAGTCCCGGGTGATCCCGGTGAAGCACAGCAGCAGGCTGAGCTCAAGCTCGTGGGCGACTTCGTCCCTGATGCGAAGCGGATTCACGATCACCCGGTCGGTGAACTCGATGAAGTTAAAGCCGCCGAACGTCGCCGCGTACTGGTCCTGCATACCGCCGGCGATACCGAGATCGGCACGCTCGATGGCGTGCGCGAGCTTTGCGGTCTCATAATCACCGAGGTGCAGCCCGTAGTGAGCGGCCAGCAGGCCGACCAGCGCCACCATCATCGTTGACGACGAGCCCAGGCCTGATCCCGGCGGTGCGCTGGAGCGCAGCACCAGGTCGTAGCCATCGGTGCCCTCGCGCCCGAACCTGCGCACGGCCGCCTTGATCAGGTCCAGGCTGCCGTCACAGAGGATCTCATTATCGAGCGTCATCTCGGCGGTCGTCTTGAAATCCACCGACTCAATCGTGACGACGCGATCAGTGCGCGGGTCGAGAGACCCGTAGGCGTAACGGTCGATCGTGGCCGACAGCACGCAGCCGCCCTCCGCCACCGGGAACGGCGGAACATCCGTGCCACCCCCGGCGAATGAGATCCGCAGTGGTGCCCTGGCCCGGATTCGCGGCCGGGTCAACGAGCCTCGCGGCGGGGGGCAGCCCTCTCGGCCAGCCCCTGATTACTCATTTATGATGTCCCCTTACCCAGCGTAGCTGTACTTGGCCAGCAGCGGCAGCGTGAGGGCGGTGACCTTGCGGCGCTGGGCGGCGGGCATCGCGGTCCGCCATCGATCATCCGTGCGGATGGTGATCTTCCCGGTGGCGAACCGCATCGGGTTCCCCGAGGCCGTGTGGGAAGCGCCTAGATCTGCCCAGCGCTCGCTCGCATCGCTGCCCAGGAAGTCCATGGCCGCACCGCCAACGGCAATGCCGGCGAACTCGGCGATGCTGGCCAGCGTCGCCGACGGCGCGGTCACCAGATCCTCGTAGCGCACCCGCAGCGTCGGCACGCCCTCCCTCGCCAGCAGCTGCAGGGCGCCGTTCTGGGCGTTCCAGAGCCAGGCCGCTCGCCGGGGGAGTAGGTCGGCATGTAGGGGTCCGAGGCCGATTCGGGACGGATCACCTGCCTGGTCCAGGAAAATGCCACGGCGCGGCTGTCCCGCACCACGTGGACCACCCTGAGGTCTAGCTCTGCGCGCCAGCGCAGGCAGAAGGCCAGCGACGCATGCTTGCTGGAGTCCACCACCACCGGGCAGCCGCTGGCGTCCGCGATGGCCGAGTAGATGCGCAGGTAATAGTCGGTGTACTCGTCGAGGCGCGGCGGAACGACGGGTACAGCGCTGGCGCGGCCAGCAGCGGGATATGACGGCTCCGGTCGACGGCGTGCCGCAGCTCGGCGATGCGGCGCACATCCACCTGGTCCCATCCGCCGAAGGCGAGCTCGCCCACCTTGCGCCAGAACGGGCAGCCGGGGAGCGGCTCACCGCAGCCGCAGAGCTCAGCGTCGGCGATCCCGCGCTGCCACAGGTGGACGACCTCACCGACCGAGCAGACGCCGGGCAGCTCGCCAAGCAGCCGCTCTAGCAGGGTCGTCCCGCTGCGGCCCAGGCCGCCGAGGTAGACGACTCGCGGCAGTGTCCCGCCGCCAGCTCCGCTCTGCCCGCCCCGCGCCGTCGGTCATGAGTAGGGCAGGAAGCAGATGCCCGGCGTGGCCCGACTTGCCTGCGCACTGGACTGGCCGTTGTTCTGGTTGTCGCTGGCGATCCACAGGCCCGCGCTGGTGATCGAGCATGTCGTCGGCGCCGAGGCCGCGGGCCCGCGTCGGGTTGAAGGTCAGAGCGCCGTCGTCGGTGACAGGCCCTCGATGCCGGGCGCGGGGATCGCGCCCGGGCCCTGCGCGTCACAGTCGTTCGGGTTCAGTGACCAGCGCTCGTGGCCGCCGAAGTACGCGGTGCTGGCATCGGCCGCCGCCGAGTACAGCGAGTCACAGCCGGTGTAGTTCACCCACTCGTGCAGCACCGAGGTCCTGGGTCGCCGGGAACGCCGCGGCGGCGTCGCACAGGCCCGTCCGGGGGGTGGCCCCGATCGGGAAGCCGTTCGGGTGGTAGCCGGTGGTGCCGATGTAGACCGTCGAGTCAGTCCGGCGACCAGGCAGCGGCCTGGATGTAGAACGGCTCGTCGGTGGCGCACTCGTAGGGATAGCCCGTCGGGTTCGACTTGCTGAGCTCGCCCTTGCTGCCATCCCACTCCGGTGAGGTCCAGGCGGTCACCGTCGCCGGGCTGGTGGCCAGGTTGAGCATGAAGATCTGCTGCCTGGGCAGCCCGCCCGCCGTGGTGAAGTCGCCCATCACCAGGTCGAGCGTGCCGCCGTGGCTGAGCGCCTGGTTGTAAACCCGCGTCGGGTTGTTGGGACGCCGGGGAAGCTGTAGTTCCCGGAGATGTTCAGGCTGATGAACCCGTCGTCCTTGCCGGTGGTGGGGCTCAGGCTGGTCATGTACTTGTTGGTGCTGCCGTTGATGGTGGTGTAGTAGCCGCCGGCCAGGATGTGCCCGCTGACCCCGAGCAGCGTTTCGACCTGGCCGTTCGCGGTGTGCCCGAAGGTGGTGACCAGGGCGCCGGTGCCGGTGGTGCTGATCTCGGCGAGGTTGCCGACCTTGGTGCCGTTCACCGCGGTGAACTTCCCGCCGATGTAGGCGTCGGCGCAGTTGGTCCCGTTGAAGGCGATCGAGTTGACGGTCCCGTTGACGTCCGGGAACCACGAGGTGAGGTTGTACGGGGCGGTCGCGCTGAAGCTGAAGATGTTGTTCACCGCCGTGACGGTGCTGTTGTGCTTGACCGAGGTGAAGGTGCCCACCGCGTACATCGTGCCGCCGCACTGCACTAGCTGGCGGACCTGCTCAACGGAGCCATTCGCGTTCAGCTGCGGCGTATTCGCCGGGACGGCCGTCACCGGGCCCGTCGGAGCTGCCGCTGCCACTGCGGCCGCGCCGCGGCGCCATGCCGAACAAGAGCAGCCCGGCACTCAGGCCCGAAGCAAGTAGTGCTCCGGGGACTAGTCGACGCATGAGGTTCCCTCAGATCCAATCGGCGGATACTTGGCCAGTCACGTCCCGTATACGTGAGACGCATACGCTATGCGCTCGGTTTACTCGTCTGCATGGATTTATCCATGGCACGCGGCTGCTGCGGCCCGCAGTACGGGACGAACCTCCGCACGGTCACCGCATGTCGAGCAACCAGTATTACGGCAGTCATCGTATCTTAGAAACCTGGCGCGGCCGCCAGCTCTCCGGCCATCCCCGGCCAGGAGACTCCTGGCATCTGCTTCCTGCCCTACGCTTAGCCGATGCCCACCACGCGCACTGTGTCAGGCGATCCCGCGCGCTTGCGCACCGGCCGAATCTCGCAGGGGCCAGCGTGACCGCCTGGCCGTCAGTGGGAGTAGTCCTCCCGACCCATGACCGGCCGCAACTGCTGCGTGCCGCGCTTTCCTCGGTGCTTGCCCAGGACTACCCGGGGACCATCAGGGCTGTCGTGGTCCATGATCGCAGTGAGCCAGACCAGAGCATGGCCGATGGCGACCGGGTCCGGGTGGTGCCCAACACCCGGACTCCCGGCCTGGCCGGCGCCCGCAACAGCGGCGTGGACGCGCTCGAGACCGAACTGGTTGCTTTCTGCGATGACGACGATGAATGGCTACCTGGCAAGCTTCGTGCCCAGGTCACGGCGCTGGGTGAGCAGCCGGCGGCCGAGTTCGCGAGCTGCGGCATCGTGGTGGACTTTGAAGGTCAGCCAAGCGTGCGCCTGGCCGGCCGTGATCGGGTGACCTACGACAACCTGCTGCACTCACGGATGGTCATGGTGCACTCCTCCACCTATCTGGTCCGGCGGGCGAAGCTAATCGACGGTATCGGGCTTGTCGACGAGACCATCCCGGAGGGCCAGAACGAAGACTGGGACCTGGCCCTGCGAGCCGCCCGCCGTCATCCGATCGTCTTTGTGGACCAGCCGCTGGTCCGGGTCGCCTGGGGGAACACGTCGTACTTTGCCCTGCAGTGGCAGTCCAAGATCGACGGATTGCTCTGGATGCTTGACCGCCATCCAGACATTGCCAGCTGCCGGGCCGGCGCGGCCAGGGTCTACGCGCAGCTATCCTTCTTTTACGCATGCCTCGGCAGCAAGGCCGAGGCATGGCGGTGGACGAAACGGGCGCTGCGCAACAACTGGCACGAACGCCGCGTGCCCTTCGCGGCGGCCGTGGCAACGGGGTTGCTCTCCGGGGAGACAGCCCTGAGACTTCTCAATGCCCGGGGCCACGGGATCTGAACGGGCCGCGGCCGGAGGCCCGCCGGCAGATGGTCACGACAGAACGGAGACAGTGGCGGTGTCACGGGCACGACCGGCCATCCTGACTGCTGTTGTCGTCGCAGTCGCTCTTGTCGTCGCGTACGCGGTGGTGAACCATTCCGGCGCTGCAGACAGGCAGCCGAAACTCCGGACACCGGACCTGCAGGCGATCCCCGCGTCCCGGCACGGGCCGACGATCCCGGCCCACGGCGCGTATCTCGGCGCCTGGGTCCGGCAAGGGGCGTTTACCCAGCCTAACCAGGTTGCCGCGCTCGACACGCTCCAGGGCGAGCTCGGCCGCCGGCTTGACATCGTGCATACCTACCTCACCTGGCAGGGCAGCTTTCCCACGGAAAGCGACGAGGTAGCGCTCAACCAGGGAAGCACCCTGCTGCTTTCGTGGACGGGAATCGCCAGTACGGCCATCACCTCCGGCACGTATGACAGCGTCATCCGCCAGCGCGCGCGGGAGATCAAGGCGACGCATAAGCCGATCTTCCTGGAGTGGCGCTGGGAGATGGACCGCCCCAATCTGCGCGGCGTCGTCGGAACGCCCGCGCAGTACATCGCGGCATGGAAGCACGTCCGGGCCATATTCGCCCAGCAGCACGTCCGCAACGTCGCCTGGGTGTGGTGCCCTACCGCCAGGGGTTTCCATCCCGGCGGCAATGCCGCGGCCTACTACCCGGGCGACCATGAAGTTGACTGGGTCTGCACCGACGCCTACCCGGCATTCGGGCCGTACAGTTCGTTCGACGACTCCGCGCAGCCCTTCCTGACCTGGGCGTCGCACCACCGCAAGCCGGTCATGATAGGCGAGTTCGGCGTGCCGCGGCGTTTCTCGCCGCAGCAACGCGCGCAATGGCTCCGCGGGGCGGCACAGACTGTCCGGGCCGACCCGCAGGTCAAGGCCATCGTCTACTTTGACGCCAATGAATTCGGCGCGACTCTGGCCAATGGGATGTTTCTTGACAGCGGTACGGCGCCGATGCAGGCATTCCGGCAGATCGCCGATAGCCGCTACTTTAATCCGCACAGCTTGCGAGTATCGGGGTAACGGCTTGCGGGTATCGGGGTAACGGCGCTAGCCAGCGATCAGGTGTATCCGAGCCGGGAGAGCAGCGGCCCGATCTCCGCCTCGACATCGGCGACCTCGCGCTCAGCGAGGGCGGCCCGCCACCTTCCGACCGAGCCGGTCCTGGCCTCGGCCAGGCCGGCCCGCAGCGCCTGCAGCCCGGCGGGCGAGGTGTCCAGGAAGCCGGCCAGCAGTTCAGCCGCCGCCGCGGGATCGCGTACGAGCGCCTCATATCGCAGCTCGAGTATCCGGCTGGCCGGCAGCCCAGCCAGCCCGGCCAGCGCGGCCGTGGTGAATCTGCGCCAGCACCAGGCGGATCGCACCAGGTCAGATACCTGAGTGAATTCCTCGCTGCGCTCCGGCTCCACCCACCATCGTGGGTACGGTCCCCAGAGCTGGCCGCCACGACCGCGCCTTGCGGTCCCGGCCGACGCGGCGGCGAGCCATGGCTGCTCGGCATGCGAGACGGCCGCGTCCCGGCCGTCGCGGATGATATGCACGAACTGGGCCGTGGGAAACGCCGCCGCCAGGAACGGCACCACGAAGCCGTTCTCGGGATTCTTCTCGGCGAAGCGCCGGCCACCGTCCAGGGCGGCCAGCAGCAGAGCAGAATAGGAGAGCTTGAAAACCGCCGCACTGCGCCGCTCGCTCCACGACCCGTCGTACACGCAGCGCGCAGCGGCCTTGGTCAGCCTGGGCTCCAGATGGTACGAGACCTCGGGCAGCCGGCCGATACAGCTGCCCAGGAACGTCGTACCTGACCGGGGCGCGCCGATGATGAAGACCGGCCGGTGCAGCCGCGGGTCGAGCGCATGCGACGACGGCCGCTTGCGCAGGGCTGGCTCCCGCCTGCGTTCCCGGACGTCAGAGGCCAGGCCCAGCGCGCCAAGCCGCAGCATGCGCAGCCAGGTGACGTCGGGAGACGGCGCGGGTCCGGCCTCGGCCGGTGCGTTCGGGGTAACTGTCATGTCTGCCAGCTCGGCTTCCCGCCAAGCCATCGGGCCAAGCGCTCGTCGTACGGCCGGAAATGGTCACGCAATTGCGCCCGAAGAGCATCGGGCATTGGTGCGCGCGGGCCCGGGCGTTGTGCCGCTCGAAGACGATATCGCCGCTGTGCGGCAGCCCGAGGAAGTCTAGTACAGCCGCAAAGTTCGGCTCGGGGTCGGTGAAGAAGGCGTCCGAGTCCATGACGTGGATCCGGTCGCGGCCGAAATACCGCTCAAGCCGCTCAAGCTGCTCGACATACTGCCCGCGGGTCCGGTAGGCCTGGTGCTGATGGCTGTGGCTGAGATACCGGGGATCGGCTATCCAGCCGCTCGACCTCGCCGTCCAGGCGGCTCGCCTCGAGCTCCAGTGCCCGCTCGAACGGCTCCGTCTCGTAGCCGCGTGCCAGCTCGTGCGCGTGCGCGGAATAAGCCCGCTCGACGGGGTCACGGACCAGAACGAGCAGCTTCACGCCGGGCAGGTCGCGGGAAATCCGCTGCGCGACCAGCGGGTGGAACATGTAGTAGGGGGTCGCCTCGAATGTCACCGGAGCAGTGCCGGCCGATCGCTCGACCCAGCGCGCATGCGCCTTGAGCGGGAAATGACCCTGGTACCAGCCGATCCCGCGCTGGTAGTCCGTGTCGAAGTAATGCACTCCCTTGTGCAGCACGGCCTTCAGCACCGCCGGGTGCTGGCTAAGCGCGCGGTACATGGAGGTGGTACCGCAGCGCTGAGCGCCGACGATGAGGAAACTGGGCAGCATCCGGGCTGAATGCGTCAGATGGCCAGCGGCCACGGTCACGGAATGCGCGGCACGCTTGATCGGGGGCGTTCCCGACGCCGAGCTAAGCATGTGCAGGTGCCTTTCTGCCGGAGCGGTCCGTCATAGCCGTCCCACCTGGTCGGCGATTGCCGGGATCAGCCACGCCTCGGGCGAGCCTAGTCGCGCTCCCGCCTGAGCCTGCCGGTCGGCCAGGTAGCGTGTCGCCAGGTCGGCCAGGTAAAGAGTGGCGGTAATCCGCGCCTCGGAGGCATCGAGACCGAACGCCGCGAGCGACTGGGGCGCGTCCTGAATGCAGTCAGCGGCGGCGGCCCTTGGCTCCCGGTGCCCGGGTACCACATCCCGCTGCAGCCGGTAGTGCAGGCCGTCAAAGCCGAGCGGCACGCCGTCGGTGAAGCGCTCCCAGTCCCACACGAGCAGGCCGCCGCTCGTGCTCGCCATGTTCCACGGGGTCCAGTCGCCGTGCCAGCTGCCCAGGGCCAGCCGCACGTCCCCGGCCCGCGCCGACAGCGTGTCCAGCGCGCCAAACAGCGCGTCGCGCTGGGCGCCCTCATCCGCGGCGGCCAGCCGGGCGGTGAGCCGCTGCCAGTACGGGCCCGCGGTCAGGGGCTCGCGGCGCAGCCCTCCTAGGCCGGCGACTGAGCTCATGGCGGCGGCCAGCCGGGCTTCGCTGACCGGGCGGCGGCGCAGCCACACCGGGAGGGCGCTGAGTACCAGGACGTTCATCTTGCGCCACTCACCGTAGTGCAGTACCTCGGGCACCATGACGTCCGGTAGCCCGGCTCGGCCGAGCCGGATGAGCGCATCGCGCTCGGCCTGAACCAGTGCCCTGGTGAGCGGGCTGCTGCCGATCTTGGCGAAGCCGACCGGCTGACCACCAGGCGTCAGGAGCTGCAGGACCGGCTTACGGTTCGCCCGGGCAGCTCCGAGATACATGCTCATCAGGATGTCGCGGCCGAGTGCCGCCTGCAGGAACGACTCGATGGTGTCGGTCCCGGGCGGAGTGTGCACCCTGATCCGGCTGCGGAGCACAGTCCGGCCGAGCCCCGGTGGCCAGGGCGAGCGACAGCGCCCGCGCGCCCAGCCGGGCGGCGCGCGATGCTGGCTGGCCGTAGCCGCGCACCGCCGCGGCGCCGGCGCGGGACGACGCGGGGATGAGCAGCCGCGGCCGGCGCATCCCGAGGAGCAGGATGAATTCTGTCTCCGCTGCACGCCCGCCGCCTGCTGAGGCGGGCCGGCCTGATGCCGGGCCGCCGAACGTCACCTCGGCCGGGGACGGCCACAGCAGGTCACTGAGCTGCCGCAGGTAGCGCTGGCGATCATGGTCTCCGGCATATCTTGTGGCGGTCATCCGGAGGGGAGAGCTACTCACGCTGTGCCCCCACGGCCGGGGCTGCCGCCGTTGCGGCTACCGGAGGGATTACCGCGGGGACCGGAGTGCCAGCCGGCCCGTCCGCCGGACCCACGACGAGGCGCACGGCGACGATCACCAGCAGCAGCAGCAAGCTGCCGTAGAGCAGCCCGCTGAGGACGTCGGTGGTCCAGTGCAGGCCCAGGTACCACCGGCTGTACGCCTCATTGAAGGCAAGAACGGCTACGGCCGTGCCCGCCCAGACCGCCGTCCGGCGATGCCCGCTGAACTCGCGCCACAGCAGGTAGGCGATGAGCCCGTAGAACAGGATGCAGCGATCGACACCGCCGGAGGGGAAGGTGCCGCCGGGGCTTCCCGGCGGGCCGATGCGGTGGAAGGTGTGCCGGATCGCGAGGGTCAGGTAGTGGTCGATGACGATCGCCGTGGCGAACGCAACAGGCGGCAGCCAGCGATTCCGGCGCCAGGTCACGGCGAGGCAGACCGCCGCCGCGAAGCACGCGCCCCAGGTCGTCCACGTATTGCCGATCTTCGTCAGCCGGTTCATCACATGGGCCCAGGACGACGCCCGGTGGGTGACCGTCCAGCTGAAGACGGGCTTGTCGATCGACGGGCCGGCATGCGCGACGAGCGAGCCGAGCGCGGCCATCACCCCGTAGATCACCACCGCGGCGACGATGGCAACGAGGCAGAACCGCACCATGTTCATGGCCACCAGGCGGATGTCCCCGTCGCGGGCCCCGGCCGCGGCGCCGTGGCGGCCCGCGGCCGGCGGGTTGCCCGGCGGGCGGGCAGCTGGCACGGCCGCGGCGGTCCGCGGTGCGCGCCGTGCCAGCAGTGCACCGACGGCGATGATGACGGCGATGCCCGCCGGCCACAGCAAGACGGCCAGCATCCTGGTCATTCCACTTCCCCCACTCCCTGAAAGGAGAAACCTATATTCAAGCAGCTATCCCGGCATGAGCCCGCATATCAGGACGATCCCGGCGGCCGGTCCGCGGTGCCGGAAAACCGGCGACCGCGAGCAGGCCGACTGGCCTCGGCTAGCCTGGCTTGACCTTCCGGGCGAGATAGGACATGCCCGGCATTACCGAGAGCTGCAGCACGCCGCGGAACCGCCACAGCCCCGGCGCGATCAGCGCGCAGCCCGCCAGCACGCCGACCACGACCCCGGCCGCCCCGCCGCCCAGGAGGAAACGCAGCGCCAGCGGAACCGCACCGAAACTCGCCAGGCACAGCGCGCACGCGATCAATGTGCCGCGGCCGAACGGTTGCAGCCGGACCGACCGGGCTATCTGGGCGAGCGGCATGAGGTTGGCGACTCCTATCGCCACGGCCCAGGCGATGGCGGCACCGGTGATCCCGTAGCTCGGGATCAGCAGCAGGTCCAGGCTCACGTTCACCACCATCGCGAGCAGCCCGTTCAGCAGGCTCCAGCTACTGCGTCCGGTGGTGATCAGGACCATGTCCACCTGCCCGCATGCACTGGACAGGAGCGCTGAAACACCGAGGATAAGCAGCACCGCGTACCCCGCCTGGTACGAGCGGCCGAAGATCGCGAGAAACTCCGTCCCGTAGACGATGACTAGCAGGTACAGCGGCCAGGTCAGCAGCACGAGCCATGCGGTGGTCGCCTGGTAGACACCGTTGGCCCGGCGCAGCGCGCGCATGGCGAACAGTTCCGTGAATTGCGGTTGTGCTGCCATGCTGATCGCGCCGCTGCCGAGTTGCCCGACGACGAGGAAGCGGGTCGCCGCTGTATAGACGGCCGCCTGGGCCGGTCCGATAATGATTGCCACCAGGACGATGTCAACGCGCTGGATGGTGATCTGGGCCAGCGTGGCAATGGCCCGCGGTGTCGTGAACCGCCAGAATCCGCGCGGGTTCGCATTGGCCAGCCGCTCGTCCGCGCTGCCCTCGCCCGGCCGCATCTTGGTCCCGTCCGGCCGCACCGGGGTCGCCAGCGCCAGCAGGGCGGCGAGTTCCGGCGGGACGGCGCGCGGGGACGGCCTGGACGCCTGATGGCGCCGGATCCAGCGCAGCCATAGCCACGCCGCTACGGCGGCGGGGATATAAGGTACCGCCCACAACGGCGCGAGCAGCGCCGCGCTCCCGGCCGCTACCGCTACCGCCACCCCGGCCAGCTGGCCCGCGGAGCGGCCCAGCTGGAATATCACCACGGTGGGCCGCATGTCACGGTAGCCGCGGGTGGCGCCAAGCAAGGTGTCGAGCAGCGCCGCGAACGGCAGCGTCACCGCCAGGGCCCGCAGGGCAGTCGCCATCGCCGCCGGGGTCGCTCCGCTGTGCCCGAGGTGACCGCCAAGCAGGAGGCGTGCCAGCGGCTCCGCGAACACCAGCATGATCATCGCCCCGGTCACCGACGCGACCACCACCGGTATGATCGCGGCCCGGAGTATGGCGTTGATGCGGCTCTCTTCGCCGAGCAGGCGCAGCCTGGCGATAAAGTACACGGCGCCGGTAAAGGCGCCCAGGCTGGCCACCGCCTCGACGATGAGGAACAGCGAGGTGGCAGAGAAGAACGCGCCCGCGGCCGACGGGCTGAACACGTTGGTGATGAGCACGGTAACGCCGAGTGTCGCTGCCGCGGAAACAGCTGCCCCCACCAGGTTCAGGGTGCTGCCCCGCGCGACCTCCGCCAGCTTCTTGCCGCCCGCGCCGCGAGCCCGGGAGCCGGGTTTCGCTGGCTCGCGCTTCCCGGGGCCTGGCGGCTCCGGGTCGCGTGTCCCTGGGTAGCCGCGGGGCTCCTGAACCGGCCAGCCGGTGGATGAGATGGGCATCGCGGCGGACGCCCGCGCCGCCCGGCGGGTCCGGCCGATGTCCCGTCCCGCGCGCTCGAACCTTGCCTGGTCCCCTGCCATCAGGCCTGCCGTTTGCCGTGGCCGGGGGGATCACCTGCGCTGTCGCGGGCGGGACGAGGAGCGGGCTGGGGGCGGCCTGCGGTCACGTGAGCGCCCGGGTCGTCGCGGCGCGCCTCCGGCTGCCGTGCGGTCCGGTGGCCGCTGCTTCCTCAATCGACCTCGGGCTCTGATCCGGTCCGGATCAGGGCTCCGCAGCGCAATGTCGTTTCGCCAGAGCAGGGCATAGGCCAGCATGGTGAAGGCGAGCGGCGCCACCACGGCTTCGTAGGTGAACATGTAGACGAAAGACAGCAGCAGGACGAGGACCCCGGCCAGCCCGTAGGGCGTCATGTCTCGCCGGTAACGCCATATCCCGTAGGCGAAGAAGCTGAGGTAGAACGCGGCGCCGAGGAATCCGTCGCTGACGAGCAGCAGCCAGAGCTGGCCGGTGCTGCCCGCCTCGGACTGGCCGCACGCGGAACAGGCCGCCGTCGGCCCCACCGCGATGGACGCCGAGCTGCCCTGCTGATGCCGCTCGTCGCCGTAGCCGATCAACGGCGAGGCGCGGGCGTCGCGCAGCGCGAGCGTGTTCAGCGACGCGCGGATGCTGTTGCTGTTCTGCTCTGACGTGAGCCGCGCACTGATCAGGCCGTGCAGCGGGCTGACCAGGATGACGATGCCGATCACGGCCAGGCCCGAGCCGATTGCGGCGAGCGGGCCGAGCCTGCCCCGGGCCGCGAACCGGACCGCGAGGTAGATCACGGAGACCGCCATCCCGATCCAGACGCCGCGGTCCAGCGAGTAAATGAGCGGTATGAGGGCCAGCGCCGCCACCACGATGGCCTTCCGCCGCTGCCTGCGGGTGGTCCACCAGGCCACCAGCAGCCACGGCAGCAGGATGGTCAGGCTCTCCCCCCAGCTGTCCGTGTAGTCGAAAGGCGCCTTCGGGCGGCCTTCTGCCTGCCCGAGAACGCCCTGGACCTGGCTGAGCGCAGGATGCAGCATCGACTGCACGAGCGTGTTGTTCTGGAAGTGTTTCGGCATGACCAGCGCGAGCGGCGAGGTGAACTGCGAAGGTCGGCGCGATGATGCCGGCGAAGCCGCCGATGATCGCGTAGATCCCGACCAGCCCGAGCAGCCAGGCGAGCCGCCGCCGGGGCAGCTCACGCTCGGTCAGGTTCCCGGCGAACACCAGCAGGACGGTGACGGCGAGGTAGCTGGCGCCCCGGTCGCCGAAGGCGATGATCCGGTTCCCGACCGGGCTGGCGATCGTGCCGGGCGCGGTCAGCCCGAGCGTGGCCGCCCCGGCCAGCATGCAGATCAGGAACAGCAGCCACAGGGAGAATCCTGGCGGCAGCCGCAGCAGCCGCCTGCCCTGCGCGCGCCAGCTGTACAGCCGCACGGCCATCGGGATGGCAAGCAGGATGAACATGTAATCGGCGATGCCCAGCGCCCACCAGAGCGGGTAGCCGACCAGCAGCGCGATGAGCGGCCAGGCCGGAGTGCGGCGGAGCAGGCTGCCGCGGCGCCTGGCGTGGCTGCCTGACGTCCGCCCGGGCTCACCGGCGGTACTCGCCGCGGCGCCCGGGTCGGCGGCGGCAGGCTGATCCCAGTGGCCGCTGGCCGCCCGGCCGTTCTGCCGGTCCAGTTCGGTGGTCATGGCCGGGCCCCGGTTGTGCTGATCCTGGTGCCGTGCGGTGCCAGGATGACCCAGGTCGTGCCCGGCTGCAATTCCATCGGCAGGTCTTTGCTGTCGCTGTAGGTGGTGACGTCCTGCAGGCTGGGCTTGGCCCACCTGCCTTTCGCGGCGAGGCCGCCCGGGCCATGATCCGCTGTGTCCCCGATCCCGGAAAACATCTCCACTGTGCCCTTGCCGAATATCCGCGCGCTCGGCGAGGTCAGCCCGAGCTTCCGGCTCAGGAATACCGTTTTATAGCGAACTGTCTGAACGATCAGGTTAGCGACCTGTATTGGCGGGCCCCCGCTGACTCGCGTCCAGCGATCGGCGGCAGCATCAAAGGTCCATCGCTGCTTGCCGACGCCGGGAATGGTCACGGTGACCGACGAAGGCCGCCACACCCCGGCCGTGGCGAGGTCGCTGCTGCCCGACTCGGCACCACGGTAGGAGAAGAGCTCCGGCGGCTCGGACCCCGGCCCGGCCTTCCGCAGCTTCTTCGTCGAGGCGGTGAGGCCGCCCGCGCCGGATCGGTACGGCGAGCTGTGCGCCGGGTAGCCCAGATCGGTGACTTTCGTGTTGTCGAGCACCTTGATGAACGAGGCAGTGCCGCCGTCGTAGCCGATCCCTGGCTGCAGCACCGACAGAACCTGGCCGTCCGTCGGGCTGGTGCTGGTAACGGGACCGGCGGCCGTTGCCTGCCGTGACTGGAAGACCGCGATATACCTGCGCGGCTTAGCGAACTCCTCGAAAACCACGTCCGCGGCGGACAATTCGCGCGGATGCCCGCCCGCGATGTCGATCGCCACCGCACGCCGTGAGGCAGCCGCGGCACTGGCAGGCAGCCCGGTCAGCGGTGCCGTCGGCCCCGCTGCGGCCGGTGTGGTCGGGCTGGCGGACGGGCTGTCGGCCGGCGTGGACGGCTTGAACTCAACCTGGGCGGACGAGCCGGGGGAACTGCACGCGGCAGTAACGAGCCCGGCCGAAAGGACGGCGAGTATGCCCGTCAGCCAGCCCGTCCGGCTGGCATCCCGCTGTGCTGGCACGGTCAGCTTCCGGCCTTCTTGTCGGACGGCTCCTCGCGGCCGGCCGCCGGACGCTGCGTCTTGTCCCGCTTGTCTCCTGATACCCGTACCGCGCCGAGCGGCAGCGGCCAGGTCTCGCTCGGATCGCGCATGCCGACCTTGAGCGGCGGCCGCGGGCTAGCAGAGTCCGGGAGCCCGTTGTCCGGGCGGCCGTTATCGGGGCGGCCCGGGTCCGGGTGGCCGGCCTCAGGGCGGCGCTCGGCCGGGCGGGGCCGGCGCTCGGCCGGTGCGGTCCGCTGCTCTGCTGACTCGGCCGGGCGGCCCGGCCTGGCTCGTCCCGCGGCGCTGAACGGCGGGATCAGGATCGCTCCCAGTACCGTCGTCCGCAGCCGGTCGAGCCGCCGGAGGCATTCGGCGACCTCGATTCGCTGGGTCTTGCCGACCTCCACGGCGATGAGCGCGGCGTCCGCGAACTCGGCCAGCGCGAAGGTGTCGCCGCCCTCACCGGAGGCCTGCGCCTCGATGACCACGAACGGGAAGCTTCTGCGCAGCTCCGCGATAAGGTCGCGGGTCGCGTCATGCTGGAAGTTGTAGAGGGCGAAGGAGGTATCCACGCCCGGCGTGACCACCCGGAGCCGCGGGAAGTCAGCCGGCCGCCGCGCGACCTCGCTGACGGTCGCGTTGCCGCCGAGCACCTCGGCGAGCCCGCGGCCCTGGCCGAGGTGGAAGAGCTCGGGAATCACGCTGGCGTGCAGGTCGGCGCAGACAAGGGCGACCTCGGAATGCGTCCTGGCCAGCGCCGCGGCCAGGTTAGCCGCGGTGACGCCGCCGCCTGGGCCCGCCGAGGTGCCGGCCACCACCAGGACGTGATTTCCCTCGCCGAGTGCCGCGGAAGTGCCGTGTGCAAGCTCGGCGAACGCCTGGCCGGTCCTGGACCTCGGGCCGACCAGGGACGGCTGCGTGCCGTGCTTCTTCGCCGACACGCTGAGCATGACCGGCAGGTCAAGGTAGCGCTCGATGTCCCTGGCCCCGTGGATCCGCTTGTCGCGGCGGTCGACCAGGAACGCGGCGACCAGGCCGATGAGCAGGCCGACGAGCAGGCCGCTCGGCAGGATGAGGAGCGCCTGCGGGCTGGTCGGGCTGCTGGGGATCGAAGCGGGGGTGATGATCACGCCCGCCGAGACGTCGGACTGCAGCTCGCCCTGCACCACGCCCACCTGGTGGCTCAGCGTGCTCGACTCGCTGTTATCCGCCTTCAGCTGCGACTGCGCGGTGGCGCGCTGGGTGGAGTTCTGCGGGAGCACCAGGATCTTGGCGGCCAGCGCGGCCTCGTCGTGCCCGAGCGCGGTTACCCTGGTTTGCAGCCCGGTCAGCGTGTTGTTGAGCTGCTTGGTCGCGGCGGCGGCCTCGCTCGACAGGTACGCGTTGGCGAAGGCCTGGGCGCAGGCGGCCGCTTCGGCGCCGGACGGCATGTGGCAGGCGATGGCGAGATCAGCGGAGTTGGCCGGGACCGTGACGCTGACCTTCTTGCTCAGCTGCGACGGGGTGAGCGTGCTGTGCAAGGTCTTCCCGGCGGTGGCCGCGGTGCTGACTGACTGCACCACCTGCGCCTGGCTGTCCATGTTGATGCTGCCGCCGCTGGTCCGGCTGCCCGAGACCGGGGCGGAATTGGCTGCGTTCGCCTGGACGGACACGGTCGCGGTCGCGGTGTAGACCTTGGGCGCCGTCTTGACGTACGCCCCGGCGGCGAGCAGGCCAAGGGCCGCGCACACGAGCACTATCCACCAGCGGCGGCGCAGTATCTCCAGGTAATCGCCTGGCTCGAATGAGTCCGGTCGCTGTGAGATGTTCATGCAGCAGTGCTCCTCACTCTGCGTGCCCCCCGGGACACCGTGTGCCTGGGATGCTCGGCTGCCACTCAGTTGCCCGACAGCTGGCTTGCCCGACCTGAAGCATGTGTCGCTAACAGTGACAGCCAAGCTTATCGGGTGATCTCAGTGGCTTCTGCCGACGATCATGTGTTATTGCCCCGCGTTTGCCCGCCGCTGGTAGCGGCGTTGCGCGCCGGGGTGCTGCGGACCTGGGCGCTGCCGCGCCCGTGCCCGTCAAGCGGGCGGCGGATAAGTGGTGGATGGGTGGAGTTTCTGGCCGCTGTATAGCCTGTCCGCATGATCTTGCGGGCGTTATTCAGCGGCCATCTAGCTGAGCATTTATCGGTGCCGTCGAGCCGCATGTAATTCCAAATTCAGATAGCTGTCCTGATAACGCCTTACGGCGGCCCGCCGTCCCTGCGGCGGCACTGCCGCCGGCCGTGCGCTGCCGGGTGGCCGGCTGGCGGGCGCAGCGAGCGAGCCCGGCCGCGCCTCCCAGGTTTAGACGCGCTGAGGTATGGTCCGGTTCACCCGTAATCTGCAGGAGAGCCAGTGACGCCGTTCCGCGATCTTCACGACTACGTTGCCTTCCCTGAGCTGACGGCGCTCCGGCTGTCGCCGGATGGCAGCTGGCTGGCCGCCGTGGTGCAGACGGTGAATGCGGAAGGAAAGAAGTTCGTCAGCAGCATCTGGCGGATAGATGCGAGCCCGGCCGGCCACGGAAGCCCCCCGGCCCGGCTGACCCGCAGCGCTGAAGGCGAGGGCAGCCCGGCCTTCCTGCCCGATGGCTCCCTGCTCTTCATCTCCCGGCGCGAGGGACCGGCTGCCGGGCCAGGCGCCGATGGCGAGCCTGACCGGGACAAGGCCGCCCTGTGGCTACTGCCCGCCGGCGGCGGCGAGGCCAGCAGGATTGCCGCCCCGCCCGGCGGCGTCGCCGGGATGGCCGCGGCCGGGGAGGCCAGGTCCGCTATTTTCACCTCGCCCGTGCTGCCCGGCGCCAGTGACGGCGCCCAGGACGCCGCGCGCCGCAAGGCGCGCAAGGACGCGGGCGTGACCGCGATCCTGCACGAGGCGGGCCCGGTGCGGCACTGGGACCACGACCTTGGCCCGGACAGCCTGCGGCTGCAGGTAGCGGTGATCGGTGACCCTGGCGCGGATGCGGCGGCGGGCGGCCACGCTCCGCCGGCCGCCGAGCCACGCGATCTGACCCCGGACCCGGGCCGGGCGCTGGACGACAGCTACTTCGAGCTGACCCCCGACGGTTCGCTCGCGGTGGCCGGCTGGTCGGTTACCGATGATGCCGCGGCCGTCACCGGGGAGGTCACCGTCATCACAGTGGCCACCGGCGAACGCCGCACGCTGCTATCGGCGCCCGGCTATGACTTCTCCGATCCGCGGATCTCGCCGGACGGCAGGCTGGTGGCCTGCCTGCGGGCGGCACACGACAGCTACCAGAGCCCGGGCGACGTGACGCTGGTGGTGGCGGCCCTGCACAGCGGGACCAGCGGTGGCGGGACCGGCGGTGGCGGCGGGACCGGCGGCGGCGGGCCGCGCGACCTGCTGGCCGGGCTTGACCGCCGGCCGCTGGAAGCCGCCTGGGCACCGGACTCGGCGTCGGTCTACTTCACTGCCGACGACAACGGCAGGCGCCCGGTCTTCCGGGTGGATGTCGCGACGGCGGAGGTCACCAGGATCACCGCGGACGACGCGGCGTACGGCAGCCTGTGCCCGGCACCGGACGGCCGCTGGGTCTACGCGCTGCGGGCCGCCATCGACGAGCCGCCCGCGCCGGTCCGGCTGGATGTGACGGCGGCGGGCCGCGATCCGGTCCGGCTGGCCGGCCCGGCCGACCGGCCCGGCCTGCCGGGCACGCTGACCGAGGTGCAGACCGTGGCCGCCGACGGTGCCACCATCCGGGGCTGGCTGGTGCTGCCGGCCGGCGCATCGGCCGGCGCACCGGCGCCGTTGCTGCTCTGGGTGCACGGCGGCCCGGTGATGAGCTGGAACTCCTGGTCCTGGCGGTGGAACCCGTGGCTGATGGCCGAGCGCGGCTACGCGGTGCTGCTGCCCGACCCGGCCCTGTCGACCGGATACGGGCACGATTTCATCGCCCGGGGTCACGGCCGGTGGGGCGAGGCGCCCTTCACCGACGTGATGGCGATCACCGACGCGGTGGTCGCCCGGCCGGACATCGACGCGGCCAGGACGGCCATGATGGGCGGGTCGTTCGGCGGGTACATGGCGAACTGGATCGCCGGCCACACCGACCGGTTCAGCGCCATCGTCAGCCATGCCGGCCTGTGGGCACTGGACCAGATGTTCGCCACCACCGACCTGCCCTCGTACTGGCGCAGGCAGTTCGGCGACCCGCTGACGCAGCCCGGGCGCTACCTGGAGAATTCGCCGAACCTGCATGTCGCGGCCATCAGGACGCCGATGCTGGTGATCCACGGGGACAAGGACTACCGGGTCCCGGTCGGCGAGGCGCTGCGGCTCTGGGCCGACCTGGCGGGCCGGCCCGCGGACGCCAAGTTCCTCTACTTCCCGGACGAGAACCACTGGATCCTGACGCCCGGGCACGTCATCGTCTGGTACGAGACGGTGCTGGCCTTCCTCGCGCAGCACGTGCTCGGCGAGCCATGGCGGCGGCCGGACCTGCTCTGAGGTGTGCCAGGCTGGAGGCATGACCCGCGCCCGGCTGGATAAGCGTCCCGGCGAGGTCGCCGCCATGTTCGACCTGCTGGCCGAACGCTACGACCTGCTCAACGACCTGCTATCGCTCGGCCAGGACCGGCGCTGGCGCAAGGTCGTGGCCAGCGCCGTGGGGGCCACCGCCGGGCAGCGGATCCTCGATCTCGCCGCGGGCACCGGAACCTCGTCGCGGGCCTTCACCGGCGCCGGCGCGCATTGCGTTGCCTGCGACTTCTCGCTCGGCATGCTCGGCGTGGGCGTGCGCAGGCCGGCCGCGTCGGTCGCGTTCGTGGCCGGTGACGCGCTGGCGCTGCCGTTCGCTGACGCATCGTTCGACGCCGTCACGATCTCCTTCGGGCTGCGGAACCTCACCGATCCGGACGCCGGGCTGGCCGAGTTGCTCCGGGTCACCAGGCCCGGCGGGCGGCTGGTGGTCTGCGAGTTCGGCCACCTCCCCTGGCGGAGCCTGGACGTGGCGTACGAGCGCTACCTGGCGGCCGTGCTGCCGGTGGTCGCACGCCGGCTGTCGGGCAACCCGGCGGCGTACGACTACCTCGCCGAGTCGATCGCCGGCTGGCCGGCCCAGGCTGAGCTCGCGCGGCGGATCCGGGCCGCCGGATGGTCGGCGGTGGGCTGGCGGAACCTCACCATGGGCGTCGTCGCCGTGCATACGGCCAGGAGGGCCGACTCGGTAGCGGCCGGCGGCACGGTTTAGACTGACCGCAGAGCACTTGTGAAGCTGTTCACAAGATAGTCAGGACGGGTTCGTGACCGAGCAAGTACCCATTGCTGACGCCCCGGACATGGCATCGCATGACATCGGTCCGGCCAGCCGGTCCGTACCCGCGAGGCGCCGGGCAGGCGGCAGCGGCATTTCCGGCCAGGGTGACCAGAGCGCTGACGTCGTCATCGTCGGGGCCGGCCCGGCGGGCTCCGCGGCAGCCTTCTTCCTCGCCACCGCGGGCCTGGACGTGCTGATGCTGGAGAAGTCCCGCTTTCCCCGCGAGAAGGTCTGCGGCGACGGGCTGACCCCGCGGGCAGTCAAGGCGCTGGCCGGCATGGGCGTGCCGATCTCGGCGCAGGACGGCTGGCTGCCGAACAAGGGCCTGCGGATCATCGGCGGCGGCGGCCGGATCGAGGTGCCCTGGCCCGACCTGTCCAGCTTCCCGGGCTTCGGGCTGGTGCGGACCCGGCTCGACTTCGACGAGATCCTGGCGCGGCACGCGGAGAAGGCGGGAGCCCGGCTGCTGGAAGGCGTCAACGTGACCGGCCCGCTGCTCGATGACCGGACCGGGCGCGTCATCGGGGTCAAGGCGCGGCGCGGCGGCGCATCCGCCGAAGGCACCGGCCGCAGGGCGGTTCCCGCAGACCAGGCAGAACGCAGCTTCCGCGGCCGGGTCGTCATCGCCGCTGACGGCAACTCGTCGCGACTGTCCGTTTCGATGGGCTTGCAGCGGCGAGATGACCGGCCGCTCGGCGTCGCCGTCCGCACGTACTACTCCAGCCCGCGGCACGACGATGACTACCTGGAGGCGTGGCTGGACCTGTGGGACGGCGACACGCTGCTGCCCGGCTACGGCTGGATCTTCGGCATGGGCGACGGCACCAGCAATGTCGGCCTCGGCCTGCTGAATACCAGCTCCGCGTTCCAGCGCATCGACTACCGGGTGCTGCTGCGCCGCTGGCTTGCCGCGATGCCGGCCGAATGGGGTCTCTGCGAGGAGAACCGGACCCAGCCGATCCGCGGCGCCGCGCTGCCGATGGGATTCAACCGGACCCCGCATTACGCTAACGGCCTGCTGCTGGCCGGTGACGCGGGCGGGATGGTCAACCCGTTCAACGGGGAGGGCATCGGCTACGCGCTCGAGTCCGGCGAGATCGCCGCGCGGGTGATCGTGCAGTCGCTGAGCCGGCCGACCGCGGCGAGCAGGGAACTCGCTCTGCGCGGGTACCCGGCAGCGCTGGACGACGCCTACGGGGGGTACTACACGCTGGCCCGCACGTTCGTGCGGCTGATCGGCCGCCCGGGGTTCATGCAGTTCGCGGCCAGGCATGGGGTGAAGCGCCCGGCGGTGATGCGGCTGACGATGAAGCTGCTTGGCAACCTGACGGAAACCCGCGGCGGCGACGCGGTCGATCGTCTGGTCAACGCACTGTCTAAGATGACGCCGGCGGCTTAGCCGCGCGAGACGACGCTGCCGGAGGCGATGGCCCGGGAGCCGGAAGAGGAGGTGACGGCGATGCTGAGCTTGTACGTGCCGATCCTGGTGCTGGCGGGGCTAGCTGCCGTCTTCGCCCTCTTCTCGCTGGTAATGGGCTCGCTGGCGGGTCCTAAGCGGTGGAACAGGGCGAAGCTCGAGGCTTACGAGTGCGGCATCGAGCCGACCAGGCAGCCCAGCGGAATCAGGTTCCCGGTTAAGTACTACCTGACGGCGATGCTCTTCATCGTGTTCGACATCGAGATCATCTTCCTGTACCCCTGGGCCGTCGCCTTTGACCGGCTTGGCGTATTCGGGCTGGTCGAGATGGTGACTTTCATCGGCACCGTGCTTGTCGCGTACGCCTACGTCTGGCGGCGCGGCGGTCTGGAGTGGGACTAGCCATGGGCCTGGAAGAGAAGCTGCCGAGCGGGATCCTGCTGACCACCGTCGAGAAGGTGGCCGGGTACGCGCGCAAGAGCTCGGTCTGGCCGGCCACGTTCGGGCTCGCCTGCTGCGCGATGGAGCTGATCTCCACCGGCGGCCCCCGGCACGACCTGGCCAGGTTCGGCATGGAGCGCGCCTCGGCCACGCCCAGGCAGGCCGACCTGATGATCGTGGCCGGCCGGGTGAGCCAGAAGATGGGGCCGGTGCTCCGCCAGATCTATGACCAGATGGCCGAGCCCAAGTGGGTGATCTCGATGGGCGTCTGTGCCTCCAGCGGCGGCATGTTCAACAACTACGCGATTGTCCAGGGCGTCGATCACATCGTCCCGGTGGACATCTACCTGCCGGGCTGCCCGCCGCGCCCGGAGATGCTGCTCGACTCGATACTCAAACTGCACGACAAGATCCAGAACATGAAGCTCGGCGTCAACCGGGAGAAGCAGGTCGAGGAACTGGAGCGGGCCAGGCTGCGGCGGCTGCCGCTGGCGGCCGGCCTCGGCGGCCAGCCAGGCCAGCCGCAGCAGGGAGGGCCGCGGTGACCGAGGGAACGCCCGCGGATCGCAAGCCTGCGGACGAGAAGCCCGCGGACGTCCAGGCCGGGGGCACGCAGCCCGCGGAGCCGCAGCCAGCCGAGCCGCCCGCGGAGCCGCAGCCAGCCGAGCCGCCCGCGGAGCCGCAGGCAGCCGAGCCGCCCGCGGAGCCGCAGGCAGCCGAGCCGCAAGCGGCCGAGCTGCAGCCGGCCGAGCGGGCCGCGCTGGCGGGCCGAGAGCGGCTTTCCGAGCAGGTCGCGCGGACCGGCATGTTCGGCGCCGAGACGACCGGGGACACGTCCGGCTACGGCGGGCTGATGATCCGCCGGCCGCCGGCACTGTCCAGCCCGCGGCCCTACGGCTCGTACTTCGACGACCTGGCCGACCTGCTCGGAACCAGCCTTGCCCGGGCCGGACTGGAGTTCGGCGACGCGATCGAGCGAGTGGTGGCCGACCGCGGCGAGCTCACCTTCCACGTCCGGCCAGAGCACCTGACCACGGTCGCCGGACGGCTGCGAGACGATCCCGAGCTAGCCTTCGAGCTGTGCACCGGGGTGTCCGGCGTGCACTACCCCGCGGACTCCGGCCGCGAGCTGCATGCCGTCTACCACCTTGTCTCGCTGACCCGCAACCGGCGGCTGCGGCTCGAGGTGTCCGTGCCCGACAGCGACCCGCACATCCCGACGATGGTGCGCGTCTACCCCACCTGCGACTGGCACGAGCGGGAGACCTGGGACTTCTTCGGGCTCATTTTTGACGGGCACCCGGCGCTGACCAGGATCGAGATGCCTGACGACTGGAAGGGCCACCCGCAGCGGAAGGACTACCCACTCGGCGGTATCGCTGTCGAGTACCGCGGCGCGACGGTGCCGCCGCCAGACGAGCGGAGGGCGTACGAATGACCTCACGCACCGGGGCGGAGGCGGAAGGCCGCGTCTACAACGTCGGCGGCCAGGACTGGGACGAGGTAGTGGCCGCCGCCGACCAGGCCGGGGACCAGTCAGGCGGCGAGCGCCTCATCGTCAATATGGGTCCGCAGCACCCGTCCACCCACGGCGTCCTGCGGCTGGTCCTGACGCTGGACGCGGAGACGGTGACGGAGCTCCGGCCGGTCGTCGGCTACCTGCACACCGGCATCGAGAAGAACATGGAGTTCCGTACCTGGACGCAGGGCGTCACGTTCTGCACCCGGATGGACTACCTGGCGCCGCTGTTCAACGAGGCCGCCTTCTGCCTGGCGACAGAACGGCTGCTCGGCATCGAGGACCGCATCCCCGAGCGCGCGTCCGTCATCCGGGTGCTGATGATGGAGCTCAACCGCATTTCCTCGCACCTGATGGCGATCGCGACGTTCGGCCTCGAGCTGGGCGCGACCACGGTCCTGCTGAACGGGCTGCGCGAGCGGGAGAAGGTGCTCGACCTGTTCGAGCTGATCACCGGCCTGCGGATGAACCACGCCTATATCCGGCCGGGCGGCGTGTCCCAGGACCTGCCATCGGGCGCCATCGAGAAGATCAGGGAGTTCCTCGGCGTCATGCCCGGCCTGCTCGGTGACATGCGCAAGCTGCTCGATGCGAACCCGATCTACCTGGCCAGGACGAAGGGCATCTCTTTCCTCGACCTGACCGGCTGCATGACGCTCGGCGTCACCGGGCCGGTACTCCGCTCCACCGGCCTGCCCTGGGATCTGCGGAAGTCCCAGCCCTACTGCGGGTACGAGACCTACGAATTCGACGTGCCCGTGCAGGACACCTGCGATGCGTACGGGCGGTATCTCGTCCGGATGGACGAGATGGAGCAGTCCCTGGCGATCATCGGGCAGGCCACGGACCGGCTGGCCAGCGCCAGGCCGGCCGATGACCGGGTCATGATCGCCGACGCTAAGATCGGCTGGCCCGCCCAGCTGGCGCTCGGCCCGGACGGGATAGGCAACTCACCCGATCACATCAAGCACATCATGGGCCAGTCCATGGAGGCGCTGATCCATCATTTCAAGCTGGTTACCGAGGGCTTCCGGGTGCCGGCAGGCCAGGTGTACGCCGCGATCGAGTCACCCCGCGGCGAGCTGGGCTGCCACGCGGTCAGCGACGGCGGCACGCGGCCGTACCGGGTGCATTTCCGCGACCCGTCGTTTGCCAACCTGCAGGCGCTGCCCGCGATGTGCGAGGGCGGCATGATCGCCGACGTCATCGCCGCGGTGGCCAGCACCGACCCGGTGATGGGAGGGGTGGACAGATGACGGCGCTCAGCGACGACCGGCGCGCCGCGCTGGAGGCGGAAGCCGCCGAGATCATCGGCCGCTACCCGCGATCCCGCTCGGCGCTGCTGCCGCTGCTGCACCTGGTGCAGGCCGAGGAAGGGTATGTCTCGGCCGACGGCATCGCATTCTGCGCCGCCCAGCTCGGCCTGACCGAGGCCGAGGTGACCGCGGTCGTCAGCTTCTACACCATGTACAAGCGCCGCCCCGTGGGCGACTACCACGTCGGCGTCTGCACCAATGCCCTGTGCGCGGTAATGGGCGGCGACGCCATCTTCGCTGACCTGCAGCGGCATCTCGGCGTCGGCAACGACGAGACCACGGCCGACGGCAAGATCACCCTGGAGCACCTGGAATGCAACGCCGCCTGCGACTACGCGCCGGTGATGATGGTCAACTGGGAATTCTTCGATGACATGACCCCGCAGTCAGCGCGTGAGCTGGTGGATGGCCTGCGGGCCGGTGACGACATCGCGCCCAGCCGCGGCGCGCCGCGGCTGGGCACCTGGCGGGAGGCGTCCCGGATCCTCGCCGGATACCCCGACGATCAGGCGACCGCCGGCCACACCGCCGGGCATGCGACCCTGGCGGGCCTGCGCATCGCGAAGGAACATGGCTGGACGCCGGCCGAGGGAGGCCAGCAGTGACCTCAGTGCTCACCCCCGAGCTCACCGCCCGCTGGGACGAGCCGGACTCCTTCACCCGGGCCGCCTACCGCCGCGGCGGCGGATACCGGGCGCTGGCGAGGGCACTGGAGATGAACCCCGACGACCTCGTCCAGCTGACCAAGGACTCCGGCCTGCGCGGCCGTGGCGGTGCGGGCTTTCCCACCGGCCTGAAGTGGGGATTCATCCCGCAAGGCGACGGCAAGCCGCACTACCTGGTGGTCAACGCCGACGAGTCAGAGCCGGGTGCCTGCAAGGACATCCCCACCATGCTGGCCAACCCGCATGCGCTGATCGAGGGAATCGTCATCGCGTGCTACGCGATCAGGGCAGCCAAGGCGTTCATCTACGTGCGCGGCGAGGTGCTGCACGTGATCAGGCGGCTGCATCATGCGGTCGCCGAGGCCTACGCGGCCGGCTACCTGGGCAGCAACATCCTCGGCTCGGGCTTTGATCTCGACGTCGTGGTGCACGCCGGGGCCGGCGCGTACATCTGCGGCGAGGAGACGGCCCTGCTCGACTCGCTGGAAGGGTTCCGCGGCCAGCCCCGGCTGAAGCCGCCGTTCCCCGCCATCGCCGGCCTGTACGCCTGTCCCACGGTGGTCAACAACGTCGAGTCGATCGCCAGCATCCCGTACATCATCGGCAACGGCGCCGCCGACTTCGCGTCGTTCGGGACGGAGAAGTCCAAGGGCTTCGGCATCTTCTCCCTGTCGGGCCATGTCACCACCCCGGGTCAGTACGAGGCGCCGCTCGGCACTACCCTGCGCGAGCTGCTTGACCTGGCGGGCGGCATCCGGGCCGGGCACCGGCTGAAGTTCTGGACTCCCGGCGGGTCATCCACGCCGCTGTTCACCGACCAGCATCTCGACGTGCCGCTTGACTACGAGTCGGTGGCCGCTGCCGGGTCCATGCTCGGCACCCGCTCGCTGCAGATCTTCGACGAGACCACCTGCGTGATCCGCGTCGTGCTGCGCTGGACCGAGTTCTACGAGCACGAGTCCTGCGGCAAATGCACGCCGTGCCGCGAGGGCACCTACTGGCTGGTGCAGATCCTCGAGCAGCTGGAGCACGGCAACGGCAGCGAGGCGGACCTGGAGAAGCTGCTGGACATCTGCGACAACATCGTCGGCCGCTCGTTCTGCGCCCTGGGTGACGCGGCCGGCATGCCCCCCATGTCGTCGGTCCGGTATTTCCGGGATGAGTACATCGAGCACCAGCAGCGCGGCGGCTGCCCGTTCGACCCGGTCGCTTCCACCCTGTTCGCCGGGGAGCTGGTATGACCATTCAGGCCGCACCGAACCCGGCAGGCGGGCCGGCCAGGCCCGCCGACGGCATCAGCGTGACCATCGACGGCTTCGAGATCACCGTGCCCAAGGGCACCCTGGTGATCCGCGCGGCCGAGCAGCTCGGCATCCAGATCCCCCGGTTCTGCGACCATCCGCTGCTTGATCCGGTGGGCGCCTGCCGGCAGTGCCTGGTACACATCGAGGGCCAGCCGAAGCCCCCGGCATCCTGCACCACTGCCTGCACCGATGGCATGATCGTGCACACGCAGCTGACCTCCCCGGTCGCCGAGAAGGCACAGCGCGGCGTGATGGAGATGCTGCTCGTCAACCACCCGCTCGACTGCCCGATGTGCGACAAGGGCGGCGAGTGCCCGCTGCAGAACCAGGCAATGTCCACCGGGCAGGGCGAGACCAGGTTCGACGGCACCAAGCGCACGTTCGCCAAGCCCATCGCGCTGTCCGCCCAGGTACTGCTCGACCGGGAGCGGTGCGTGCAATGCGCCCGGTGCACCAGGTTCGCCGAGCAGGTCGCCGGCGATCCGCTGATCGAGCTGCTCGACCGTGGCCCGAAAGAGCAGGTCGGCATCGCCGAGGGCGTGCCGTTCGACTCGTATTTCTCCGGCAACACGGTGCAGATCTGCCCGGTCGGCGCGCTGACCGGCGCGTCCTACCGGTTCCGCGCCCGGCCCTTCGACCTGGTGTCCACCCCCAGCATCTGCGAGCACTGCGCGGCGGGCTGCCGGCAGCGCACCGACCATCGCCGCGGCGCGGTGACCCGGCGGCTGGCCGGCAACGACCCGCTGGTGAACGAGGAGTGGAACTGCGACAAGGGACGCTGGGCGTTCAGCTACGCCACCCAGCCCGACCGGCTGGCCACGCCGCTGGTGCGCGACAAGGCCGGCGTGCTGGTCCCGGCGTCCTGGCCGGAGGCCATCGCGATCGCGGCGGCCGGCCTGCTGGCCGCGCGCGGCCGGGCGGGCGTGCTGACCGGGGGGCGCCTCACCGTTGAGGACGCCTATGCCTACGCCAAGTTCGCCAGGCTGGCGCTGGCCAGCAACGACATCGACATGCGGGCCCGGCCGCACTCCGCGGAGGAAGCGCAGTTCCTGGCCGGCCAGGTAGCAGGCCGTGGCATCGGCGTGAGCTACGCGGACCTGGAGCGGGCGCCGGCCGTGCTGCTGGCCGGGTTCGAGCCGGAAGACGAGTCACCGATCGTCTTCCTCCGGCTCCGCAAGGCCGTCCGCAACCGCGGGCTCGCCGTCTACTCACTGGCCGCGCTGGCCAGTCCCGGCCTCGGCAGGCTGTCGGGCATCCTGCTGCCGGCCGTGCCCGGCGCGGAGGCCGAGGCGCTCAGCGACCTGGCCGCCGGGCCCGATGGCGACTCCGGCAGCGCTGACTCCGGCGGCTCCGGGCCCGCCGCGGCCGCCGGCGAGACGGCCGCCGGCGAGACGGCCGCCGCCCTCCGCGCCGCCCTCCGGGCCGACGGCGCGATCATCCTGGCCGGCGAGCGGCTGGCCGAGGTGCCCGGTGCGCTGTCCGCCGCGGCCCGGCTAGCCGAGGTCACCGGCGCACGGCTGGCCTGGATCCCGCGCCGGGCGGGCGAGCGCGGCGCGATCGAGGCCGGGGCCCTGCCCGGCCTGCTGCCGGGCGGCCGCCCCGTCGCCGACCCGGCTGCGCGCAGCGAGGTGGCCAGAGCCTGGGGGGTCGCCTCGCTGCCCGGCTGGCCCGGCCGTGACACCGCGCAGATCCTCGCCGCAGCGGCGGACGGGGACATCGAGGCCCTGGTCATCGCCGGGGTCGACCCGGGCGACCTGCCGGACCCGGCGGCGGCGCTCGCGGCCATGGAGGCCACGCCGTTCATCGTCAGCCTGGAGCTGCGGGTCAGCGCGGTCACCGACCGCGCTGACGTCGTGCTGCCGGTGGCCGCGGTTGCCGAGAAGGCCGGAACCTACCTGAACTGGGAGGGCAGGCCAGGGTCGTTCACGGTGGCGCTCGCCGTCCCCGCCGTCCAGACCGACCTGCAGGTTCTCGGTGACCTGGCCGATGAGATGGACGTCCACCTCGGCCTGCCGACCGCCGCCGCGGCCCGCGCCGAGCTGACCGCGCTCGCCCCGGCCATCGCCGGTCCGGCCGGCCAGGCCGGCGGCGCGCCCGCCGCGCCGCGGCCGGCCACGGCGCAGCCCGCGGTGACCGGGCATATCGGCCACCTGGGCCGGGCTCACCCCGGGCCGGGCAGCGCGGTGCTGGCCAGCTGGCATCATCTGCTCGACGCCGGGCGGCTGCAGGACGGCGAGCCGAACCTGGCCGGCACGGCGCGCGCGGCCGTCGCCATCATGTCCGCGGCGACCGCGGCGGAGGCCGGGTCCGCGGCCGGCGGTAAGGTCACCGTGGCCACTGCGCGCGGCGCGATTACCGTTCCCGTGCAGATCGCCGACATGCCGGACCGGGTCGTCTGGCTGCCTGCCAACTCGGCCGGCTGCGCGATCAGGAGCGAACTCGGCGCGGGCCATGGCACCCTCGTGACGGTGAGGAGCGCGGAATGACAGCCATCAGCTCCGTGACGCAGCCGCCTGCGATCGCCCCGGACTATCCCACCCTGGCCAGCTTCGGCCACGACCCCTGGTGGCTCATCGCGCTCAAGGTCGTGGTCATCTTCGCGTTCCTGATGATCACCACGCTGATGACGATCTGGGCCGAGCGGCGGATTATCGGCCGGATGCAGTCCCGCCCCGGGCCGAACAGGGCCGGGAAGTTCGGCCTGCTGCAATCCCTGATGGACGGCCTCAAGCTGCCGCTCAAGGAGGACATCATCCCGCGCGGCGTGGACAAGGTCCTGTTCGTCGTGGCGCCGGCAATCGCGCTGATTCCCGCATTCATCAGCTTCTCGATCATCCCGTTCGGCCCGATAGTCTCGATCTTCCACCAGCAGACCCCGCTGCAGCTCGCCGACCTGCCGGTGGCCGTGCTGCTGGTGCTCGCGATGAGCTCGATGGCCGTCTACGGGATCGTGCTGGCGGGCTGGGCGTCCACGTCGCCGTACTCGCTGCTCGGCGGCCTCCGGTCCTCAGCGCAGGTGATCAGCTACGAGATCGCGATGGGGCTGTCCTTCGTCCCGGTGTTCCTCTATGCCGGCTCGCTGTCGACCACGGCCATCGTCTCGCACCAGGCGAACGGCGCCGCCGTGCATGTCGCCGGGGTGACGCTGCACTACCCGTCCTGGTACGCCGTGCTGCTGCTGCCTTCCTTCGTGATCTACGTCATCACGATGGTCGGCGAGACCAACCGGCTGCCCTTTGACCTGCCCGAGGGCGAGGGCGAGATTGTCGGCGGCTTCCACACGGAGTACAGCTCGCTGAAATTCGCGCTGTTCTACCTGGCCGAGTACATCAACATGATCACGGTGGCGGGCCTCGCGGCGACCCTGTTCCTCGGCGGCTGGCGCGCGCCGTGGCCGATCACGGTGTGGTCCGGTGCCAACAGCGGCTGGTGGCCGCTGCTGTGGTTCTTCGCCAAGATCCTGCTGGTGCTGTTCTTCTTCATCTGGCTCCGCGGCTCACTGCCCAGGATCCGCTACGACCAGCTGATGAAGCTGGGCTGGAAGATCCTCATCCCCGGTGCGCTCGGCTGGACCCTGATCGTCGCGACCATCCGGGTGTGGCGCCGTTATGGCGGCAGCACTGGTCTTTACCTGGTGACCGGCGCGATCGTCATCGTGGCGCTGGCGCTGTTGCTGGCCAGCGAGGTCTCGGCGCAGCGGGCGCAGCAGCGGGCGCAAGCCCAAGCCAGCGACGCGGAAGAGGCCGACGCCGCGGGCGAGCGGCCGGCCGGGCGGCCAGGCTGGCCGGCCGGCGCCTTCCCCGTGCCGCCGATGGACCTGCCGCACTATCGCGGCACCGGCGTGACCGCCGGCCCGTCGCCCGGCGCCGTCGGCGCCGGCAGCGCCGGGCCCGCGACCGTAGCCGACACAGCCAAGGAGGTCACCGGTGCTTGACTTCCTCAACCCGATCAAGGGGTTCGGCGTTACCTTCCGGCAGATGTTCCAGAAGGTCGACACCGCCTACTACCCGGAAGAGAAACGGCCCACCGCGCCCAGGTTCCACGGCCGGCATCAGCTCAACCGCTGGCCGGACGGCCTGGAGAAGTGCATCGGCTGCGAGTTGTGCGCCTGGGCCTGCCCGGCCGATGCCATCTTCGTGGAAGGCGCCGACAATACCGACGATGAGCGCTATTCGCCCGGCGAGCGGTACGGCCGGGTATACCAGATCAACTACCTGCGCTGCATCCTCTGCGGGCTGTGCGTCGAGGCCTGCCCGACCCGCGCGCTGACCATGACCAATGAGTACGAGCTCGCGGATGACAGCAGGGAAAGCCTGATCTGGACCAAGGAGCAGCTGGTCGTGCCCTTGCTGCCGGGCATGGAGGCGCCACCGCACCCGATGCGGCTCGGCGAGACCGAGGTCGATTATTACCAGCTGGGGGCTTCCGGCGTGGCCGGGGCAGACCACCACGATGGCGACCAGGACGGGGCGGCGCCGTGACTCACCCCGTCGTGCTGGCCGCCGGCGCGGCCGCAACCACCCAGTCCATCGCGTTCTGGGTGCTGGCCATCGGCTCGGTGGCGGCGGCACTCGGAATTGTCCTGGCCAGGAAGGCCGTGCACTGCGCCGTGCTGCTGGCGGTCGTGATGCTGATGCTCGCCATCCTGTACGCGATGCAGGGAGCGCCGTTCCTGGCGTTCGTCCAGGTGATCGTCTACACCGGCGCCGTACTGATGCTCTTCCTCTTCGTGCTCATGATCGTCGGAGTGACGTCGGCGGACTCTATCACCGAGACGATCAAGGGACAGCGACTCGCCGCCGGGCTCGCCGCGATCGGGCTGCTCGTGCTGCTGACCCTGGCGGTCGGGCAGGCCGTGATCGGGCCCGCCGCGCCGGGCGGCCCGGGCTTCGGATCGGCGAACGTGGGCGCGATCGCCACCCTCATCTTCACCAGGTACGTCTTCCCCTTCGAGGTGACGAGCGCGCTGCTGATCACCGCGGCGCTTGGCGCGATGGTGCTCGCGCACCGGGAGCGCACCAGCCCGAAGCCCAGCCAGCGGGACCTGTCCATCCGCCGGATGACCAGCGACCGGCCCGCGCCGCTGCCGGGCCCCGGCACCTATGCCCGGCACAACGCCGTGGACATGCCGGCCCTGCTGCCCGACGGCACCTCGGCCCGGCTGTCGGTCAGCGCGGTGATGGGCGTCCGAGTCGAGTCAGGTACCGCCATCGCCGGGCCCGGCGAGCCAGCCTCCGCCGCGGCAGCCGCCCAGGACGAGAATCCGCCCGCCGGGGCCGCCGCGGATGCCGGCGATGAGGAGGAACGGTGGTAAGCCCCGCGCACTACGTCGCCCTCGCCGTGATCCTGTTCGTGATCGGCGCCGTCGGCGTGCTGGTCCGGCGGAACGCCATCGTCATCTTCATGTGCGTCGAGTTGATGCTCAATGCCGTCAACCTCGCCTTCGTCGCCTTCGCCCGGCTGCACGGCCATCTCGACGGCCAGGTGATCGCGTTCTTCGTCATGGTGGTCGCCGCCTCGGAGGTGGTCGTCGGCCTCGCGATCCTCACGTCGATCTTCCGTACCCGCAAGTCCGCGTCCGTCGACGACGCGAACCTGCTGAAATATTGACCCGGAAAGCCCCGGGCCGTCATGGCCCGCGGGCTTCCCCCCGGGGGGCATCGTGTCCCCCCGGGCCAGCACTGCAGAGGGGTTAGCCAGTGACAGGCTCAGTTGCGGCCGGGCATGTGCCGACCGCCGCGGTGATGACGACCCTGCAGGCGGTCGGCGTCCAGCGCGCTGCATGGCTGCTGCTGGCGTTCCCGCTGGCGGGGGCAGTGATCCTGCTGCTCGGCGGCAAGCGCACGAACTCCTGGGGGCACCTGGTCGGCGTCGCCATGCCGGTCGCCGCGTTCTGCTACGGCGTGCTCGCCTTCGCCGCGATGCTCAGCTACCCGGCCGGCCACCGCGAGCGCGACCTCACCTTGTTCACCTGGATCGACGTCGGCAGGTTCCACGTGAACATCGGGCTGCTGCTCGACCCGCTGTCGATCTGCTTCGTCCTGCTGATCACCGGCGTCGGCTCGCTGATCCATATCTTCGCGGTCGGCTACATGGCCGCTGATCCCGAGCGCCGCCGGTTCTTCGGCTACATGAACCTGTTCCTCGCCGCGATGCTGCTGCTCGTGCTGGCGGACAACTACCTTGCCCTCTATGCGGGCTGGGAGGGCGTCGGCCTCGCCTCGTACCTGCTCATCGGGTTCTGGCAGTACAAGCCGGCCGCCGCGACCGCGGCGAAGAAGGCGTTTATCGCCAACCGGGTCGGTGACGCCGGCCTGTCGCTGGCGATCATGCTGATGTTCGCGACGTTCGGCTCGGTGAGCTTCACCGGCGTCTTCGGCGCGGTCGGCGGAGCCGGCCAGGGCACGGTCACCGCGATCGGACTGCTCCTGCTGCTCGGCGCCTGCGGCAAGTCCGCCCAGCTGCCCCTGCAGTCCTGGCTGCTCGACGCGATGGAGGGCCCGACTCCGGTGTCGGCCCTGATCCACGCCGCGACCATGGTCACCGCTGGCGTCTACCTGATTGTCCGGTCCAGCCCGATCTTCAACCTGTCGCCGGACGCCCGGCTCGCGGTCACCATCGTCGGCGCCGCCACGCTGCTGTTCGGCGCGATCATCGGCTGCGCCAAGGACGACATCAAGAAGGCGCTCGCCGGATCCACCATGAGCCAGATCGGCTACATGATGCTCGCGGCGGGCCTCGGGCCGGCTACGCCTTCGCGATCGCCCAGTTGCTCGCGCACGGCTTCTTCAAGGCGGGCCTCTTCCTCGGCGCGGGCTCGGTCAAGCACGAGATGAACGACGAGGTGGACATGCGCCGCTTCGGCGGCCTGCGCTCGATCATGCCGATCACCTCCATCACGTTCTTCTTCGGCTATCTCGCGATCATCGGCATCCCGCCGTTCTCCGGATTCTTCACCAAGGACAGCATCATCGACGCGGCGTTCGGGAAGGGCGGCACCTCAGGATTCATCCTCGGCTGCGTTACGGTGCTCGGCGCGGCCATCACCGCCTTCTACATGTCGCGGGTCATGTTCATGACCTTCATCGGCGAGCGCCGGTGGGAAGCGGACGCCCATCCGCACGAGGCCCCGCCGGTGATGACGGCCCCGATGATCGTGCTCGCGGCCGGCTCGATCGGCGCGGGCGCGTTCCTTATCCTGGGTGACCGGCTGGCTGATTTCCTGGCGCCCGTCCCCGGCATCGGGAAGCCGACTGCCTTCCACGGGATCTGGAGCACGGCGGGCCTGGTCACGCTCGCGCTGGTGCTGATCGGCATCTCGATCGCGTGGGCACTGTACGGGCGCAGGGAAGTGCCCGTGACCGCCCCGGCCGGACGATTCGTTACGGTCGCGGCGCGCAAGGACCTGTACGGGGACGCGATCAACGAGTCCGTCCTGATGCGACCGGGTCAGTGGCTGACGCGGCTGTCGGTGTACTTCGACAACCGCGGCGTCGACGGGCTGGTGAACACGCTGGCCGCCACCATGGGCGGCACATCGGGCCGGCTGCGCAAGTTGCAGACCGGATTCGTACGGTCCTATGCATTGTCGATGTTCGTCGGCGCGGTGCTGCTCGTCGGCGCGCTCCTTCTGGTGAAGATATAGATCTGGTGAGGCTGCGTATCCCATGAGCACATTTCCCTGGCTGACCGTCGCGGGCGCCATTCCGCTGGCCGGCGCGGTGGTGATCGCCGCCGTGCCGGCCGCGGCCGGCGACGCCGCGCAAATCGCACGGGACCAGCTCATCAAGCGGGTGACCCTGGCGTTCACGCTGGTCACGCTCGCGGTCACGATCGTGATGGCGCTCCGCTTCTCGGCCGGCGGCCCTGATTTCCAGTTCACCCAGAGCGTCCGCTGGATACCGCAGTTCGGCGTGCGCTATGCCGTCGGCGTGGACGGCATCGCGCTGGTGCTCATCCTGATGACCACCATCTTGATGCCGGTGGTGGTGCTCGCCTCGTGGAACGACGCCGACGGCGGCGCGGGCCCGGCCGGCGAGAAACCGCCGCGGCGGAGCGTGAAGACCTACTGCGCGCTGCTGCTCGTGCTGGAGACGATGATGATCGGCGTCTTCGCGGCGACCGACGTCTTCCTGTTCTACGTCTTCTTCGAGGCCATGCTCATCCCGATGTACTTCATGATCGGTAGTTACGGCGTCGGCCAGCGCCAGTACGCGGCCGTCAAGTTCCTGCTGTACAGCCTGCTCGGCGGGCTGCTGATGCTGGTCGCCGTGATCGCGCTCTACGTCTACTCGGCCCGCGGCGGGCATCCCGGCACGTTCGAGTTCAGCCAGCTGGAGCACCTCTCGCTCAGCCCGGTGACGCAGCGGTGGCTGTTCCTCGGTTTCTTCATCGCCTTCGCGATCAAGGCACCACTGTGGCCGTTCCACACCTGGCTGCCGGACGCGGCCACCGCCGCGCAGCCCGGCGCGGCCGTGCTGCTGGTCGGCGTGCTCGACAAGGTCGGTACCTTCGGCCTGATCCGGTACTGCCTGGAGTTGTTCCCGTCGGCGGCGCACTACTTCACGCCCCTGATCATCGCGCTGGCGGTGATCGGGATTCTCTACGGCGCCATCGTGGCGATCGGCCAGCGGGACCTCAAGCGGCTGATCGCCTACACCTCGGTCTCGCACATGGGGCTGATCACGCTCGGCATTTTCGCGATGACCAGCCAGGGCCAGGCGGGCGCGACCCTGTACATGGTGAACCACGGGTTCGCCACCGGCGCGCTCTTCCTGCTCGCCGGGTTCATGATCTCGCGGCGGCGCTCGCAGCTGATCGCCGACTACGGCGGGGTGCAGAAGGTCGCGCCGGTCTTGGCCGGCCTCTTCCTGATCGCCGGCCTGGCCGGGCTCGCGCTGCCGGGGCTGTCCACGTTCGTCAGTGAGTTCCTCGTCCTGGTGGGCACCTTCACCCGCTACGAGGTCCCGGCCATCCTGGCCACCGTCGGGATCATCCTCGCGGCGATCTACATCCTGTGGATGTACCAGCGCACGATGACCGGGCCGGTCAGTGACGAGGTGGCCGGCATGGGAGACCTGAAGGCCCGCGAGTTGTGGGCGGTCGGCCCGCTGATCGCGCTGATCGTGGTGCTCGGCGTCTATCCCAAGCCGGTGCTCGACGTCATCAACCCGGCGGTTCACCAGACTCTCGTCCAGGTGCATTCCACCGATCCGGTCCCGCCGCACCCGGCCTCCGCGCTCCAGCAGAAGGGGGGCGCCCGGTGACCGGGATCTTCGCCGTGGCCGCGCCGATTGCCACGCCGCATATCGAGTACGGCCAGCTCTCGCCGATGCTGCTGGTCTTCGGCGTGGCCGTGGCCGGGGTGCTGGTGGAGGCCTTCGTGCCCAGGGCGCTGCGCCGCGGCTTTCACCTGGTGCTGACGCTCGGCGGCCTGGTGGCGGCCTTCGCGGCGACGATCGCGGTCGCCGCGTCGAGTTCCCTGTTCGCCAACGGCAGCCCTGGTCACGTGGCGGCGGTCGGAGCGGTCGGAGTCGACCAGCCGACGCTGTACATCTGGGGCACGATCCTCGTGCTGGCCTTTATCAGCGTCCTGCTGATCGCGGAGTCCTCACATGAGGTAATCCCGTTCACCGCGCAGGCCGCCGCGGTCCCCGGCAGCGCGGAGGAACGGGAAGGGCTGGAAGCCGGCATCACCCACACGGAGGTCTACCCGCTGACGCTGTTCGCGGTCGGCGGCATGCTGCTGTTCCCCGCCTCCAACGACCTGCTCACCATGTTCGTCGCGCTCGAGGTGCTGTCACTGCCGCTCTACCTGCTGTGCGGCCTCGCCCGCCGCCGGCGGCTGCTCTCGCAGGAAGCGGCGATGAAGTACTTCCTGCTGGGCGCGTTCTCCTCCGCGTTCTTTCTCTTCGGGATCGCGATGCTGTACGGTTTCTCCGGCTCGGTCCGGCTGTCGGCCATCGCGGCGGCGGCCGGGTCCGACACGGGCAGCGCGACCCTGCTGTACGCGGGCATCGCGCTGGTCGGGCTCGGCCTGCTTTTCAAGATCGGCGCGGTGCCGTTCCACAGCTGGAAGCCGGACGTCTACCAGGGTGCCCCCACGCCGGTGACCGCGCTGATGGCGTCATGCACGCTGGTGGCCGCGTTCGGCGCGTTGTTCCGGGTTTTCTATGTCGCGTTCGGCCAGCTTTCCTGGGACTGGCGGCCGGCCATGTGGGCCGTCGCGATTCTCACCATGCTCGTCGGCTCGATCGTCGCGGTGACGCAGACTGACGTGAAGCGGCTGCTCGCCTACTCGTCGATCGCGCAGGCCGGGTACGTGCTGACCGGGGTGGTCGCGGCGAGCGCGGCCGGGCTGTCCAGCAGCCTGTTCTACCTGGCCGCCTACGGTGTCGCCGTGATCGGCGCCTTCGCCGTGGTGACGCTGGTGCGCGACCAGACCGGCGAGGCCGCGCACCTGTCCCGCTGGGCCGGGCTCGGCCGCCGCTCGCCGCTCGTGGCCGGGTCCTTCGCCTTCTTCCTCATCGCATTCGCCGGCATACCGCTGACCAGCGGATTTACCGGCAAGTTCGCGGTCTTCCAGGCGGCAATCGCCGGCGGGGCGCTGCCGCTCGTCGTCGTCGGCGTGCTCAGCAGCGCCATCCTCGCCTTCCCCTATGTCCGCGTCATCGTGCTGATGTTCTTCAGCGACCCCGCCCCCGATGGTCCTGCCGTGGTCAGGCCCAGCGTGTTCACCAGCGCTGCGGTGGCAGTCGGAGTGGTGCTTACCCTCCTGCTGGGAGTGCTCCCGCAGCCGCTGCTGAGCCTCGCGAACCATGCCGCCACCCAGCTCTTCATCCGCTGAACGCCGGCCGTCAGGGCGGGGGCAGGTGTCCGGCCAGGTCAGCGCGGGAAAGCTCCGGGTTGGCCGGCCGCGGTTTCGGATTGCCTGGCCGTGGAAGTATCTTGGGCTCGGCTTGGTAATTGCCGCGCTCACGGCCGGCCCGCGGGCGGCGCTGGCATAGCGATGAGGGAGCCCGAGTGATCACCGTTGTTCCCGTGGAACTCGCCGACGCAGCGCTGGCGGCCGATATCGTCGATGGCCTGGCCCTGGTCGAGGACGGGCTGCGGGACGCGGCGCGGGCCCAGGAGTCCCTGCTGACTGAGACGTCCGGCCACCTTATCGACGCGGGCGGCAAGCGATTCCGCGCCACCCTGGTCTTGCTGGCCGCCCAGTTCGGCAATGCGCGGGACGAGCGGATCGTGCCCGCCGCGGTCGCGATCGAGCTCACCCACCTCGCCACGCTCTATCACGATGACGTCATGGACGAGGCGGCGGTGCGCCGCGGCCAGCCCAGCGCGAACTCGCGCTGGGACAATACCGTGGCCATCCTCACTGGCGATTTCCTGTTCGCCCGAGCATCGGCGATCCTGGCCGAGCTCGGCGCCGACGCGATCAGGATCCAGGCGGCAACTTTCGCCCAGCTGGTGAGCGGCCAAATCGCCGAAACCGTCGGGCCGGCGCCGGGGTCCGATCCGATCGACCACTACATGAAAGTGGTGACCGATAAGACAGCATCGCTGATCGCGACGGCCGGCCGGTTCGGCGCGATGTTCTCCGGCGCGCCGGCCGAGGTGGCCACGCCGATCGCCACGGCCTGCGGCGCGTTCGGGGTGGCCTGGCAGCTTGCCGATGACATTCTCGACGTGACAAGCGAGTCGGCCGAGTCGGGCAAGACGCCGGGCACCGACCTGCGCGAGGGCGTGCTGACGCTGCCCATGCTGTACGCCCTGCGCTCGGCCGCCCCGGGCGATGCCCGGCTTGTCGAGCTGCTCGGCAGCGAGCTGACCGAGCCCGCCCGGCACGCCGAGGCCCTCGCGCTGCTGCGCGCGCACCCGGCGATGGACATGGCGCGTGCGGACTTGCGGCACTGGGCTGACCTAGCCCGGAGCGAGATACTGGCCCTGCCCGATGTTCCGGCGCGGGCCGCGTTTGAGGCGCTCTGCGCCTTTGTCGTGGAGCGTACCGGCTGACCTGGCCGGGCCGGCGCAGGCCAGCGCATGATCACGGAGCCGCGATACCATGTGTGCAATGAGAACCGCCGGGCGCACTGCGAACGAGGATGCTACGCCTGAGCCGGCCGCCAAGCTGGCCCCGGGCGCTGTGGCCGCGTCCGGCGACGATCAGCCGCCGCCCAGGAACAGCGACTTCGTGCAGTCCCTCGATCGCGGGCTCGCGGTCATCCGGTCATTCGGCCCGGACCGGGAGCGGCTGAGCCTGAGCGAGGTAGCGCGGGCGACCGGGCTGACGCGGGCGGCCGCCCGCCGGTTCCTGCTGACCCTGGTGAAGCTGGGTTACGTGCGCAGCGACGGGCGGGAGTTCTCGCTCCGGCCCCGGGTGCTCGAGCTTGGCTACGCCTATCTATCCGGGCTGGCCCTGCCGGACGTGGCCGCTCCGCACCTGGAAGAACTCGTAGCGAAGCTGCGCGAGTCCTCGTCGATCTCCGTCCTCGACGGCCATGACGTGTTCTACGTCGTCCGGGTGCCCACCAAGCGGATCATGACGGTGGCGATCTCGGTCGGGACCCGGTTCCCCGCCTATGCCACCTCCATGGGCCGCGTGCTGCTCGCGGCCATGAGCGCCGACGAACTCGACCGCTACCTGGACGAGGCGGACTTCCGGCCGCTGACGGCCAGGACCGTCACCGACCCGGGCAGGCTCCGGGAGATCATCGGCGACGTGGCCAGGCAGGGGTACGCGATCGTCGACCAGGAACTAGAGGAGGGCCTGCGGGCAGTGGCTGCGCCAATCCGTGGCGCCACCGGCGTCGGGACCGCCGCCATCAATGTTTCGGCCCACGCCAGCCGGGTGAGCATCGGCTCACTGCGCAGTGACATCCTGCCGTCCCTGCTGAAGACGGCCCGGCAGATCGAGGCTGACCTGCAGGCACAGGGAACGAGCTAGCGGCGCTCACGGACCTGATGGCCGCTCCCCCCGCCGCCAGTCCGGGCCGGCCGGGCCCGGCGGGCGCACTCCGGGGACCGGCCCCGGCGGCTACGGCGGTGCCCCTGGCAGGCCGCCGGGAGGAGGCCAGGAGGAGACCCGGACGCCGCGGCGAACGGGTTTGCCGAACCGGGTTCCCGGCAGTCCCTGCGGACGGTTGACAGTGGCAGAGAGCGCGTGGTTGAGTTCTACATTGCGTATAGTCGTACGCTGAGCGAACATCTTGCCGAGCCTGTCCCGGTTGGTCGGCCGCGAAGCCAAGTCTTCGCAGCCTGACGGGACCGGATCGCCGGCTCGCGGGCGCTGACTTCAAGAGGAGACGGAATGGACCGTCAAGGAGCGGACGACAGGATGCTGCGAGATCAGCCGATCGCGCGGCGTTCTTTGCTGAAGGGCATGGGCGCGGGCGCGCTGGCTGTTGGTGCCGGCGGATTCCTGAGCGCCTGCAGCTCCGGGATCAAAGGCGCCGGAGGGCAGTCCAAGAGCGGCACGATCACCATCGGGTTCATCACCCCCCTGACCGGCCCCCTGGCCGGATTCGCATCTGGTGACCAGTTCGTGCTGGGCCAGATCAGGAGCACCTCCGCGTACAAGAACGGGTTCAAGGTCGGCGGCAAGACCTACAAGGTCAACATCATGGTGCAGGACAGCCAGTCGGACCCCAGCCGCGCCTCGGCCGTCGCGCGGCAGCTGATCCTGCAGGACCACGTCGACATGATCCTCACCACCTCGACGCCGGAGACGACCAACCCGGTCGCCGTGGCCTGCGAGAAACTGGGCACGCCCTGCCTGTCGACAGTGTGCCCGTGGGAGTCCTGGTACGCGGGCCTGGGCGGCAATCCGCTCAAGCCGACCACGACGTTCAAGTACTGCACGCTGTTCTTCTTCGGGCTTGAGCAGTTCCAGGGCACCTTCGTGCCGATATGGAACCGGATCCACACCAACAAGGTCGTGGCCTGCATGTACCCGAACGACGCCGACGGCACCGCGTTCCGCGAGGGATTCGAGCCGCTGATCAAGGCATCCGGCTACAAGGTCGTCGACGGCGGCGCGTACCAGGATGGCACCACCGACTTCACCTCGATGATCAGCACGTTCAAGAGCAAGCACTGCGAAGTGTTCAGCAACGCGCCGCTGCCGCCGGACTTCAACACCTTCTGGAAGCAGGCCTCCCAGCAGGGCTTCAAGCCGAAGATTGCGACCGTGGCCAAGGTGCTGCTCTTCCCCGCCGACACCGTGGCGCTCGGGCCGCTGGTCAACAACGTCGCCACCGACTCGTGGTGGGGACCGTACATGCCGTACACGTCCTCGCTGGACGGGCAGACGGCCAGCGCGCTGGCCGCGGCGTACACCCAGTCCACCGGCAATCAGTGGGTGCAGTCGATCGGGTCCAGCTATGCCCTGTTCGAGGTGGCCAAGGAGGCCTTCGGCGCGGTCAGCGACCCGCACGACAAGGCGGCGGTCGCGAACGCCCTGCATCACGTCAGCTACAGCGGGATGAACGGCGCAATCAACTTCGCCGGCGGGCCCGCGCCGGGCGTCGGCATCATCCCGCCCATCGGCGTTCAGTGGAAGAAGGCCACCGGGAAGTTCCCGTTCGAGATGAAGGTCGTCGACAACTCGCTGAACAAGAACGTGAAAATCCAGGCACCGCTCGAGCCGACGAATGCCTGATGCCGCGGGGGCGGCCCTGCTGGAGCTCGAAGGCGTCACGAAGAGCTTCGGCAGGGTCGTCGTCGCGGACAATCTGTCCTTCACGATCGCCGGCGGGGACATCGTCGGGATCGTCGGGCCGAACGGCGCGGGGAAGACCAGCCTGTTCGGCCTCATCGCCGGGGATCTGGCGCCGACATCGGGTGCGATCAGGTTCGACGGCGTGCCGGTCACCAGGCTGGGCCCGGCCGCCCGGTGCCGGCTGGGGATCGGGCGGACCTTCCAGGTGCCGAGGCCGTTCGGGGAGATGACGGTCTTCGAGAACGCGCTCGTTGCCGTCCAGCAGGGCGCCGGGCTGCGGCGCCGGGCGAGCTACGCGGCGGCGGCGGCCGTGCTGGAGCGGACCGGGCTGACCGCCGAGGCCAACTTCCCGGCGGAGCGGCTCGGCCTGCTGCAGCGCAAACGGCTTGAGCTTGCCCGCGCGCTGGCGTCCGGCCCCCGGCTGCTGCTGCTTGACGAGGTGGCGGGCGGCCTCACCGATCCGGAGGTCGCGCAGCTGGTCGGGATCGTCCGCTCGATCCGCGCCGAGGGGATCGCGGTGATCTGGATCGAGCACGTCGTGCGCGCGCTCACGGCCGCGGTGGAGCGGCTGGTCTGCCTGGCGGCCGGCTCCTTCGTCGGCGATGGCAGCCCCGCCGATGTGCTGGCCAATCCGGCAGTCCGCGAGGTCTTCCTCGGTACCGAGGTGACAACATCGCTGACCCGCCCGGCGGCCGCCGAGCCGGGCCTGGAGGGCGAGTGAGCCCGGCTGGCGCCCTGCTCGAGGTGCGCGACCTTACCGTGCACCACGGCCAGCTCCGTGCACTGTCCGAAGTGAGCCTCAGCGTTTTCCCCGGCGACGTCTACGCGATCATCGGGGCGAACGGCGCGGGTAAATCGACGCTGTTGCGGGCAATCGCCGGCCTGCACCAGCCGACGTCAGGATCGATCCTGCTCGACGGCGCCGACATCGCCAGGCTCCGGCCGGAGCGGCGGGTGGCGGCCGGGATCGGCATGGTCCCGGAAGGCCGCCGGCTGTTCCCGTCCCTCACCGTGGAGGAAAACCTGCTGGTCGGCCAGTCACACGCGCGGCCGGGGCCGTGGGACATCGAGCGCATTTACGAGCTCTTCGGCTGGATGCGGGAGCGGCGCTCCCAGCTCGCGGCCCTGCTGTCCGGCGGCGAACAGCAGGCCGTCGCGATCGGGCGGGCGCTGGTCGCCAATCCGCGGGTGCTGCTGCTGGATGAACTCTCGCTGGGACTGGCGCCGGTAGTGGTCCGCCGCATCTATGAGACGCTGCCCGAGTTCCTCGCGTCCGGCATCACCGTGCTCCTGGTGGAGCAGGACGTGAGCCAGGCGCTGCGCGTGGCCGTGCGGGTCCACTGCCTGCTGGAGGGACGGACCACGCTGGAGGGATCGCCGGCCGAGCTGAGCCCGGAGCGCATCGAAGGCGCTTACTTCGGCCTGGTCAGCCCGGGTCCCAGCGGGCCTGGGCCCGAAGGGACGACGTCATGAGCTGGGTCAATGCGATCATCCAGGGCATCCTGATCGGCGGGCTGTACGCGCTGTTCGCGTGCGGCCTGTCGCTGATGTTCGGGGTGATGAAGGTCATCAACCTGGCCCACGGCGACCTGGCGGTGGTAGCCGCCTACGTGGCTCTCGGGGTCATCGGCATTACCCATGTACCCACCGTCTGGTCGTTTCTCGTGGTGGTGCCCCTCTTCGCCGGGCTCGGCTACGTCATGCAGCGAACGCTGCTCCAGGCGGCCCTGCGCCGCAGCATCCTGACCACGCTGCTGGTCACCTTCGGCCTCTCGGTGGTGATCGAGAACGGGCTGCTCCAGTTCACCTCGGCCAACAGCCATTCACTGAACATCGGCTCGCTGGTATCCGACTCGTTCAGCATCGGCTCCCAGATCACGATCGCCTATCTGCTGCTCGTCATTTTCATCGTGGCCGTGGCCGTGCTGCTCGGCCTGCAGTACTTCCTGTCGTCGTCCCGGCAAGGCAGGCTGATCAGGGCCGTCGCCGATGACCGGGAGGCCGCGCAGCTCTCCGGTGCTGACTACCGGCATGTGTTCGGCATCGCCGCCGCGATCGCGTTCGGCACGGTCGCGCTGGCCGGCCTGGCGTTCGGCATGTACTCGTCGTTCGACCCCACCATCGGCACGGATCAGCTACTGCTCTTCGCCTTCGAGGCGGTGGTGATCGGCGGGCTCGGGTCGCTGTGGGGCACGCTGGCGGGAGGGATCCTGCTGGGCGTCGTGCAGCAGCTCGGCGCCCAGGTCAATGCCGCCGACCAGATCCTCGCGGGCCAGCTGATCTTCCTGGTCGTGCTGGTGGTCAGGCCGCAGGGGCTGACCGGCCGGAGGACCACGGCATGAGCTCGGTTGAGCAGCGCGCGGTGCAACCGGATCACGCGGCCAGGCCGCCATCCGTCCGGGTCACCCGGTCCCGGCGATCGGCGCTGCTGGCCGGCATCGGCGCCGTCGTGGTCGTCGTGGTCCTTGCCTACCTGCCCTACATTGTCTTGTCCGGCACGACAGACCTGCTGGTCAACGTGTTCATCTTGATGACGATGGCCAGCATGTGGAACCTGCTGGCTGGCTATGCGGGGCTGGTCTCGGTCGGCCAGCAGGCATTCGTCGGGCTCGGCGCCTACTTCGTGCTCATCCTGGCCAACCACGGCGCGAACCCGTTCGCCGCGCTCCCGTTCGCCGCTCTCGGCTGCGCCGTGGTCGGGCTGCCGGTGTGGTGGCTGGTCTCGCGGCTGCGCAGCGGCTACTTCGCGATCACGACGTGGGTGATCGCTTCCGTCTGCGAGCTGATCATCGTCCGGTACCCGTCGCTGGGCGGCGGCACCGGCGCGTCCCTGCCCGGGCTCACTAACCTGGACCCGACGCTGCTGACCGCCTACACCTACTGGATCGCGCTGGCCGTCACGGTGGTAACCGTCGCGTCCATCTATGCCATTCTCCGCAGCCGGGTCGGGCTGATGCTCACGGCGATCCGGGACGACGAGACCGGCGCCCGCAGCGTCGGGGCGCGGGTGTCCCGCACCCAGCGTTCGGTCTTCGTAGTGGCCGCGGCCGGCTGCGGCGCGGCCGGTGCGCTCCTGATCATCAGCCAGCTCAGCGTGGAGCCCACGGCGGCCTTCAGCGTGCAGTGGTCCGCAGAGATGATCTTCGTGACGATCATCGGCGGGATCGGCACCATCGAGGGACCCATCCTGGGCACGATCATCTTCTTCGTGCTGCAGCAGACCCTGGCCAGCTACGGGACGTGGTATTTCATCGTCCTCGGGCTGGTGGCCATGATCGTCGCGATCTGGGCTCCCCGCGGGATCTGGGGCCTGATCGCGGACCGGCTGAACATCCGGCTCTTTCCGGTCGGCTACTGGCTCTGGCCGGCCGGCAGCACCGCAGGCCCGCGCGGGCTGGCCCGGCTGCGCGGTGCCAGGGCAAGCCAGTCCGGCGCTGCTGGCGATGTCGTCACGGGTGATCCCGGGCCCTCCGGCGGGGACAGCTAGCCAGTACGCGGCAGGGATGCCGCCACGGCGAACTCCACGGTCCAGCCCGGGCGGCGGCTGGCCCGCGGGGGGAATGTCCAGCCCCGGGTATTCCGTTACACCACCTGCGGCATCAGCTTCACGGCCGTTCGCGGTCGCGGCGACCCGGTTGCTGAACATGGCGGGCACGGGCCGTTCCGCCAGTCCCCCTTTAGCGGAGGGGGGCGAGAAGGAGGAGGAACAGTGGGCGTATTCGGTTTCCACAAGACGCGGATGATCACGGCAGACGACGCGCTGCCCGGGCGGACCTCGGCGATGCCGGTGGCCGCACGGCACGCGGTGCTCGACGCGCCGCTGAGCCCGCCGTATCCCGCGGGCGCGCAGATCGCCGAGTTCGCGTTTGGCTGCTTCTGGGGCGCCGAGAAGATCTTCTGGCGGACGCCGGGCGTGATCACGACCGCCGTCGGGTACGAGGGCGGTTACACCCCGAACCCCACCTACGAGGAAGTCTGCAGCGGCCAGACCGGTCATGCCGAGGCGGTGCGCGTGGTCTTCGACCCGGCCAAGGTCAGTTACGGGGAGCTGCTCCGGATCTTCTGGGAGTCCCATGACCCGACCCAGGGCATGCGCCAGGGGAACGACCGGGGTAGCCAGTACCGGTCAGCGATCTTCTACGCCACGCCGCAGCAAGAGGCCGAAGCGCTAGCATCGCTGGCGACATACCAGAAGCGGCTCACGGATGCCGGGTACGGAGAGATCACCACCGAGGTGGCGCCAGCGTCCGAGTTCTACTTCGCCGAGGACTATCACCAGCAGTACCTGCAGAAGAACCCGCACGGCTACTGCCCCGACCACGGCACCGGCGTCAGCTGCCCGGTGGGGGTCGGCGTCATCCTCGGGACCGGCGTCAAGGCGGACCCGAACGAGGGCTGATAGCCCGCCTGCGCATCAGCAGCGCGTGCCTTTGCCATGGGGCACGCGCTGCTGCATGTTCCGGGTCACCTCGCGGCGCCGTTAGCCGGCGTGCAGGACGAAGAACAGGAAGCACAGGAAGCTCGGCTTGGCCACGAGCTCGGGGAACAGTTCGCGGGCTTCCGGCACCGGGTGCGGTTCGCTGATGACGGAGATCCGGAAGCCGGCCGCGGTGAAAGCGTCGGTCATGGCGTGCAGCGGCCGGTTCCAGAAGCTCATCGGGGCGGTCTGGCCGCCCATGGTCCACTCCTCGGTCCAGTTGTAGGTGGCGAAATAGTCGGTCTCGCGCCCGGCCTGGCGCCCAGGGGTCGGCAAAGTCTTTCGGATGAGGTGAGTTCGGGCGACACGCCGGTGATGAGCAGGTAAGAGTGCGGGCACGGCCCTTGTGGTGATCATGGCGGTTGCTGAGACCTGCCGATCTTCCCCGAAGGGCCATGGCCGCCTTGTCATCATCACCGATTCATCCTGTCCTCGGCCACCTTGCTGACCTCGCAGGCGAGGCGGCCGGAGATCACCATCCTGCGCCTGGCCGGAACCACCAGCATCGCCGCCGCCCTGCGCTACCACGCCCGCCGGCCCAGCCGCCCCCTCCAGACGATCAGGAACAGCTAGCGGATTTGCCGAGGCCCTGGCATCCGGTTCCCGGCAGGCAGCCGGCCCTTGGCGTGCGTTCTCAGCTCGCGTCGCCGGGTATCTCCTGCGCGATCTCCCAGATGTGGCCGCCCGGATCGGCGAAGGTGACCGTCCGATGCCCCAGGGACGATCCGCCGGGCTGCTGAGCAGCCTCACCCCGCGCCCGGCCAGCTCGGAGCACACCGCGTCCACGTCGTCGACGATGATGGCGAACTGCCCGGCACCCTTCCGCGCCTCGTCCAGGACTTCCGGCAGCGGTTCCTGCGCCGCCGCGGCCGTGTGCAAGAAGACGTACATGTCCTTGAAGCGCAGCATGGTCGTGCCGTCGTCCAGCGGCTGCGCGTCCAGGCCGAAGACGTCCTGGTAGAACTGCCGCGCCCGGTCAAGATCGGGAACGAAGAGCGTCATCGCGCCGATCCTTTTTTCCCAGTCCGCCATGCGGTCACCGGCTTTCGTTATCGGAGTGCTATCCCGGTCAGTCGCGGGGAACCCGTGAATCGGGCGCCCCCAGCCAGGTACGGCCATCGATCAGCTCACGCGCCGCATCGAGGTGACCGGCGTGAACCGCGGTCTCGGTAATCACGTGCAGGATGACCTCCCGCACATCATGAAGCCGCCAGCCGGCAAAGTAATCCGGCCACCTGGCCGGCGCCGCGTCCAGGTCGAGACCGGCCAGCACCGCGTCCGCAGCGGCTATTTCCTGCCGGTACAGCTCGAAGACAGCCCCGGCCGGCTCATCTGGCGAGGGCTGCCAGCCCGTGGGGTCGTTGAGGTCGACCGGCTCGCCCGCGGCCACGCCGCGGAACCAGAACCGCTCATCATCGACGGCCAGGTGCCGCAGCATCCCCAGGCACGTCCACCCCGACGGCAGTACCGCGCGCCGCAGGGCCTCCTCCGGCAAGCCCTTCATGACACCGAGCACGTGGCTGCGCTGATCGTTCAGCCAGTCTAGGAGCGCTGCCCGCTCCTTGCTGGAAGCCGGTTGCGTCATCTGACCTCCCGCCATCCGGGCAGGTGCCGCGGCTGTGCATTCACGAACTCAGACTGGTGAAGCATGCCGAACTCATCGCAACCACCGCCATGATCACCGCCGCCAGCCACGTCACGGCCGGCGCAGCCGCCCCCTCCCGACGATCATGAGCTACTAAACGACTTTGCCGAGGCCCTGGGGGGCACCGATGCCTGACGCGGCACTAGCTATCCAGTATTTACTCGTCGGGCGGTCTCTACCAGTGCGTCAGCTGCCCTTCCGGCTCGCTTAGCATCGGCTGCAGTTGTTTCAGCATGGCTGTAGCTGGCCTTGGTCTTCATGCTTAGCAGCACGCGCAGATGCTTGGCCGACCCGCCGTCTGCCTGGCCCAGCAAGGCTACCGCCTCATTGTGATCCTGGCCCTGTGCGTGATGCCCGAGCCGGGCGCAGCAGATAACGTCTGCGGCGGCGATCCCGGCGTTAATGCACAGCATAACGAATACGTCGGGGTTCCCCGCTCCCCCGCCTGCCTGATCTGCAACCAGATTCGCGGCGTCTAAGAATTCAGCGGCCTTATGCATGCGGCCAAGGCGGACGTCCGATGTGCACGGAGTCGTGCGCGCCATATTAACCTCCCCGTTCCCGCAGATGCTGGCTTAGCCAAGCCCGGCGGCCGGCAACGGTAAGGCCTTCCTTCTGCACGTCGCGCAGCACGAGCTCGGAACGAGCTGCAGTCAGCTCACTGACCGTGTACTCAAGCGGGCGCGTGTCGTTGCCAGTCCATCTAGTGACGTCGGCTATCAGCTCGCCTACCTGCTCATCCCACATGTCAACCGGAGTGTTGTCAGCGCGAACCAGCAACAGGTCCAGATCGCTGTCTTCAGTCATGGTGCCGCGAGCCGCTGAGCCGAATACAGCCGCGTACGTCGGCGGGAAAGCCCAGCCTGCTAGGCGATCTTCAAGCCGTTGTAGCAGCGTGTGCGCCAGGCGGGCAAGTTCAATAATGGGGCCGGCGGCCAGGTGCTCCCGGTTGAGATGGTAGCTGTAGGCATTGCCAACCCGCTCGGAATGAACGACTCCCTGGCGGGCGAGTCGGCGGAGGACCTTGCGGATACCCTCCTCCGAATAGCGATTGAGCACACGGTGGAGCTGTCCGGTGGTGAAGGTCGCCTCCTGTTGAGCGAGCACAGCGAGAACGTCACCGTCGAGTGTGGGCGTGACCGTAGCTAGGGGACGATTCAGCTCCATGGCACCTCGCCGACAGCTCAGCAGACTTGCTTAGCAACTATAGTACGCCATTGCGGACTATAGTTGTTATACCTGGAATATAGTTGGCAGTGTCGCTGCGGCAATCAGGTCGGCGGCTTCAGCGACAGTGCGCCCGTCGGTGTCGATCCGAAAGGGGTCGCGTGCGCAGCGATGGTCATCACGCTGACCCACGGATGAAACCGTTGACGGCCGGAAGGCGCGGGGTAACAATCAACTCCAAGTGTGCGGAACGTCGTTCCGCACAACGGAACGGTCTCTATCTGCGGAGCGAGTGACATCGGCCAAGTACCTGAGATCGGCGCCCAGCAGGCTCGGCAGAGGCCAAAAGGACAGAGGGGATGGTCAGATGAGAAGAGAGCGGCCACGCGGCCTGACGGCTGCGGCGCTGGCAGCAATGATCGCGGTCGGGCCGGCCGCGCTTTCTGTGGCCGGGAGCGGGCCGGCTGCCAGCGCGGCGGCGACGCGCTCCGCGACCATTACCATGCCCGCGAGCGGCAGCGTCTGGCAGCCGCCAGCCGATGCGGACTGGCAGTGGGAGATCGGCAAGCCGCTCGTGACGACGAACGCGAACCTGATGGGGACCGGGATCACGGCCTACAACGGCGATACCGCTCCGGGAGATAACCCGACCGTGTACGACATTGACGCCATTGAGAACCCGGCGTCAACTGTCGCAGCGCTGCACCAGCTTGGTGACCATGCCATCTGCTACATCGAGGTCGGCACCGCGGGTAACTACTACACCGCCGCCCAGGAAGGCATCGCGACTACCTACTATGCCCAGCTCAAGGCGGCCGGCGATCTCGGCAATAAATTGTCCGGATATAAGGAGTACTTCATCAACATCAACGCCCCGTCAGCCGTGTCGATCATCGAGTCCATGATCGACCAGCAGTGCGCCGGAAAGGGCTTTGACGCGGTGGAGACCGATCTGGACGAGACCTTCGGGAATAACGAGGGCAAGACCGGATTCACGATCACCCAAGCCAATGAAGAGGCTTACCTGACCACCCTGGCCAACTACATGCACGGCCTCGGGCTGGGCTGGATAGCCAAGAATCTGGACGACACCGGGATCGCCTCATTCGTGAACGACATGGCGCCCCTGGCCCAGGGGATCATCAGCGAGCAATGCAACCAGTACAGTACCTGCTCGCTGCTAAGCCCGTTCCAGACGGCAGGAAAGTGGATCGGGAACGCCGAGTACTCCCCCGAAACACAGGCCCAGTTCTGCGCGTCGGACAACGCCGCCAACATCAATGGGATCCTGTTCAACGTGAACCTGGCCGGCGGCCGAAAGCCCTGCCGGTAAGGCACCCCGATGTAGTCGCCGGGGCGCCACAGCTGACAACACCTGATGTGGCGCCCCGGCCGTTCCCGGCCGGATGCCCACTTCCTACCAGGCGCTGGGGGGACTGCCCGTTAATCCGGCAGCACTGCCAGCCGCAGCCGTCGCAGCCGGTCCGGATCGGCTATCACGTCGATGGCGGTGATCCGGTGCGCCTCGCTGACCGTCAGGGCGAGCACGGCCTGCAGCCGGCCGGCGGGCGCGAATACGATGCTCACTGCCCCGTCCACCAGGGCCAGCCGGGAGTACCCGGCCCGGCCCGAGGACGCAAGCGCGCCCCTGGCGACCATGTCGGCGCCCCTGAGCAGGGCCGGCTTGCCGGACGGTACGGCGGCGGCGTCGGCTGTCAGCGTGACATCGGCGTCCAGCAGCGCGACGAGGGCCGACAGGTCGCCGCCGCGGGATGCGGCCAGGAACGCGGTGGCCACCTCCCGCTGGCGGGCCAGGCCGGCGGCGCGATCCGGGCTGGGCGCGCCGCGTACCCGGCGCCGGGCCCGGCTGGCGAGCTGCCGCGCCGCTTCGGTCGAGCGTCCGAGCACGGCTGCCACCTCGGTGAACGGCATGGCGAACAGGTCGTGCAGAACGAACGCGAGGCGCTCGGCCGGCGTGAGCGTGTCGAGCACGACCAGCAGGGCGAGGCCGACGGAGTCGGCGAGCACGGCCTCGTCCGCCGGATCGCCGGCCGGGCCGGGCCAGTTCCGCCGGGCCCGGCCGCCGTGCCTGCGCTGGCCGCCAGCTCCGCGGCACCGGGCCAGGAATCACCGACCGGTTCCTCGCGCCGGTACCGGCGCGACCGGAGCATGTTGAGTGACGTGCGCGCGACGGCCGTCGTCAGCCAGCCGCCGGGATTCGCTACTTCACTGGCATCCGCGCTAGTCAGCCGGAGCCAGGTGTCCTGGACCGCATCGTCGGCGTCAGTCCTTGAGCCGAGCAGCCGGTAGGCCACCGCCCGCAGGTGATCGCGGTGCTCCTCGAAGGTGGCTGCCAGCCAGGCATTGTCGGCCATCTGTCACATTCTCTCGCTGCCGGGTGTCACCACACTGACACCCGGCATCTCGCGGACGTGACATGCGGTGCGGGCCTTCGCCGGAAGACCGATCTGCTAGGAGGAGCGATGACGTCAGCCATTCTGGTCACTGGCGGCACGGGCACCCTCGGGCGCCAGGTCGTTCCGCACCTGCGGGACGCGGGCGGCGACGTGCGGGTACTCAGCCGCCGCGCCCACGAGGCCGCGGACGGTATCGAGTACGTGACCGGTGACCTGCTCAAGGACGAAGGTATCCAGGCCGCGGTGGACGGTGCCGGGATCATCGTGCACTGCGCGGGCAGCAGCAAGGGCGACGACGAGGCGACCCGGAACCTGGTACGGGCCGTGTCGCGGGCCGGCGCGCAGCACCTGGTGTACATCTCCGTGATCGGCGCCGACCGGATACCGCTGGTCAGCGGGATCGACCGGGCAATGTTCGGCTACTTCGGGTACAAGCTGGCCGCGGAGCAGATCGTGGCCGGCGCTGGCATCCCGTGGACGACGCTGCGGGCCGCCCAGTTCTATGACCTGTTGCTGAAGGTGGCGGAGCCGATGACGAAGCTGCCGCTGATACCGGTCCCGGCGGGCTTCCGGTTCCAGCCGGTCGATGCCGGCGAGGTCGCTGCCCGGCTGGCGGAACTGGCGCTCGGCCCCCCGGCCGGGCTGGTGCCCGACATGGCCGGCCCGCGGGTGTACACGATGGCCGATCTGCTCCGCGGGTACCTGCGGGCTCGCCGCAGGCATCGGCTGATGGCGCCGGTCCGGCTGCCGGGAAAGGCCGCCCGCGCGGTCCGGGCCGGCGCGAATCTGGCCCCCGAACGAGCAGTGGGTCACCGGACGTGGGAGGACTTCCTGGCCGAGCGGGTCGGTAACGAGGCCTGAGCGCCTGGTACTCAACGGCATCGAGCGGACGACAGGAAAGCCGGGGAGCGATCGGTCGTGTCAGGGCGCGCCAGGTGCTGGCAGCAGATACCCGCGGCGGGCCAGCTTGCCGATCATGCCGGCCCCGGCCGGACCCGGGCCGCGGCCGGATCCGCGTGCCGCGCCGCGGCCGGACCCGCGTGCGGCGCTACGCGGCTACGGGGCGTCGGGGTTCAGGATGAACAGGCCGCTTACCTGGCCGTCCGCGTTGTAGGCGACACGGCCCTTCATCTCGCTGGCCTCGAACTCCATCGGCACATCCACGACCGTGTAGTCGCCCAGCTGGCGGACGAACGGCTCGCCCATCCGCTGGTAGGTGCCGACCATGCCGGTGATCTGCGCCCAGGCGGCGGCGATCTTGTCGACCGGCAGCTCCGCGGTCATGGTCGGGTCGAAGTTGGCTGCCGCCACGTCGTCATACTTGCCCTCTACCCAGTCGCCGAAGAGGGCGATCGCGCGGTCACCCGCGCCTGGCAGTACTGCTCGGCTCATTTGCTCTCCCGTTCGCGGGTCGATGGGACGGCCGAAGCGCTGGAAGGCTGCCTGGCGGGTAGTGCCGAGCGCGTCGCCGATTTCCTGCCAGGTGTGCCCGGCCGCCCGGGCCCGGTCCACCGTGACCCGGAGCGCGCCGTCAGCCAGGCTGCGCAGCTCGCGGGCGAGCCGGATCGCGGCCAGCCCCGGACCGGAGGCCGGCCCGGTGCCCGCGCCCGGCGACGGGCCGCCGACACCCGCGCCCGAACGAGCCTCGCGCAGCAGCGAGACGACCTGGCGCGCGGACTTGGCGAGCCGGGATGCCACGATCTCAGGCTCGGCGGCGTCCGTCATGTCTCGCTCAGTCATGCTTGTAAAGATAGCCTTTACGGTCATGTTTGTAAAGGCAGCATTTACGCAGGCGCAGGCAGCAGGCGCAGGCGCAGGCGCAGGCGCAGGCGCAGGTGCAGGTGCAGGTGCAGCGGATTGCGGCCGGACTGGCTAGTCAGCCGGCGCTGCCGGCCAGGCCTAGTACCTCCCCCAGCCCGGAGAACTCATAAGCCGCCCGGCCATTGCCCCGCACGGCCTGGGTGAGCAGGCTCAGCTCGTCTTCGTCCAGTTCGGGCAGCGCGTCCAGCGGATGCCAGCGCACCTCCAGGGATTCCTCGTCGTTCACGCGGGCCTCACCGCCCACCGCCCGGCAGCGGAAGGTGAGCTCGAGGTACCGGACCTGGTCGCCGTTCGCGTAGATTCTCGGCGGCGAGACAGAAACCGAGGTCAGCGCCTCCGGGACGACCATGACCCCGGTCTCCTCGAAGCACTCGCGGACGGCAGCATCGGCTGGCTGCTCGGCCGGGTCGATGATGCCGCCCGGCAGCGCCCAGCGCCCGGTATCCGTGCGACGCCCGAGAAGAACATGGCCTTCGCCGCCCAGGACCACGGCGGCGGCGGTGGAAAGCCAGAGCGGGCGATGGCCGACCAGCGAACGTAGCTCCGCGACGAAAGGAGGGGTTGCCATGGTGGTGACGATATCCTGCTCAGCCACCCTGACCTGCTAGTCCTGACCGCTGATGCTGGCCCGGCGGGGTGTCAGGCGACCTCGGCCGCTGGCTCAGGGTCTGCCTCGTCAGCGGTCGTCTCTTCGGTTCCGCTCAGCACCTTGGCTAGCAGGGCACCGGTCGCGGCGCCGATGCCGGACTTCAGGACTTTCCTGACTATCCGGTACTTCTTGCCGGTCAGGCCGATCTTGTCCAGGCCGAGATCGGCCAGTTCAACGACCAGGGCGATCGCGGCCGCGCTGATCACCTTGGTTGCTATGCGTGAAGGCATCTGACCAGTCCCTCCTGTGAGCGCCCAGCGCCGCGACTCGGAAACCGCTGCCCGGCGCGATGCCTCGTCACGCTGCCATCTCGGCGGTGAGCGCGGGGCCGACCTGGCGGGCATTCAGGCCGGCCGGGCCGGCGATCAGCCGTACCGCGGCCATGAACGGCCCGAGCAGGACTGCGCCGTAGAACAGCCCGCTGAGGATGTCGGTGAACCAGTGCTTGCTGAGGTACTCCCGGCCGTAGGCCTCGTTGAAGGAGAGAGCAGCCACCGTGCCGATGGCCCAGACCTTCCCGCGGTAGCTGCCGCTGAACTCCTGCCAGAGCATGTGCGCGATCAGGCCGTAGAACAGGACCACCCGGTCACAGCCGCCCGACGGGTAGGTGCCGCCCGGGCTGCCCGGCGGGCCGGGCCGGCCGAACTTGTGCCGGAGCGCGAGCGTGGTGTAGTGATCCACCAGGATCGCGGCCCCGAGCGCGGCCGGCGGCAGCCACTTGTGCTTACGCCAGGCCACCCCGAGGCAGACCGCCGCCGTGCCGGCCGCGCCCCAGGTAGTCCAGGTGTTGCCGATCTTGTCGAGCCGCCGCATGACCGCGGCCCACGACTGCACCTGATGGCTCTTGGTCCAGCGGACGATCGGCTCGTCGATGGCCGGGCCGCGGTTCACCACCGTCGGGCCAAGCAGCGCCATCACGCCGTAGGACAAGACCCCCCCGGCGCAGCTGATAACACCGAGCCGGACGAGGTCCGGCACCCAGTCAGGCCGCGCGGCCGGGTCGGAAAGCGAGCGGACGGCCGCCGGGATGCGGCCGGAGGCGCTGGCCGGCTCGGCGGAACCGGGGCGGCCGGCCTCGGTGACCCCGGCAAGCCTGACGCTGTCCCGCCCCGTGTGGTCCGTGCTGGCCGCGGGTTCCGCGCCGTCAGCTTCGCCCGCTCGATCATCGGCAGCGGCCAGCGCAGGCGAGGCTGGCGCCCGCCGCGCCGCGATGACCGTGGCCGCCGCGATCGCCGCTATGCCCGCCGGCCAGAGCGCCACGAGAAGATACCGACGCATTCCTATCTGCCTCTCTGTGTCGCGAAGCACGCATCCTAGCGCGATCACGGCGAGCGCGGCAGGCCAGGGCGCTGATGCCCGCGGCATCATTCACTTTCTGTTCATGTGGGCGTCGGCAACACGTCGACCAGCAGAGTTACTTTCGTCATGCAACGAACTACCTGGCGGGAACTGGCTGAGTGAGCTCGAAGGGGACGCGAGTGACCGATACGCGGTCCAACGATCTGATTACCGCGCTCGACGAGGCATCGCTCAGCAGGTTTCATTTCCGCGCCGTGCTCGTTTCCGGTATGGGCTTTTTCACCGATGCGTATGACCTGTTCGTCATCGGGATCGCCTCCACCCTGATCAGCCTGCAGTGGCAGCTCAGCGCAGACAAGCTGGCGCTGCTCAACGCCACCATGCTGGGCGCCGCCTGCCTGGGCGCGTTCGTCTTCGGGAGAATCGCCGACCTGGTCGGCCGGAAGCACGTGTACTGGCTGGTGGCGGCGATCATGGTGGTGGCAGCGCTGGGCTCCGCCTTCGCGCCGTCCTACTGGGTCCTGATCGGCTTCCGCTTCCTGCTCGGGCTCGGCGTCGGCGGCGACTACCCGGTCAGCGCCGTGATCATGACCGAGTACGCCAACCGTAAGGACCGGGGCAGGCTTGTCGGGCTCGTGTTCTCCACCCAGGCGCTCGGCCTGATCGTCGGGCCGCTGATCGCGCTTGCCCTGCTCGGAGCGGGCACCAGCGATGACATCGCCTGGCGGGTGCTGCTCGGTCTTGGCGCGGTCCCGGCGGCCATGGTGGTCTACCTGCGGCGCCGGATGCCCGAATCGCCGCGCTACCAGCTGCAGATGCAGGGGCGCACGGACGAGGCCGAGAGCGAGATGTCCGCCTTCAGCGAGGGAGCAGTGCAGGGCAGCACGGCCGGCGCCGCCCGGCGGCGGATTGGCCTGCGCGCCTTCCTCACCGACCGCAGCTTCCTGGTGCTGCTGGCGGGCACCGCCGGGTGCTGGTTCCTGCTCGACTACGCCTATTACGGGAACACGATCTCCACCCCGCAGATCATCGGGCTGATCTCGCCGAGTTCCTCCACCATGACGAAGATCGCCATCCAGCTGGCCATCTTCGTGGTCGCCGCGGTACCCGGCTACATCCTCGCCATCGCCCGGATGGACCGGATCGGGCACCGGCGCCTGCAGCTGATCGGCTTCGTGATGATGGGGTTGTGCTTCGCCGTCATCGGGCTGGTCCCCGGCATGACGACGGCCGTGCTGCCGTTCCTGGCGGTATACGGAATCAGCTACTTCTTCACCGAGTTCGGGCCGAACGTGACGACCTTCGTGATGCCCGGCGAGCTGTACCCGGTATCGGTGCGCGCCACCGGGCACGGCATCTCGGCCGGCATCGGCAAGTTCGGGGCCTTCATCGGGGTGTTCCTCTTCCCCGTGCTCCAGGATGACCTGGGCCTGCGGGGCACGCTGCTGCTCACCGCCGGGGTTTCGGCGGCAGGCGCGCTGCTGACACTCGTCCTGCCCGAGCCGTCCGGGCGCAGCCTGGAGGACATTTCCGGCCACCATGATGTGGTCGCCGTGGCGGAAAGCATGCTGGCAGATACGGGCCCGGCGGCGACGGTCTCCGAAGGCTGACGGCGGCGGAGCCTGTCAGGCAACAACGGCGAACAGGACGTACCCGTAGGTGAGGCCGGTGGCGACCGGGTGCCGGGCAAGCCAGGCGTCAGCGACGCTGGCCGGAAACTCGATGCGCAGCACCGCCTCGAGGTCAGCCCGGCGGTCGAAGCTCCACGCCGAGTGCACCTCCCGGCGGATCGCACCGCGATCGCGCCACCAGCCGTCGGTCACTTCCGCCCTTTCCCGCGGCCCGGCCGGTGAGGCCGCGGCCAGCAGCGTGGCGAACTCACCCCACCGGTAGTCGTTGTCGACCGCGACGAGGCTGCCGCCCGGGCGCAGCACCCGCAGGACCTCGGTGAGGCCGGCGTCACCGCCGGGCGGGAAGAAGTAGGCGAATCGCGCATGCACCACGTCGGCCGAGCAGCTGGGCAGGCCCAGGTGCTCGGCCGATGCGGCCATGACCTCGACGCCGGGCAGCTCCGCGGTTCTTGCCGCGGCCTTCTCCCGTAGCGCAGGATCCGGCTCAATGCCGATGACCCGCCTGGCGTCGCCGGCATACCGGGGCAGCCAGAACCCCGTTCCGCAGCCAAGGTCGACGATGGTCCGGTCCGACCAGGGCGCCAGCTGGCGCATGGCATCCAGTACGTGGCCGCCCCGGTCGAAAGCCCTGTTCTCGATCTCGTATATCGCCGGGCTATTGCCGATATTCGGGGCGAACCGCCAGTCAGGGAACGCGCGCCGCGCCTGGTCCGCCGCGCGCTTGCGCTCCGGCCGGGCCCGGGCGGGCGAGCCGGCAGCGCTTCCGTCGGTCACTCGCCCATCCTGGCAGACGGTCACGCCGGGCAACCCGGGTCAGGCTGGCGGCAGCCCCGCAGGCGGTGCCGCCGCCGTCACTGGCCGGCCATCGGTACCGGCGTCCCGGCCAGCGGGACGGTCGTGCCCTCCGGCTGGCTGCCGAGGTGCGCCCAGATCCTGTTCAGCTCCGCCTGGTAGTACAGCGACTGCAGGCCGAGCACGAACGCGCCGACAATGCCGATCACGCCGTTGCAGCTCCGCTGCATCCCGGCGGCCTCCTGCATCTGGGCGATCCGCTCACCGGTCCGGTAAATCGAGACGAATGGCGGGATGATGATAAACACGCCGATCGTCACGGCCAGCACCGAAAGCACCGGGTTGACCTGTATCCGCTCGTCGAAATCCCGGGCCTCACGATTGACTTTGTACCACCAGACCAGGTGGTAGATGCCGAAGGTGATCAGTGGCCAGACCAGCCACACGAGCACGATGTTCCTGGTCTTGCCCGTGCGTCCCGTCATTCCTGTCCCCCTGTGCGTTCGGCGGCTTGCCTGAATGGCCACTCTCGTAGGAGCGTTGCCTAGGACGAATCGTCCCCCGCATCGGCACTAGCCGGCAACAGATGTGTCCATTTAGTAATTATCCAGAGCGGCGATAACGGGCAAATTCAGGACAACGCACCGTCGCGGCCATCCCCGCGCCTGAATCGCACCACGCCCGCGGCGCTAATCGCGCCCGGCCAGGGCCGGCAGGCCGCCGGGCTGGTCAGCCGACTTGCCAGGTGTCGCCGCCCGCCAGCAGGGCAGTGAGGTCGCCGTCACCGTCGCGCTCGCGCGCAGTCTCGATCTGGCCGGCCATCAGCTCGTCGTAGCTGGGCCGGGGGACCTGCCGGAAGACGCCGATCGGGGAATGCGCGAAATCCACGGTGTCCAGCCGCGACAACGCGAAGGCATAGGACGGGTCGGGCGCATGCGCATCGTGCACCAGCAGCGACTCGTCGTCCGTTCCGGCCGCATCCACGGCTTCGAGCGAGCCATAGCGGCTGAACCTGAGCCCCTGGCCGCGGTCGGCGCCGAACCGTACTGGCTCGCCATGCTCGAGCCTGATCAGCCGGTCGTCCCTGGATCCGGCATCCGTGACCGGCGCGAACGCGTCGTCGTTGTAGATCGGGCAGTTCTGGTAGATCTCGACGAACGCGGTGCCGCGGTGATCGGCGGCCGCCCGCAGCACCCCGGTGAGGTGCTTGCGGTCTGAGTCGACTGTCCTGGCCACGAAGCTCGCCTCGGCGCCGAGGGCCAGGGACACCGGGTTGAAGGGAGTGTCCAGCGAGCCGAACGGGGTCGACTTGGTGACCTTCCCCTGCTCCGAGGTGGGTGAGTACTGACCCTTGGTCAGTCCGTAGATCCGGTTATTGAACAGCAGGATCTTGATGTTGACGTTGCGGCGCAGCGCGTGGATCAGGTGGTTGCCGCCGATGGACAGCGCGTCGCCGTCCCCGGTGATCACCCAGACCGACAGGTCCGGGCGGGAGGCGGCAAGCCCGGTGGCGATGGCCGGCGCCCGGCCGTGAATCGAGTGCATCCCGTAGCTGTTCACGTAGTAGGGCAGCCGGGAAGAGCAGCCGATGCCGGAGACCATCACCAGGTTCTCCCGCGGAATCTCCAGCTCCGGCAGGAATGACTGGAACGCGGCCAGGATTGCGTAGTCGCCGCAGCCCGGGCACCAGCGGACTTCCTGGTCGGACTTGAAATCCCTGGTGGAGAGCTTGGCGTCGGCCTTGGGCACCAGGGTCAGTGACGCGAACCGGCGCGGGTCGTGTGCGCTGTCGGCGCCGTCGTTCGCATGGCCGAGGTCAGACATTGGCGATCACATCCTGGATGACTCCGGCAAGTTCCGCGGCCCGGAACGGGAGCCCTCTGACGCGGTTGTAGGAGATGACGTCCGTCAGGTACCGGCCGCGCAGGAGCAGGGCGAGCTGGCCGAGGTTGATCTCGGGCACGAGCACCTTGTCGTAGCCGAGCAGCACGTCGCCGAGATTGGCCGGGAAGGGGGACAGGTGCCGCAGGTGGGCCTGGGCGACGGACCCCCCGGCGAGCCGGACGCGGCGGGCGGCGGCCCCGATGGAGCCGTAGGTCGAGCCCCAGCCGAGCACCAGGACCCGGGCGTCGCCGTCCGGGTCGTCCACCTCAAGCGGCGGGATGTCGGCCGCGATCCCGTCGATCTTGGCCTGGCGCAGCCTGACCATCTTGTCGTGGTTGTCCGGGTCATAGGAGATCGTGCCGGCACCGTCGGCCTTCTCGATGCCGCCGATACGGTGCTCGAGGCCCGGCGTGCCGGGGATGGCCCATGGCCGGGCGAGGGTCTGCGGATCCCGCTGGAAGGGCAGGAACTCCGGGGCGGCCTGGTTGTCGCCGCGTTCTTGACCCGGTGCCTCGTTCGGCCTTTCGCCCGGCACCTCGTGCGGAACGGCGAAGGAGAACTCATCACGCAGCCTGGCCAGGCTGTCCACGCTGGGAATCAGCCACGGCTCCGAGCCGTTCGCCAGGTAGCCGTCGGACAGGATGATCACCGGCGTGCGGTACTTGACCGCGATCCGCACCGCCTCGATGGCGGTCTCGAAGCAATCGGCCGGGGTGGCCAGCGCCAGCACCGGCACCGGTGACTCCCCGTTCCGGCCGTAGAGCGCCATCAGCAGATCGGCCTGCTCGGTCTTGGTCGGCATGCCGGTGGACGGCCCCGCGCGCTGAATGTCGCAGATGATCAGCGGCAGTTCCACGGAGACGGCCAGGCCGATGGTCTCGGCCTTCAGGCACATGCCGGGACCCGAGGTGGTCGTGACGCCGAGACTGCCGCCGAAGGACGCGCCGAGCGCCGCGCCGACGCCGCTGATCTCGTCCTCAGCCTGGAACGTGCGGACGCCGAATCGCTTGAGCTTGGACAGCTCATGCAGGATGTCCGAAGCCGGGGTGATCGGGTAGGAACCGAGGAACAGCGGCAGGCCGGAACGCCGTGATGCCGCGACCAGCCCGAGGGACAGCGCGCTGTTGCCGGTGATGTTCCGGTAGAGGCCCGGGGCCAGCGTGGCCGGCTTTACCTCGTACTGGACAGAAAACGCCTCTGTCGTCTCGCCGAAATTCCAGCCAGCCTGGAAGGCGGCGATGTTCGCCTTCAGGATCTCCGGCTTGGCGGCGAACTTGGACTTGAGGAATTTCATCGTGCCTTCGGCCGGCCTGCTGTAAAGCCAGGAAAGCAAGCCGAGCGCGAACATGTTCTTCGCCCGCTCGGCATCTTTCCTGGACACTTCGCAGCCTGCCAGCGCCTTGACGGTCATCGAGGTGATCGGCAGCGCGTGCAGCTGGTAGGCGGACAGCGAGCCGTCCTCGAGCGGGTTTGCCGCGTAGCCGACCTTGGCCAGGTTCCGCTTGGTGAACTCGTCGGTGTTCGCGATGATGTCCGCGCCCCGGGGCACGTCGTCGAAGTTGGCCTTGAGCGCCGCCGGGTTCATGGCCACGAGCACGTCCGGAGCATCGCCCGGCGTGAGGATGTCGTGGTCAGCGAAGTGGAGCTGGAAGCTCGACACCCCGGGCAGGGTCCCGGCGGGCGCCCGGATCTCAGCCGGGAAGTTCGGCAAGGTGGAGAGATCATTGCCGAACGACGCCGTCTCCTGAGTGAACCGGTCGCCGGCAAGCTGCATGCCGTCCCCGGAGTCACCGGCGAATCGGATGATGACACGATCACGTTGCTGGACCTGCTTGGTCACAGTGGGAGGACCTCCTCCACGCGCCGCAGCCGGACTACGTGATACCGGTGACGACGTGCGTCCTTTCAGCGCCGGCCGCAGCCGGCGCGTGAAGTTAGGGTTAGCTGCACCTTACCTACGAGCTGTCGTCGATGGTCGGATGCATGCCTTCCTGAGCTGCCGTGCTGCTCTCGCTACCCGCCAATCTGCCAGCCGCAAAGCCCGGGTGCGTAGCATAATGCGATTCTATGACAGAACCCTGCTGAGATGAGTTCTCTCTGTAATATGACGCAGCTCAGGACGTGCGGGTTCACGCGGCCGTGCGTGTCGCGTGCGGACGTTCTGGGGGCTTGCGTGCGGGGTCCCGGCGCCTGCCGGTGCCGCCGCTGCTGGCGCCGCCAGGGCCGATGCGCCCCGCGGCCGGGGATGCCGCCCCGGGCCGTGGGCCCAGCTCCGGAGATGCTGGAGGACCTGGGCGCTGGTCCCCATGGCTGGCCGCTGGATACCTCCGGCCGGGGGCCCCGCCTCCCGAGGAGCGGGAAGGCGGGACCCTGGCACCGGGTTACCTCATGTTTCCGGGTTACGGGCCGGCGTTCTTCCACGTCACGCCGAAGGTGGTGCCGGAAGAGTTGAGCGGGCCGGGCTTGGCCTTGACCGTGGTGCCGTTGCTGGCGCTGACCATGGTGATCTCGTCGTCGGGGAAGGTCTTGATGTTGCCCGACTTGGACGGGGTCGCCACGGCCGAGTTGCTGTTGGTCCACGGCGCGAACTGGGCCAGCGGGTACAGGCCGCTGGCGGTGCTGTCGCCACCGGGTGCCTCGGCGATCCACTCCGCGCTGGTGTCTGCGCAAGCGGTCGACGAGCAGGTGAAGCTATGCGTGAAGCTGTTGGCCGGGGTGGTGACATCGGTGATCTTGACGGTGTACTTGGTACCGGAACGGACCACCGACGCGGTGATCTTGTCGCCGGCCTTCACCGTGGTGCCAACGGTCTGGATGTCGTTGACCGGGTAGTGCTCCCACCAGGTGCCGTAGAAGGGACCCTTGCCGCCGATGCAGTACGCCTCCGAGCCATCCTGCTCGACGGTGCCGTTGGAGAAGCCGTCGATGCCGATCCAGAACACCGTCCACTGGTAGCCGCTGATGGACGGGTTGCAGGTGATCTTGGGCTGGGTCCAGGAACTGCTGACCTTGGAGTACTTCTCCCCCGACCCGGCGTCGGCGTACCCGCTCCAGTTGGTGTACTTGACCTGAGTCAGGCCGCTGCCCCCGGCCCGCTGGCCGGGGACGATGGTGAATCCCTTCGGCGGCGGCGGCGTGACGCTCTGATGGTGCGTGCCTGCGGTTGCTGCTGCGGTGCCCCCGAGTGCGAGCCCGGCGCTCAGCAGTACAGCTGAGCCCCCGGCAAGGAGCATTCGGAATCCCCTCATACTGCGCCTCCCCATGACGTATCCGAAAGAAGCCTCAGGATTGCACCTGAACGCATCCTTGACCAGGCGTGCGCCGGCTCCAGCCATGGCCAGCGGGCCAGGCGGCCTCGGTCTGCGGGATGCCTGAATGCCGGTCCCAGCGCGGCGCGGCCGCAGCCAGCGGGGCGCTCTGCGGGCAGCCGTGCCGGTTCACCCGAACACCGGCACCGTGTACTCGAACGCGGCGGATGCGGTGCGGCCGTGCTGGCTGGCGATCACGGCCGCGAGCTTTCCCGGCCCGCCTTGTAACCGGGCGAATAGAAGTGCCCTCGGCATGCCCAGCTCAGGGCACCGAGGGTGAGAAATGCTGACAGGCAGCGAGAACAGCCAAAGCCCCGCTATCGGATCTTTGTGCAGGTAGGACCTTGCGTCTAGCGGTAGTTGACGAACTGCAGGGCAAAGTCGAATTCCTTGCCCTTCAGCAGGCTGATCACTTGCTGGAGGTCGTCTTTCTTCTTGGCCGAGACGCGCAGTTCGTCTCCTTGCACCTGAGCGCGGATGCCCTTCGGCCCCTCGTCCCTGATGAGCTTAGAGATCTTGCGCGCGTCGTCCTGCGAGATGCCCTCTTTGAGCGCGATAGCCAGTCGGTACTCCTTGCCCGAGACCACAGGCTCGGCCGGGTCGAGGACCTTGAGCGAGACGGAGCGCCTGACCAGCTTGTCCCTGAAGACGTCAAGCACCGCGCTGGCGCGTTCCTCGCTGTTGGCCTTGATCTCCACAGCATGATCACCGGACCAGCTGATGGAGGCCCCCACGCCGCGGAAATCGAATCGGGTCCCGATCTCCTTCGCGGCCTGGTTCAGCGCGTTGTCGACTTCCTGACGGTTGATTTTCGAGACGATGTCGAAAGATGATTCCGATGCCACGGGTCCCAGGTTAGACGGCGGCAACCCGGCCTGCACGGCGGGTGCGCCTGACAGCCCGATCGCATCGAGGCTGGCGCGCCCATCGGCGGCAGGCTTCCGCGTGCTGCTGCCGAACGAGGGTTCCGCTATCCTTCACTGTGCCGTCTCGCGAGGCGGCACGAGGCAGGTTGCCCGAGTGGCCAAAGGGAGCGGTCTGTAAAACCGTCGGCTAAGCCTACGTTGGTTCGAACCCAACACCTGCCACCA
>CAVPPJ010000023.1:0-28970 GCA_963707065.1 uncultured Actinomycetes bacterium
CGTCCTGGAGATCGGCCAGCAAGGCGATACCGACAACGCGGCTGCCCAGGCGGCCGAGGCTCAGATCCTCGACGCCAGCCTCAGGATGGCCCACTACCGCGCAGCCATCGACGCCGCCGGCGACCCCGAGGAGATCGGCAAGTGGACCGCCCACCAAGGCCCAACGGCTCAAGGCCGAGTCCGAGCTGCGCCAGGCCACCAGCAAGACCACCCTGACCGGTCAGCAGATCCAGAACCTGATCGAAGAGTGCGCCGACATAGCCTCAGACCTCCGCGACGGCGACCCCGGCGAGATGGCGGGCGCCTACCGCAAGCTCGGGCTGCGGCTCACCTACCACCCAGAAAGGCACCTCGTGAGCGCCGCAGCATGCCCAAAGGCCGCAACTATAGGCAAATGGTCAGTGTCCGAGGGGGGACTTGAACCCCCATCGGCAGGGCGGCATCGGTATACGCCCGCATGCACCCGCGACCATCCTGACCTGGCCTTCCGGCCGGATGAGCACTCGCGGGATACACCGGGATGCGTCCGCATACACTGGCACCAGTAGCGTCACTAGTAGCACGGACTTGCACCGCGGGGCATCATGACCGGCGGTGGTCCGCACCCATGACCCGGACCCCGTGAACCAGCTCACCACCCTGGGCGTGGCCCTGGCACAGTGGGATAACCGGGAGATCGTGCCCGGGCCGTCCTCCTCGCGCCGGGCACCTCTCGCCGCGCAAAGATCACCGTCAAGGGCGCTCGCTGCGCTCGCGTCTCCACGGCGCTACGCGCCACCCCTGACTGTGATCTTCCTCGACAAGATCCGGCACCTATCGAGAGGACGGGGAAGAAGACGAGACCCTAGAGATGGCCCGTACAGGTCCAGCGCCGTGGTGATGTTGACGTGTTCCGGGTTCCAGCCAGCACTGGGGCGCAGAATGACCTCGGCACGAGTGTCCACGGCCAGCCAGTCAGCGCATAAGGTCAACCCTTAGATCATCACCGTGCAATCCCAGCACAAAGATCGCGGACATGACTCCCGGAGGCCGCAGATGAGTGACTACCTCGCTGATGTGCAGAGGCTCGAAGCCGAGCTCGCGCAACTGGAGCAGGCTTTCCGCGGGCTCACCAAGACCGACTGGCACCGGCCCACCCTGCTGCAGCCACCCAGCGACATGCTGCCGCGGTGGACCATCTTCGAGCTCGCGGGCCATGTTGACATCGCGATCGGCGGCGTGACCCGGATGCTCATTGCCAGCCAGCAGGACGGCCAGGTGGGCCGGGACCGGGTCAGCTTCTTCATCTTTCCCCGCGCGCAGGTCGCCCCGGTGTTCTACGACTACGCCTACACCATGGTGGAGGGTAAGTCGCCTGAGCAGATGGCCGACGTGCTGGCCGAGAGCTTCACCCGCACCATCGAGGAGGCCCGGGCGACTTCCCCGGATGTGGTAGGGCAGTTCGAGTTCGATGACGGCGACGGCATGCTCATGCGGCTGGGTGAGTTCGTGCCCAGCCGGATGGTCGAGGCGGTCGTGCACGGCCTGGATCTCACCGACGCGCTAGGCCAGGAGCCCATCGCCACGCCTGAGGGGGTGTCGGTGACCGCGGCCATTTTCGACGAACTGCTAGCGCGGATTACTGTTCCGGGCCGGCCAGCCGACCTCACCGACGATATGGCCTGGGTTCGGGCGGCGTCCGGCCGCGCACCGCACCCCGATCCGCGGCTCCCCCTCCTGGGATGAGGCCCGCGGGCTCGGCGGTGCTGGCCTTATTTTGGCCACACGGTGATGCCAAATGCCGGCAACTGCTGCGCACTGCTAAGCAAACGGCCGGCAGGTCAGCGCCTGAAAAGCGGAAGGTCCCGAATTCTCGAAGCGCGCCAACCGCGCTAGCTTTGCTGGCCCGGTGGCTGGTAAGCCTGCGTCGCATCTTTAGATCGCGACAGGACCTGGCTGAGCTGTTCTTGAGTCAGCAGCTCATGCGTCTCCACGGTCTTAAAGGCACCCGAGCTTCCGGCAGTGACGCTCATGGCGGCGGCGCTGATCGAGTCGGGGACATCTGTAATGACCATCCCGTCGTGAGTGCCGAACATCCAGTAAACGCACTCAGCGGACCCGCCCAGCGAGTCGGCCACCTGCCGTATCGTGGCGCCCCGGTCGCCAGGGCTTTGGATCATCCGTGCCCATGCGTCGCTGGTGTAGGTGAAGAAGGTCACGTACTTCGCCATGGCTGGCTCCCCCTCAGCTCGCCCGGATCTTGGTCTGCACTGGCCTGAATCTGGCCTTACAGCACTGCGAAACACAGGCTAACAACGCGTACTAGTGAATGCCATCCCGCCACGTCAGAAGGCATATACGCAGATCGTGAGCACTCGCGGCACGGTCTACGGAGCAGATGGTTGGCCAGCTCGCCCGTCCGGGCCGCTGCGGGAGCCGGGTAATCAAGTGAGTAACTATCGCCGTCGCGAGCCACAGACACCGGTGGACGAAGGCGGACGATGCGATCCAGGTCAGGCGAGCCGTCATGCTGGACATGCAGGTGGATGACTGCTTCGGGACGAAGGGGCCTCGAAGCTGCTGTCGACTCCTGGATAGCGGGGCGGCTGACACCCAAGGTTGACACCAACGCGCTTGGACTTCGCCGGATCTCGATGGACCGTAGAGGCGAGATATCCCAGGCCAGAGACTGTGCTGGACACCCCGAATGGATTTTGCAAGCAGGCGGTCACCGCCAGCGGCCCAAGTGAGATGCCATTATGATGCAGCGCCAGTAGTTTGCAAGCAAGGGTTACGGGTTCAGATTTAGTTCGCTCCACCAGGTAAGACGTTCTAACCATGATCGTGTTCAGAGGTTTGCGTGCCCGTGCCCGATCCCGCGGACTGTCACTGTCTAGCTGCGCCTCGCGTTGGGCGAGTTCTTTGGCGACCAGGTCGCTGACTGCGGCGGCGATGGTGCGCAGCCGGTCTCGGGTCTCTTGGTGCCCAGATTGCGGCATCCCGATCAAGCCGCATAAGTGACAAGCCGTCTGGCATGTCAACACGTCGTATGGCGACATACCGGCTATCCTGCTGAAAGGCCAGGTGAGGTCTCGGATGTGGAGGATGGGGACCGAAGGGTCGCCGTGAGGCGGCTGAGTCCTTGTCAACAGCTAGATCACGCAGTAGTTCCAGCGTCCGCAGGGAGGTGAACTGCGGTGACTTCGTTCACCACCGGGGGCAGCACGTACAGGGGAATCGCCGCTTATATACGGCTCCTTTTCAACAGAATTGGGCTTTTCCTCATGACCTACGTTCTAATCGGCGTCTTCTATAACACAGCGTCCCCCCATTTACCGACGTTCGCATTCAGTCTGGCCATGCTCCATAGCTGGGTTCAGTACTTCATCTCGATCCTCTTCTGGCCCCTGAGCTTCTGGCATCCCCTCCTCTCAGTCGCTAAATGGCCGACCAGATCGACGTCCTGAGACACGCAGCGGGAATCAGCCACGCCAGACGAGGGCCTAATTGCTGGCACTCAAACCCAGTGGCGTAGTGCGCGCTCGGAGGGACTCGAACCCCCAACCTTCTGATCCGTAGGCAAGTTCAGGCCATCTAACGCATCCGGCGCAGTCCATCCGGTTCGCATCCTCGCAGGCTAGGGCAGCGCAAGCGTCCAGCACTGATGCTTGCGTCCAGAGCAGTCCGGCAGCGTCCGTGACACCTCTGTGACAAGGGGTCCGCCCGCCCAGCGGCCATCTGGCCACCGCCCGGCACATGAAAAGACAGGGGAGGACCGCTACGACGACGGGACCGAGTTCGGCCCGGCCAACGTCGCTATCCATGCCGTCGCAGTCGCTGTCGAACTCGGCGATGCCGGCCATGCTCTCGACCTCGCACGAGATGTCGACATCAGGAGCCTGTCACCGGAGCGGCAATTCCGCTACCTCATCGACCTGGACGCAGCCCACGCCATGCGCCGCCAGATCGGCGAAGCCCTCCGCGACCTCCAGGATCCGAGAGGCTCGCACCCGAGTAGACACGGACGCACCGGATCGCCCGCGAGGTGACCCGCGACCTGCTCCAGCTCTCCGGTCTGCGGCCACGACCCGAACTCCGAGACCTCGCGGAGCGCTTCGGAGTACTTCCGTAGAACGCCTGTGCAACGACCTTCGCGAACTGGCTAGAAGTGCTCACTGATCAGGCCGATGTGCTCGGCCTGAGTCGCAATTTCGACTGCGAACGCCCAGGCGAGGCTCTCGTTGCGCCGGTAATACCGGCGCTTTGAGTCCCCTGGCGGAAGCCTCGACAGAAGACCACACCGGACAAGATCGCGAAGTACCGTCGTGGTATGAGCGTCGCTCGCAAAGGGCCACGGATCCAGCCTGTCCGACGGCCAAGCGTCCTAGACGACTACGCAGGCCTGTGGGTCGCGGTCAAGGACGGACGGGTGATCGCTCATGGCCACGACTCACGCCACGTGGTTCGCGAGATGAGGCGGATGGGGCGGGCCGCGGAAGGTGCTGTTCTTCAGCGGTCCCCAGAACCTACCGAAGCGCTCGCGGTGGGGCTCGGGTGACGCGGGGGACTTCCCGCTTCAACGTTCTTCTTCACGTACCGCGAAGAAGAACCGCGCCCAGGACATCCCCCAGCCGAACGGCCAACAGTAAACCTGACGCTGTCGAATGACCGGCGCGAAATCGTCATCCGAGCCCTGGTCGACACTGGCTCCCACTCCTGCATCTTCGGGCGAGCCGTCGCCGATGCTCTCAACATCGACGTTGGGCCGGGATGCGGGCCAAGACGCCAAATCCAACTTCTCGGCGGTATCCACGACGCGGTGCTGGCTCACGTCACCCTCGACTTACCCCCGTTCGAAGGGCTCAGCTGGGAAGCAGAAGCCGCCTTTCTCGTGGCGGACCTCAACTTGTCCTTCGCTGGAGTCCTTGGCCAAGAAGGCTTCCTCGACCGTTGGGTAGCGTCCTTCAACTACTACGACGGCTACTTCGTGATCGAAGAACGAGACAGCTTCGTCGGTCGGCTTGGCATTGATCCCTTCGAGGTCTACCAGCAACAGCCATTCGACAGCGAGTGGGAGCGGCCAACTCGAAACTAGCTACGCTCCGTGGGCCGCGTCGCCAGCGTTCAGGCCACCGTCCCGGCTTATGGCTGTCTTCGCCACACTCCCGCGCAGTTGACCCACTGACAGCCAGCCGGTTCGCCCGAACAGGCCGCCTGGCCGCCCGGACGGTGCGTTGCCGAATTAGCCCGTTCTTAGATCAAGTGGCGCCGCTGCGCGGCGCCGGGCCCGGCGTCAGCGCCCGGCTCAGCCTTGACGAGGCCCGCCGGGCGCACGCCGGGCCACACTCGCAAGACACCCAGATCAAGACGGCTCACATGTCACGCAGCCCGATGATGCGCGCAGCCATCTTCCTCGCCACCCGATTGTCCAGCTCGCGGCCACCGCGTCAATGGCGGCCCTACGGGCCGTCGCTCGCCAATGCCGCGTAGTTAGGGCTGCGGTGGCCAGGTCAAGGATGATCACGCTTCGGCGTGGCGGGGCCGGATGGGCACGGGACCTCTGATAGATCGGTGCGATCCACCACAGATCTTGCCGATCATCAGAGGTCCCGTTGAGAACTCAGTCTGCCATGACCACGATCACCCGCGCTGTCACTGTCGCCGAGGGCGTCTTCGGCCCCGGGCATCTGGGTGAGTTAACCCAGTACCTGCCGTTCGAGCTGGTCGATGATGTGCTGGAACAGACCAGGACGGTGCAACGCAGGCTGCGGGTGCTGCCGTCGCGGGCCGGGGTGTATTTCGTGCTCGCGCTGGCGATGTTCCCGCAGCTTGGCTACCTGCGGGTGTGGGGCAAGCTGACCGCCGGGCTGGCCGGCCTGGACGTGAGGTCCCCGTCGGAGAAGGCCCTGCGGGACCTGCGCCGCCGGCTGGGCCCGGCACCGCTGAAGGCGCTGTTCGAGGTGGTGGCCGGGCCGCTGGCCTGGCCGCACACGCCCGGGGTGCGGTTCGCCGGGCTGCGCACCGTCGCGTTCGACGGCCTGAACTCCCTGAAGATCCCTGACACCAGCCGCAACCGGGCCTGGGCCGGGAAGATCCGCCACCGGCTGGGCCTGGCCGGATACCCCGCGCTGCGGGTGATGACCCTGGCCGAGACAGGCACCCGCGGCCTGCTGGGCGCCACGCTCGGCTCGAGAACCGACCGGGATGAGACCGGCCTGGCCCGGCGGCTGCTGCACCTGCTCGGCCCCGGGATGCTGGTCCTGGCCGACCGCGGCTTCGACGGCAACGCCTTCCTCGCCCAGGTGCACGCCACCGGCGCGGCGCTGCTGTGCCGGGCGAAGTCCACCCGGACCCCGCTGGTCCTGCAGCACCTGCCCGACGGCTCCTACCTGTCCTGCCTGGATGGCCTGGACGTGCGGATCGTCGAGGCCAGGGTAGTCATGACCGGCGCCGACGGCAGCCGCATCGCCGACAGCTACCGGCTCATCACCACCCTGGCCGACCACCGCGCCTACCCGGCCGATTCCCTGGTCCGGCTCTACCACGAGCGGTGGGAGATCGAGTCCGCCTACCTGGCGCTGCGGCACACCCTGCTCGATGGCCGGGTGCTCCGCTCGGGCGACCGGCCCGGCATCGAGCAGGAACTATGGGCACTGCTCACCGTCTACCAGCTGCTGCGCATGGCCATGGTCACCGCCGTGGAGACCCGGCCCGGCACCAACCCCGGCCGGGCCAGCTTCACCACCGCACTGGAAACAGCCCGTGACCAGCTCACCGCCGCCCAGGGGATCTGCCCGCAAGGCCCGGCCGACCTGGCCGGCGTCATCGGCCGCGCCGTCCTGGCCACCCTGCTGCCCGCCCGCCGTCCCCGCTTCAGCGCCCGCAAGGTCAAATGCGCCACCTCCCGCTACCTCAACCACGGCGACCAGCGACCCCACGCCGTCACCGAGATCACCACGCTCAGCGTCACCATCCGCACCCCGCCACTCGATGACCCCGCCGCCAGGGCCAGCAAGCGCCGGCCCCACCGCAGAACATCCACCCGCAACGGACCGCAGCCGCCGACCCGGCGGCAGCTGATCACCGCCATCATCACCAGCCAGCCGCCACGCGACTGGGCCGGACACGAACTCGCGGTCCTGCTCCACGTCAAGCCCCGCCACATGCTCACCCAGCTCGGCGAATGGAGCCGGCTTGGCTTCTTCACCCGCACCGGCTTCGGCACCTACCGGCTCAGCACGCCGCCGGACAGCACATGCTCGACAACCGAGCCCGACCCTTAACTACGCGGCATTGCGTCGCACGCGATCGGCTTCGCCGGCCATTGACCCGGCAGACCACTCCCAAGGATTCGGCGCCTGCGAGAAAGATGCCGGGCCAGTAGGAATCAGCGGGGCGGCCACCGGGCCTCATGATCCTTCGCCCGGGAGTGGCAGCGGGAGCTGGCGTGACCGCGGGTGACCGCCTGGGCCAGATCGAGCCGCCAGTTCGGCCTGCCAGGCGGCCTGGTCGAGGAACTCGAGAGTGCCTGACATCATCTCGTGCCGCCAGAGCGCCAGTGTGTGCTCCGTTCCGGTGGTGTGGTTTACCCGGTCGGCCAGCGCCGTGGCGAGGGGGCCGAATGCGGCGAGTTGCCTGCTAAGCAGGCCCTGTGGGTCATCCCCTGTCCGGTCCAGCAGCGCGAGCTTGATCATCAGTTCCGACCGGACGTCGCGGCCATGCGTCACGGGCGTGCGCAGCCACACCTTGGCGGCCTTGCGGCCAGCCCGGGTCGCGGTGATCATCCAGTGGGGCGGGACGTCCTCGGCGCGTTGCTGTCCGAGCGTCCGCACCAGGCCGAGCTGTTCCAGCCGCGGGATGGCACGGTAGACCCCGGCCTTGGAAACCTGCCAGACCCGGCCCAGGCTGCCCCCGCGCGAGAACAGCCCGGCGATGACGGAGCCGTAGGTCGGTTTCTCGCTGGCGATGCATAGCACCACCCACTAGATCAGCGACAGCGGCCGTTCGCCGTTATCAGCCATAACGGCCACCCTACGCGCCGGGGCCGGGCCGATCCCAGGCCCGCACGACCGCGAGGCAGCGTGATCAGTTCAGGCCGGGCACCAGATAGCGGAGGCCGATCGCGATGACCAGAACGGCCACCAGGCGGCGGATCAGGAGATCGGGCAGCCGGGACTGGAGCCGGGCCCCGGTGTAACCACCGGCCAGGCCGCCGACGCCCAGCGCTATCCCGGTCGGCCAGTCCGGGGCCACCGGGGCGTGCTGGCTGACCGACAAGAGGGTGAAGGTGATCACGCCGCCGACCGAGGTCACGAACGTGGACGCCAGAGCGGCCGGGGCGACCTCGGCGGCCTGCCGACCCGAGCCGATCAGGATCGGGGCCAGGATCGAGCCGCCGCCGATCCCGTAGATCCCGCCCACACAGCCCGTTACCGCGGACAAGGCGATCAGGACCGGCACGGGGATCCGCCGCACCGGGCGGCCGGGGTCATCGGCCGGACTCGACGGCTTGGTCAGGGCTAGCCAGACACCGAGCGGCAGCAGCACGGCCGCCACCACTAGGTCGAACACGCGCGGTCCCGGCAGCAGCTTGACCCGGATGACCGATCCGGCGACCACGCCGGGCAGGGTCCCGGCGATCAGCACCAGGGCCAGGCGGCCGCCGGTCTGCCCCTGCCGCCAGTACCGGTACAGCGCCCCCGGGGTCGAGACCACGTTGTACAGCAGGTTGGTAGGGGTGACCGACGGGCTGGGCGTGCCCAGGACACTGACCTGAAACGGCAGCAGCAACACCGCGCCGGAGATACCCGTCGGAGTCGCCAGCACCGCGATGACAAAGGCCGCGACCAACGCGACGACCTCGGTCCAGCCCGTCCCCAGCACGAAAGCACACTAAGCGATTACCAGCCAGGTCGGCAGCAGATGACCGGCCTAATTGCGCCCGGCAAATTACATGGCAGCCAAACAGCCAATGGCTATTGCGCGGCCCAATGCCAGTATCCGTTGTGCAGGGCAAACTCCATCAGCGATCCACTACCAATCGCTGACCCAGGCCGCTTCCCGCTGTCTTGCCCTCAGCAGTCCCCGGTATGGTCGGGTCCGGCCGACCGATGCTGCGCAGACCGGCAGCCGGCGACCGGATAATGGCGTCGGCAACCTCAGTAGCGTCTCGGGCGGAACGGCCCACGACCTCGATCCAGCCGGATCCAGCAATGCACTGCGTTACGAACCCGGGCGCCGACGACGATGAGGACAGCAAAGAAGCGTGCCAGCGGAGGTGCAGCTTGAGTGATAGACACGGCGCCGGGAGCGGTGCCCGGCTGCGGCTAGCCCGGCAGGCACGCGGGTACTCCCAGCAGCAGATGGCCGATATGGCCGGGGTGACGCGGCAGGCCATCACCGCGGTCGAGTCTGGTCAGTCTGACCCGTCCTTGCGGACTGCGCTGGCGCTAGCCCACGCGCTGGGCATGACCATCGAGGAACTGTTCCGGTCGGCCACTCCGGTGCTGTCGGTCGCGGCCAGGCCGGTCGCGCCGCTGGGCGACGAGGGGGCCAGGGTCACGCTTGCCCCGATGGGTGAGGGGTATGTCGCGCTGCCTCTGCGGGACGTCACGGTGAGCCGGGCCGGGTTTCTCCCGGCCGGCGGGCTGGCCGTCGACGCGGGCGGTGATCGAGCGGATACCAGGAAGGTCCAGGTGATAGGACCCCCGCGGCGCACCCTGGTCGCCGCGGGCTGCGACCCGGCGCTGCCGTTGCTGGAGGCCCGGCTGGGGCTGCTGGATCCGCCGGTGGCGTTCAGCTGGTGGCCCTGCCCGAGCCGTGAAGCTCTCGGCCTGGCTGCTGACGGGCTCGTGCACGTCGCCGGGACGCACCTGCGTGGACTTGGCAGCGAGTACAACATCGAACCCGCCGCCGGGATACTGCGCCGCGGCGGCGAGGTGATCGGATTCTGTTCCTGGCGCGAGGGGCTGGCGCTGCGGCCTGACCTGGCCGACGGCATCTCTGGCGTCGGTGATGTGGCCCGGCGGCCTGCGGCTGGTGAACCGGGAACCCGGTGCAGAGGCACGCAGCGTGCTAGACCGCGAGCTGGCCGATGCGGGAATCGACGGCGGCCAGCTGCCCGGCTACAACACCCAGGTGACCGGGCACCTGCAGGTGGCCGCCGCGATCGCGGCGGGACTGGCCGATGCGGGGATCGCCAGCGAGCCCGCGGCCCTGGCCTATGGCCTGGCGTTCGTTCCGCTGACCGCCGAGCATTTCGACCTGGTCATCCCCGCCGAACAAACGGGCACCCGCGAGGGGTTGGCGCTGCTGAAGGTCCTTTCGTCAGCGTGGCTGCTCGATCAGCTGGCCAGCCTGCCCGGATATGACCCGGCCCGGTGCGGCGAGCGCATCGCGACGCTGCAGCCGACCCGAGGCACGTAGCGTATGGGCTGATACCGGTCGGCCTCACATCAAGCTCAGCTCTCCCTGGACATGGCGCGGGACCGATCAGGCCAGCATTTCCACCGCGCCAGCCCGGGACAGGTCATAGCCGCCGAGCGTGTCGATCGATGACTGGACCGCCGAGGTACGCAGGGCAGCGATCAGCGGCTCGGCGGCTGGCAGGGCGTCGCCGCTCAGCACGATGTCGAAGTCTTCCCAGGTAACCGGTACGAAGCCGAGGCCGAGAGCGGTGGCGGCGGCGCGCACGCCGAGCCCGGTGTCGGCCTGGCCGGAGGCGACCGACATGGCCACTTCCAGGTGAGATGCCGCCTCCACACCGGTCACCGAGGCAGGCGCGATTCCCGCATCGGTCAGCAGCCGGTCCAGCAGCACGCGAGTGCCGCTGCCGAATTGGCGCTGGGCGATCCGCAGGGCACCCAGGTCACCTGGATCGGTGATGTGATCGGGGTTGCCTGCGGGTGTTAGCAGGCCCTGCTCGCGGCGCCACAGGTGGATGATCGCCGGGCGGCGCCCGCGCAGCAAGGTCCGGGCGAACGTGCTGTTGTGGCCGCCGGAGCGGTGCCGCAGGTGGATCGCCGCGGCGTCGGCGGTGCCTCGCCAGATCCTGGTCAGGCCGTGGAAACTGCCACGCGCCCCGACCGTGGCGACGCAGGCCCCAGTCTGGCGCAGCACGATATCCAGGCCCGGGTCATCGCTACCGGCGAGCCGCAGGACCGGATGACCACCGAGCAACCCCCGAGCCGCGGCATCGCCCCCGGCGGCGACGTGGGAACGGCGCCGGTCCGCGACCTCGATCACGCCCGCGTCGGCCAGGTGACGGTAGGCACGGCCAATAGTTGAGCCAGTCGTCTTATACCGGTCGGCGGCGTCACGGATGCTGAGCAGCTCGTCCCCAGGGCCCAGGACTCCGGAGGCGATATCGCTGGTGATCTGGTGGCTGACCTGCAGGTACCTGGCCATGGCCTGGACTCTACCGGCGCAGCCAGACCCACGGCAGCGTGATGCGTTACCCGTCGCGATATGGCGCCCGCAGGAGCGTGCCCCTGTTAGGATCTGCCCCGTTCTGTAGTCATACAGAAGGAGGCAGTTGTGGGCCGCAAACTTCACGGGGGCGGGCTTGCTATCGCCGCCTGCCTGATCCTGACCGTGGCCGCTGCCTGCAGTAGCAGCTCCAGTACGTCCAGTAGCCCGAGCCCGGCGGCGTCGGGAGCGCATGGCACGCTGACCGTGTTCGGCGCGGGCACGCTGTCGGCCCCGTTCACCGCGGAGATCGCCGCCTTCAAGAAGGCCAATCCTGGCGTGAGCGTGCATTCGATGTTCGGCGCGAGCGGTGACATGGTCAAGGCCATCACCCAGCTGCACCAGCCCGCCGACGTGCTCGGCGTGGCGGACTACTCGCTGATCCCCAAGCTAATGTTCACCGCCAACGCGACCTGGTACCTGGGCTTCGTCTCCAACCAGATCACCTTCGCCTACACCAGCAACAGCAAGGGCGCCAGCGGGCTCACCACCGCCAACTGGTACAAGGTGCTGGCCCAGCCGGGCGTCCACATCGGCCGATCCAACCCGGCCGCCGACCCCTCGGGATACCAGACCCTGCAGATGCTCCAGCTGGCCAACGGCTATTACAACGACCCGAACTTGTCCGCCTCGGTACTGAAGAACTCACCGGACTCTAGCGTCGCCGAGACCGAGACCTCGCTGATCGCCGCGCTGCAATCGGGGCAGATCGACTACCTGGCCATCTACAAGTCCACCGCGCTAGAGGAGCACCTGAAGTACATCGCGCTGCCCGACCAGATCAACCTGTCCGACCCGGCCATGGCCGCCGACTACGCCAAGGTCTCCATCAACGCCGGGTCGCTGGGCACGCTGACCGCCAAGCCGATCATCTACGGGCTGACCATCCCCACCAGCGCGCCCGACGCGGCGCTTGGCCAGAAGTTCATCAGCTTCGTGATCGGCCCGCAGGGCCAGGCGATCATGCGCAGCCAGGGCTTCGTGGTCATCTCCCCCGCGCTGGCCAACCCCCAGGACAAGGTTCCCGCATCAGTCAAGCCGCTGACCACCCCGTGGCCATCCACCGGCGGGTAAGACCCGCAGCCAGGCCGCCCGGCGTCACAATGACCACGTGACAACCACACAGACAACCACACCGGCGAGACGGATAACCCGCAGCTGGCCGTCGGGCTGGTTCGGGGTGGTCACCTGGCTGCTGGGAGGCCTGCTGCTGGCGTTCATCGTGCTGCCGATCATCCGGCTGGTGACAACCTCATCAGCGGCCAGCCTGCGCGCGGCAGCCAGCACGGCGGCGGTCAGGGACGCTATCTTGCTGAGCCTGCAGGCCGCGGCGATCACCGCCGCGATCGCGACCGTGCTGGGGGTGCCGCTGGCCTGGATCCTGGCCCGCGGCAGCTTCCGGGGCCGGGGCGTGATCCAGGCCGTGGTTGACCTGCCGCTGGTCGTGCCGCACACGGTCGCCGGCATAGCGCTGTTGTTCCTGCTGGGCAGGACCGGCTGGGTCGGCGGCCCGGCGACCCACCTGGGGGTGTCGTTCTACGGCTCCCAGTGGGGCATCGTGGCCGCGATGCTGTTCGTCAGCGCGCCGTTCGCAGTCAACAGCGCCCGGATCGCGTTCGAGGCGATCGATCCCCGGCTGGAACAAGCAGCCCGCAGCCTAGGCGCCACCCCGTGGCACGCGTTCCGAAGGGTCACGCTGCCGCTGGGGCTGCGCGGGGTGCTGACCGGCGCGGTCCTGGTCTACGCCCGCTCGATCAGCGAGTTCGGCGCCGTGGTGATCATCGCCTACTATCCGGCCACCGCCCCGGTCGAGATCTACAACCTGTTCCTGCAGTCCGGTCTCACTCAGTCAGCGTCGGCCGCCGTCGTGCTGCTGATCGTCACGCTGGCCACCTTCCTGGTCCTGCGCACCCTGGCCTCCGGGCGGCTGCTCGCCCGCGTTGACCGTGCCTACCGCTGAGCGTGGGCTCAGCGTCAGCGAGCTAACCGGCCAGGCCGGGTCCTTCACCCTCGGCCCGGTCAGCCTGAACATCCCCACCGACCGGGTCCTCGTGGTACTCGGGCCATCGGGCGCGGGGAAGACGATTCTGCTGGAAACCATCGCCGGGCTCCGCCCCCAGCAAGCCGGGTACATCAGCCTCGCCGGGACCGACATCACCAGCCTCCCGCCCGAGCGGCGCCGTATCGGCCTGGTTTTCCAAGACGCCGCGCTGTTCCCCCACCTGACCGTCACGGACAACGTCCGGTTCGGCCCGCGAGCTAGCAGGATGGCGTCCCCTGACGGCACCAGGGACCTGCTGCACCAGCTCGGCATCGAGCACCTCGCCAACCGGTCACCGCGCTCGCTCAGCGGCGGCGAACGACAACGCGTCGCCCTAGCCCGCGCCCTAGCCATCCAGCCCCGCCTCCTGCTGCTCGACGAGCCACTGTCAGCGCTCGACCAGCCCACCCGCGAAGACATGCGCGCCCTGCTGCAGCAGCTCCTGACCCAGCTGGAAATCCCGGCCGCCCACGTCACCCACGATCGTGACGAAGCACTGAGCATCGCCGACGACCTGGCCGTCATTGTCACCGGGCAGCTACGGCAGACCGGGCCAGCCGCCCGCGTCGCCGCCGAACCGGCCGACCCCGACGTCGCCCGCCTACTTGGCTGGTCCGAACTCGGGCACGGCACCGCGGATGGTGTCACAGCCCACATCGGGCAGCTCGCCCTCGGCGATATCGCCGGGGGCCTGTCCGGGCCCGTGCATGTGTTCTACCGGCCCGAAGACGTCCAGCTCAGCCATACGACAGCGGAGACATCAGCAGGCGCCAGCCTGACCACGCACATCGAACGGATAGTCCGCACCCGGCCGCTGGCCCGCATCACCCTACGCTGCGACCCATCGGTCGCGGCGCTGATGCTCCATCGCGACATCGAACGCCTCCAGCTCACAGTCGGCAACCCCATTCAGGTCAGCCTGCCCCCAGGCAGCCTTCGTATCTTCCAGACCCGAACGGGACCGTGAACGCGACAGCCCACGGTGGCCGGTAGCTGTCGCAGGCATCCCGTTCGAGTCCTTAGATTCAACCTGAGAATCAGCATGGCGTCCCCGGCTGGCATTTGCAGCCGCACGATCTCCCGGCCCACGCCCGGCGCCCTTCGACCACCGCCCAGCCAGCGATCCCCAGCGCGACCATGCCGTCGAGCCACCAAGCGCCCCACAGGGTGTTGGCGGCCAGCCCGGCGAACACCGCGATTGCCAGGTAGGCGCACAGCAGGTTCTGTGTTCCCTCCCCGGGGTGGCCGATGATCCGAGCCGGGCGCCGATCCGCCGTTTGGCCACCCCGAGGGCGGGCTCGAAGATGGCGGTGCCCGCGGTGAGCACGAGCCCAATGATGCTGGTCTCGGCCCGGTCACCGGCCGCCAGCGCCCGGACCGCCTCGACGGCGATATAGGGGGCGAGCAGGAAGAAGCTGATCGCGACCAGCTGCTGGGCGCGGCGCTCGGAAGTAGGACTGGCGAGCCGGGTGCCTGTGAACCGCCAGATCACGATGATGGACGCCATGGCCTCGATGCCGCTGTCTAGGCCGAAGCCGAGCAGTGCCACCGACCCGGCGATCACCGCGGCGACGATCGCCAGCCCGCCTTCGATGCCCATCCAGGCCAGCGTGAGCCAGGACAGGATCCGGGCGATCCGGGCGAGGCGAAGCCAGTCCGCCGATCCCACCACCGGCCCGGTGCGCTCGGGCCGGTCGGCGGTGGGGCGGGGGAGCGGCGAGGTCATGATGTCTCGATGTGCTCCAGGACCGTGTAGTACTCCCAGGCCACCCCGTCGGGGTCGTGTGTCCACACCTTGTCTTGCCACGCGTAGCAGCAGACGGCGCCTGGCTCGGGCTCGGTTTCCAGTCCCTGAGCATCGAGCCGCGTCCCGGCCTGGGTGACTTCTTGGGTCGAGCTGACCTCGACGCTGAGGTGGTTGATGGTGCCGCCGGGTCCGTTGCCGGGTGAGTTGACCACCAGCTTGAGCGGCGGGTCGTCGATGGCGAAGTTTGGCATAGCCCGGCCGCAGCTTGGCGGGCGCCACCCCAAACAGGCGCGGCGTGGCCCCGGACTCAAGCTGGTACATCGCCTGGCAACACGGTCCTCCCGGGTGGGCAATCGTCAGCCCGCCTGGTGCCCCCCAAAGCATGACGGTCTCAGTACGGGTTGCCCGCACCGTGGACGGCCTCGGCGTCGAGGCGGTTCTCATCGAACGGAATGACGGCAGCGCGGTGACCGCGCGGGACCTGCGGACGGTGAAACTACCGCCGCCCTGGCTGCTGGCCAGTAGCAGGGCGTTCATGTCGCCCGGTGACGACTCTCCGCTGATCACCACGGCTAGGAGAGGTGCCAGGGGGCAAGGGTGATGACCACTGGCGGGCCGTCTTCGACCTTTGGAGCCAGGCACAGCGAGTCGCGCCGCGCGCGCCGGTCCGTTGGATGCGCGCAAGGTGGCCGGACGCCGTCAGCGACGCCACCATGCGGCGCTGGATCATGCGCGCGCGCAAGCGCGCCGAGATCAATGGATGGCGGGATGAAGGATTGAGCGACCGGGGCAGCAAGTTCACCCGGTAGCACGACAACGAAGATCACAACCATGGAAAGGGAGCGAGATGGCGGCAGCCAAGAGACGAAGGTCACCGGGTGAGGGCGGCGCGTTCAGCTACCAGACCAAAGCGGGGCGCGCTGGTACTGGAAGGCCATGATCAACATGGCCGATGGCACCAGTAAGCCGGTCGCGAAGCGCGGTTTCACGACGAAGAAGGTCGCCCTGGCGGCCATGCGCGAGGCGCAGAGCGCGAGTGACAAGGGCAGCTTTATCGACCCGAGCCGGCTGCCGACCGGCGCATATCTGGACGAGTGGCTTGACGGGCTCCGGCTCGGGGCGAGCACTGTGGCGAGCTACCGGAAGAATGTTCGGCTGCATGTCAAGCCGTATATCGGCACGGTGCCCCTGGCGTCCCTGACCACGGCCCGGATCGATGCGATGTACCGGGAGCTGGAGACCACCGGTCGCAAGGATCACCGTGAGGGCGACGGGCTCGGCCCGCGGACCACCCGTTACGTGCACACGATCCTGTCATCTGCGCTCGCCGCGGCCGTTGAGTCCAGTCGGCTAGCCCGCAACCCGGCAGCGAAGGCGCACCCGCCGACCGCTAAGCAGGCGAAGTCACCGGAGATGCGCCCGTGGACAGCCGATCAGCTCGCCACGTTCCTGGACTGGTCCCGCGAGCACAGCCCTTACCACTTTGCCTGGCACATGCTCGCGATGACCGGGATGCGCCGCGGCGAAGCGCTGGAGCTGCGCTGGCGGGACTTCAACCCGGAGACTGCCAGCATCATGGTCCGCCGCAGTGCAGGCGTAATCCGCAACAAGGGCGAAGGGGCGGCCGTAATGGTGGGTCCGACTAAGGGCGGCGCGGCGCGCATGGTCAATCTTGACCCCGTGACCGTGGCGATGGGGAAGACGCAACGCCGCGAGCGCGGCCTCGTCAGCCTCCAGCTAGCCGCCGCCGACGCGCTGATCCTCGGCGACGCCGAAGGCCGGCACCTGCACCCGGAGCACTTCTCCAGGACCTTCCGGGAGACCCTGGCGCGATGCCGGAAGGATCTGCCGGACCTGTCGGTGATCAGGCTTCATGATCTTAGGCACACGCACGCAACCGTCCTGCTGTCCAAGGGCGTCCCTGTCAAGACCGTCAGCGCGCGGCTAGGGCACGCCAGCGCCGTGGTCACCATGACCGTGTATGCCCACTGCCTGCCAGGTGACCAGGCCAGCGCGGCGGCGATATTCGCCAGCGTGGTTAAGGGAGCGCGGTGAAAACCATGATCAGTAGCATTACAGTAGCACCGCATCCGATTCCGGGTGGTATGGGAAGTTATCTGAATCTGCTCCAGGCCGCTGACCTGCTATTTTGTACGATTACTGTGTGTCCGAGGGGGGACTTGAACCCCCATGCCCTTTTGGGGCACTAGCACCTCAAGCTAGCGCGTCTGCCTATTCCGCCACCCGGACGTAGCCAGCCCACGGCAGAGTCGCTGCACGCTAGGCCGGCCGCATCACGATAGCAAATCTGGCCGGGCCGGGCGACGGCGAACAGGTGACGGTCAGCTAGCCGGGCTTCGGCCGCCTGGCCCGGTCTGCCCGGCGGGTGGCGTTACCCGGGCGCCGGCCACCTGGGCGGCCAGCCTGACGCGGATGCGACGATGGCCAGGTGACCCAGATTCCGGCCTCCGGCGAGGCGACAGGGCAGGATGAGGTCGCGGCCCTGTGCAGCGACCTGATCAGGATCGATACGACCAACCCCGGTGATCATTCCGGTCCGGGCGAGCGCACGGCTGCTGAATGGGCCGCCGCCCTGCTTGCCGACGCCGGCCTTGAGCCCGCTGTACTGGAATCCCATCCCGGCCGCGCCAGCGTGGTGGCGAGGATCAGCGGTACGGACCCGGGCAGGCCCGCGCTGCTCATCCACGGTCATCTCGACGTGGTGCCGGCGGACGCGGCCGACTGGCGGGTGCACCCGTTCTCCGGCGAGGTGCAGGGCGACTGCGTATGGGGCCGTGGCGCCGTCGACATGAAGGACATGGATGCCATGATCCTGGCGGTGATACGACAGCGCCTCCGGGAGGGCCGCCGGCCGCCGCGTGACGTGGTGCTCGCGTTCCTCGCGGACGAGGAGGCGGGCGGCACGTACGGCGCCCGCTGGCTGGTGGACAACCACCCGGACCTGTTCGAGGGCGTCACCGAGGCGATCGGCGAGGTCGGCGGCTTCAGCGCCACCATCGGCGGCCGCCGTATCTACCCGATCCAGACCGCCGAGAAGGGCTTGGCCTGGATGCGGCTGACCGCCCGCGGCACGGCTGGCCACGGGTCGATGCTGCAGCCCGACAACGCGGTCACCGAGATTGCCGAGACGGTAGCCAGGATCGGCAGGCATGAGTGGCCGGTCCGGCTGACCCCGTCCGTCACGGCGTTCCTGGCCGAGGCTGCCGATGCGCTCGGCATCGACTTCACCCCGGACACAGCCGAAGAGGTGCTGGCCAAGCTAGGACCGATCACCCGGATGGTGGGCGCGACCCTGACCAACATCGCGAACCCGACGGTGCTTAAGGCGGGCTACAAGGTCAATGTCGTCCCCCAGGCGGCCACGGCGGACGTGGACGGGCGCTTCCTTCCCGGCCACGAGGAGGAGTTCCTCGCCGAGGTGGACGAGCTGCTCGGCACGGGCGTCAAACGCGAGTTCATCCAGCACGACATCGCGCTGGAGACGACATTCGACGGCGACCTCTGCGCCGCGATGACCGGGGCACTGCTGGCCGAGGACCCGGGTGCCCGGATCGTGCCGTACTGCCTGTCCGGCGGTACTGACGCGAAATCCTTCAGCCGCCTGGGCATCAGGTGCTTCGGCTTCAGCCCGCTCAGGCTCCCTGCCGACCTGGACTTCGCTGGCATGTTCCACGGCGTCGATGAGCGGGTGCCGGTCGAGTCGCTGCGCTTCGGGGTCCGCGTACTGGACGAATTTCTCGACCGCTGCTAGCCGCAGGCCCGAGGTCAGGCAGCGCCCATAGACCTGCGTCACCCGGGTGCGGTTACCTGAGTGTGCGTACGGGCCGGATGATCTGGCGCCGCAGGGTAGCCTTCCTGCTGCCGTCGGCATTCAGCCGCAGCCGGGCAAGTTCCCAGTCGCCGTACTCGGCGTGATCCGTGAGGATTCGCCGCGCGACATCCCTGGGCGTTCCGCGCGGCAAATAGAGCACAAGGTAGGAGTACTCCGACATCATCTTCATTGTGCGCGGCCCGCGCGGCAGCGCAATCGGCGTTGCGAAAAAAGGGGCAGTTTCCCGGCAGGGAACAGGCGGGGCGTCGCAGTGAGTTGAAGATGGGGGGACCCGGGCGCGAACGGCGGCCAGCCGGCCGCAGTCAGTCCCGTCAGAGTTGCCGTGGCGATACCGTCGCGGTGGCGGCGTGCGGCGGCGCAGTGGCCAGTCCGCGGGTCGCCTGCTGATCGCCTGCGGTAGCCTCCAGGGCGTCCGCGGGATGTGAGGGTGGAAGAGCGTGGCAGCAAGAACTGGATCGACCGCGAAAGGCGCCAAGGCTGGCGGTTCCGCTGGCGACGGCCTGCGACGGCTCGTGATCGTCGAGTCGCCGGCGAAAGCACGCACCATCGCCGGATACCTCGGCAAGGGCTACGTGGTCGAGTCCAGCATCGGTCACATCCGCGATATGCCGGACAAGGCCGCGGAAATACCCGCTAAGTACCGCGGCGAGCCGTGGGCCCGGCTCGGCGTCAACGTGGACGCCGACTTCGAGCCGCTGTACGTGGTCAACGCCGACAAGCGGCAGCAGGTCGCGAAGCTGAAGTCGCTGCTTAAGGACGCCGACGAACTGCTGCTCGCCACTGATGAGGACCGCGAGGGCGAGGCCATCGCGTGGCACCTGCTGGAGGAACTGAAGCCCAAGGTCCCGGCCATGCGGATGGTCTTCCACGAGATCACCCCGGAGGCCATCGCCCAGGCGGTCGCCAGTCCGCGGGAGATGGACCTCGGCCTCGTCGACGCCTACCAGACCCGGCGGGTGCTTGACCGGCTCTACGGGTATGAGGTCTCGCCCGTGCTGTGGAAGAAGGTCATGCCGCGGCTGTCGGCCGGCCGGGTGCAGTCCGTGGCCGTCCGGCTCGTGGTGGACAGGGAACGCGAGCGGATCGCCTTCCGCGGCTCCCAGTACTGGGACCTGGAGGCCGAGTTCGCCCCGGTTCGCGGTGAGGATATGTCCCCGTTCACCGCCTCGCTGGTCGCCGTCGACGGCAAGCGGGTGGCGCAGGGCCGGGACTTCGGGCCTACCGGGCAGCTGAAGTCCGCGGATCTGCTGCACCTGGACGGGGAGCAGGCCGCGGCCCTGGCCGGCCGGCTGGGCGATACCGGCTTCACCGTCGGCTCGGTCGAGCGGAAGCCGTACCGCAGGTCGCCGTATGCGCCGTTCCGCACCACCACGCTCCAGCAGGAGGCGTCCCGCAAGCTGGGCTTCTCCGCCAAGTACGCGATGCAGGTGGCCCAGCGGCTGTATGAGAACGGCCACATTACCTATATGCGGACCGACTCGGTCACCCTGTCGAAGACCGCGATCACGGCCGCCAGGGCGCAGGCGCGCGAGCTGTACGGAGCCGAGTACGTCCCCGATGCTCCGCGCGTCTACACCAGCAAGGTGAAGAGCGCGCAGGAGGCGCACGAGGCGATCCGGCCGTCCGGCGACAGTTTCCGCACGCCGGCCAGGACCGGCCTTTCCGGCGACGAGTTCCGGCTGTACGACCTGGTCTGGAAGCGCACTGTCGCCTCGCAGATGAAGGACGCCACCGGCGAGTCCGTGTCGGTGCGGGTGACCGGCCGGTCCAGCGCGGGCGAGCAGGCCGACTTCGGCGCGTCCGGCAAGGTGATCGGCTTCTACGGCTTCCTGAAGGCGTACGTCGAGGGCTCGGACGACCCGAACGCCGAGCTTGACGACAACCAGCGACGGCTGCCGCCGCTGGCCGAAGCCGACCCGCTGACCGCGGTCAGCCTGGCGCCGGCCGAGCATGCGACCCGCCCCCCGGCCCGCTATACCGAGGCTTCCCTGATCAAGGATCTCGAGGACAGGGAGATCGGCAGGCCGTCCACTTACGCGTCGATCATCGGCACCATCCTGGACCGCGGCTATGTCTTCAAGAAGGGCACCGCACTCGTCCCCTCCTTCATCGCTTTCGCGGTGGTGACACTGCTGGAACGGCACTTCACGCACCTGGTCGACTACGACTTCACCGCGCGGATGGAGGACGGGCTCGACGAGATCGCCCGGGGCGAGGCGGCGCGAGTGCCCTGGCTGCGCCGGTTCTACTTCGGCACCGACGGCGAGGCGAACTCCAACGGAACGGCGGGCGCCAGGGAGGAAGGCCTCAAGGAGATGGTCAGCGACCTTGGCGACATCGATGCCCGGGACGTCAGCTCGTTCCCGCTGGCCGGCACTGACATCGTCATCCGGGTCGGCAGGTACGGCCCCTACCTGGAGCGAGATGGCCAGCGGGTCAACATCCCGGAGGGGACAGCGCCGGACGAGCTGACCGCAGAGCGGGCCGGCGAGTTGCTGGAGCAGCCGAGCGGGGACAAGGTGCTCGGCACCGACCCCGCGACCGGGCGGAGCATCGTGGCCAAGGCGGGCAGGTTCGGCCCGTACGTCACTGAGGTACTGGAGGACGATGCGGCAGCACCGGCCGACGCGCCCGCCAAGCCGGCCTCGGCCAAGTCCGCATCCGGCAAGGCCGCGGGAGCTAAATCGGCCCCGGCCAAGCCGGCCGCCAAGGCCGCGGCGGCCAAGCCCCGGTCATCCTCGCTGCTCAAGTCGATGGACCTGGAGACCGTGACGCTGGACGACGCATTGCGGTTGCTGACCTTGCCCCGGACTCTCGGGGAACTCGAAGGCGAGCCGGTGACGGCGCAGAACGGGCGATACGGCCCGTACGTGAAGAAGGGCGCGGACAGCCGCTCGCTGGACAGCGAGGAGCAGCTGTTCACCGTAACGCTGGCGGAGGCCAAGGAGCTTTTCGCCCAGCCCAAGCCGCGCGGCCGCGCGGCCCGGGCGGAGACCCCGGCGCTGCGGGAGCTCGGTGCCGACCCGGCGAGTGGCAAGCCGATCGTGCTCAAGGAAGGCCGGTGGGGTCCGTACGCCACCGACGGCGAGACCAACGCCTCGCTGCGCAAGGGTGATCTGGTGGAATCGGTCACCTTGCAGCGCGCGGCCGAGCTGCTGGCCGAGCGCCGGGCCGCCGGGCCGCCGGCGCCGCGTCGTAAGGTCGCCGGAGCGGGCCGGACGGCGGGGGGCGCGCGGGCGGGTGCGAGGCCCGCCGCGCGGTCTGGTGCCGCGTCCCGCGGGGGCAGTTCGCCTCGCGGCGGCACCGCGAAGTGACGGCAAGCCTTGTTGCTGACTTACCCGCCGTAGCGCGGTGTCCGGGGCGCCATCTGCCGATACCCTGGCGCAGTGAACCTTAGATCCCCTTTTGGAGGTCGGAACGGGGCGCTGTCCATCAGGCCATTCCGGCGTCTCTGGATAGCGTCGTCGCTATCCAGCCTCGGGGACTGGCTGAGCCTGCTGGCGCTGCTGGCGCTGGCCGGCGAGCTGACGGAACACCACGGGTTCGTCCAGCAGAACGCCGCTTTCGGCGGCTTCTGGGTGGCCACGCTGCTCCCCGCCCTGGTGCTGGGCCCGCTGGCGGGAGCCTTCGCCGACCGGTTCGACCGCCGGCTGAACATGATCGTGGGCGACGTGGTCCGCGCCGTCCTCTACCTGTCCATCCCGCTGAACCTGCGGCTGCACCTGGTCGACGAGCTGAGCTGGATGTACATAGTGCAGCTCCTCGCGTCCAGCGCCTCGGTGTTCTGGACGCCGGCCAAGGACGCCTCGGTGCCGAACCTGGTCCCGCCGGAGCGCCTGGAGGAGGCTAACCAGCTCAGCCTGCTGACCACCTACGGCACCGCTCCGGTGGCGGGGCTGCTGTTCGCGGTCCTCGCCCTGGTGACTACCGCGCTCGGCTCGATCTCGCCCTACTTCACCACCAACCCGGTGAACCTGGCGCTCTACTTCGACGCGGCCACCTTCATCGTGTCCGCGATCACGATCTTCATGCTCAAGGAAATCCGCCGGGCGCGCGGGCAGATCTCCACGCCGTCGGTGGCCAAGGCCATCTGGGAGGGGTGGCAGTTCCTCGGCCGGACCCAGGTCGTGCGCGGGATCGTGATCGGCATGGTGGGCGCGTTCGCGGCCGGCGGCGTAGTGGTCGGCCTCGGCCCGGGCTACGTCCGGAACACCCTGCACGGCGGCAATGCGGGCTGGGGCGTGGTCTTCTCGGCCATCTTCTTCGGGCTGGCGGCCGGGATGTTCCTGGGCATGCGGATCCTGCGGGGCTTCAGCAGGCGCCGGCTGTTCGGCGTGGCCATCACATCCGCGGCCGTGCCGCTGGCGCTGATCGGCCTGATCCCGAACCTGGTCGTCGCGATCGTCCTCGTCCTCCTGCTCGGCGCCTGCGCGGGCATCGCCTACGTGACCGGCTACACCATCATCGGGCTGGAGGTGGATGACAACACCCGCGGCCGGACCTTCGCGTTCCTGCAGTCGGCCATCAGGGTGATCCTGTTCGCCGTGATCGCCATCGCGCCCTCGCTGGCGGCCGGGATCACCGCGCTGACCCGTGGCGTCACCGGCGCCGATTTCGGCCGGATCAGCCGGCTCGGCTATGGCGGCATCGGCGACAACATCGTGCTGCTGCTGGCCGCCGTGGTGGCGGTCGTGCTGGGCATCGTCTCCTATCGCCAGATGGACGATCGCCGCGGCGTGCCCCTGTTCGATGATCTGTCCGCGGTGTTCCACGGCGAGGAGTTCCGGCCGGTGCCCGGTCATGCCAACGGGAGCGCCCCCCCGCTGCGGCGCGGGCTGCTGCTGGCGCTGGAGGGCGGCGAGGGCGTCGGCAAGTCCACTCAGGCCAGGCTGCTCGCGATCTGGCTGCGCGACCAGGGGTTCGATGTCGTCGCCACCCATGAGCCCGGTGCGACCAAGATCGGGATGCGGTTGCGCGCGCTGCTGCTTGACACCACGCACACCGGGCTCTCGCCACACGCCGAGACGCTCATGTACGCGGCTGACCGGGCCGAGCACGTGGCGTCGGTCATCGCCCCGGCGCTCGCGCGCGGGGCGGTGGTGGTGACCGACCGGTACGTGGATTCCTCACTCGCCTACCAGGGCGCGGGCCGGCTGCTGCCGGTCGAGGACATCGCCAACCTGAACGACTGGGCGACGGGCGGCGTGCGGCCGGATCTCACTATCATCCTCGACCTGCCGCCGGTGGACGGGCTGCGGCGGAGGGCGCGCTCGGCCGACCGGCTGGAAGCCGAGCCAGCCGAATTTCACGATCGCGTCCGCCGGGCCTTCCTCGCCCTGGCTGAGGCGGCCCCTCCCGGCCGCTATCTTGTGCTCGACGCGTCCCGGCCCCCGGCTGACGTCAGCCGCACGATCCAGGAAAGGGTCCGGGAGATGCTGCCGGACCCGGTGCCGCTGACGGCGGAGGAGATCACCGGGAGCTTCCCGGCGGTCCGCGACTGAGTGAACGGCGGGACGACACCGATGACGGCGGCACGAGAATGACGGCACGACGCGAATGATCTCGGCAGGGGCAGTGTTCACCAGGCTGGCCGGCCAGGATGCGGTCGTTGCCGAGCTGGCATCGGCCGCGTCCGGGACGGGCGCCATCACCCACGCCTGGCTGTTCACCGGGCCGCCCGGTTCCGGCCGGTCGGTCGCGGCAAGGGCCTTCGCGGCGGCCGTGCTCTGCGAGCGGCATGGCTGCGGCGAGTGCCCTTCGTGCCGTCAGGTGGCCGCGGGAAGTCACGCCGACCTGCTGCTCGTGCGCCCGGACGGGCTGTCCTACGGCGTGAAGCAGACCCGGGACCTGGTGCTGCGGGCCGCCACCGCGCCCGTGTACGGGCGCTGGCGGGTAGTGCTCTTCGAGGACGCCGACCGGGCAACCGAGCAGGCCGCGAATGCCCTGCTCAAGGCCATCGAGGAACCCGCGCCACGGACAATATGGCTGCTCTGCGCCCCGTCAGCCGCCGACCTGCCGACGACGATCAGGTCCAGGTGCCGGCTGGTCACCTTGCGGATCCCGCCGACGGCGGCCGTTGCGGAAGTACTGGTGGCCGAGGGCGTGGGGGAGGAGCAGGCACTGGCCGCGGCGCGAGCGGCGCAGGGGCACATCGGCCGGGCCCGGCGGCTGGCCACCGACCCGGAGGCCAGCCAGCGACGTGCTGCCGTCCTCCGCGTCCCGATGCAGGCCACCGCGCTGGGGCCCGCCCTGGCCGCGGCGGCATCCCTGGTAAAGGCCGCCGACGCCGAGGCCACCGCGGCGACCGGGGAACTCGATGAGCCCGAGCGCGAGGCGCTGCGCAAGGCATTCGGCGCAGGATCCACCGGCAAGGGAGTGGCGGCGGCCATCCGCGGCGGCGCCGGCGCGCTGAAGGACCTGGAGGACCGGCAGAAGTCCCGCGCGACCAGGCTCAAGCGGGACTCGCTTGACCGCGCGCTGCTCGACCTGGCCGGCTTCTACCGTGACGTGCTCGCGATCCAGTTCGGCGCAGACGTCGAGCTGGCTAATGCCGGGCAGCGCGGCGATCTCGAGCGGATTGCGTCAGCCGCCACGCCGGAGGCGACGGTACGGAAGATCCAGGCGATCATGGCCTGCCGCGAGCGTCTGGCCGCCAGCGTGGCGCCGCTGCTCGCGGTCGAGGAGATGACGATCGCCCTCGCGGCCGGCTAGTGCCTGCCGCCGCGAGCACCCGGTTCCGGCGCCATCCCGGAAGACATGAGCAACGAAATCCCGTCTCGGGCGTGCAAGAGGTATGACCTACCACCTGCGGGCTGGCCGTTCCTCAGACGGCACGCCGGACGGCGGCGCCTCAGAAGGCCGGTCAGGCAGCGGCCTGCCGGACGGCGGCAACTACGGCGTATCCGTGCTCTTCCGCGAGCGTCATGCGGAACTGGTGCGGCTCGCGGTGCTCCTGGTCGGTGACCGGCCGTCCGCCGAGGACATCGTGCAAGATGTCTTCGCCCGGCTCTGCCTGCGTGACCGGCTGCCCGGCGGCGACGGCTCGCTCGCCTACGTGCGGGCGGCCGTGCTCAACGGCTGCCGCAGTGCGCTGCGGCGCCGGGCCGTTGCCCGCCGGTTCGGGAACTCCAGCGATCCGCTGGCCCGCGCCGCGATGCAGGAGTCCGCGGAGCACGAGGCGATCCTGGCCGAGGACCGCAGGCAGGTGCTGGCCGCGCTGGCCGCCCTGCCGCCCAGGCGCCGCGAGGTACTGGTGCTCCGCTACTGGCTCGGCCTGACCGAGGCCGAAATCGCCGCGGTGCTGGGAATCAGCACGGGCACCGTCAAGTCAACCGCCGCGCGAGGGCTCGCCGCGCTGGCCCGCAAGCTCGGGGAGCACTCATGACAAGGACAGAAGACAGGCTCACCGACGCGCTCGCCGCCGCCGTCAGCGATCTGCGCGAGGACACCCTGCGGCCGCTGGCGGCCCCGGCCCGCCGGGGGCGCCGCTGGACGCGCTGGCTCGCGCCGGCCGCCGCGGCGGCCGCCGTCACGCTGGTGGTCAGCCTCGCGGCGGTGCTGACCGGGCGCCCGCCAGCGCCGCCCGGGCCCGCCGCGGGTAGCTTCGGAGTCCCCCGCTACTACGCTGACATGGACTTCCACGGCAAGGCGGTCGTGCGCGTCACGGCCACCGGCGCCGTGACGGACAGCATCCCGGTTCCCCGTGTCGCGCACGCGCCGGACGGGAATATCACCGCCGCGGCCAACGGGACGTTCTTTGCCGCCGCCTTCACGTCGCCGAGCCAGGAGCGGATCTACCGCTTCGGTGTCACGGGCGCGGGCAAGGTCAGCGGGTTCGCCCCGGTGCCGGGAAGCGGTGCGCTCGCCGACCAGGTCGACGCGATGGCCGCCTCGCCCGACGGGTCCGAGCTGGCCGTCGCGACCAAAGGCGGCCCCTTCGGTCCGGCCAGGATCACGGTCATCGATGCGGCGACCGGCAGGCGCACCGTGTGGCAGGGCGGCCTGGCACGGCGGGGATTCCGCGGCTTTGACATCAGCAGCCTGTCCTGGACCAGTGATCAGCAGGAACTGGTGTTCACCGCCCAGTGGTGCAAGCCATTCGAGGTGAACAGCCAGGTCTGCGAGAAAGCCGCCAGTGGCGGGCGACGCGCCGCGGAGGTGCGGGCGCTGAACCCGGCGGCTGGCGGCGGCCGGCTGGACAGCGGGCAGCTCTTGCTCCGCCAGTCCGCGCGCTACCCGTACATCGCGTCGGCGGCGATCAGCCCCGACGGCACAACGATCACCGCCCTGGTGCTGCAAGGCCCGGTGCGGGTACCGAGCCCCGGTACGGTCCCTGACCATCTTTCGGTAGTGCAGATTTCCGCCGCGACCGGCCGGCAGCTGCGCGTCCTTTACCAGCGGCTCACTGGTCCCACCTTCGTCTGGCAGCTCAGCCCGGATGCCTCGGCCCGGCAGTGGCTGCTCGACGGCGCCGATGTCTACGGCGGCGGCGACGGGCCGCGAAGCCAGTCGAGGCTCGGGTTCAACGGCTGGATCGGCAACGGCCGGCTGCACCGGCTACAGCCGGCCGGCGGGTACCTGGCAGGCGAAGCATGGTGACGCCGCTGCAGGTGACCGGCCGGCCGGGGAGGGGGACCGGCGGCGAGATGCCCGTTTATGAAAAGTCCCGAGCACGCTCCCGGTGCAGCACGTTTCGTGACCTGCCCGTAATGTGGGGGCGTGGGCATGATGATGGCGGTGAGCTTCCAGCGCCACGGCCGGCTGTACTACCTGGATCCCGGCCAGTACACGCCGTCGGTGGGGACCAAGGTGCTCGTGCCGACGGACGCGGGCCCCGAGGTCGCCGAGTGCATCTGGGCGCCGCAGTGGGTCAGCGAGGAGATCGGCGGCCTGCCGGTCTGCGCAGGCCTGGCCGCTGAGGAGCACCTGGCCAGGGACGAGGCGAACCGTACCAAGCGGGCCGAGGGCCGGGTGGCCGCGCGCCTGCTGGTGCGCGAGCACGGGCTGCCGATGAAGATCATCGCCGTGGACTACGTGGACGCGGGGAACGTGCTGACGATCTACTTCAGCGCGCCGCACCGGGTCGACTTCCGCGCGCTGGTGCGTGACCTGGCCGGACGGCTGCATGCCCGGATCGAGCTGCGCCAGATCGGGCCGCGGGACGAGGCCAGGCTGCAAGGCGGAATCGGCCCCTGCGGGCGGGACACCTGCTGCTCGACGTTCCTGAAGGATTTCGAGCCGGTGTCGGTGCGGATGGCCAAGGACCAGCAGCTGCCGGTGAACCCGCTCCGGATCGCCGGCGCCTGCGGGCGGCTGATGTGCTGCCTGAAGTACGAGCATCCGCTGTACCAGGATTTCCAGCGGAACGCGCCGAAGCTCGGCGCCAGTGTCGAGACGCCCGAGGGCCCGGGCACGGTCGTCGGGCACAACGTCCCGTCCGACAAGGTCGTGGTCAGGCTGTCCGAGGACGGTCGGCGCAGCGCGTGCCCGCGCGCCAGCGTCTGCGGTTCGCGGCAGGCTTACGAGGCGATGCACGTGCCTGGGCAAGAGCCGGCTGCCGACCGGTAGACTCCTTGCGCTGCCGCCCCGCGGGACGGCTCGCCGCCTTAGCTCAGTCGGTAGAGCGATTCACTCGTAATGAATAGGTCATCGGTTCGATTCCGATAGGCGGCTCCAAGAAACCCCAGTTCACCGCATGATCAGTGATCAGGTTAGATGCTCAGGGTACTGCATTCCGACCTGGACGCGGGCGTGCATCCTCCGCCGAGCCGCTGCCTGAACTTCTCACAGATGGTTGATGGTTTCTAGGTCTGGGAGTGCTCCCCGGCGAGCCGTCGGTGAACGCCGGGCTGCAGCGGGGGTCAACGTGCAGCGCCTGCAGCGCG
>CAVPPJ010000024.1:0-16491 GCA_963707065.1 uncultured Actinomycetes bacterium
GCACCTGCCCGAGCCCCGCCTCCACCGCGATGCGCAGCGACGTGATGTCCTTGCGGGTCTGGCTGAGCACCATCCCGCCTTCGATGCTGGCCAGCAGCCCCGTCGCCAGCGCGGCGGGTGCGGCGTCCGCGCGCAGTTCCCCGCGCTGGCGCATCCGCTCTAGTGCGTCCGCCAGCAGCCGCTCCCAGGCGTCGAACCCGGCGGCGGCCTGCAGCCGCGCGTCCTCGTTGCGGCCGGCGGTCTCGGTCGCCAGCGTCCCGATCGGGCACCCCGGCATGCCCATCTGCTCGAACCCGGCGATGTAGCCCGCCAGCGCTTGCTCCAGCCCGGCCAGCGACGATACATCGCCGAGGGCCTGGGTAAGCCCGGCCATCACCTGCGCGCAGCGGTGCCCGACCGCCGCGGCCGCCAGCTCGTCCCGGCTGCGGAAATAGTGGTAGAACTGGCCCTTGCCCGCCCCCGCGGCGGCCAGCACCTCATCGAGGCTGGTGGCCGCGATCCCGCGCTCGGCGAACAGCTCCGCGGCCCGCTCCACGATCCGCTCCCGGCTGGCGCGTCCCCGCTCGGTTTTCGGTTCACCCAGCATGCGCCCATGATAACCGCGGAATGTACCAGACAGTCCAGTACGCGCCCGCAGGCTGCCGCCCAAGCCAGCCACGCTGCTCTCCCGAAGACGCCAGTGGCATCACAGCGGGCAGCCGCCGCGGCCGGGTGCATGCTGACCTGGCCAGGCTCCCGGACGGTCTGCCTCCGCGGATGCGGGCGAGTTCATGGCGCGTGCAGAATTGCTGGCAGGCCTGGCCGTTCGCCTTCCACAGGTGGTGGATCTGTCGACATCGCGCGCGGAACAGGGCTGCTATCCGCACTAGCGCAGGCGGGCTTCAGCCGGGCGGTCCCTGCGCAGGGATCATCGTTGTCTGGCCAACTTCGATGAGGTGACCGTCGGGGTCGCGCATATAGCAGCGGAGCTCAACGCCCCGGTCTGTCGGCGCGGTCAGGAACTCGGCTCCTCGTGCGCGCCACTGCTCATAGACCGCGTTGATGTCGGCGGCGCGGATGTTGAGGAAGCTGCTGACGTGATCTGGGTCGTGCGGCGGCTCAAGTGTCACTGTCGGCTTGTCATCGGTGGGCGGCCCGCCGACGTTGATGACGATCCAGCTGTTGGCGAGCGCGACGATCGTCGGCTCCCCGGCGAGCAGCACCTCGCCGCCCAGCACATCGGCGTAGAAGCGCCGCGACCGGCCCACATCGGAGGTGACGATGAAGTGCGTGACGGCGATGCCTTCGGTGGGCCTCGGGAACTCGGCCATCGCTAGCGCTCCATCAGCGCGCGGACTTCGACGGTCCCGCCCATCCGGGCGACCGGGATCCGCGCCGCGAACACGATCGCCGCGTCGAGGTCGGGCGCGTCGTAGATGTAGTAGCCGTTGACCTCGGCCCCCGCCTCGACGGGGGGGCCCTCAGTGACCTGGGTCTGCCCGCCGTTCATGCGGACGGTCGCCGCCGCGCTCGCGGCTTGGAGCTGGTTGCCGTCGAGCACGCCCGAAGACTTGCGGATCGCGATGAATTCGGCGGTTACCTTCTCTTGCTCGTCAGCGGGGAGCTTGTGGATCACGGCATCAGCGCCGTTGAACCGCACCTGGAGCATGTACTTCACTCGATCTCCTAACAATGACTTCCACCGCCTGGGCTAGGCGGACTTGACCGACTTTCTGGACTGAGCAGTACAATCAGACGCTAACATCTTCTGGACGGACTAGTCCAGTAGTGGCGTCAGCGGCTCCTCTAAGCCAGGACTCGTCGTGGACGCGAGTGACCCGACCGTCAAGCCCTCCATCGCAGGCCGAGGACTTCCTTGCCAGCCTGGCCAAGCTGGCGGACTTCCTGGTCGCGGAGGGCGTGGTGGACGACATCAGCCACGAGGGCCTGCGCGCGCTGCTGCGCGAGGAGGGCGTCACCTTCCAGCGGTTAAAGACCTGGAAGACCTCCACAGACCCGCGATATGCGGCCAAAAAGGCCCGGCCGGCCTCCGCGCGTGCCCGGCCTGCTGACGGGAGTTGGCCGATCAGTGGCCTGGCGTATGCGCTATGCCGCGGGAGTGCGCCCGAGGAAGGCGGCGAGTCGGTCGCTAGGGTCGGCGGTGGCTCCTGCGGTGACTGGTGCCGCGAACAGGGGGTGCCGGCCGGTACGGGGGACCAGCACGGGGGCTATCACCAGCAGGCCGGTGGCGAGGGCACGCGGGATCGGCTGGCGCTGCCCGCACGCCCGGGATATGTCCCACCCGTGTACGGCGACCTCGAGGGCTGCCGTGGCGGCCATGACGCTGGCCGCGAGCGGGCAGCCGGCGATCTCGATGACCTGGCGCTGGTGGCCGGGGCTGGTCCAGGCGTCCCGCAGCTGGCAGGCGCGATCGCGGAACGCCCGGGCGGGGTCAGCCGCCAGGTCACCGTCCTCGGCGGCGGGGTCCAGGCCAACGCGTCCGGCTTCGATGCCCTCACCGAACGCGGCCAGGGATTCGCTGGCGTGCCTGAGCAGCATCCGCAGGTCCCATTCCGGGCATGGCGTGGGGCGCGACAGAAGCCCCGGCGTGACAGCCAGGACCACGCCGAGGGCGTAGCCGATCGACGGTTCAAGCAACTGGGCACCGTCGGCCGGCCATATTGTCGGGGCGGCCTGGGTCATCGGCCCGGTACCAGCGCCGCGGCAGCGGGGGCGGCCTGCGGCAGGCCGAAAGTCGCGAACAGGCCAGCGTCGTTGAACGAGGTGACCCGGGTGACGCGCGATGCGGCGGTGGTGAGCACGCATATTGCGTGTGCGCGGTATATGCCGTCGCGGCCGCGCAGGTAGGCCGCGAACGCGGGCTGGCCGTTGGCGGCCGTGGGGATCATCTGGAAGCGGCCGGGTTCGGTGAGCACCCGGGACCGCAAGAAGCGCCCGATCAGCTCACGGCCGGTGAACCAGGTTGGCTCCGGCGGCATCTCGAACACGGCGTCCTCGCGCAGCAGCTGCATGACCGCGGTGATGTCGGCGTCCTGGAACGCCGCGGCGTACCGGTCGAGCAGGGCGCGGTCGGCTGGGTCGGCGGGCTCGTGGATCTGGTCCTGGTCGGGGGCCGCTTGCTCGAGCCGCGCCCGGGCGCGCTGTAGCATGCCGTTCACCGCGGCGGTGGTGGTGCCGAGCAGGTCAGCCACCTCCGCTGCCCGCCAGCGCAGCACGTCGCGCAGGATCAGCACGGCGCGCTGCCGGGCGGGCAGGTACTGCAAGGCGGCGATCAGGGCCAGCCGCATGCTCTGCCGCGACGCGACGATCTCGGCCGGATCGGCGGACCCGGCGCTGACCAGCGCGTCGGGAATGGGCTGCAGCCACGGAACCTCCGGCCGTGCCGCGGCCAGCGGGGCTTCCGGATACTCGTTCGGGCCGCCCAGGCCGGACGGCAGGGGCCGGCGGCCGCTGTTCTCCAGCGCGCGCAGGCAGGCGTTGGTCGCGATCCGGTACAGCCAGGTCCGCAGCGACGCCCGCCCCTCGAATTCGCCGTAGGACCGCCAGGCACGGATCATCGTCTCCTGCACCTGGTCCTCGGCCTCGTGCACCGAGCCCAGCATGCGGTAGCAGTGCGCCAGCAACTCAGGCCGGAACGGGTCGGCGAGACGCGCAAAATCCTCGCTGACTGCCATGGCTGCTCCCTCCGGGCTGGCGTGCGCCGTCACTGGTACAGATCCGGCCCGGCCGCGAAAATCACCGGCCTGCGGCGAACTATCTGCCCCGCGGTTTGCCCGGTCAGTTTTGCGTACGTCCCGGATCGGTAGAGGTGAACGCGGCTTAGGCGCCGCCTCATACATAGCAGGGAGCCCGCATGTCAAGGCACCACCTTTCCGGCGAGATCGGCTGCCACCACCAGGAGGTCAGGGTATGAGTCAGGTCCATCGCTGGCGCGCGTTCGCGGTGCTGGCGGTCTCGTTCTTCATGACGATCGCTGACCTCGCGATCGTCAACGTCGCGCTGCCGACCATCGGCCGCAAGCTGCACATGCCGGAATCGGCCCTGCAGTGGGTCGTCACCGGCTACGCGCTCACCTTCGGCGGCTTCCTGCTGCTCGGCGGCCGCGCCGCGGACCTGCTCGGGCGCCGCCGCATCCTGATGATCGGCTTGTTCGTCTTCACCGCGGCCTCGCTCGGCTGCGGGCTGGCGACCGCGGAGGGCTTCCTGATCGCGATGCGCTTCCTGCAGGGGCTCGGCGCGGCGATCGTCCTCCCGGCGGCGCTGTCGATCGTGATGAACATGTTCCCCGAGGGCGCCGAGCGGAACAAGGCACTGGGCGCGTGGGGGGCCATCGGGGCGAGCGGCGCCGCCGTCGGGGTGCTGGCTGGCGGGCTGCTCACCCGTTACCTGGGCTGGGAGTACATCTTCTTCCTCAACGTCCCGATCGGTGCGGCGGCGCTGCTGCTGGCCCCGCGCATCGTGCCGGAGAGCCGACTCGCCACCGAGCGGCGACGCTACGACCCGTTCGGCGCGGTCGCCGTGACCGGCGGCCTGTCGCTGCTGGTCTACGCGGTCTCCACCGCCCCGCAGGCCGGCTGGGGCACCGCCAGGACGGTGACGCTGCTCGCGACCTCCGCCGCCCTGCTCGCCGCCTTCCTGGTCATCGAGACCCGCGTCGAGGCGCCGCTGATGCCGCTGCGGATCTTCCAGAACAAGACACTGGCGGGCGCGAACGCGGTCGGCGTGCTGCTCGGCGGCAGTTTCTTCGCATTCATCTTCATCGGCACCCTCTACATGCAGCAGGTGCTCGGCTACTCCGCGCTGAAGGCCGGGCTCGCTTACCTGACGATGGCGCTCAGTTCGGTCGCCTTCGCCGGCCTGTCGCAGGCACTGGTCACCCGCGGCTCGGCCAGGCTCGTGATGGCGGCCGGTATGGCCATGATCGGCGGCGGCATACTGTGGGCCACCCAGGTGCCCGTGCACGGGCACTTCTGGGCCGACCTGGCCGGGCCCTTCTTGATCATCGGGGTGGGCACCGCGTTCGCCTTCGTCCCGGTCTCCATCGCCGCCCTGGCCGGCGTCGCCGAACACGAGGCCGGCCTCGCCTCCGGGCTCATCAATACCTCCCAGCAGCTCGGCGGGGCGGTCGGCGTCGCGGCGGCGTCCACGATCGCCGCCACCCACGCCAGCACCCTGCTGCACCAGGGCGCCGCACTACCCGCCGCGCTCACCAGCGGCTTCCACTGGGCGTTCTGGGCCTGCGGCGCGATCGCCCTGGCCGCGGTCCCGGTGACCTACCTCCTGGTCCGCCGCAACGAGCTGGCCACGGCGGTTGCCAGCACATCCCAGAAGCCCCAGCCCGCACCCGCCGACGTTTAATCCGACCACCGCCTCATACACATCAGGAGTTCCACATGCGGCGCAAGAACTTTCCGGGCGAATCGGAAACCCCGCGGGATCCCTTCGCCAGCCCCTTGTACGCCGGCCCTGGCCGGGTTGCCTTCGCTGTACATCCAGGCCTGGAGCGACGAGACCCTCTTCGAGGACAGCCGGCTCTTCGCCGATCGGGCCCGGCAGGCCGGCGCCGACGTCCGTGTCGACCTGTTCCTCGGACAGCAACACACCTTCCAGATGGCGTGGGCCGCTCGAAGGACGCCGACGAGGCGATGCGGCGGTTGGCCGACTTGGCCTGTCCGAAGCTGTGCCCGTGATCACGAGATCAACCACTCGAGAAAGAGAACGACAATGCGCAAACTAATCGAATCGACCCTCGTCTCGCTCGACGGCGTCATCGAAGCGCCCGAACGGTGGGCCAACTTCGACGCCGAGGCCACGGCGTTGTCCATCGAGCAGCTGGGCAACTACGACGCGTTCGTCATGGGCCGGGTGACCTACGAGAAGTTCTACGCGAACTGGGGCCACATCGCTGGCAACCCCTACATCGACCTCATCAACGCCATGCCCAAGTACGTCGCATCTCGATCGCTGACCGAGACGGCATGGAATGCCAACCCTCCTCGGGCCCGACCCATCCAGCGCGATCGCCCAGCTGAAGGACCAGCCCGGCAAGGACCTCATCAAATACCGCACCAGCCGCTTCGACGACACGCTCCTGCGAGACCACTTGATCGACGAGTTCCGCTTCTGGCTCATGCCCGTCGTTGCCGGCGCAGGGCAACGGCTGTTCGAGAACGTGGATACCTCCGGGCTCCACCTCAAGCTCACCCACGAGAGGAGGCTGCAGAACGGTTCGGTGATCCTCACCTATGGGCTCGGTTGACCTCAGTCCGATACCCCCAAGCCAGCACAATCTGCGGGCGCGCCGAGTGCCGAACGACCTGATATATGTCGTGCCGTCACTCTTGACACAAAGAGGCTTCGTTCGGGGCGGCGGGTGGCCTGTGTCGTTCACCGGCTGAGGCGCGCAGATCGGGTCATTCTGGCGCGCCAGCGAATTCCTGCGGGCGTCCGGTGAGACGGGCGCAAATGCCGGGTGGAGTGCGTACTTGCTTGATGCTGCGAAAGATGGCCGTCGTGCGCTGCTGGTGTGGCGTGGCTGGTGTCACGAGCCACTGCTGGGCCTGGCCCAGACGAGGGAGCAGCAGCAGTAAAGGTGCCGGCGGTACTGGGCACCGGGCAGGTTCCGGCGGGGCGGCCTGCCGCATGGCTGCGCATGTTCGGGCGGTGGCCAGACCGTGGCGCTGAGTACTCCCGGCAGCGACCTGGCTGGCTGCGCGCCGCCGGCATCCGCCTCCGGCGCCGATATTTGCCAGGCCCGCTGGTGCCCGGCGCGCTCGATGGCCGCTACCGAGGGCCCGCTCGACGTGCGCTCGAAGTGCTGGCTGTGGAGCTGGACCTGGGCGCGGGCTAGTGCGGGTCGTTCGCGAGTTGGTCCGTGGCGGATTGTCCTGCCTGCGTGCACCGCCGCAGGAAGTCGACGACGAGGTCGATCTGGTCGTCGGAGTAGCTGTCGAGGATCTCGTCGAGCGAGCTGTTCATACCGCGGTACAGCTCGATGATGTCACGCTGTTTGCCGGGTACACCGCGGACCAGCACTGCCCGCCGGTCGCGCTGGTCCCGGTCGCGCGCAATCCATCCACCGCGCTCGAGGCGGTCGAGGATGCCGGTCATGGTGGCGAGATGCACGCCGGTGCGGCGCGCGAGAGTTGTCGGGCTGATCGGGCCGTGCCGGGTGATGACGTCGAGGCAGTCGAAGTCCACGTCCTTGATCTCGCTCCGTGAGCCCACTCGGTGATTGAGGACCGACAGCTCGATCCGCAGCTCGCGCAGGCTCTGCTTGGCCTCGGCGATCCGCCGTCTCCGGGCTCGTCCTGCTTCCCGGGACCCGGGCGCGCCGGTGCGCTGGGCCGTCATGTGCGTCGCCACCTCCCCCAACTGATATGAGTATCGTATACTATGGAAACCATAGCATCTATTGTGATCGCGCTTCCGGCGCGCCAGGAGGAGCGTAACCATGAGGATCGTCGTCTTCGGAGCCAACGGCGCTACCGGCCGGCTGCTGACCAGGCAGGCGCTAGCTGCGGGACACCAGGTCGCGGCAGTCACCCGCCGGCCGGCCGGCTTCCCGGTCACGCACGCCCGACTGAGCGTCGTGGAGGCCGACGTGCACGACGCGCAGGACGTCGGCCGGGCAGTCGAGGGAGCCGACGTCGTGCTCTCGGCGCTTGGCGTGCCGTACACCCGCAAGCCGGTCAACGTCTACAGCGACGGCATCCGCAACATTGCCGCTGCGATGTCCCGGCACCAGGTCAAGCGGCTGGCCGTGGTGAGCTCGAGCGCCACCGAGCCGCACCATCACGCCGACGGCGGTTTCCTGATGAACCGTGTCCTCCAACCGCTGATCACCGCGACGATCGGCAAGACGACCTACCGTGACATGCGCCGCATGGAGGAACTCGTGCGCAGCAGCGACCTAGAGTGGACGATCATGCGCCCCTCGGGCCTCTTCGATGCGCCCGGCGTGACGCGCTACGAGCTTCACGAAGATCAGGCGCCGGGCATCTTCACCAGCCGCGCCGACCTCGCCGCGAGCCTGCTAGAACAGGCAACCGACGCCCGGTTCGTACGCAAGGCGGTTGCGGTGACCACATCCGACGGTGCCCCCACGCTGTTCCAGATGCTGCGCCGGGAGGCATTCACGACACACTGACCTCCGGTGCGGACGGGCGGGCCCGCCAAATCCCGCCCGCAGCCCGAAGAGTTGCCAGCACCCCGGCCCGCGGCAACCTTCCGATCGAGCTACGGCGTGGAAGCCACCGGACTTGATCCCGGAAGTCCCGTATGCAGGCGGTTATGCAGCGTAGAAGCAGCGTTGGGCGACGGAAGCGCCCGGACCCGCCGTTATCTCAAGCCCGAATTAGGCGTCCTCGCTGTAGCCGCCGCGGGTGTTTTGTACGCTTTTTGCTGCGTGGTGGACACGTTATCTGAACAGTGTCTCCGCCGCAGACCCAGCGCAAACTGCCTTGTTGCTGATGTTTCTAGAACTAGGTGGCTACTACGTGAACGCTGTTCAGCTACATGTCCACGCAGCAGACGTCCTGGTCAGGTGCGGCGTACACAGGGAGGGCTTCAGATAACCGCCGTTACGCGCGTCTGTTCGGTTGGCTTGCTGGGTACCAGTGCCGCGCCGGAAGGATCGTTCTGGAGCATGCCCTGGCACTTCGGGTGCCTGCAGCGCCCGCCGGTCGCCGGGCACTGCCTGACTGGGCTCCGGGCCTGCGTATCTCGCGGTGGCGAGCGGCGTATCTCGTGGCATCCGACGCGCGGCAGAAAACTACCCGGCTTGTCCGTTGCCCTCATCTGGCTGAGCCAGTGCTCGGGCGCATCGGGACGGCCGTTGGCCTCACCACGGGTGAGGCTGGCCGCGCGGAACCCGCCGCCGCGGCCCGTCGCCGCCCAGTCGACCCTGTCCGCCTCCAGCAGGATGCCGCTGCGGCCCGGGTCCCGGCTTCTTGGCCTGCAGCGCGGTCCACTGGTCGCAGAACCCCCCGCCGACCACCGTCAGGTCGGCCCGGCCGGACGTGCCGAGCGCCGGACGGGTCGCGAGGCGGGCCGACCGGCCCAGTCAGTAAGGCACCGGCGCGGCGGCCAGCCGGGACCTGACAATTTCCTACGGCGGCAGCATCCCAGCATTCTCCCCGCACCTGCCATCCCGCGGGTCCCCCGGTAATTCATGTGGCTTTCGTAAGCCGGCCAACCTAATACTATGGCGCCGCCTGTCACAGAAAGTCAACGGCCTGCTACTGCGCGGATTTCACTTCCGCCAGACCTAAATTTTACCTCCGCCAGACCTAGACTGCTCCGGTAACGAAATGGTAATGTCGGAAACTCGCGGAACGGGATGCGCTAGCGCGGATGGCGAATAGGGCAGGGTCAGCCTGCGGGGATTTCCGCTCTATAGGGACTGGAGGGAATGCATTAGCCATCCGTGAGGAATGCTGGCACCCATATCCATCAGGAAATCGGGTGGCGGTGTTTGTCCCTCCCGCAACGGGGGCCTCTCGCACGAACGTCCGCGATATCACGAAGTGCCACTTCGTGATATCCGCATCTGCCCGTATGGGAGGCAGTTGAATGTTGCTCCCTTGCGGGGAAAACGGATACAACTCCGACGTCCGGAATTGATACGGCGTGCCGCACCATCACCACGGTGCCGCGCGGTGGGGAGCAAAAGATGAGAAAGACACCCATCCTGACCGGCATGGCCACCGCCGCGGGGCTGGTGGCCGCGCTGGGGGTGGTGGTAGCGCCCGCAGCCGGTGCCCAGGCCCGTGGGCATCACCACAGCAGCGGGCTCAAGGTCATCGCCAGCCACCTCAACAACCCGCGCGGGCTCGCATGGGGCCCCGGCGGCGCGATCTTCCTCGCGGAGGCCGGGCGCGGCGGCAAGACCTGCGTGGGCGGCGGCCCGGAGGGCGAGACCTGCATCGGGCTCACCGGCTCGCTTGACGTGATCGGCAAGGGTGGCGTCCGCCGCCTCGCCACCGGGCTGATCTCCGCCTCCGGTGCCGGCGGGGTGGCGGCGGAGGGGCTGGTCTCGGTCTCCCGCGCCCCGCGCGGCGGCGTGTTCGCGCTGTTCGGCGAGAACACGCACATAGTGCCGCCGAAGGGCGCGATCCCGCAAAGGCTGCGCCAAGCGGCTCTGCGCGAGCTCGGCCGCCTGTTCCTGGGCACGCGCCATGGCGCGGTCAGCATCGCCCGCGTCGGTGACCACGACTGGACCTGGACGTCCAGGCGGGTTCACCTGGCCCCGCAGGACTTCCCCGACGCCAACCCCAACAACGTGCTGCGCGCCGGCGGGCGTACCTACGTCGTGGACGCGGGCGCCAACACCCTCACCCAGGTCCTGCGGCACGGACGGACCCGGGTGCGCGCCTTCTTCCCGGTGCCAAATTACCCGCCCGACGCCGTGCCGACCTGCGCCGCGCAGGGCCCGGACGGTGCACTGTATGTCGCCGAGCTGCTCGGAGGTTCCTACGCCCCCGGGCACGCCCGCATTTGGCGGATCGTCCCCGGGCACAAGCCGAAGGTCTGGGCCACCGGCCTGACCACGGTGCAGGGCTGCGGCTTCGGCAGCGACGGCGCCTTCTACGCCACCGAGTTCCAGACCGGCGGGCTGACCTCCAGCAACCCGGCGGGTGACGTGGTCCGGATCGCCCCTAACGGCCACCGCACTCACCTCGGCGTGGGCAAGCTGTTCAACCCATCCGGCTTCCTCGCCGGACCGCACGGCTCGTTCTACGTCTCCAACTGCAGCATCGCCCCGGCCACGGGCCTGGGCCCGCAGCTGTGCCCCACCGGGGGCCAGGTGGTCCGCATCAGGTGACATAGCGGACCTCTCGCGGGAACCAGCCCGCGCAGCCGCCCGGCTGCGCGGGCTGGCCCGCCTTTGGCCGCCGTCAGGGAATGCGCCGCCGACCACATCGCAGTAACCGGACTGCACACCACACCGCCACTACCGAGCTCGCACCCACAGCCGGCACCAATGTGATCGGCACCGGCCATGCTTTACTAGATGATCAGAAGCATGACCTTGCCATATATCCGAGAGCCGAGACTGGCGCACCCGCGCAGGTCCGAATGTATGGCTGCGGGGTAAACCGTTGGCTCAACCTCCAGCTTAATCTCGCTGCCCAGCACGGCCCGGAACAGCATCAGCGACCAGTCATGGCAGCGGCCATAACTGGGTGTTCTGATGCACTATCACCAAAGAACTGAGCACCAGCGGCGGCGACACCGAGTCGGCGCCCGGGCGGGCGATCGGGTGAGGAAGCGGGTTTCGTGGTGCCGTCATTGTCGTGACCTGGTGTAACCGTCACGGGTCGTCTTACCGTGGGATTCTCGTCATCCGCTGGGGCCTGGCCGGCCAGCCTCCGGGTCTCAGCCCGATCCCGGAGGTGCCCGGTGGCTACCACGATCGCATCTACTGCCCTGATGCCTGCCGCGCCGGTGCTCGGCAACGCCGGGCGGCTCGCGTTAGCCGGTTTCCTGGCCGGTTACAGCGGCCTTGCCCGTGAAGCGTACGGACTGGACCTGCGCCAGTTCGCCAGCTGGTGCCACCAGCATCATCTGCGCCTGTTCAGCGTCCGCCGCGCCGGCATTGAGTGCTTCGCCCGTGACCTCGAGGCCCGCGGCCGGGCCCGGGCCACCATCACCCGGCGGCTGTGCACGGTAGCGGGGTTCCTGCCGGTACGCCGCCGGGGAGGAACTTCTGGATCATTCCCCGGCAGTGCATGTCCGCCGGCCGCGCCTGGATTATGAGTCGCACGCCACCGGCCTGGACCGCAACGAGATCGGCGCACTGCTGGCCGCCGCCGGGCCCGGCCCGGCCGCCGGGCATGCCCTGATCTGCCTGCGGGCCATCAACGGCCTGCGGGTCTGCGAGGCCACCGGCGCGAACATCGAGGCCCCCGGCATCGAGCGCGGCCACCGGACCCCGGTCATCACCCGTCAAGGCGGCAAGGTCGTCACCATCCCGCTCGCGCCGCGGACCGCGCGGGCCATCGACCTGGCCATCGGCGAGCGCTGCGAAGGACCGATCTTTCGCGCCGCTGATGGCCGGCGGCTGGACCGGCACGGCGCCGGGCGGATCGCCCGCCGGGTAGCCCGCCGCGCCGGGATCACCACGCCCGCCGGGCCGCACACGCTCCGGCACGCATTCATCACCACCGCGCCCGACGCGGCCGTACCACTGCGGGACGTACAGGAGGCCGCCTCGCACGCCGGCCCGCGGACCACCATGCGCCAGGTCGTGCCCGGGCGTCGCTGGACCGGCACGCCACCTACATAGTCGCCGCCTACATTGCCGGCGCCGCCCGATAGGACAGCCGGGATGCCGCAGGTCACCGGGAGCGATCGCGAAAGGTCACTCGCGAACCGCCGTTCGGCGCCCCCTGCTGGGGTGTGATGGCGTGGCCGGCGATGTCCGCAGATCTGAGCGATCTGCCGGTCTCGGTAGCCCCAAGCGGAGCGGCTGCCGTTATGCGGAGGGCTGGCCGGGGCGGATCTGGGCGGCGTGGAGGGACGACGGGTCGTCTGCTAGCCCCGTGCGACGCCCGACGGTCCAGGAGGCGATCGGTTCGTTGAGCTTCTGCGGCTCAGCGCGCGCCGGACACCTCGCCCGTGCAGTTGGCGCTCCTCAAGAAGACCCTCCGGGTCTGGCCAGGGCTGAGCGTCACAGTGTCGTTCCCGTTCCCTGGTTTCGCGTTCGCGTAGGCGACCGCCCGCCCGTCGGTCGCGTCATGAAGGGAGAATTCGCAGTACGGGTTGCCTTGAAAGTCTGTTACGTGCACCGCTACTCCGCCAGGTGCCGCGAAGGCAGCGGTGTCGCCATCACCGACGTGATCGAAGGGGAATGGCAGCTTGATCGTCCCGGTCCCGGGCAGTGCCACCACCAGGCACCCGGTGTCGTTGACCCGCCAGTTGAAGGACCCGGTCCAGGGGATCTGGGAGACCGAATCCTTGAAGTTGGCCGCCTCCCATCTCTGGTTGCCGTCCGCATCCGTCAGCGTGATGCGGCAGCCGCTGTCGCTGCCCTGGATATGGTCTTCGACCTTCAGCCGCCACGGCGCATGGGCGGTGTAGCTGCCGGTGGTGCCCGGGTTTCCGCTGCTGCCTGGGTTTCCGCCCGAGCCGCCGGGCAGCAACGCGAGGGCGGTGATCGCGCCGCCGGATATCGCTACCGCCGCGGCCGCGCCCGCGAGCAGGACTTTCCTTCGCGCTCTGGCAGGCCGCAGCCCACCCACGGCTGGGGCCCTGCCGGCCGCGCCGTCGCCGGCTGCGGCCGGAGCCACGCTGGCTGCGCCGTGGTCGGCTGTGGCCGGGCCAGGCGGCGCGCTGCCGACGGGTTGCCCCTCTGGCCGGTCAGGGCGGATGGCCGCGGCCGTGGGCCCGGTCGGCGTTGTGCCGGTGGCCTGGGCGGGCACTGGTTGCAGGCGCTTGGCCAGGGGCACGTCGCCGTCGCCGTCCACCCGCCGCTGGGGTATCTGCTTGCCCGCCGCGCGCAACTGCCGGTCCACGTGGGCATAAAGGTCGGAGAACGTGACGTAGCCGTCCCCGTCCTGGTCCGCAGCGGCCCCAACAAGGCCGTCGACCAAGTGCTGGGTGAAGAAACTGGTGCCGTTTTCCACCGTGGCGTCGTTGGCCAGCTGCGTTCCCCGGCAGCTGGTCAGCACATACCGGCCCGGCCCGGCCACCGCGGCCCCCAGGTCGCCGCCGCGGAACGCGCCGGCGTAACAGCAATCGAGCACGATGACCACATTGCGGGCGTGGGAGGCATCGGCGAACTCCTTGATCCGCGCGCTGCTCACCGCGGTCGAAAGCAGATCCGTGGACTCGGTGTCTTGCATGCACAGGTGCAGCCGGCCACTGCGGTCGAGCTTGCCGTGCCCGCTGAAATAGACCAGCAGCACATCGTCGCGGCCCGCGGTGCCGAAGAACCTGCCCAGGGCGCGGACGGCCCGGGAGGAGGTCGCCTCGGGCAGCAAGGTCACGTCGATGTCGGCGAACAGCCCGCTGCCGGGGTCAATAAGCGCGCGGTTCAGCGCGGCGATGTCCTTGACCGGCCCCTTGAGCGTCTGCAGGTTGTGCTCATCGGCCGGGTAGGTCGAGTTGCCGATCAGGAGGGCACGGTACCGGCCGGCCACTGTGATCCCCCTGCTCGCGCCACCGCCGCATTAGCAATCTCCCGAACGGCCTCCGCGTCAACGGCCTCGCCGGTCAGCGTGACGGAGCGTTCGACGCCGTTCTCCTCCCATCTGAGGTCGATGCGCCGGTCCCGGTCGCGCCCCAGCCAGGCACGCAAGCAGTCCACCGCAGCCTGGAACGCCCCAGCGCTGCCCAGGGCGATGATCAGCTGGTCGGCGGCGCCCTTGGTTCCCTCCACCGGGCGCCCGCGGCGGACCGTATCGACCTGGGCATCCAGATCGGCAACGAGCGTGGCAACCTGGTCTCGCCAGCGGTCGTCGCCGGGATCGTAGTAGTCATTGTGAGGTTCGACGGCGACCTCAAACGGGCCGCCCTCAGCAACACCAGACATCGCCCCACCTCCCCCGCTTGAAGCACGCTTTACCAATACTGTAGCCAAGCTTTACCAACCTCCGCCACGCAAGCTTCCCCATAGCAAGGCCCAGGCGGGCGGCGCACCTGCCAGCCGCGGTGCTTCGCTGGAGACGTCAGCCTGCCAGCCACCCCACTGCAGCAACGCACGGGCATCATGCGGGGGCACAGCCACGAGGACCGCCAGGCACCACCACGAGCAGCAGCCGGCAAAAGACAGCAGTCGGCGCCTGGCCTGCTAACCGCCAACTGCCGGCGCGAGTAGCTGAACCAAGCGCAATGTCAACCGTTCGCCCTGGCAGGGAGGGGGAGGCGCAGAACTGGCGAATCTGGCCGCACACACCGTGACCAAATTCGGCCAGCCACACGCGCCGAGTCGGCGTTCGGCAGTTGACCCGCAGTGCAGTGTCCCGAAAGTCCGGTCACTCTTTGTGTGTGATGGCCACGATGCCCTCCCCGTGGCCGCCAGCAGGATGCTGGTGGCCGCCCGCACTGGACGCCGGCCCGGCCCTGACCCCCGAGCTGGCCGGCCAGGCCATCGTCGGCCTCGCCGCCGGCGACAGGCACGACCAGGACGCCTGCGTGCTGACGGCCGCGGGCCTGCGCTCGCTGAGCTGATGCCCTGCTCACGGGTGACCACCTGCGGGATCGGACCGAACCCGGCATTGTCGCCGGCCCGGTCCCGCCCCCGCCCCGACCCGGTCCCGGCAGGGTGCTACCTGCCATAGGGATGAGCCGGGGCATATCGACACGAAGTAGTCATTCCTGTCTCTTACGCAGTTCTGGCCCGGCGAGACGTACGTGTGGTGCAGATTTGTTCACCAACAGCACCCGCGGGTGGCACCCCACGATCTTGCTGCCGTGGACCCGCGCAGGATCCGCACGCTACTGGCGATGGGCTTGCCCAGGCCAGCAGCCGGGTGACAGCTGAGCGCGCCCGGCACGCCCAACAGAAGGGCTCGATCGTGTCCCGCACGACCGCCCGGCACCGTAAGCCTGACCAGCGTGCGTCCGGCCGCCCCAGCGCGGCCCCCCAGCGTTCGTCCAGCGGGCCCAGTGTGGCCCGCCAGCACCGCAAGTCGTCACCGATCGTGTCCGTCCTGCAGAACAAGCCCGCCCGGGCCGCGGCCGCTGCGGTCGCGGGCTCGGCCCTCCTGATCGCCGCCTGGCCTACCGCGAGCCACTGGATAGCAGAGCCGCCCCACGCCTCCAGGGCAGGCCAGGCCCATGCGCTCGGCCTGGCGCCGGCCGGCGCCCACCGGAGCCCCGCTCACCAGCAAGCGGCCGCGGCGGACGTTTACGCCAGCAGGCCGCCCGCGGCCACCCTGGGCGAGTTCGTCAGCGAGGAGCCCGAGATCGTCAGCGTCGCCGTCGCCAGCCGCCCGGGCCGGCATCGCAAGCCCAGCCAGACCGGCCAGACTGGGCAGCCGGCCCCGGCCGCGTCCGGCTACCTCAACCCGCTCCGTGCCGTCAGCGGCCTGGTTCCAGAACGCGTCGACCAGGGAGTCGACTTCGCTGGGACGGGCCCGGTCTACGCCATCGGCGACGCTGTCGTCACCGACGCGATGGGGGCCAGCAGCGGGTGGCCCGGCGGCGGGTGGATCAGCTACCAGCTCACCAACGGCCCGGACGCGGGGCTGGTGGTCTACGTGGCCGAGAACGTCACACCCACCGTCCAGGCCGGCCAGCACGTGTCATCCGCGACCGTGATCGCCAACATGTACAACGGAGGCGACGGCATCGAGACCGGATGGGCGGCGGCGCAAACCAGCTTGACCGCGGAGTCGCAGATGCCGGAAGCCGGGGGCATCGGCGCTGGCGGGCCGTTCCCGACCATGGTCGGGCTTAGCTTCGATGGGCTGCTCCAGTCGTTGGGCGTGCCAGCGTCACCTGGCGCCGGCACTTCTGGTTACGGGACTCTCCCCGCCGGCTACC
>CAVPPJ010000025.1:0-18771 GCA_963707065.1 uncultured Actinomycetes bacterium
CCGGTTCGGCGGACGCGCAGGGATTGCCTGTTAAGGGACCTGAGGAGTCGGCCCAGCGGGCGGAAGAGTCCGAGCAGTGGCAGCAGGCCGGGTTGCAGGCGGCCGACGACGCCCTCGGTCTCGGCCACTTCGCCGGTGAGCGCGATCAGGGAATGACGGCCGAGGACCCGGTCGAGCGGGCCCTGGCCAGCCTGCTGGCCGGCGGACTCGATCTACGACTCCCCCGTGTTCCGGTCGCTAACGCCCGAACAAGCCGTTACCGTCTTGGTGCAGGCGATCCGCCGCATCACAGGAGAAGCGACCGGCTGGGAGGACAAGGACGCGCACTGGGGAGATGGCATCGGCAATCGCCTCGTCGAATTCACCGCAATGCTGCCGATGCCGACCGATCTTCCCATCCGCGATATCTACCATTCGCTGCGGTCGGCCATTGACGATCGCCAGACAGCATGGATCCTGTCGAGGTCGCCCGCGCCGCAACTGATTGCGCAGTTCAGCCAGGATCTGCCGACCATGGAACCGCCAGAGCAGATCGATGCGCTGCAAATGCTGGCACGGGCGGGCGACTTCCAGCGGGGGGCGCCCTGGCCGATCCTCGGCGCCTGGCCTGGCGACGCGGAACCGCCCGTCACGCCGGAGAACCTGATCGACGACCTCACTCCAAACCCGGGTGAGCCGGTCGAGGCCGAGCGGGATATACCAGCGCCGACCACCGCGCAGCTCCCCGCCCAGGCCTCTCAGCAGGATGCGGGGGCAGCGGCACCGGAGCAACGTGCCGCGTCGGCCCGCCCGCCACGGCCGCACCATGCCGTCTACGACGACTTGGTGGGCAGTGCCTTCGCCGCCCTGGTTAAGCCGGGTCGGCTATTGTTCAATCTGCCTGACCGGATGCAATTCGGTCAGACGGAACGAGTCGAGGTACGCCTGGCCCGCACGCCCGGGTTGAACGCGGAGCTCTTGAAAATCTCCGCGGACATGGCGAACCCCAGGTGGAAGAAATCCAGACCGCACCGCTGATGGCGGTCACTCTCAAGGGTGACGGGTTCCGGATCACGGCCTACAGCGACGAGGAGCAAAGCGTCACCCAAGAGGAGATCACCACCTGGGAGTTCGACATCCAAGTTCCAAACGAGGTCCACAGCGCCTGGTGATGCGCGCGAGCCTGCGAATCCTGTGCCGGACCGCCCCGCGGAGCACAGGAGCATCCCAGTGCGTGAAGCCACGATCGATGTCCAGGAGGGGTACCCGCCCTTGTCGCGCACTTCGTAGCTGGCAACTGGCAATGGTTCATCGGTACCGCGATCGCAATCGCTGCCGTGGTGGTGGCGGTGCTCTCCCACTCACTACTCCTGGCAAGAGCCCTGATGACATGCGCGCGGGCGCTAGCCGACAGATGGAGCAGCTCACCTAGTGCAGGGCCACCTGGCCAATTGCTGACAAGCCCAGCTGACACGTGCCTCCTCGCGCCAGATCGGCCGTCCCGATAACGTGGATCGGCGGCCCGCCCGACGCTGCAGTATGACCTGTCCGGCGTGACGGCCGCCATGCACGAAGCGAGACCGAAGCCACACCTCGCGGCGGTTCGCGCTCGCCCTGAGGCGGCGGTTCGTGGTCACCTTCGCGTGGTGGCCGGATCGGGCACGGGCAGATCCGCCCGGCTGGTCGGGCCGCCGGGCGGAGCTGCGTCAGCGGGTACCGCAAGCGGCCCGGCTCGCGCAGGTACGGGCCGGGCGGCGGCGGAGGGTTCTGGTCCGGCGCCAGGTCCCGGCTGATGGCCTTATCCCTGCCAGCCGTAGATCAGGACATCGAGTGCGTCCGTGCCGCTCCCCCGCCTACTGGCGCGGCGCGGTACATACGCCGGTCGCCGCCGGACTATTGACGTGGACGCGCGGGCACGCGAAGGAGGCAGCGATGGCAAGGGTACAGCTACGCGACATCGTGAGTTCCGGGGACTGCGCGGCAGTCATGGGCCTCCGCCGTAGCCCAGGCCAGGACCAGTACCTCGACTCGATGGAGGAGATCTTCGCCGAAGCCGATGAGGAGCAGCGCGCGATGCCCCGCCCGTGGGCGGTGCATGACGCCAAGACCGGCGCGCTGGTCGGCTTCGCGATGATCAGCGACAACGTCCCGCAGCCGATGGACGACGACCTCGTCGGCCCGTATTACCTGTGGAAGCTGCTCATCGACCACCGGTTCCAGCACCGTGGCTACGGCGCGGCGGCGCTCGACGCGGTCGCGGGCTACCTCGCGACGCGCCCCGGCGCCGACGTGCTCTACACCAGCTGCGCGGACGGCCCCGGCTCGCCGCGCGGGTTCTACCTCCGCTACGGCTTCGCCGACACGGGCCGGGTCATGTGGGGTGAGAGCGTCTACGCGCTCGACCTGGCGCGGCGAGGTCGACGATGGGATTGCAATGGCCTCTTGGTGACCCCGGTCGGCGGCATAGGACGCCTGGCGTCGCGCCATGGCATGAAGTCACGTTCGCTCTGAGGGCTTGTCCCGAGGGAGCATCGAGCTGGTGCTGTGCTCGCTGTCGCGGCCGGTACGTGCGTCGTCTACGCCGGAGTCGGATGCTGCTCACGTGCCGCGTGCTGCGCAACGCCATCGGCTGGCTGCCCGGCTGCTTCTCGCGGGCGCCAAACGTTCGACGACGCCAGTAGCACCTTGCCGTCAGCTGTTCTGTGGCGGCGGTCCCGGTGATCGCCCTCTCGACCTGGCGGGACCCTGATGCGAAGCCACCGATGACGACTTTGGGCTAGGGGCATTACCGGAAGCGGCGGCTCCAGGCTGCGGCCTAGGTTCCTGAACAAGGCCGACACCCAGGAGGAAGCGATGACTGTGACTGAAGGACAGAGCGCCGGGACCGTCACTGAGACTGGCACGGCAGGGATCGTGTTCGACTCGGCGGGCGAGGGCGATCCGCACATGCTGTTCTTGCATGGGTGGTGCGGCGATCGCAGTTTCTTCGCGCCGCAGTTCGATCATTTCTCAGGCTCGCACCGGGTCGTCAGCTTGGACCTGCCGGGGCACGGTGAGAGCAGGGCACCGGCCGCATACACGATCGAGGGCCTGGCTGCCGATGTCGCGGCACTGGGGCGCGAGCTTGGCCTGGGCCGGGGCGTTCTGGTGAGCCACAGCCTGGGCGCGATGGTCGCGCTCGCGCTGACGCGGCAGGCGCCCGAGCTTGTAAGCGCGGTGATCATGGTCGATCCGCCGCCGCTGAGCAAGGACGTATGGAAGGACTTCGCCGGCAGCCTGCTGCCGGGATTCGAGGGCCCCGATGCGGCGAAAAGCCGCCGGAAGTTCGTCGAGCAGATGTTCCTGCCGACCGATGACGCGCAGCGCAGGGCCCGGATCGTGACGACCATGTGCGCGGCGCCCGACAGTGTCGCGATCGCGACGACGAAGGCGATGGCGGCGTTTGACGCGGCGGCGATCCTGCGCGACTGCGAGGTGCCCGTCTTGGTCATCGCGTCCGCTGTGCCGACGAACGGCTCGCCGTACCTGCTGGAAGTTAACCCGGCGATCATGATCGGTCAGACCGTGGGAGCAGGTCACTTCCTTCAGCTTGAGGTACCCGAGCAGGTGAACCTGATGATCGAGCGCTTCCTGTCGGTCAGTCCGCTGACGTCGGTCGTGATGCCTGGCATGGCCGCGTGCCGTCTGGGCTGGAGCCGGTGCGTGTTTCAGCCAAGGCGGCACCGACTTAACCAAGCCGCGCCATCGCGGCAGTGAGTTCGCTCCGCGAGCCGATCGCCAGTTTGCGGTAGATGTTCCGCAGGTGGTATTCGATCGTCTTCGGGCTGAGGAAAGGCGGCGGCGGTCTCCCGGGTGGTGCGGCCCGCTGCCAGGCGCAGCGCGATCTGCATCTCCTGAGGCGTCAGGTCGCTGAGGGTCGCCAGGTCCCGGCGGCGTGCGGTCTCGCCGGTGGCGGCGAGCTCGGCCCGCGCCATCTCCGACCACGGGTCGGCGCCGAGCCGGTCGAAGACGTCGACCGCGGCGCGAAGCTGCTCGCGCGCCCGGACCCGCTGCCGCTCGCGCCGCAGGCGCGAGCCGTAGGCGAGGTGCGTGCGGCCGGTCTCGAAGACATCCGACGTCTGGCCGTGCAGGGCAAGCGCGGCCTCGAAATGACGATCGGACTTGTCCTGCGCCGCCAGCAGCCCGCGGCATCGCGCTGCCCGGGCGAGCGCCCACGGCTGGGCCTTCGCGGTCGCCTCGCGCTCAAATTCCGCCGCCGCTTCGGCGGCATCCTGGGTCCGCGGCCAAGACGAAGGTAAATCTCGACAAGCTCCGGGCCCGGCGACATGTCGACATCTCCGATGCACGCGAGCGGAGCACCGCTCGCTGCTCCTCGAAATGCGCGAGCGCGGCCTCGGGATGCCGAGGCCGAGCTCCAGGTCGCCGAGCGCGGCCAGAGCCCACACCTCGCATACGCCGAGACCCAGCTCGCGCGACAGGGTCAGCGCCTCAGTGGCGTGCAGCCGGCTCTGCTCCGACCTGCCTTGCCTCGCCTCAAGCCAGGCAAGGCGCGCCAGCGAGGCGGCGAGCTCCGTGCGCTGCCCGGTCTCCCTGGCGAGGTCGATGGCCTCGCGAAACCCGGCTTGAGCTTCTGCCCAGCGATCGGTAGCTGCCTGGTCGAGCGCCACATGGGTGAGCACGAACGGCAGGACGCCGACGGCGGACTGCCGGCGCGCCACCGCAAGCGCGCGGCCGGCGAGCGCCCGCCCGATATTCGCCTCCCGCAGCCACAGCGGTCCCATGGCGGCCCAGGCGAGCAGACGGGGGTCGTCGCGGAGTTCGTCGGAGCCCTCCAGCACCTCGACCGCCGCGCGGATCGCGGGCGCGCCGCGATCACCGTCGCCTGAGAAAATCAGCGCCATCCCCGCGCGATCAGCGCGAAGAAGCCGATCGGCCATCCGTGCCCTGCGGCGCGAGCGCGGCGGCCCGCTCGGCGGCGAGGCGCATCGTCGCGGCGTCACCTGCGTAGAAGGATGCGTTTACTGCCTCTGCGAGCATCACGACAGCACGTTCGGGATCGGTCGGCGCGGCGATCTCGGCGGCGCTCAGGAGGATCTCCTGCGCTTCCTTAATCGGCCCGCGCCGGGTGGCAATGTGCCCGCGCAGATGCTCGATCGATACGGTCAGATCCGGAGTCGTGGCGTGGCGGCGCGCCTCGTCCAGAAGCGCGGCGGCCCGGGCCGCGAGACCGCCGAGCCAGGCGGCGTCGGCCGCAGCGTATAGCAGCCTGCCCTGCGGACCTCCTCGGGGCTCAGCAGGGCCGCTCGTTCGAATGCCCGTGAGGAGACCTCGTAGGCACTGCGCTGGCGGGCGCGCTGGCCGGCCTGCTCAAGCGCCGACGATGCCGCGTCATCGGGACCGAACGAGGCCAGGGCGAGATGCCAGGCACGACGATCGGCATCGGCATCGGGCAACGACCCGGCCAGAGCGCGGTGCACGTTACGGCGCTGGCCGGCCGGGGCAGCGCCGTAAATGGCGGAGCGGGCGAGCGGGTGCCGGAACTCAACGCGAGAGTCGTGCACCGAGATCAGCGCTGCAGCCTCGGCGGGGATCAGGTCGGAGAGATCAAGCCCAAGCATCGACGCGGCGCGGGCAAGCACCGAGACCTCGCCGCCGTCGATGGCGGCGGCGAGGACGAGAACATCGCGCGTGCGCTGCGGAAGAGACCGTAAGCGGTGGATGTAGACGCCGGCGACGCTGGTTCCGGCAGCGAGCGGCGCATCGGGCGGGAGGTCCGTCAGCCGCTTTCGTTCCTCGCCAAGCTCAAGGAGCGCGAGCGGATTCCCGCCGGTCTCGCGGTGCAGGCGGTCCGCGAGGTCCTGACTCGAGCGGCTCGTCCCGCTGGACCCTCAGTAGTTCAGTTGCTGAGGCCCGGTCCAGTCCCGTGAGCGGCATGGTCGCCAAGTCGGAGCCATCGAGCAGCGACGACTCGCCCTCGCGAACGGTCAGGACAACAGCGACCGGGTCGGCGATGAGGCGGCGAAACGCAAATAGCAGGGCATCCGCGCTCGACCCGTCAAGCCAGTGCGCGTCGTCGACGAGAACGGCGACTGGTGCCGAATCGGCGTAGCCGGCCAGCAGGCTGAGGGTGGCCGCGCCCACGGCGAAGCGGTCCTCGGCACGGGGCGGCCGAAGCGCGAGCGCGCTCTCCAGCGCGGCGGCCTGCGGGACCCGGGATCTGGCCAGTCCGGGGAGCGCAGGGCGCAGCAGCTCGAACAGGCCGGCGAAAGGGATGTGAGCCTCCGACTGCACCCCCCGTGCCCGCAGCACCTTCATGCCGCCAGCCTGCTCCTGCGCGTAGCCGAGCAGGGCGGATTTGCCGATCCCGGCTTCGCCCACAATGGCCAGGACTCCGCTGTGGCCGGCGCGCGCGTCCGCAAGCAGCCGGACAAGCGTCAACTGCTCCCGGTCACGGCCGAGCAACATGCCTGTGAGTGTACGGGTCCCGGTGCGAAGCCCCGCCGCTCATGTTCGGACTAGGGGCCATACCGGAAGCGGCGACGCCTGAGCGCGACTTACGTTCGCAGGAAAGTGGAACCAGACCGCAGGAGGACACAATGGCCACGACGGAGCAGCCTGCCGCCATCGACACCGAGAAGCTGATGGGATTCGTATTCCGGGCCGTCGACGAGGTCGGCGCAACCCTCAACACCGCGCTCGTCGTCATGGGTGACCGGCTCGGTCTTTACCGGGCACTGGCCGACGCCGGCCCGCTGACCCCGGCTGAGCTTGCCGAGCGTACCGGCACAGCCGAGCGGTACATGCGCGAGTGGCTCAACGCGCAGGCCGCCGGCGCGTACATCGACTACGACCCGGACAGCGGCCGCTATACCCTGCCCGCCGAGCACGCGATCGCGCTGACCGATGAGTCAAGTCCCGCCTACCTGCCGGGCTTCTTCCAGATCGCGCTGGGCTCGGTGGTCGACTCCCCGAGGATCACCGAGGCAGCCAGGACCGGTGCAGGCATCGGCTGGCATGACCACGGCAACGACGTCTTCGAAGGCTGCGAGCGGTTCTTCCGCCCTGGCTACAACGCCAGCCTCGTCTCCGCCTGGCTGCCGGCGCTCGACGGCGTCGTCGCCAAGCTCGAGCGCGGCGCGACGGTGGCCGACGTCGGCTGTGGCCACGGCGCGTCGACGATCCTGATGGCACAGGCGTTCCCGGCATCGACATTCGTCGGTTCTGACTACCACGAGGGCTCGATCACCACCGCGCGTCGCAGGGCAGCGGAAGCAGGCGTGAGCGACCGGGTCCGGTTCGAGGTCGCGGCGGCTTCGTCATACTCCGGCAGCGGCTATGACCTGGTCACCATGTTCGACTGCCTGCACGACATGGGCGACCCGGTAGGCGCGGCCCGGCACGTGCGCGAGTCGCTGGCGGCCGACGGCACCTGGATGATCGTCGAGCCGGCCGCCGGGGACCGCGTAGAGGACAACCTCAACCCGGTCGGGCGGGCCTACTACGCCTTCTCGACCCTGCTGTGCACCCCCGCCTCGCTGTCTCAGGAAGTAGGGCTCGCGCTCGGGGCGCAGGCCGGCGAGTCCACGGATCCGCGAGGTGGTCACCACGGCTGGCCTGAACCGCTTCCGCCGGGTCAGCGAGACGCCGTTCAACCTGGTGTTCGAGGCACGGCCGTAATCCGGCCAGCAGCCGGCGGTTCCGATCGGCCCGGGTCACGCTCGGCAGCCAGTCCTGCCGGACGTGGCCCGGGCCGCAGGAGATAGCGTGAAAGTGGCAGCGACTTCCACGATCACGGCGCAAATTTCCGGTGGGAGGGGACAGCGATGAGAGCGCGCCTGCCAGATAGCGAAGGCTACGTCGAGCGCGAGGGCGTCAAGGTCTTCTACGAGGTATTCGGCCACGGCGAACCCGCCATCTTGCTCATGCCGGCCTGGTCCGTCATCCACTCGCGCACCTGGAAGATGCAGGTGCCGTTCCTTGCCCGCCATTACCGGGTAATCACCTTCGACGGCCGCGGGAACGGGCGTTCGGACCGGCCGCCGGGGCGGACAGCTATCTTTCCGCCGAATACGCAGCCGACGCGCTGGCGGTCATGGACGCCACCGGCACCGGCCGGGCCGCCGTCGTCTCGCTTTCCCGCGGCGCGTCCTACGCGCTGCATCTGGGCGCCGCCAGGCCGGAGCGCGTCACTGGCCAGGTCTTCATCTGCCCGACAACGCCGCTGGCGCCGTTCTCGCCGCCGCGGCTGCCCTATGCGCAGGCGATTCGAGGAGACGCTCGACAGCGACGACGGCTGGGCGAAGGACAACGCCCGCTACTGGGAGCGGGACTACCGCGGGTTCCTGGAATTCTTCTTCTCCCAGGTATTCACCGAGCCGCACTCGACCAAGCCCATCGAAGACGGCGTCAGCTGGGGACTTGCAGACCACGCCCGAGACGCTCATCGACACCAGGCGAGGAGCCATCCGCGAAGCGAGCGACGGCATGGCTGCGCTGCTCGCCGGTATCCAGTGCCCGTGCCTGGTCATCCAGGGGACCGACGACGCCATCGTCGGGCCCGAGGCCGGCCCGAGGCTGGCCGAAGCCCTGCGGCGGCCGGGCGCGGCTGGTCGAGCTGGCCGGATCGGGCCACTCGCCGCATGCCCGCGACCCGGTCAAGGTCAACCTGCTCATCCGCGAGTTCGTTGACGCGCTCGGAGGCGGCCCGCCGGTTACGCCGAGGCGCTGGATCCGCGGCCGGAGCCGCCCGAAGCGCGTCCTGTACATTTCCTCCCCCATCGGGCTGGGCCACGCCCGCCGGGACCAGGCCATCGCCGATGAGCTGCGCCGACTGCGTCCAGGCCTGGAGATCGACTGGCTGGCCCAGCACCCGGTCACCACGTTCCTCGGCGCCAAGGGGGAGCGCATCCATCCCGCCTCCACCGAACTGGCCAGCGAGTCGGGCCACATCGAGGGAGAGTGCGCCGACCATGACCTGCACTGCTTCCAGGCCTGGCGGAGGATGGACGAGATCCTCCTGGCCAACTTCATGGTCTTCCGCGACATCGTCGAACGAGGATCCTTACGACCTGTGGATCGGCGACGAGGCCTGGGAACTCGACTACTACCTGCACGAGAACCCCGAGCAGAAGCGGGCAGCGTATGCGTGGCTGACCGACTTCGTCGGCTGGCTGCCCATGCCCGACGGTGGCCAGCCGAGGCGGCGCTGACCGCCGACTACAACGCCGAGATGATCGAGCACATCGCCCGCTACCCGCGGATCCGGGACAGGGCGATCTTCGTCGGCGCGCCCGACGACATCGTCCCCGACCTTTTCGGCCCCGGCCTGCCCGCCTATCCGGGCTTGGACCGAGGCCCACTACGACTTCTCCGGCGATTACATCACCGGCTTCGACCCCGCGGAGCTGGCCGACCGGGAAGCGATCCGGGCCGAGCTCGGCTACTCGCCCGAGGACAAGGTATGCATCGTGACCGTCGGGGGCTCAAGCGTCGGCGAGCAGCTGCTGCGGCGCGTCATCGACTCGTTCCGCTGAGGCCCGGCGTGCCGTCCCCGGCCTGCGAATGGTCGTCGTGGCCGGACCTCGCATCGACCCGCGGCTCCTGCCGGCACCCGATGGCGTCGAGATCCACTCGTACGTGCATGACCTGTACCGGCACCTGGCAGTATGCGATCTGGCCGTCGTCCAGGGCGGCCTGACCACCACCATGGAACTGGTCGCCAGCAACCGGCCGTTCCTCTACTTCCCGCTCGGCCATCACTTCGAGCAGACATTCCACGTGCCCGCATCGCCTCGCCCGCTACCACGCCGGACGCCGAATGGACTATGCCACCGCCACTCCCGAGGTCATCGCCTCGGCTATCGCCGCGGAAATCGGAAGGCCCGCTGCTTACCGCCCGATCGATCCGCAGGCCGTCGGCCGGGTCGGAAACCAGATCGCTGAAATGCTATGAGTACGGCGCGATCCCGCGTTCTGGTCCACGCCAGCGCATCCTGGTGCCTGGCCAGCCCGCTTGTCGTACCTGACGCATCAGGCACACCTCAAGATCATCACGATGCCTGGAGCACGTTCGCTCGCATGAGGCCGGGTGGGTTGCTGGAGCGCTGGCCACAGCCGGTTCCGAGTGAGAAGATGCGGTCATGACAGGCAGCGGAGACGACCCGGCCCGGCAGTTCGCCGCTGCCCGGGAGGCTGCCGCAGCCGCGCTGGGCGAGTGGGCCCAGCGGGTGACGGCCGCCACCACTGAGGCGCTGGACAAACTCGATCCGGCTGTCCGCGCGGTGATTGACGCCGGGCGCTCTGCGCTTGCCGGGGACTGGCGCCGCTGCCACTGCCCGTGCGGCGAGGCACACCCAGATGACATAGGCGTGTGTGACGGCAGGGCTGTCATGACCCGGCAGCTAGGCGACGTGGACGTGCGGCTGTGCGCACCGTGTGCGGTGGCGCAGGGCGTCGCGGAAATGGCCCGTTAAGCCCCAGGCTGCCTCGCAGCTACTCCCATGAGCGCCCGGATGTGCAGGACGAGGGAATCCGCATCCAGCCCTGCCGGGCAGGGCCGCGGCGGCCAGCTTGCTGCCCTTCTCAGATCGCCCGGCGCGGCCATAAGGTGATCGCGAGGTCGTCTGGGTAACGGCGGCCCACGCAGGTAAGAAGGAGGCCGGATGCGGGCCACCGCGACGCCCCGCGAGATAGTCGGGGCGCTGGAGGACGCGCCGGGCCTTCCGGGCGGGCGGCGAGAGCGCTTCCGGGGCTACGGCGTGATGGGGCTGCCGTTCGAATCCGGTCATGTGCTGGGCCTGCGGCGGTTTCCCGTTTCGTCGATAGGGCCCGGCTACACCTCGATCTGGCATCGCTCGCCGGACGGCCGGTGGAGCTTCTGGTCAACAATCGCGCCCGAGGTCAGCTGCGCCCGGTACACCGGCGAGATCTCCGACGACACGCGCCAGACGGCGATCCACCTCGCCTGGACCGAGCCTTACCGTCTCACGGTCACCGCTGAGGATCCCAGCCTCTGCTGGGAGGTCACGTTCGCAGCCACGCCCGCGAGCAGGGCTCTCAGCGCACTTTCCCAGCGACTGCCCGGCCGGTTCCTGGCCAACGAGAGCGTGCTGCGGCTCCTTGGCCCGGTCGCGGGAAATTTGCTCGGCGCTGGCCGTCTCGCCCTCACCGGGCGAATGCCCAACCGCCAGGTGTTCCACTTGGTGCCGTCGCATGTCTGGCTCGTGACGGCAAGCCGGGCCCGGCTTGACGGGATTGATCTCGGCAGGCCGGCTCCGCTGCCCGAACAGGCGACCATCGGCGACTTCCGCGTTCCCCAGCACGGCCTGCTCGCCGTCGGAGACCTCGACTTCGATCCGCTTAGCTTTTCCTTGCACTCGTCCCGTACGGCGCGCAGCTGATCCCGGCAGTCAGCGTCTCCTAGCGTTGTCGGAACGCTTCCCCGGATTCCGGTCGGCGACCCTGCGGGGCTCTGTCATCCGGCACTGCCCGGGGGCCAGGTCAGCACGATGGCTCACATCCTGGCCGAGCCGCTCATCTCGCTAGGCAGGACCCGCGCCAGGCTCATCCAGCGGCTCACCGGTGAGCTGGCCGCGTGGCCGCTGCTGGCCGGAGCCTGGCTCTTCGGATCAGCCGCCCGCGGCACCGGTGACCGTGAATCCGACGTCGACCTGCTGCTGGTGGCCGAGGCAAGCACGCAGGCTGCCCATTGGGCGGACGGGACGGCGCAGCTAGCGGATCATGTGCTGAGCTGGACGGGAAACCAGGCTCAGCTCGTCGAGCACACGCGGAGTTCCTTCGCGCAGCTGGTGCGCAGCGGCAATCCCCTTATCGCTGCCGTGCGCGCCGAGGGAATCGCGCTCACGCCGCATAGCCGGAGCCTGGTCCGGCGGGTCGCATGAGCCCCCGGCCCGCTGGACGGCGCAGTCCCTGCACCGTCGCCGACGCCAGGGCCCGCCTGCACGACGCCGAGGCCTTCCTCGATACCGCCGAGACGGCGAAGGACCCGGATGTCATTGCCACCAATGCCATCCATTCGGCCATCGCCGCTGCCGATGCCGTGTGCTGCGTCGCACTGCGGGAGCGATCGGCCGACGGAAGCCACCCGTCGGCAATCCAGCTGCTCAGTCGCGTCGAGAAGGGATTGTCAGCGGCCCTGAAACGAGCACTCGACCGAAAGACCCAGGCTGCCTACGAATCGCGAGACATTTCTGTCAGCGACGCGAACATGTGCCTGCGCCAGGCTGCGATCCTGCTTGATGCGGCGCGAGACAGGGTCCTCGCCATCTGAGCGTCAGCCAGCTGACCAGAAGCCGCGGGACCGACGGCTAGGCGCTTAGGCCAGCGCACGGCCGATGAGGTGACGGTTCTTCTCCACCGAGCCGGGCAGCACCGTGAAATGCACTTGCCCGTCTTGATCCACCGCCACCACCCGGACAACTGCCCTGCCGAACCTGTTCCCGGCCACCAGCATCATCCCGGGAAAGATTCGGGACGGGTCCGCTGCGTCGCTCAGGTCCGACCAGCCAAGCCCCTCGTCGTCCTCGGCGTTCAGGTCGGCTACCAGGTCGATCTCCAGGTCCATCGCGTCTCCTCCGTGTCCCAGGTTACGCGTCGTGGTAAAGGTTAGGCACGACCTGGTGACCGCAGATGGCAATCTGCTGCACGCCTTTGTCCAGATCATCGAATCCGACCGTGTAGTGACGTGGGTTGCGCCCGGTCGGCTCGAGCCGCAGCCCGGCCCTGATGATGCTCGCAACCCTGATCAGGGTCAGGTGATCAAACCGGACTAACGGAACCTGCTGCGCCATCTCCTCGAGCGTCAGGCCGCGGACAGCGAACACCGAGATCCCGTAACTGCCGTAGATACCGTGGTAGACGCAGCGCGTCAGGAACGACCGACACCGGCGAGCCGGATGCGCGTAGCTATCAGGGCCGCGCAGGCCCTAGGTATCTTGACGCGGGACGATTTGCTATATGCCGAGCTGATCAGGGAGCGAGTCGCGTGAAGATTACCGAGTTCCAAGCGCTCAGTTTCGACTGCTACGGAACGCTCATCGACTGGGAAGCGGGAATCGCCGCGGTTCTCGGCCCGTGGGCAAGGTCCCGCGGACTCGCGCTCGACGACGAGGCGCTGCTGACCGCCTATGGCAAGCAGGAACAGCGCGCAGAGGCGGAGCATCCGGCAGCGCTCTATCCAGACATTCTCGGGCGCAGCATCACCGCGCTCGGGCAGGAACTCGGCGCCGAGGTCACCGCCGACGACGCCCGGCGCCTGGCGGTGTCCGTGCCCGACTGGCCCGCGTTCGGCGACTCGCACGCCGCGCTCGTTTCACTGGCTGAGCACTTCAAGCTGATCATCTTGTCCAACGTCGACCGTGCATCGTTCGCCGGCAGCAGCCAGCGGCTTGCCGTGACCTTCGACAGTGTGCTGACGGCCCAGGACATCGGCTCCTACAAGCCCTCGGCCCGGAACTTCGATGCGCTGCTAGCCGAGGCACGGCGGCTGGGCGTCGCCGAAGGCAAGCTCCTGCACGTCGCCCAGAGCCTGTTCCACGACCACGTCCCCGCCAAGAAAGCGGGCCTGCGCACGGTCTGGATCAACCGCCGCCACGACCGGCCCGGATGGGGAGCCACCCCGGCCCCGCCCGCCGAGGTCACGCCCGACTGGGAGTTCCCGTCCATGGCCGCGTTCGCCGCCACCGCCGCGCCGACACCGTGACCGGCTGTTGGGCGTCATTCGTCATGAATACCGAACGTCACTCCAGGCGGGCGCGTCGCTGAGGTTCGAGGCGAAGCGCGCCCTGAACCGGACTGGCGCGCTTGACAGGCCCGATCGGGGCAGTGTGACCACGCTCCATAACGGGCGCCCTTCGCCGCGCACACAACCGCCGACCTGTACGCCGATGGCAACACCTACAGGCCGTCGGAGGGCGCACAGATCTTGTCATTACGCGCGGCCGCTGGTCTCAGGTGTTCGCAACCGCTCATAGTTCGGCGGTGCTGCGCATCACCGATGGCCCTGAGCGATACGACGGATCTTTCGCGATGTTGGGAGTCTTTCGGTGGTCGAGGTACCGGCCCTTCGCTAGGGGCGGCGCGAGATCGAGTTCAGGGCGCAGGTGACCGTCCGGGTCTGTTGCTCTGCGGGTGCTGGTGTCCGCCGTGGCCAGCTTCGTGGCGCTGCGTCATTCGCCCATCCCGCTCAATACGGCCAGCAGCGACGACATCGCCCGGGCGGCGTGGCTCTTGACCGCACCTCTGCTGATGCCCATCGCCGAGGCGATCTGGGCCTCCGACAGATCTCCGTAGTAACGCAGCACCAGGACCTCGCGCTGCCGGGCGGGCAGCGTCCGCAGCGCCGATATCAGCGCGGACCGCTCGAGTTTCCTGATGTCTTCCTGCTCGCCGCCGGGCATGTCCGGCGCAGGCTTCGGCACATTCCGGTCCACGACCATGCGATGCCGCAGCACGGACCGGGACCGGTTCACCACTGACTGGCGCAGATAGGAAAGCGCGAGGTCGCTGTCTGCCAGCCTCGGCCAGGCCGAGTGCATGGCGACGAACGAATCCTGCACGAGGTCCTCCGCGGTGGCGATGTCTCGCACCAGCAACACGGCCAGCCTCACCAACGACCGGTAGTGCGTGCGGTAGAGCGCGGTCACCGCGCGGTCGGCGTCCCCGCCGGCCCGGGATCCGGCGATCGGGCTGCGGGTGCCTGCAGGTCCGCGGGTCGTCCGGTCAGCGGTCACCGCCTCGCCGGGATCCGGCGCTGCGGTGACCACGCCGGTGCCACCGGCACTGGCCTGCACCGCCATGACCATGCTGGCCTGGATGGCTTCCAGCTCGGCCGGGTCTTCGGCGGCGTGCTCGCGCAGCCAGGCCCGGTACCGGTCCAGGCCGGCCGCGACGTCGTACCCGGCGGCGAACCGGGCCGCCTGCTGCCCGGTAACTTGCTGGTAGAGCCGGGAGAGCAGCTCGTCCTCGGGTGAGCTGCCGGTCCAGTGCCCGCTGGTCGTCATGACGGCGCTCCTTCCGGGTCGTCGCCGGCAAAGGGGTAGTCCGGTCCCAGCTGCGCGATCAGCTTGCGGCGGGCCCGGTGCACGTGCGCGCTCACCGTCTTCTCGGCCATGCCCAAGGCGGCGGCGATCTCGCTTTCCTTCATGTCCTGCTGCCAGCGCAGCAGCGCCACAGCGTGCTGCCTTTCCGGCAAGCCCTCAATGATCTGCCAGCACCGCTGCAGCGCGATCGAGGAAAAGGCCTCCGCCGCGGTGTCCGCCGGAGTTTTCCGGTACCGGGCCTCGATCCGCGGCAGCCGGTCACGGAAAGCCGCGTCGCGGCGGAAGCCGCTCACCGCGATGTTGGCCAGCGTTGCCCGCAGCCAGCCGCCGCGCTGGTCCTCGGCCAGGCACCGCAGAACCTGCCACGCCCGCCCGGCCGCCTCAAAAGCGGCCTGAACAAGATCATCGGCCAGCGCGCGGTCCCCCCGGGCCAGCACACAGGCATACCCGAACAGGCCCCGCGCACAGGCCGTGAAGCACGCGGCCAGTTCTTCGGCGTCGCCCGGAGAGATCTTCTCATCACCCACCCGGACCTCCGCGCAGCAACCAGCCGGGCCCGCCACCCGGCAGACCCGGGATGACCAGAGCCGAACCGCCGGCCTGCCCCGAGACGGTCATCCAAGTCAGCCAGCGCCCACCCGGAACTGCCACAGCACGGCCGCAGCCAGTCAGCTCGCCACCAGACCAGGAAATCACGAAGATAAGTCGCACCGCAGCCGCCGAACCCTTACCCGGTCCCGGCAGCAATCGAACAGCCGCGACGCTTTTCGCAGCGACCGCCCGCCCCAGCCGACCGCTGGCAGCAACCTGGACTCGCGTGACCGCTTCGCCGACCTGCGCGGCGACAGCCACGCCCGAAGCCAGGAGGCAACCACCCAGTGATTCTCGCCAGGGCGCACGGCACCACAACCGGGTCTGCTTACCCGCCCGCTTCCTCCGGACTGGCCCACGGCCCGCCAGCCACCAAGCGTGGCTGCACAGGAACGGTCGCAGGCCGACCTCAAAGCGCTAGGGCTGCCTGCGCGGACGCCGGCTCGATGCCAGGTCCCGACGCTGACCGCCAGATCTGTCGGATTAGGCGCGCCGACTGCAGCCGTATCTGCGTCCGCGTGGATCTTGTCAAGATGTCGGTCCAGTCAGGGCCGCCGTGCTCACGTAGCCAGGCGACCAGCTCCGGCCGGTCCGGGTGCTGATCAAGCAGCCTGGTCCGGCAGCCGATGCCGCACGGTACCCATGGAAGTAAATGGAAGTATGAGTCGCATGCACGCGGTCGAGCTCGTCTTTGCTATCGGATGGGCTGCGTTCTGGATCTACTGGCTCGTGGCGGCCTTCTCCATGAAAAGGGGCCGCGTCCCTTGGTCCCGCGAGCTGCGTGTCAGGGCCGTGCTCGTCGTATTGGCGATTCTCCTGCTCCGCTTGGGAGCCTTCCGGGACGGCGGCCTCAATTCGGATCCGTGGCGCGCTTGCCTCGGGCTCTTCCTCTTCGCAGTCGGGCTGGGGTTCGCGATCTGGGCCCGCCTGCACATCGGGCGAAACTGGGGCACCCCGATGTCGCAAAAGGACGAACCAGAACTAGTGACCAGCGGCCCCTACCGCCTAGTCCGCCACCCTATCTACTCTGGCATCCTGCTCGCGGGTATCGGCACCGCGGTGGCGCTGAGCTGGATGTGGCTTATCGCCGTAGTCCTGGCCGGGGTCTACTTCGTCTACAGCGCGACCGTCGAGGAGCGCTACCTGACCAAGCAATTCCCCGACACCTACCCTGTGTACAGGCGCTCGACCAAGATGCTCGTGCCCTTCATCTTCTAACGACGTGGTGCACAAATAGGCTCGGGACGTCCTTGCCTGAAGTGTCTGCGTGATTGACAGGTGGCGGCGGGTTACCGGGCGGCGGCGCGGTCGGACACCAGTGAGCCGATCGCCTGGATGGTCTCGGGCAGGTCTTCGCGCCTGCCGGTCCAGCGTTGCAGCGGACCGCCAGTTCTTGCTGTCGGCGATGGCGTGCTCCACGCAGATCCGGGTTGAGGACTGGCCGTGGCGGGCCTGCTCCCAGGCTTTGATCACCTCGGGGGCCGCGTTTTTGGCTGGTTTCTTCGGCGGGACGCTGACCTGGCCGGGGTGGTCGCGGTGCAGGCCGCGGTAGCCGGCGTCCATCTCGCAGGTGACATCGGGGAACTGCTCGAGCAGGTCGTCGATGCCGCCGGTCTGCAGGGCGGTCTGGTCGTGGCAGCGGCCCGGCCGGAAGGTGGCGTCCAGCAGGGTCCGGCCGCGGTGGTCGCAGATCTTGGTGAACTTGATGGTGTTCATCTTCTTCTTGCCGGAGACGAATGCTCGCCGCCCGGGCCGGTTCGCCGGGGGACGGCGGACCTGGATCTCGCTGCCGTCGAGCCGCAGCGTGATCCCGCATGGCGGCGGCGTAGGCGAACACGTCGGCGAGCGTGGAAAGCCGCTGGCCTTGGGCGGTGGCGTATCCCCGGCCGGCCAGCAGCGGCCGGACCTCCCGCACGGCGCGGGTCACCGTGCAGCGGTGCACGCCATACATTTGCGCCAGCGCGGCATGCGGGACCTGCAGCCGCAGCACCGCGAGGGTGACCAGCACCCGGTCGGTGAACACCAGCTCATGGCGCCGCCCGGCGCCCTCCGCGCGGCGGCGCTCCCGGCCGCGGCGCTTACGCAGGTCAGACTCCCGCCGCGCCGCCCACGGGCCGGCCAGCTCGGCTACCACCTGGCCCAGGTGATGGCGGGAGATCCCGGTGAAGGCAGAATGACTCAGGGCCGCACGAGCCCATGATCGCTTAGACACCGATTCATGATCTTGTGCGGCCGTCTGCCGTCCGGGACCGACACGCCGAGATGATCACATCTCGCACCGGATCAACCAACTGCGCACCACGTCGTAAGCCCTAATCCGCTGCGGGCGCCGCAAGCTGAACGATGCGGTACGTCGGCCAGCCCGGTGCCAGTGCCCGATCCAAAGCTCGCGCCGCATGGGCCAGAAGGCGCAGAATCGGCAGTTCTGCGCCACGCGGCTGATGCGAACCTGCCATCGGCACAAGATCACGGTCTCGGCCGCGTCCCAAGAGGTGACGCCGAGCGCTCATGGCGAGCGACGCCTAGCAATCGACTGACCTGGCACTCTGTACAGCGCAACCCGGCATAACGCGGCCACTGTGAAGGAGGCTGTTAGCACGATCCCGGGCGGGCTCAACTCGATACGCCGTACAGGCAATCGAGCCCAGCGGTCAGCACGCGGCTGCCAGGGCGAGCCGCCTCGGCGACGAATTCACCGGTGAATCCGACTGTGCTGAACAAGCCCAGCACCGCGCCACAAGGTCATAGTCAGCGCCTGCGCTTGGGCCAGCGCGCGGCCGATGAGGTGGCGGTTCTTCTCCACCATGCCGGGCAGCACCCGGCAGGTAGCGAGGCAGGAACCGATGTCGGCGCCTGACCCTACAATCGCGGAATGACCGCATCGGCGAGGGATTTCGACTTCATCTTCGGCTGCTGGAACGTCCGTAATCGCAAGCTCGTTGACGTCACCGATCCAGCATGCAAGGAATGGGCCGTGTTCGACGCGGTCAGCGAAGCCACGCCGATTCTCGGCGGGGCGGGTCACGTGGACCGCATGTTCGTACAGGCGCCGACCGATGGTGGCGAGGCGTTTGAAGGTTTCACGCTGCGGTTGTTTGATCCTCTGACGGCGACGTGGCGGATTTGGTGGAGCTCGACACGG
>CAVPPJ010000026.1:0-33555 GCA_963707065.1 uncultured Actinomycetes bacterium
GGAGGTGGGATTTGAACCCACGGAAGGGTTGCCCCTTCACACGCTTTCGAGGCGTGCGCCCTCGGCCACTAGGCGACTCCACCGCCGCCGAGCCTACCTGACCCGGCCGGCCCGTGCCGGCCCGCCGTGCCCGGCCGCAACGTCAGACGTGCGGGCCCTCGCCGGAGTTCCTGAGCTGCGCGAAGAAGTCGCGCAGCAGCCTGCCGCACTCGGCCGCCAGCACGCCGCCGATGACCTCGACATCAGGTCCGAGCCTGCGGTCATGCAGCACGTCCCGCAGCGAGCCTGCCGCGCCGGCCCGCGGGTCGGCGGCGCCGTATACCAGCCGGCTGAGCCGGGCCGCCGTGACCGCCCCGGCGCACATGGTGCAGGGCTCGAGGGTGACGACTAGCGTGCATCCGGCCAGCCGCCAGCTGCCCAGCGCGCGGGCCGCATCGCGGATCGCGACGATCTCGGCATGCGCGGTGGGGTCAGCGTCGGCCTCGCGGCGGTTCCGCCCGCCGGCGATGACCGCTCCGGCCGCGTCCAGCACCACCGCGCCCACCGGCACGTCCGCGTCCCCGGCGGCGCCGGCCTGCTCGATCGCCATCCGCATGGCGGGCTCGAACGACGCGAGATAGCCGGTGCTCACGGGCGGGATCCCGGCCCGGTCAGCTCACGGGCCGAGGGCGACATCAAGTGCGCGCTCCAGCGCCGGGCCGAACCCGAGCCTGCGGGCGATGCTGGCCAGCACCTCATCAGGGAAGAGATCAAGGTCCCCGGCGAGCGCGCCCAGTTCCATCTCGTCGACGCCGAGGTCGGCGAAGATGGACAGGTCGCCGACGGGCAGCACCTGGTCGAGGTCCTGATCGTCCGGTACGGGAATGTCCAGATAGTCGAGCACCTGGCGGGCGAGGGGCCAGTCGACCGCCGCGGTGAGGTCAGAAAGGAAGATCGACACCTGGCTGCCCAGCAACCTGATGGCGACGAAGAAATCATCGCCGACCGCCGCGAGGCCAATCGTCCCGCCGATGCTTGGCTGCTGCCGCAGCGCATGGATGAAGCTGTCCAGGTGCTCGGTGAACGCGGCTGGCAGGACCTCGGTCTCCCATGCGTCATCTTCCCGGTAGACGACGACGGAAAAGTCGCTACTGCTCACCTCGGTCATCGTCCACCCCACGGGCGCGGCATCCAGGAAAGGAATGGTGTCAGATTCCCGTGACGCCCGTGGGCCGATCGGCGGGCTGCGGTACCGCCATGACCGGTGCCCATCAAGCTGCTACGGGTGGACATAAGAATAATACTCATCGTAGTCAATCAGATGATATCTACTACCAAGAGAGTGTCTCTGCACCGGCTTCCCCTCCCGTTACAGGCGCGGTAAGATCACCCGCGCTCCGCGGTTCGGTAACATGGGTTTCCGGCCAGCGGACATTCGCCTGGAAATTTGTGCTGGGCTAAGCTGACCCAACAGCCGTCAGTCTCTCTACGCCCGCCGGGAGGTGAACGTGACGTGCTGAAGAAGCTCATCACATGGGCGATCGTGCTCTTCATCATTTTCTATCTAGCCACCCAGCCGGTCGCCGCCGCCAACGCGGTGCATAACGCCTTCGACGGGCTGAAACACGCCGGGAACTCACTAGCCACGTTCTTTAACTCCCTATGAGCCGATGACGCAGACACGAGGGCGGCGAGCATCAGGCCCGGCATCGGTCGACCGGTACCTGCTGCCGCAGGAGCGCAGCGAGCGTGTCATCACGGTGCGCAAGCATCCGGCGGTACTGATTGTCCCGATCGCCCTGACCGTGGCCGGGCTGGTCGGCGCCTTCCTGCTCAGCGCGACGCTGCTGAGCACAAATGCGCCGCTTCGTGATGTCGTATGGATCATCTGGATCGGGCTAGCCCTGAACCTGATCTGGCAGGCGGTCAACTGGGCCGTCGACTACTTCGTAGTGACCTCGCAGCGAATCATGCTGACCAGCGGGCTGTTGACCCGCAAGGTAGGGATGATGCCGCTGGGGAAGGTCACCGACATGAGCTTCCAGCGGTCCTTCGGCGGCCAGCTGTTCGGGTACGGCGAGTTCATCATCGAATCGGCCGGCCAGGATCAGGCGCTTCGGAACATCGACCATATTCCCTACCCGGAGCAGCTCTATCTCGAAGTATGCGAGATGCTCTGGCCGCCGGCACCGCCTCCTGACTGCAAGATGTGCAACGGCAGCGGAAACGTCATGCTGGCGGAGGAGGGCCGACTCCTCGCGGTGACCTGCCCGAACTGCGATGGCACGGGAAAGCTCACGCCGCCAGCCGACAGCTTCGAGCAGCCCACCGCTAGCTTCGAGGATCCCCACGTCGAGAGTTCCGACCCGAACCACGACCCGAACGAAGACTGAGTACCTCCCGGCCCTGCCCTGGCCCGGGATTCGCGCAGCCGGATGAGCACCCGGCGTCAAACTGCATGAGCCTGCCCGGGATCCCGCCTGATTGACGGGCGCGCATGCGGCCCGTAACTTTGCACTATGACTATAGATAAAGGTATCAACGTCGGCGGGGGGGCCGGGGAGCCTGGGAGCAGGTCGCCGATCGAGTTCCGGCTCGATCCGGGTTCCGGCGTGCCTACTTACCTGCAGCTGGTCCAGCAGGTCGAGCAGGCGTTGCGGCTCGGCTACCTGAAGCCGGGCGACCGGCTCCCGACCGTGAAGGACACGGTGGCCTTCCTGGCCATCAATCCGAACACGGTGCTGAAGGCCTACCGCGAGCTGGAGCACCGCGGCCTTGCGGGCGGCCGGCCCGGGCAGGGCACGTTCGTCGAGGGCACCCTCGGCAAGGTCGGGCTGCCCGAGCAGACCGAGCTGCGCAGGGTCCTGCTCAGCTGGCTGCGTACCGCTGACGCGGCCGGCCTTGACGAGGCCGGCATGGTCGCACTGTTCACCAGCGCGCTGCGGGATTTCCATGATCGCCGCGGCGCGCGCCAGGCCGTGCGCGGCGGCCCGGCCGTCGCGCAGAGCCGGCGCAGCCGCCGCGGCTCCCGCGACGACGGAGCGGAGGGCGTCGCATGAACGTGATCGAGAGTGCTGGCCTGGGTAAGCGGTACGGCCGGACCTGGGCTTTGCGGGACTGCACGCTGGCGATCCCCGGCGGGCACGTGGTGGCGCTGGTCGGGCCGAACGGGGCGGGCAAGACGACGTTGCTGAGCATGGCGGTCGGGCTGACCACGCCGACGGCCGGGGTGGTCACGGTGCTGGGCGGTGACCCGGCGGGGTCGCCGGATGCGCTGGACCGGATCGCGTTCGTGGCGCAGGACGCGCCGCTGTACAAGAACCTGCCGGCCGCGGACATGCTGCACCTGGCCAGGAACCTGAACCGGCGCTGGGATCAGCAGTACGCGCAGTCGCGGCTGGCCGATCTCGGCATCCCGCTGGGGCGGAAGGTCGGCAAGCTGTCCGGCGGCCAGCAGGCGCAGCTCGCGCTGACCATCGCGCTGGCCCGGCGGCCGGACCTGCTGGTGCTGGACGAGCCGCTGGCCATGCTGGACCCGGTAGCCCGGCATGACTTCATGGCCACGGTGATGTCCGCGGTGGCCGAGGACGGGATATCCGTGGTGCTGTCCTCGCACATACTGGCCGAACTCGAACGGGTCGCCGACTACCTGATCCTGCTGTCGCAGGGTCAGGTGCAGGTCGCGGGCGAGGTCGAGGACCTGCTGGCCGGGCACCGGATGCTGACCGGGCCCGCCGCCGAAGCCGCGGAGAGCGCGGAACGGATGCAGGTGGTGCATGCCCGGTCCGCCTCGGCTCTGGCTCACCTGCTGGTCAGGACCGGCAGCGCAGCCGAGCCGGTGCCGCCGGGCTGGCAGTCCCATCCAGTGGGACTGGAGGAACTCGTCATGGCCTATCTGCGCGAACCCGGCGCGGCAGCACTGCCCGGGCCATCGCAAGCGCAGCACGATCACGCCACGAACGATCACCCCACCCAGGTAACGGCATGACCGCGCCAGCGCCAGCGGCTATCACCCTGCGATGACCTGCCGTGGCGTCATCGCCTGCCACCCTGGATGACGCGCAGCCGCGGCACGCCCTCGGCCGGCCGCTGGGCCACCAGGGCGTCGAGCAGCAGGCGGCAGGCCTGGTCAAGCTGGGCGCAGCGCCGCATAAGGGCGATGATCACGCCGCCTGCGCCAAGTACGGCGGCCAGGGCCGCAATGAGCCCCGTTGTCTCAGTCATGGAGTGGTCCTTCTGCCGACAAGCGTTGGTTGTGTGACGCGGGGCTGGTAGTGAGGGATTACTCGCCATGTTCATTTGCGCCATCGAGTTCTGCTCAGTGCGGGCAAACACGGCGGCCCGCCAGCGCAGTTCACGCGGTGACTCGGATCGTGTCAGTCCGCCACGGCCTGCGGGTACGTTTTCCCGGAGGCGGATGCGCCGGCCGTGCGCCTAGGGTGGCGGAGGGCCATTGCTTTGACGCACGGAGGAGCGGATCGCCATGACCTACTACAGCGCCCTGATCGAGACCCGTGCCGATGACAACCAGGCAATCAGCGAGGGCGCACTCGGCTTGTTCCTGACGGCCGTTCAGCCGTTCCACGGTGCGGTCACCGGTGGCGATGGCGGCCCGCAAGGCTGGTCTGCCCGGATCAGCATCGAGGCGCGGGATGCGGCCGACGCCGTTGCCGTGGCCGCCGCGCTCGTGACCCGGATTGCCGCCGACGTCGCGCTGCCCGGATGGCCGGTCGTACGCGCGGAGGCGGTCCGCGAGGACGTGCTCGACGAGGACCTCGCCCGGGCTCAGTGACGCTGCCGGTGATGGCATGCCAGGCCCGGCTTCATATTCCCGACCCGGGTCAACACGCGGTCATGGCACGCAATCGGCCATGCGGTGGTCATGCTCAAGGGCATCCTCGGAGAGAAACGCCACGATGAATATCCCATGATCGGTGGCGTACCTGCGAGCCCGGCTGGCCGAACACCCCGGTGGCCGTGTACCGCACCTGGATGAGGTGAGGCCGCGGTGCGCCAAGACAGTACGCGGTGAGCGCCTACCGGCGAGTGGCATTCGCCCACGAGTACCTGACCGGATTGCCGACTATGCGCTCGTATGCCCCTGTTCATCGGTGCGGCCGCCCGGATGCCGATCGGCCGGTTCTGTTGCGGTCCGGGGCGGCAGCGCGGCAGTTGCGCACTTCGCGTGGAGGTTTCCGGGAGCAAACGGGGTGGGACTGCCATTTTCGGGACCGGGAAAGCTTACTTCGATGAATAGGCCGCCTTCTGACCGGGGGCAGGCCGTGATGGTTGCGTGATGCGCATCAGCGATGGCCTGAACGATGGACAGGCCCAGGCCAAGTCCGTCGCCGTGGCTGGTACGGTCTGCGGCGAGCCGCTGGAACGGCTGGAAGAGCTGGTTTATTGCGCCTGCCTGGACCGCGGGCCCGGTGTTGGCCACTGCTATGACGGCGCGGGAGTCTCTGGTTTCGGTGCGGACCTCGACCTGACCGCGGGGCAGATTGTGGCGCAGCGCGTTGTCGATGAGGTTGGCGGCCAGGCGCTCAGCCAGGCGAGGGCTGCCTGTTGTCGGTGCTGGGCTGAGCGATGCGTGCAATGTCAGGTTCTGATGCTGTGCCTCGGGCTGCTGGCGGGAGATGATCTTGCTGGCCAGGTGGGCCAGGTCAAAGGGTTCATGGGCTTCCAGGCCCGCCTGGCCGCGCGCCAGGGTGAGCAGCGCGTTAATGAGCTGGTACTGCTGGGCGCCGGATGCCACGACCCGTTCATGGGCGGCGCGGAGCGTTTCGATGCTGGCGCCAGGGTCGGCCAGGGCGACCTGGCTGATGACCCGCTGGCGGGCCAGTGGGGTGCGCAGTTCGTGGGCGGCGTTGGCGATGAACTGACGCTGGGCGTTAAATGCTGCCTCCAGCCGTGCCAGCAGCCCGTCGAAGGTGTCGGCGAGTTCGGTGAGCTCGTCGCGGGGGCCGCTGAGAGCTAGGCGCTCGCTGAGGCTGGAGGCGGAGATCTGGCGGGCGGTCGTGGTAATGGTGCGCAGCGGCCGCAGCGCCCGGCCGGCGATGAGCCAGCCGAGTATCACCGAGAGGACCGCCACGAGGGCAAGCGCTAGCGCCGAGCGTGACACCAGCTCGCTCAAGACGGTGGCGTGCTCGTGCACCGCGATGGCTTGTGCCTGCTGCGCGCCGATGGTGTGGCACCTAGTGCCTGGTGCCTGGCAGGCTGCGTTACCAGCGGAATTGCCGACAAAAGCCTGCACGACCAGCCCGTAGGTTGCCGCGAGCACGACGGCGCCCGACAGCAGGAACATGCCGCCGTACCAGGCGGTCAGGCGCAGCCGCACCGTGCGCCGCGGCCACCGGGGGTGCGCTACTATCGCGGCGATTCTGCGGGGGGTCATGGCTGTTCCCCGATCCGGTACCCGGACCTGGGCACCGTGTCGATGAGCGGTGGGTCACCGAGCTTGGCCCGCAGGCGGCCGACGGTGATTTTCACTGCGGCGGTGAACGGGTCGGCGTTTTCATCCCACACCCGTTCCAGCAGTTCCTCGGCCGAGACGGCCCGGCCCCCGGCGGCGAGCAGCAATTCCAGCACCCCGAACTCCTTCGGCGCCAGATCGAGCGATCTGCCTGCCCGCCCAGGCGACTCGGCGCCCGGTGTCCACCACCAGATCGCTGCGGCGCAGTACCGGCGGGATGGCGGGCTGGGCGCGGCGGAACAGTGCACCGATCCGGGCCACCAGCACCGGGAAGTCAAACGGCTTAGGCAGGTAGTCATCGGCGCCCAGGCCCAGCCCCTCCACCAGGTCTTCGGTCGTGTCCGCGGCGGTGAGCATCAGCACCCGGCTGCGGCACCCGGCCGCTACTAGCCTGCCGCAGACCTCATCGCCGTGCATGCCGGGCAGATCCCGGTCGAGCACGATCACGTCGTAGCCGTTGACCAGGGCCCGCTCCAGCCCGGCCAGGCCATCCAGTGCCACGTCCACGGCCATCTGGGCATGGCGCAGCCCGGCGGCCACCGTCTCGGCCATCTCAGCGTCATCTTCGATCACCAGCACCCGCACGGCCGCCTCCCTTCGCCACATGTCCGCATCCAGAATGCCCCGACCGGAGGTATCGGCACGGTATCGAACCTGGTCAGTACGACGGCCAGGCGCCAACCGGCCGTTCCCTAACGCCGCAGCCCGGAAGCTGCCAGCCGCCGATACCTCCGCGATACCACCGGCGGCCTACACCTCATTCATGAGGCCCCCATCCGGCGACAAGGAGGAAGCGGGATGCGCTCTGCGGCAGCCGTGCCGCCCACCCGCCGAGGCACGGACGGCGGCCGGTGACTTTCACCGTCACCGGCGACCCGGCCGGGTCGGCAGCGGTCACCACGGCAGGTACGCCAGCCGGCGCGGCCGCAACCGAAGATCTCAGGTTCCAGCAGTGAGGACGACGATATGAACGACATCATCAGCGGCGGCCGTTACTGGCAGCGGCGGGCAGGTGCGGGCATTCTGGCTGCAGCCCTTGCCGGAATCGCCGTGCTGGCAGCGGCTTGCGGGGGTGGCTCACCCGCCGCCGGTTCGGGGAACGGCCAGACGCCCTACCAGCAGGCGCTTGCCTACACGCGGTGCATGCGCGCCCATGGCGATCCGGGATTCCCCGATCCCAACAGCCAGGGCTTGTTCCCTCACCCCGCCGGGCCCCAGTATCAGTCGGCCAGCCGGGCATGCGGGTATCTGCTCCCCAACCAGCCACTGACTGCGGCGCAAAAACAAGAACATGTCAGGCAGGCACTGAAGTTCGCCGCGTGCATGCGCTCACACGGGGTCCCAGGCTTTCCCGATCCCACGATTGTCCAGGGCGGCACCGCCGTGGGCTTCAATCCGCCGCGTGGCGTTGACCGGAACTCGCCGCAGTTCCAGGCCGCGGCGCGCGCCTGCCGGAGGTTCGAGCCCGGGATGGCCGGGCTGATGGCGGGCGGTGGGACGCCATGACCGGCACGACCGCTTCCGGGCAGGCGACCGGGACGGGCATACCCTCCCAGGCCAGCAGTGCGCGCCAGCGCGGCCCGCGGCGCTCGGTCGCCGCGGGCGTGGTGGTGGTGGCTGCCGCCGGGGCGGTGCTCGCGGCGGGCGTGTTCGCCACGCACAAGTCGCCCGGTTCGGGAACGGCTGGCAGTGGGTACCGGACCGGCACCGCGACCGTGACCCGCCGGTCGCTGGCCTCGCAGACTCAGGTGAATGCCACGCTGGGCGATGGCGGGTCCTGGAGCGTGGTGGTGCCGCCGGGCTCGGGCTCGTCAGGGTCCAGCTCATCGGGGTCGGGTTTGTCACCGGGCCCCCTCGGCTCGTCGGGGTCGGGCACGTTCACCTGGCTGCCAAGGGTGGGCCGGACCCTGCACCAGGGCCAGGCGATGTACCAGGTCAGCGGCAGCCCGGTGGTGCTGCTGTATGGGACGGTGCCCGCCTACCGTGACTTGTCGGAGGGGATGACCGGGGCGGATGTCACCGAGCTGAACACCGACCTGGTGAAGCTCGGGTATGCCACCAAGGCCGCCCTTGGCCCGCGGTCGGGCTGGGGCTACTACAGCGCCGAGACCGCGTACGCGGTGGAGCAACTGCAGGCCAAGCTGGGCCTGACCGAGACCGGGACGCTGTCCCTGGGCGAGGCGGTGTTCTTGCCCGGCCCGGCGCTGGTCACCGGCCTGGGCACCACTGCGCTGGCCGGCCCGGCCACGCCGGGGATCGTGGTGCTCACCGCGTCCTCGACCATCCCGGTGGTCACCATCGGCCTGGACGCCGCCCAGCAGGGCGAGGTGAAGGTCGGCGACCCGGTCAGCATCACCCTGCCCGACAGCGCCATCACTCCGGGAGTGATCACGCAGGTCAGCAGGGTGGCTTCCTCGTCATCGGGTAGTTCCAGCGGGTCAAGCGGCTCTCCGGGCCCGTCCGGTGGCTCCTCGGGCGGCTCGGGAAGCTCGGGGGCGGGGGCCACGATCACCGTGCTGGCGTCGCTGACCCGCCCGACGGCGGCCGGGAAGCTGAACCAGGCCCCGGTGACAGTGACGATGACCACGAGCAGCGTGGCCAACGTGCTGACGGTGCCGGTGGACGCGTTGCTGGCCCAGACCGGCGGCGGGTACGCGGTGGAAGTGACCGGCCCGGGCGGGCACCACCTGGTGAAGGTGACGCCGGGACTGTTCGATGATGCGGCCGGGCTGGTGCAGGTGACCGGCAACCTGACCCCCGGGCAGCACGTGGTGGTGCCGGGACTATGAGCACTCAGCCGCAGACCGCGCCGACTGCTACCTGCCCTGGGCTAGGCGACGGGCTGGTGCTGGAGCTGGACCAGGTGACCAAGGTCCATCCCGGTTCCCCGCCGGTGGAGGCGCTGCGCGGGGTGAGCCTGGCGGTGGCGCCCGGGGAACTGGCCGGCGTCCTCGGCCCCTCAGGGTCGGGGAAGACCACCCTGTTGCACGTGGCCGGGACCCTGGACCGGGCCGGCAGCGGCACCGTCAAAGTGGCCGGGCTGGACGTGGCCGGGCTGACGGACCGGGAGCTGGCCGGGCTGCGGGCCTCACAGATCGGTTTCGTGTTCCAGCAGTACTTCCTGGCCGAGCACCAGAAGATCGTAGACAACGTGGCCGATGCGCTGCTGTATGCCGGGGTGGGCCTGGCCGACCGGCGCCGGGCCGCCGCCTGCGCACTGGAGCGGGTCGGGCTCGGCCACCGGCTGGGAGCCCGGCCCACCCAGCTGTCGGGTGGGGAGCGGCAGCGGGTGGCGATCGCCCGCGCGCTCGCCGGTTCCCCCGCGATCGTGCTGGCCGACGAGCCCACAGGCAACCTCGACCAGGCGACCGGCGCCGCGATCCTCGACCTGCTGGAGGAGCTGAACCAGGCCGGGACCACGATCGTCGTGGTCACCCACGACCACGCGATCGCCGCCCGGATGCGCCTGGCAGGTCCAGATGCTCGACGGGCGGATCATCTCCGACACCAGAACCATGGCCACCGCCGCGGCAGACGGCGCCGAGGCCGGTGAGCGGCAGGCAGGCTGGCCGCCCTGGCCGCCCGCGCCGGAGGGAGAACCGTCATGACCGGCAGATCACCCGCCACCGCTGTTGGCACCCCTGCCGGGCGCCGTCCGGCACCGGTCCGGCTGCGGCTGGCTGACCTGGCTCGGCTGGCCGCCGTCGGGCCGCGGACCCGCAAGCTCCGCTCCGCCCTGTCCGCTCTCGGCATCGCGATCGGGGTAGCGGCGATCGTTGCGGTGCTGGGGCTGTCCTCATCCTCGGCGGCAGGACTGAACGCCGAGATCGCGGCGCTGGGCACCAACCTGCTCACCGCCCAAAACGGGCAGGGCTTCAGCGGGCAGCCCGCCGAGTTCCCTCTGGCCGCCCGGGCGATGATCAGCCGTCTCGCCGGGGTGTATGGCGTCCAGGACACCGGGAGCACCAACGCCAGCGCCTACCGCAGCCCGCTGATCCCCTTGGTGAACACCAACGCGCTGACCGTGGACGCCGCCACCCTGAGCCTGCCCGCCACCGCCGGTACCGGCCTGGCCCAGGGCGAGTTCCTCAATGCCGCCACCCAAAACGAGCCGGTCTGCGTGCTCGGAGCCGCCGCCGCGCAACTCCTGGGCATGGACCGGTTGTTCCCAGGGGAGCGGATCTGGGCAGGCAATATGTGGCTGTATGTGGCCGGGATCCTGAAACCGGACGTGCTGTCCCCCAATGTCGACTCCAGCGTGCTGGTCGGCTACCCGTTCGCGGAGAAATACCTAGGCTTCGACGGCCACCCCACCACCATCTACGTCAGGGCCACCAACAGCCAGGTCAACCGGGTCGACAACCTGGGATGCACAAGGTGATCCGGCAGTCATCCAGATGAGCAGGAGGCTGACATGGAATGGGGACTCCGCGCCTTTTGCGCAAAGTCCCTGAGCTGCAACGGCGGAGGCTCGGGGATTTGAACCCCGGATGGGCGTGAACCCAAACCGCATTAGCAGTGCGGCGCCATAGACCGGACTAGGCGAAGCCTCCTGATGACCTGTTGGTCGGCCCTCAGGGTACAGGTAGTGCCGGAGACCCGGCAAAGCACTACGGCACGCCCGCGGCGGCCACCCCTCAGCGGACCTCGACCACCTCGTAGTCGCCGCGGGCATAGCACTCGCGGATGCGGGTCTTCGCGAACTTGCCGACGCTGGTCTTGGGCACCTCTTCGATGAAGGACCATCGCTCGGGGAGCTGCCAGCGCGGCAGCCGGGTACCGAGGAAGGCCCGCAGTTCCGCCGCGGTGACCGACGAGCCGTCCCTGACCACCACGGTGGCCAGCGGCCGCTCGCCCCACTTATCGTCGGGCACGCCGATGACGGCCGCCTCGGTGACCTCGGGGTGCGCCATCAGCAGGTTCTCCAGCTCCATGGAGGAGATCCACTCGCCGCCCGACTTGATCACGTCCTTGGCCCGGTCGGTCAGCGTGACGTAGCCGAGCCGGTCGATGGTCCCCACGTCGCCGGTCCGCAGCCAGCCGTCGCGGAACTTCTCCGGGTCGTCGTCCTTGTAATAGGACCCGGTGACCCACGGCCCGCGGACCTCGACCTCGCCGACCGCCTCGCCGTCGTGCGGCAGCGTCCCGCCGCCGTCACCGACGAGGCGGCCTTCTATCGCGCACATCAGCCTGCCCTGGGTATCGCGATAGCTCCACGCCTCGTCGGCCGGCGTCCCGGCCGGCGGATGCGCCACGCTGCCGAGCGGCGATGTCTCCGTCATCCCCCAGGCCTGCACGATCCGGACGCCGAGTTCCTTCTCGTAGGCCTCCTGCAGGGCGTGCGGGACAGCCGAGCCGCCGCATGGCACGATGCGCAGCGACGACAGGTCCCCGCCATGCGCCCGGACATGCCCGAGCAGCGCGTTCCAGATCGTCGGAACTGCCCCGGCCAGCGTGGGCCGCTCGGCCTCGATCAGCCGGACCAGCGGCTCCGGCTGCAGGAACCGGTCCGGCATGATCAGGTCGGCGCCCGCCAGCACCGCGGCGTACGCGAGCCCCCAGGCGTTGGCGTGGAACATCGGCACCACCGGCAGGACCTTGTCCTGCTCGGACAGCGCGAACACATTGCCCTGGCACACGCCCAGCGAATGCAGGTACGTCGAGCGGTGGCTGTAGACGACGCCTTTCGGGCGGCCGGTCGTCCCGCTCGTGTAGCACATGGCCGCGGCCAGCCGCTCGTCCAGGTCGGGCCAGTCGAAGGAAGCGGGCTGCGCCGCGAGCAGGTCCTCGTACGAGTGGACCTCCGGGCCGTGGCCGGCGAGGCCGGCCAGCGCCGCTTCATCCGTTTCTCCTGTTTTACCTGTCACCAGGATGTGCCTGATGGCCGGCGCATACGGAAGCACCTGGGCGAGCAGCGGTACCAGGGTCGCGTCGACGATGACCACGTCGTCGGCCGCATGGGTGGCGATGTAGCCGATCACCTCGGGGTCGAGCCGGAGGTTCAGGGTGTGCAGCACGGCGCCCATGGACGGAACCGCGAGGTAGGCCTCCAGATGCTCGGCGTTGTTCCACATGAGCGTGCCGACCCGCTGGTCGGCGTCCACGCCGAGGCCGCGCAGCGCGTTCGCCAGGCGGGCCGCCCTGGCGCCCGTCTGGGCGTAGGTCTGGCGCCGCGAGCCGTCCGCCGTGCAGGTCACGACCTCACGGTCCCCGTAGGCCGAGGTGCCGTGCCGCATGAGAGCGGCCACGGTCAGCTGCACATCCATCATCGTGCTGCGCACTGACAGAACCTCCTGCTGTGCCCGCCGGCGCGCCGCCGGCAGCGGATGGCCCGGTGTTCGGTGTTGGACGCCGGAATTGTTCCTGGGTGGATAGTGCCACGCCGGCGCTGAAACGTCACTCCGCCGGCGGCGGGCAGCTCAGTCTGCCAGCAGTTCGGCATCGGTCCGGAGCCTTGCCACCGCGCGCGGCACCGTGCGAATGCCGGCCGCCAGGGTTTCGGCGATCTGCCATTTTCTAGGGATCTCTAGGATTAGCCATAGACGAGTGGAGATAGCCGGAGACTGGCGGATGCCAGGCTCCGGCTGAGCAGGTCATGACGCCGGGGCCGCCAGGTGGTAGGTCACGTGCGGCTTGAGCGGGTGGCCATCGGGGATTCGGGGGTGATTGAACCTGCCGACTTCTGTCAGCCCGAGCCGGCGCATCACGGCCTGGGACGGCTCGTTGAGCACGGCTGTCATGGACCAGATCTCGTCCAGGCCAGCGCCGCCGAACGCTACGGCGAGCGCTGCCGTAGCTGCCTCAGTCGCGTAGCCGTGATGCCAGGCGTGCTTAGCCAGCCGCCACCCGATCTCCATGCCGCCGGCGCCTGGCACGTCCGCGGGCATCGGATTGAGCCCGGTGTATCCGATGAACTTGTCCGTTCCGGGGATTTCCAGTGCCCACAGGCCGTAGCCCTGCTCCTCGAACAGCGACTCGATGCGGTCGGCGAACGCGTCGCTGGCCGCCCGGTCGAGCGTGGCCGGGAAGAACCGCAGTGTCTCCGGGTCGCCGTTGAGCGCGGCGAACGGCGCACGGTCGGACTCGGTCCAGCGCCGCATCAGCAGCCTGGCCGTCCGGATGGTGTCGAATCTCGGCGGCTCGGTCATCCCGTCCTTATGCGGGCTGGGCGCGCAGGAAGCGGCCGAAATGCGGCACGGTGAACGCGATCAGGCCGCGTTCGGAACTGTAGATCAGCCCTTTCTTAATCAGGCTGTCGCGGGCCGGGGAGACGCTGGACGGCTTGCGGCCAAGTTCCTCGGCAACCTGCGCGGTCTGCACTGGCTCGTCCCCGAGCACCGCCATCGCGCGCATGTACTCCCGCTCCGCCGGGGTGGCGCGCTCGTACCTGCTGCCGAAGAAGCCGACCGCCAGCTCGCCGGCCGCCACCGGGCAGGCCACGCTGACGTCGCCGGCCGTCACCGGGCTGGATGCGGCAACGTCCCAGGTCACCTTCCCGTAGGCCTGCACGAAATACGGATAGCCGTCGGCTGCCGCGTACAGCGCGTCGAGTGCGGCCGGCTCGAAGTCCGCGCCCTCCCGCCGGGCGGGCGCCAGCAGCGCGACATCGGCGGCCTGCCGGTCCAGCCGGTCGATCGACACATACCTGAACAGCCGCTCCGAGTAGCTCTTGCTCGCGGACAGCACCGACGGGAGGTGCGGCAGGCCGGCCCCGACCACGATCAGCGGGCCGCCGGACTGGGAGAGCTCGTGGCAGGCCGTGCAGAGCGCGGAGATATCCGGCGCCCGCACGTCCTGCATCTCGTCGATGAACAGGGCGATGCCGACGGCCAGGTCGGCGGCCACGGACGCGGCGTCGGTCAGCAGTTCCGTCAGGTCGATCTCCAGGTCGCCGGAGTCAGCACGCCCGCGGACGGCGGGCACGTCGATGCCGAGCTGGGCCGCGAGCGACCCCTTCGGCGCGGCCGGATCCCGCGTCGAGAACGCCTTGAGCACGCCCAGGAAGTGATCGATCCGGTCCGGGGCACGGTGCCGTGGCGCAAGCTCGCGCACGGCCATGTGCAGTGCCCCGGCGACCGGCCGCCTGATCGACTGCTCCGGCCTTGCCTCGATCTTGCCGGTGCCCCAGAGCTGCCGCATCGCCATCGACCTGAACGCGTTCAGCAGCACGGTCTTGCCCACGCCGCGCAGCCCGGTCAGGACCATGCTGCGCTCAGGGCGACCGCGCGCGACACGCTCGAGCACGACCTCGAACTGCCTGATCTCGCGATCACGGCCTGCCAGCTCAGGCGGCCGCTGTCCGGCACCCGGTGCGTAGGGGTTGCGTACGGGGTCCACGTCATAGCAGCCTATGACGCGATCTAGCGCTTTCCTTAGATTGCCTTAGAAAGCGCTGCCGGCGTGTCGCGCGCGGACACTGTGCCTAGTGCAGCAGGCGAAGCGTGTTGGTCGCGTCGTCCACGTAGTAGACGCCCCGCCCGTGCCGCTTCACCACCAGGCCGAACAGGGCACCGGCGCCGGGCGGGCTGCCCGAGCTGTCCAGCTGGCGGGTGGCGACCTGGGTGCCGCCCGGCGTAGTCTCCACGATCTTGCCGTTCGCGCCGTTGACGGTGAGCACGTTGCCGTTCGGCGCGATGGTCAGGCCCAGCGGAGTGCTGAGCGCGCCATTCCTCGTCACCGTCCTGCCGGTGCCCGCGCTGGTCTGCCGGAACGGCGCGCCGGGGATCGCGGTGATCCGGTTCGTCACGCTGTCCGCGACGTACAGGGTGCCGTTGCGGCCGAGCCCGACGCCGGTGGGACCGACGACCAGCGCTGCCGGGTCGGTGCGCTCGGCAAAGCCGGAACCGATCTTCGTGGTCGCCACCCACTGGGGCGGCTGGCCGTGCCGGAAGCGCAGCGTCAGCCTGAGCACCGTGCCGCGGTGCACGGTGGCGCCATTCGCCGCGACGGTGCCGTTCAGCACGTTGGTGACGAAGAGCTCGGCGAACCTGCCCGCGCGCAGGGAGGTCATGTCCCATGGCCCGTTGATGCCGTGCCCGGAGAACGTCTCCCGCACCCGGCCGTGGCTGTTGAGCACGATCAGGCAGCCCGCCCTGGCGGTCGCGGACATCCCGTTGGACGTGGGCAGGCTGCCGACGATCACCCAGCCGTGCACCACGGCGAGCGCGGTCGTCAGGCCGACGCCGCCCGGGCATGCTCCCGGCAGGCGCGACGCACTGATGTGCGCGAACCTGGTCCGGTGGCCGCGCGGGCTGATCTCGACGATCGTGGTGCCGGTGCCCTGCAGGTTCGCCTTGTTGTTGAAGTTGCTGATCAGCACATGGCCGCGGCGCAGCTTGCCCCGGGTGTGCCGGATGGCCACCATGCCGTACGGGTTGACGTCCCCGTTCCGCGGCACGGTCGAGCCAATAGTCCTGAGCCGGTGAAATTGCCCGATGAAAGACGGCTGGTGAGCTGTTGCCCCGGCGGCGGGCGCCATGGCCAGCCCCGCTGCCGCGGTCATGCCCGCGGCGACAGCCGCGACGGCGGCCCTGTGGATGAGCGGCATTAGCGTGCTCCTCAGATGACGGATCGGCTGCAGCGCTTCAGGGCCGGGAGCAGGCGGCCAGCGGGGGGTACCCGTCGTGCCCGCAGGACCCCACTGCGTGCACTAATGCCCCTGCAACGGCTGGTATTGCTCGGCTGGTTCAGCAAAAATCGCGGAAACGAGTAAAGGTTGCGCAATGCCGCGCCTGAGGTCAGCCGCCGCCTCCGTGCCCGGCAGGCTGGCACCGGGGCCGGGCCTGGCGGCGGGACGGCCAGTCCGCCGGACCGGCCGAAGGACGGGGCCACTAGTCCCTCGGCACGGCCCAGCGGATAACCCCCACATGGAGGGTGCCCGCGCTTGTAGCACGTACTGGCCGGTATCCCGGTTCAGCCGTACGGGCATTTTGCCGAAATCAGCGCTTCCGGCCGGGCTCTGACTCGTTCAGCCTGGCCAGGAAGGCGTTGTAGGCGGCGAGATGCTCGTCGTCGTCGATGCCGCCATGGCCGGACCAGTCACCGCCGGCTACCGGCCCGGCCGCGGCCTGGCCGTCAGGTTCCTGCTGGCCGGCAGATCCCTGCTGGCCGGCCGCGGGATGGGTGGCGACGAGGCTGCCCATGCTCGTGCGGCGGGCTGTCTCGAGCCAGCCACCCGCGCTCGCGGCGGGCCGGTCATCACGGCTCCACATGAGGAAGACGAGCATCATCAGCCCGAACATGAGCGCGTCGCCGCCGACCCACATGATCGCCCCGCCCCAGTGCAGGTCCTGCACCGGGCCCGGCGCCCACGCCGGGCGCGGGCCGGCCGCGATGCCCGGCGTCCCGGCGTTCCCGTAGCCGAGCACCAGGCCGGTGAAGGTGTCCACGGGCATGATGAGGACCAGGATGACGAACCGGACCGGATAGGAGAGCCGCCAGCGGATGGGCTCGTGACCGAGGATCGGCAGGAAGAAGAGGTAGCCGACCAGCAGGAACGTCGCGTGCTCCGCGTTGTGCAGGGTCTGATTGGTCTCGACGAGGTTGGCCAGGTCCGTCAGGTGCGCTCCGGCGATCGCCGCGCTGTAGGCCAGGAACCCGAAGACTGGCCAGGTCAGGAAGCCGACCACGCGGGAGCGCATGACGCGCTTCGTCCAGGTGTGCAGCGGGTTCCTGCTCGCGTGCAGCAGCAGGGTCACCGGCTGGCCGGCGATAAGCAGCGGCGGGGCAACCATGATCAGCATCAGGTGCTGGACCATGTGATCCCAGAACAGCACGTCATCGTAGGCACCGATGCCGCTCTGCGTGGCCACCACCACGATCGCCAGCCCGCCGAGGAACATCGCGGTCCGCCACCGCGGCCAGGGCCGGACCGGATGGCGCCGGGCCACCCGCCGGGCGCCCCACAGGTACAGGCCAGCGGCAATCACCACGAGAACCGTGACGACGGGCGCGAACTGCCAGCGGCTGACGGCCGCTTCCCAGCCGAACGGGGGCAGCATGTGACCTCCCTCCAGCGGAGAGCCTACTCACACGGCCGGCGGTCGGCTGAGCCTCCTACCTGGCAACTCTAGGGCCGCGGCGGGCGCTTCCGGCGGCCGGGCCGCAGCGGGCGGCTAACGAGCGCATCGAGGAGATTCTGGCGGACGACCCGGTGTGAGAAGCTTGCGTTGCGTCGGGCTGTTCATGCTGGCGCCGTGCCCGGATCAGCGGACCAGACCTGCTCTCGTGGCCTGCGTGCCGTACGATCCTGCAGCCAGGAGGGTTCGCCTAGTGGCCGATGGCGGCGGTCTTGAAAACCGCTAGGGCGTTAACGCGTCCTCGTGGGTTCGAATCCCACACCCTCCGCTTAGCGCATGTGATGTCGCAAGACATCGAGGACACCCGCCCGCCCTCCCCGTGCCGGGTCGAAAGCAACCTTTGGCCATGGCTCGCGTCTCTGATATGTGGACGCTGAATCTCGCAGCTATGCGGCCGTTCCCTCGCCCTCCGTCATGACCGGGTCCCGGCCGCTGTGACGCCACGATCGGACCGCCCGGACAGTGACGTGGAATACGGCGGAATGGACGCCGACCAGGCAGTCACTGCGATCTACCAGGAGCATGCGCTGGGGCTGACCCGGCTCGCGTTCCTCATGCTCGGGGACCGGCAGGCGGCCGAGGATGTGGTGCAGGAGGCTTTCTGCGGCCTGTACCGGGCCTGGGGCCGCATTTCTGACCACGCCAACGCTCTCGGTTACGTGCGGACATCGGTGCTCAACGGCTCCCGGTCGGCTCTGCGCAGCACCAGGCGAGTTCCCCGGCCGCTGCCCGTTCCCGCCGCCGCATCGGCGGAAGCCGCCGTGCTGGCGAGCGAGGAACGCCGCGAAACGGTGGCGGCGCTGCGGCGCCTGCCGTCCCGGCAGCGCGAGGCGCTAGTGCTCCGCTATTTCGCCGCCCTGCCCGAGCAGGAAACCGCGCTGGCCATGGGCGTCAGCCTCGGCACCGTAAAATCCACCACTTCCCGGGCGCTGGTCGCTCTCGGCAAAATGCTTCAGGAGCAGCTGTGACCCCACTGGAAGACCGGCTCAGCGCGGAGATGACGGCCGAATCGGAGCTGATCGAGCCAGCAGGCATCCCGGCTCTGCGCCTGCCCGCGCAGGGGCCGCGCCCATTCAGCAGGTCGCGGCGCAGGCGCCCGCTGCGCTGGCCAGCCTGGATGACTGCGCTGGCCGCAGCCGCCGCTGTCACGGCGGTGATCGTTGGAATCTTTGCTATCGCGAATACCGTTTCCCGCCCCCGCCCGAAGCCGCCAGCGACCGGCGGCAGTTCATACTCCGGTATCCCGTCCTACTACGCGTACGCGGTCCAGGGAAGCACCTTCAGCCGCACTGTCCATGGCACGCAATACGGTGACGGCGTTGTTGCCCGCTACGTCAAGATCCGGGCCACCGTCAGCGGCAAGGCCGTCGCCACAGTCAACCCGCCCGCGCCCTATAACGCCTTCGAGTCATTCACCGGCGACGCCAGCGACCGCACGTTCGTGTTCGCCGCGCAGCGATACACCTACGACAAGACAGGCAATGAAAGGTACAAGCAGGATCAGAAGACACCGCTGAAGTTCATGATCCTGCGCATCGCCTCAAGCGGCCACCTGCAGTTGTCCGCGCTGTCCATCCCCGAGACCCTGACAGCGGCGCAAAGTCCGACCCTCGCCCTGTCACCAGATGGCACCAAGCTTGCCGTGGCCTACGGCGGCAGCGGCAAGACCGCAGTCGTCCAGGTGATCACGCTGGCCACCGGCCAGCTGCGGCAGTGGGTGTCGCCGCGCCCAGCGGGAACCCCGGTGCTTACCGGACTGGGTGCCTGGACATCGGATGGGCGGGTCCTGGCTGTCGGGCAGATGTTCATCGAACCCAGCGGCGTCATCCGCACCGGCGCCATTCAGATGCTCTTGCTCGACACGGCCGCGCCGGGTACGAACCTGGCGACCGGCAAACTGGTCACCTTGCACGGTGCGCATGGTTTCTCCAGTTTCATCACCCCGGATGGCGCAGAGCTGATCGGCGGATACGGTGGCGGACGCGGCCGGCCGGGGGGAACCACCGAGTCTGGCGCGCTCGGCGTCTACTCGGCCCGCACCGGCGCGCTCCTTCACGTGGTGGCACGGTGGCAGCTGCACGGGCGAAGTCCGTTGTTCAGCAAGGTTAGTCAGATGGTCGCCTGGTCCAACCTCTCCGGCAGCAGGCTCATCGTGGAAGTGCCCCACGGGAAACTCGCCGAAGTGGGCTTCCTCACCGGCGGCAAGTTCACTCCACTCCCGCATGTGGCGACGGCGGCCCTGCTGACTGCGATGAACAGCGGCGGGTTCCAGACCAGCGGAGGCTACGTCGGATTCGCCTGGTAAGTCAGGAGCCGGCCAGCAGCGGCAGGACCTCCGGCACCGGCTCAACCGGCGGCGGACTGATGCGCGGAAGTCAGCGAAGGCCGACCACGAGATACAGAGTAGTCAACCCGGACTGGCCCGTCTTCGTCACCTACGATCCCCCGGCCGCGGGCGGCCGCGCCGCGCCGTCCAATGGCAGCAAGCTGCTCTCCTCGACCGTGCAGGGTCCCTGGACGTTCTTCGAGCCCTGGTGGGCACGCGACTTCATCACGATGTCCGCACGCCCCGCCGGATGGCGGTTCCTTCCACACCGGCCGCCGGCCCGACCGAGCGAAACCGCACCCACCCGAACCCCGGGCTCAGATCGGACAGCAGGTGGCCTGGGGCGTCACACAGCGAATCAGCGAGCTGCACGGCCGGCCGCCGTGGGCATTCGGTTCGGCCGCGTCATGTAGCGTGATCGACGCGACGCACTTCCCGGGGCTGCGCTCCGGGTATTCGCGTCGAGTTCGGATAGCTGCCGGTGGCTCCACCACAAGCACCTGTGCTCAGATGGGCATCAGGGCAGGCGGCGACGATTTCCCTCGGCTGGCCCGCATGCGCATAGTCGCTTCTGCGGCGCCAGCAGCCTAGCGACGGTCGGCGGCGGTCAGCTCTTGTCGAGTGTCACTCGTGCCGGTGGTGCAGATCGGCCAAATCTGGCCGCCGCCGTGATCTGATCTGTGTGCAAGCCAGCCCCCCGCACCGCTGGTAGGGGATCTGCATTCCGGACACCGTCCCTTCACCGCTGGCCGTCTCCGCCACGCTTGCGGCGGGGATGGCTCAGCTGACGAAGGGGATGCCGCCGGTGTCTGCCTCGCTGCCGTCGGCGCGGATCAGGTAGCCGGCATAGCCGTCGAGCCCGGCAACGATGCCGAGCACCTCATCGCCGCCAGCCGCCAGGGCGGTCGCAAGTGCGTCGGCCATTGCCAGGCTTGGACCGGTGATGGTGGCAGACGCGGCCCGGCTGGCCGGCTGGCCGGTGAACGGGTTGAGCAGGTGCGCGCCCCGCTCGTAGCTGCCTGACGTGGCCACTGCTGCCTGGACCTCGAGGATGCAGGCCAGTGCGCCAGCGCGCCACGGATGACGGATGCCGACTCGCCAGCCCTGGCCTGGTACAGCTGCGCCGAAGACCGCGATATCGCCGCCTCCGTTTACCATTGCGGCCTCGATCCCCGCCTCACAAAGAACGGCCAGTGCCCGTTCCACCGCCCAGCCCTTGACCAGCCCGGTCGGGTCAACGCCGCCGGGGATGGCCCACGGGTCGAACCAGCCGCCGGATGCCTTCCTTGCTTCCTCGCACAAGTCCAGCACCTCGGCCACCTCCACAGGCAGCTCGCGGAGCGCGGCCGTGCCCCGCCGCAGGCGGCTGACCGGGCTCTGCGGATCCCAGGTACTGAAGGTCGCGTCGGCCCGGTGCAATGCAGCGCACGCCGCCTCGATCGCGCGCGCGGCCGCCTGGCCCGATTGGCCGCCTGGCACGGCCGCGAACGACACAACGGTTCCCATCACCGCCTCGGCATGGCTGACGACCGGCCCGTCCGTGGCCACTTGCCCGCAGCTCCCGGCTACTTGATATGCAGCTGGTCCAGCGCCGCCTGGAGTGACGCGGCGTACGCCTGGCTGGTGTAGGTGGCCCCGCTCACGCCGCTGATGCGGGCGTTCTGCCCGGAAAGCACCTCCGACCGGAGCATCGGGATGGCCTGGCTGGCCAGCTGCTGAGAATACGGCTCGGCCGTCTGAATGGCGGGCACAGTTACATTGGTGATGCGGTTTCCGCTGGCGGTGACCTTGACGGCCAGTTGCCCGTAACCGAACTGCTCCGTGGCACCCACGGCACTCCGGACGCCGCCGGCTCGCGCCGCGCGGTGCCTGGCCGGGGCCGCGGTCGCCCGCCTTCCTGAGTGCGCGCCGCCTCCCGCATGGCTGGCGGGCACAGCCAGCGCGGCCGGCGTGACGGGCCCGGTGTGGAAGGAAAGGACCCCGGCGAACCCGGCAATGGTGCCAGCGAGGACGAACAGGGGCGCCCGCTTCATGTGCTGTATCTCCTGGTCCGAGAGGCCAGACGCCTCGTGGTGGTCTCAATTCTTGAATGCGGCAGCATCACAGCGCGAAGGCCTCATGGTGAATGGACTCGCCGGGAACCCCAAGGTTCCTGGCGACGCTAACAATATCCTCGACGAATCTCTCAGGACCGCACACGAACACGTCGCGCTGGTCCAGGTCGGGAACGAGCCGGAGCAGCGATTGCTCGTCGATCGATGCCCGTTCGCGGCTGCCGACTAGCTCGTGAAGTGTGCCGCGCCGGTGCTTGACCAGCTCGCTGACCTCTCCGCGAAGCACGAGATCCTCTTCACGGGTGGCCCGCAAGATGACGACCGGCCCGGAGCCGCGTGGCAGGTCTTCCAGCAGCGACCGCAGGGCGGTGACGCCAATGCCTGCCGCCACCAGCAGAGCCCTCGGCCGCTGCTGCGCGTGCCGGGTGAACGTCCCGTACGGCCCCTCGATGGCAATCGGAGTGCCGGGCCGCAGCCGCGCCAGCGCAGCGGAGTGATCACCGACGCCCTTGACGGTCAGCCGCAGGTACGGCGGACTGGGCAGGGCCGACAGGGAGTACGGGTGCGCCTGCCACCACATGTCCCTGGTGAGGAAGCGCCAGCAGAAGAACTGGCCGCCGGATACAGCCAGCCGCTCGAGGTGGCGGCCGCCGACGATAACTGAGGTGACATCCGCGCTTTCCTTGCGCACCTCGACAACCTGCAGCCGGTGCCGGATGCTGCGCAGGACGGGCAGCCCGAACCGGTAGCACAACACCAGACCCGCGGTTGCCAGCCATGCTGCCGACCAGAAGGCCCGGGTGAGCGGATGCCCGACGAAGGACGGCCCGAGAACGATGACGTGCGCGAAGGAGATCGCAAGCGCTAGGTACAGATAGAGGTGGACCAGCCACCACGTCTCGCGTCGCAGCCGCCGCCGCACCGCACGGATCGAGATGGTGCCTGCCAGGCACATCAGGCCAAGAGCCACCGTAGCCGTGAGAATGTCAGGATACCGGGTTATCAGGATGCCGACCTGGTGCCAGATACCGCTCCGGGCAGCCTGTGCGTAGCCGACCGTGATGAACACCGCGTGCGCGATCAGCAGGCTGATCGGCCAGGGCGCGAGCCGCCGGTGCCAGCGCAGCAGGCCATCCTGGCCGAGCACCCGCTCGACAAACGGGATGCGGCTCACCAGCAGCACCATGACGAGGGCGAGGTAGGTTCCGACCAGCCCGGTAAGGCTGCCGGCGAAGGTTGCCCGCCCGCCGGGGGCAGCCAGCTGGCTGGCGGTCTCCGCGGTAACCGCCAGCGCCGTCGTCGCGCCGAGGCCGGCGCCGACGACCACGAGAGCCGCCTTGACAAGCGCCGGCCTCGGCGGCGTGGTTCCCCTGCTGGGTGCGCGACGGCGCTTGCCGGCTCGGCCGGAAGCGGGCAGCGACGCATCGAAGCTCGCCGAGCGAACGCTCATGGCGCCAGTGCGTCGCAGCCCAAGCTGGGCGCCGAGTAGTCGGAATCTCTGAGTCCGCTCAGAATCAGGTGCGCGCGTAGTCGCGCGCTGTCGCCGCTCGGCTCGGAACACATCTGCGGCTGCCGGGGTCATGCGGGCCCGGGACGCTCTGGGCGGCGCCCTGTCACGATCCCGGCCTCAGCCACGATCGTGGTGGCACTCACCTCGGTGAATCCGCTGCGCGTCAGCATCGCGGTCCAGGTGTCCATCGAGACGGGGCGTTCTTGTACCCGCAGCAGGTAGCGTGCCGCGTTCTTGGCGATCCGCCACCACCCGCCCGGGCCCTTTCTGGCCAGCGCCGCGACCTTGGACTTGATGATCGCCCGGTCCCTGCTGGAGGCCCCGCGGCCGAACATCATGTCCGCGATCACGAGCCGGCCGCCGGGCCGGAGCCAGCTGAACGCGGCCGACACAAGGCGGGCTTTGTCGGCGTCACGCAGATGGTGCAGGGCGTAGCTGGAGACGATGAGATCGACGCTGGCCGGCGGCAGCGCAAGTTCCTCGATCGGCAGGGCCAGGCCTTCCAGGCGGGTGACGTCAAGCCGCTGGGCCTCCGATTGCATGCCCCGGATCATGGCCGAGCTGACGTCCACGGCCAGCACCTGGGCGCCCCGCATAGCCAGCGGAAGGCTGATCTGCCCGGTCCCGCATCCAAGGTCGACGACCTGGGCATCTGGCTCGACGTCGGTCGAGTCGAGTATGGCGGCGGTCACCCTGGCAAGCCCGGCCGAGCCGTGCTGATCCCAGCTTGTTACCCGGCCTGACCAGACGCGGCGCTGGCGGCGGACCGCGTTCTCCGTCGCGAACCGTGCCAGCGAATGCCTGCCTGCCTCGTGGCCGCGCCGGGGGCTGAGCGCCGGATTCTTGCTCGAATTCATTTACCCAAGCTATCCGCGATTGCGCCTTCCCTGTCCTCTAGCGCTTTCAGATCTGGTTAAGAATTCGAGCTTCATGAAGACTTCATTAAGAAAAGGAACATAATCCGGTCATTTCTCCGGCTGCGCGCGAGCCAGAGCTTTTATTCGCGGCCGGACCGTCAGGTACGATCCAGAGCTGATCGAGATCGCGTCCGAGCGCGGCTTGAGGCTCGCCGAACGGCTGAATCTATCCCGCATGCCGCTATCCTTTACCGTCTGGAGTATCAGCTCGGTAGGCTAACCGGAAAATGCGCGGTAAAATGGAGGCCAGTGTGACCGTGGCTTTTTCACCCGACGCGGCATCCCCGCCACGGATAGTAGGACTAATATGTGTTCCTGCAGTCCGGTTTCCCCCAGTCCGCATCCGCCGCCGTCGTCGTGCTGCTGATCGTCACGCTGGCCACATTCCTTATCTTCCGCACACTAGCTAGCCTCTGGCCGCCCGCTGGCCCGGGTTGACCGTGCCTACAGCTGAGCGCCCTGGCTGGCCGGGCCTGCTCCTTCGAAATCGGCCCGATCGACCTCACCGTCACCGCGCTGCTGCTGCATCGAGACATCGAACGTCTCTGCCTGCAAGCCGGCAGACCGATCGAGGCAACGCTCCCCCTGGGCAGCACTCGCATCTTCCCCGCAACATAAGACACGGCCCGCAGAATGGCCACGGCATTTGGCCATGCCGGCTGGGCCCGCGCAGCCTTGCCGAAAGCCGCCCATGCCGGGCTACCGGCTTGTGCGCCCGATTCACCGACGCGGCCCGCTCCGCCCTGCGCGGCGCTATCGCAACCAGCGCGCCCGATGACGACGACCTCGGCACAGACTCGACGACGGCCTCAGTCGCATCCTCGACGGCATCGAGACCCTCATCCGAGGAGCCGCTCGCGACAGTCTCGACTACGAAGACGAGACGCACCAACCGCACCACGACACCCTTGCGCAGAACTGGGCGATCGGTACCCGCAGGCACGATGAAGGAGGCCTATCCCGGCGCGACCCAGATTCGGCGTTATACGGGTGATCGAAGATCATTAAACCCTTCGGGCCGTATAACGCCTGATACACGGGTGATCATTACTCAGTCACAGGGATGAAAAGCGGGATGATCACCCGTGCATCACCTCGATCTGCGCCAGCATACGGCCAGCGGCACCCGGCCTCGTTCACCCTGCGTGACAGCTTCTGTCCGACTCGATGGCTGCCGCCGGGACACCGCAAAGGCCGCCGTGTTAATGAAGCAGCTCCGCTAAACTTGACTGTGCCGAATACGTGCCCAGACTGTCACTGACCGCATCGTCCGTGCAGGTCAGCTGAGTTTACGGATCGGTCTTGAAAACCGCTAGGGCCAGGGGGGGTCGTGGACGTGGACACCGAGTTCTTCGAGGCATTCCCGAATGACGGCCTGGTGAGGCGACTCGCCAGAATCGACATGTCCGCCGACGAGGTCCCAACAGTCGGGATACCACCGACGCGATGGATGGCGATGCACCAGGAGTACGTAACCGTCGCGCACAAGTACAGCGACTGAGATCGGAATCTGGGCGACCATGGCGGCACAATAGGCGAGAACGCACTCACATCAGCGTAAGTCGTTTTGCGTCAAGCTTTTGGCCGGTGCCTCGTCCGTCGTCTGTCCCTGCATAGCGGTAATGGGGCTGGTCCCTGCAGCGTGTAATCGGGTTGGTGAGACGACGGACGGGGCTGCCCATGATGTGCGTCGAGGTAACCGGGGGTTCTCAATGCCGCGCAGGGCTCGCCCCGGCCGTCAGCTTGATCGCCGCGACGGCTGCTCAGGCGGCGAGCGCTGCGGGGTGCCTGCCGGGTGCCGTGGGTGGCGATGACCGGGTCCCAGGCCTGGCCGGTGGTGATGACGGCGTGCAGGTGCCGCAGGATCGCGGCGGCGATCACGGTCTGCGCCTGGGTGGGCGTGAGCTTGTTGTGCTCCCTGCTGGTCAGGTGCTGGTAGCGGGCCCCGTAGACCGGGTTGGCGCGCTGGGCTCCCCAGACCGCGCGCCAGGCGGCCAGCCGCAGCCCGGCGCCCTGGCCGGTCAGCTTGGTCCGGCCGGTGAACGTGCCGGACAGTCTTCTCCCGCGGGGCCAGGCCGGCATGCTTGACCAGCGCGCGGGCGGTGGCGAACCGGCGCGGGTCGCCGGTCTCGGCCAGGATCGCGGCGGCGCCGATCGCGGACAGGCCGGTGATCGAGGTGACCAGCCCGGTCAGCCCGAGCTCGTCCAGGACCGCCGTCATCCGCGGCTCGGTGTCGGCGAGCCGGTCCTGGGTGTGCTCCCAGTCCTCCAGCAGCAGCTGCACCCGCTCCAGCACGCCGGGCCGGTGCGCGATCACCCCGGCCGGGTCGGCCAGCGCGGTGAACAGCTCGCGCACGATCCGCAGGCAGGGTTTCTGCCCGCCGCGGCTGGTGATCTCGCGCCGCACCGCGTGCTCGAACCGGGCCGGCCCCAGCCGTCGGGTCCGGGCGAAGTCGCCGCCGTCGCGGCCAGCGATCACCGACATCGCCGCGACCCAGGTGCTGGACCGGAACGGCTGCCGGGCAGTGTCCAGCGCGGCCGGCCACGCGCACTCCAGCAGGTCCCGCATCTGCTGGACCTGGCTGCCCGCCTCGGTGATCAGCTGCTCGCGGCGGGTGCCCAGATGCCGCAGCCGGCCCCACGTCTCATCGACCGGCTCGGGGACATAGCAGCGCAGCTGCGCGGTCAGCCGGGCGATCAGCACCGCGTCCTTCTCATCAGTCTTATCGAAGGTCAGGTCCTCGGTCGCGCCGCGCCCACGAGGTCAGCATCGGCTGCACGCACACGAACGGCATCGACCGGTCCGCGGCCAGCTGCCCCAGCACCCGCCACCGGTGCCCGGTCGGCTCGCACGACACCGTCACCCCGGCCAAGCCCGTCGCCGCGGCGCGGCTCGCGGCCCAGTCCAGCGCCGCGCCCAGATCCCAGGCCCGGCACCGGAACGTCCGCCGCGCCATGACCTTCGAGTCGTGATCGGTCACCACGACCATCTGCTTGCTGTCGGCCAGGTCGATCCCGACGATCGCGTTCGTCACCGGCACCAGCACGCGCAGCCGCTCCAGCCGGGCGTTGCGGTTGCGGTCACCCCGGGAGACACCATTACCGTTACCCATGAACGTCCTCCTGCTGCGTGGGACACCAAGCCCGAAGCGCATCAGGGGGACGTTCCTACGTCACGCACCGACACGCAGAACGTCTTTCTATGCCGCGTAGCGCGCTCGATGTGTCGCGGATCAGCTGGCGGACGAGTGTCCGCCAGCTGACGTGCGACAGGTCTAGAAGCCTGCTGATCACATGATGGGCGGCAGCGCACGGATCTGCCGAATTGAGTGCGCCTCTTGCACTCGATTCGGCATGAGCGTTATTTGCAGACGTCGAGTTTGGCCAGCGGCACGGTAGCTGCCCTGCGGGTGCAGCGAGCCACGATCCGCTACCTTTAGCTCGCCTTTCCCATCGATCCATTGCAGGATTAGCGTTGCACGGGCTGGTCGATGCTGGGGGACTCGATGGTCCGGACCGGGGCTGGCCGGGACCGTCTCAATGTTCTGAGCCAGTTTCCGGTCAGTCTCCGGGTGGGATTTATCGTCGTGGGCGGATCAGTCAGGCCAGGATAAGATAGCTGCGCCGTGGACGGGTACGACCAGTCGCGGGGAGACCGCTCCGGAGGGGTGCGGCCTATCGGGAGACCAGCAAGGAGGCGGACTGGCCAGGAGCGGCAGCTGGCTGTCACGGCTAGCATGCCCCTGGCTGATCGCCAGGCTGTCGGCAGTCCTTGGGGGACGCGATGAACCTGCCCAACCTCTGGATTTTCCTGGGGGCGCTGCTTGGTTCGGGGTTGAGTGTCTATCTCGTTCACCGGTACTGGGCGCATGAGAAGCGGCAGGAGCACACCGAGGTCGCGGGGTTCATCTTCGCGGGGGTTGCGGTCCTGTACGCCGTGCTGCTGGCCTTCGTGGTCATCGTGGGGTGGGAGACCCTCAGCAGCGCGCACGCCACGACCTACACCGAAGCTGACCAGCTGTCCAACATCTACTGGATAGCGCGCAGCCTTCCTGCGCCTCAAGGACCAGCCATCGAGGACCTGACCCTGAAATATGCGCATACTGTCATAGACAGGGAATGGCCTCTGATGAATGAGGGGAAGAGCAGCCCCGTCGCGCAGGACCTGCTGACTCAGATCCGCGCCGGCGTGTTCCGGTTCTCACCCCGCACCAGCCAGCAGCGGGTCCTCTATGAGCAGGCAGTGGTGAGCGTAAACGGCCTGACCGCAGCGCGGAGGGACCGGCTGGATGCGATGACCGAGGAGGTACCGGAGCCCATCTGGGTGGCGCTGATCGCCGGGGCTGTCATAGTGATTGCGTTCTGCCTTCTCTTCGGGCTGAAGAGCACGGCTGTGCATATCGGGATGGTGATGGCGATCGCAGCTTTGATCACGATGAACCTTATTCTGATCAAGGATCTGCAGTATCCTTTTGCTGGCAATCCCCATGTTGGCCCTGAGGCTTTCGAGGTGTTCCTCAGTGCAATCCCATCGCCCCGCTGAAAAGCGCAGCTGAATCTGGAGGTCACCCGACCCGCCGACCCGGCATTGCCAATCCAACTCCGTTAAAGATAGCCAGTCCAGGATCGTGCGGTGCCCTCATCTGCCGCGATCCGCGCCTTGGACTGTCGCAGATCAGCTGGCGGACGAGTGTCGCGCACCACCCGACGGAGGACATGCGACCTAGGGCGCCGGTTGCCGAATTAATCCGTACTTAGATCAAGGCGGCGCCTGGCGGCGCCGCTGGCCCGGCGCCAGCGCCCGGGCTCTGCGTTGGGACGCTCGCCCGGGCGCACGCCGGGCCGCTCACCGGAAGCACAATGATCTGGCTGGCTTATCCGGCCCACTGGACAAGTGCAGCTCAGGTCCCGTCTTCCTCGCTCCCGATTGTCCAGCTCGCGGTCACCGCGTCTAGGTCGCCCTTCGGGCGTCGCACGCGATCGGCTTCGCCGAACCTAGACACGGCGACCACTCACAGGGATCCGGCGCCTACGAGGAAACCGGGGAAGCAGGAAGCACTGCAGTCAACGGTGATCGTTGCGAGTTACCCCGCCTGCAGGGCCACGGCATAGTGGCGTAGTGTCCGTTTCGGTCATGGCGGGATGAGTCCGAGGGTGGCCAGTGTTCTGGCGGCGTCGCGGGCGTGGTGCCGGCAGGTGGCGGCGATGTTGGCTGCTCCGGCCATTTTGAGGATGGCGATGACGAGGTTCCGCAGGGTGGCCATGACGCGCGGGCCGTTTCTGGTGCGGACCTGGGAGGCGTCTTCGCTGTAGGTGACGTCGCGGACCCAGTGCAGCTGGTTCTCGATGCGCCAGTGGCCGCGGATCCATTCGGCGAGCTGGCTGGCGCTGGCCTGGGTGACGGTCAGGCTGGTGACCGCGTAAACGGTGACGGTCCGCCATTTCCGGCTGGCCAGCGGGCGGGTCCGGCGGGTGACGCAGATGGCCTGGGCCGCGTAGGGGAAGGCCAGCCCGGCGGTGACGGTGACGGCTTTGAGCGTGCGGCTGCTCTTCGCGGCCGTGGCCCCGGTTGCGTTGCCGGGCCAGGACCGGGATCTGCCGCCAGGGCAGGTTCCTGAGCTGGGCGTGCAGGCCTGGCTGGTTCTTCTTGACGATGAAGATGTAGTGAGCGTTCTTGTCCTGGACCAGGAACTCGGCGTGATCGCGCTGGGTGTGCATCGCGTCCGCGGTGATCACGCATCCGGTGAGGTCGAGCTCGGCCAGCAGCGGGCGGAACCGGCTGATCTCGTTGGTCTTGCCGTCGACATCGATCTGGCCGAGCACGGCGCAGGCCTGGTGGTCAAGGACTGCCATCAGGTGCACGGCCTGCCCGCCGGCGCTGGCGTGGCGGGTGCCCCGCACCGACTTGCCGTCGACGGCCAGCGCGGCGCCGCCGCCGGGCGCTGGCCCTCGTCTTTGCCCGGGTGGCGTTCACCTGGGCAGATAGCCAGGCCCCGGCCGCCTCGTCGAGGGCTTCGGCGTCGACTGTTTCCAGGACCCGGCGGATGGTGGCCTCATCGGGAGGCTCGAACTGCCGGGTCAGCGGATCACGGCGGATCCCGAGGCAGGCGTGGACGTGGGGCGGCGCGTCGGCGATCCATTCGCCGATCGCGGTGAAGGACCGCGACCCGGCCAGCACCGCGGCGATCGCCGCCGCGAGCAGCGAGCACAGCGAATGGCGGACACCGCGGGGTCGCGCGGGTCAGGCACCCGCGCCAGGTATTCCAGCAGGCCAGGGCGCCCGGGCGCCAGCAGCTCACGATCGCTCGCAGATAGGTCAGCAAGTTGCTTCAGGGCAGGACTGATCAGGGATGATGAGAGGGCAGGCACGGTCTTCCGCAGGGATCATGAGGACTCGACAACCACATGATCTTGGAAGTCGTGCCTGCTTCGCATCCTCACGAGCTAACCGGACACCCGGTCAGCAACCACGCAACACGCCACTATGCCGGGACCCTGACCCCGCCTGGCTCATCGCAGCTTCTTCAAGACTCCAGCAGATCCGGTGCACCTCATCCAGATGCCGGGTCGAGGGAACCCGCGAGTATGCCCGCGTTGACAGCAGGTCAATCATCTTCCCGTCCTGGCACGTGACGGTCACGCAGTAGCCACCCCATACTGACCCAGGGCGATCGACATCGAACCAGGCGACCTGCTGCCAAGGAACCCGGACATTCCTGAAAAGGCGGTGATCAGCCAGGCCCCAGTCACTAACACTCAGGTGAGTCCGCATGATCAGTATCGCCAGGCAGAGTCCCGCAGCAACGACGAGCCAGCACAAGATGATCCCGGTGATCCCCGCTCCCGACCTGGACAAGCCATAGCCGAGCCAGCCCGCGATCAATGGCGCCGCAGCGGCTCTCCACCACCGCTCGGGCGAGACAATGCGCATACGGGGCATCGGCTACTTCCTCTCGCCGCGGAGTATCAACAGGATATGAGGTAACCACTGAGACCGGAAGCTGCCTGATCCGGTGGTCACGGCCAGGACGACCCCACACCGGATTACGGGCAGGATCGTCAGGCAGGCGTGACCTGGGGCCGCCCCGTCCAGCTGCGTCGCAAGAACCTGGACCGGCAGCGCAGTACGCCAACGGCCAACTATGTCACTCAAGGCGCATGAGCAGCATGAACTGGCCCCGGCGGACGGCTCTGGAGATAGCTGATCCTTCTACGGATCAGAAGGCTGGTCAGAGAAGAAGCTCAACAGTAGGATCGCTTCGTGTGGAATACCCTGATAGCTGCTCTGGCAGGTCTTGTTGGAGCGATAATTGGCGCCATCGCAAGCTCGGCCACTACTCGCTCCGTTGAGAATGCGAAAGCAGCGCGCGAGCGGCGGCAGAGCCTACTGGGAATGATTTCGGAAGCTATCTTCTCACACGACAGAAGCAAAGCAGTCCAGTTGAAGGTCTGGATGGCCATTGTCGCCGACCGCCAGCATTTGCGTGAGTGGGCCGAAACAGATGATGATATGGAAAGCGTTCTCGGCTTGTTTCGAGTGCTTCTAGATCCTGTGAATGCCGAACGGAAGGCCCTTGGGCTTGAAGAACTTGAGCTACAAGAACTTGTACAACTACTGTCCGCGACGGCCGACTCCGAGGATACGGAAACATCGTTAGGCAGGGAGGAGCAAGCGGAGCGGTCGTACCGCAAGGCTGCTGACGCCGGGGACACGGACGCGATGGTCAGGCTGGGGATCCTGCTCGCGGAGCAGGGCCAGGGGGAGCAGGCTGAGCAGTGGTACCGCAAAGCCGCCGACGCCGGGAACACGAAGGCGATGGCCAACCTGGGGGTCCTGCTCACGGGCCGGGGCCACGGCGGGCAGGCTGAGCAGTGGTACCGCAAGGCTGCTGACGCCGGAGACACGAAGGCGATGGCCAACCTGGGGGTCGTGCTCGCGGAGCAGGGCCAGGCGGAGCAGGCGGAGCAGTGGTACCGCAAGGCCGCCGACGCCGGGGACACAGACGCGATGTTCAACCTGGGGCATCTGCTGGCGGAGCAGGGCCAGGAGAAGCAGGCTGAGCAGTGGTACCGCAAAGCCGCCGACGCCGGGAACACGGAGGCGATGGCCAACCTGGGGGTCCTGCTGGCGCAGCAGGGCCAGGAGAAGCAGGCTGAGCAGTGGCACCGTAAAGCGGCCGACGCCGGAGACACAAACGCGATGGTCAACCTGGGGACTCTGCTCGCGAAGCAGGGCCAGGAGAAGCAGGCTGAGCAGTGGTACCGCAAAGCCGCCGACGCCGGAGACACCCACGCAATGATCAACTTGGGGATCCTGCTCTCGCGCCGGGGCCAGGAGAAGCTGGCTGAGCAGTGGGACCGCAAAGCCGCCGACGCCGGGGACACAGACGCGATGGCCAACCTGGGGGCCCGGCTCTCGGACCGGGGCCAGGCGGAGCAGGCTGAGCAGTGGTATCGCAAGGCCGCCAACGCCGGGCACACGGACGCGATGGTCAACCTGGGGATCCTGCTCTCGGGCCAGGGCCAGGACAAGCAGGCGGAGCAGTGGTACCGCAAAGCCGCCAACGCCGGGCACACGGACGCGATGGTCAACCTGGGGCTTCTGCTCTCGCACCGGGGCCAGGAAAAGCAGGCTGAGCGGTGGTGGCGCAAGGCCGCCAACGCCGGGCACACGGACGCGATGGTCAACCTGGGGATCCTGCTCACGGAGCAGGGCCAAGAGAAGCAGGCTGAGCAGTGGTGGCGCAAGGCCGCCAACGCCGGGCACACGACGGCGATGTTCAACCTGGGACTTCTGCTCTCGGGCCAGGGCCAGGACAAGCAGGCGGAGCAGTGGTACCGCAAAGCCGCCGACGCCGGAGATGCGAGGGCGAAGGCAAATCTGCGGAACCTGCTCGCGGAGGAAGGCCAGCAGAACCAAACCAGCTCAAACGGGATCGAGCACGGCTAGCTGTCCAAGACTGACAGGCCAGGACTGAATAAGAGCAGCCGCAGGCGTACCGTGGCGTGCCCGATCGGACGGTGAATCACGGTCGCTCACGGACACGTCACGTCCGCAACGGCACCCGGCCCAAGACGGTGCTGACCGAGAGCACCGGCCAGGTGCAGATCGAGGTGCAGTCCTGGCAGCAGCGGCCCTCGACGAGGTCTACGCGGCGTTTTCGTGGACGCGATCGTGGTGAAGATCCGGGTTCTGTCGCCGATCATGTGATCGGGTTC
>CAVPPJ010000027.1:0-34840 GCA_963707065.1 uncultured Actinomycetes bacterium
GCCGACCTTGAGGCGGCGATCCCCCTGTACCGTCAGGACGGTCCACTCGCACTTGCCGCCGACCGAGCGCGTCGTCCGGTGATTACTCCGGCAGGACAAGCCGGCCGGCTGCGTCACGGCTAACCGCAATAACGTCGGTCACGGCGTCCGCCGGCAAGGCGCCGTAGATGTGGGGATATTTCTCGGCTCCGGGGCCTGGTGCCTCGTACCTCACAGAAGCTCCGAGCCTGGCGCTGTCGATGACCAGAACCACAAGATCGTCAGTGTCGCTGTAGAGGAATTCGGCCACGCCGCGGAGCTGGTGGCGCAACGAGCAGTGGATGAAGCCCTGCTCCTCCAAGGTGACGCCGCGGGTGGACATTCTGTACTCGCCTGCTTGCGAGCCCTCCAGCCAGGCCGCGCGCTCGGTGATATGCAACAGCTCCGCCACGTCGTAACCTTAGCGGCCGACCTGACAGACCACGCGCGCCAGCGAGCTGTGCCAGCGTGGAAACCTCCAGCCAGCTCTACATGCTCAGGTGGATGCGAAGTGCCTGGTCGAGTTCGCTGATCAGCTCCGCAGTTAGCTGGCCCGCGCGTGCTCCGATGTGTTTACTGACGTCGGGGGGTTACCGCTTCTCGAGGGTGTAGTGGATCGTTTGTGCCACGATCTTGCCGTCCTCGATCAGGTACGAATCGACGCCATCTCGCACCCGTGCGGTCCCGCCGCTCCTTCCTCAGCCCTGCCGCCGAGCCGTCTTGAACTTGATCCAGGCCGCGAGCAGCGCGGCGGCCGCCGTAACGACCCCGGCGATGGTGAAGACCCCGGTAACCACGGCGCTCAATCTCGGCTGACCTCCATTCCCCGCGGCCCGGCAGGTTCGCCTGTGCCAATCCGGCACGTTGCCCAGTCATACGCGCCCGACGGCCCTGCGCGCACATGCCGCTCCGCGAGCGCGGGATTGATGTCAGGACGAACGGCAGTCCAGGCTCTGCGGTGCAGGGCCGGCCTGGCCGGTCAAGAACACCGGCTGCCGCCGTCGACCCGCCAGGTCCGGCCGGGCCCCTGGACGGCATGCAGGATGACCTGACCGGATCCGACGATCGCGCCGCTGCCATTCCGGCTGGCCTGCCGCCAGCCCTCACCAGGAATGCCGGGCACGCCGCCGTGCCGCGCGAACCAGGCAGCGGCCGCGGCCGGCGCTGGCTGCCCTTCCCGGCCCGGCACCAGCGACACCGCGAATCCTGACCGGCTCGCGCAGGAGGACCCGGCCGCCGGGATGCCGGTACGGCGCCAGCCCCGCGCCCGATCCGCACGCCGGCGCAGCGAGCGCAACCGCGAGCAGGCAGCTACCGAAGACGACCTGGCGCAACCCCATGCTCATCAGACGCGCGAATGCCCCCGCAGGATCCCGGACGCCGGGCGCAAGCCCGCAATCTCGCCAGCGCGCCATGGCCGCACCCGCAGACTGCCACCACGCGCCTCTATGGTGGACCCATGGCGTCGGTCAAGCAGATCCAAGTCACCTTCGACTGCGCAGAACCTGAGCGCGTCGCTCGTTTCTGGTGCGAGGTGCTGGGGTACGTCGTACCGCCGCCACCGGAGGGGTTTGCTACCTGGGACGATTTCGATCGCGCGCTGCCGCCTGAGCGTCAGGGTTCAGCGTTCGCATGCATTGATCCCTCAGGTGCGGGCCCGCGACTGTTCTTCCAGCGCGTTCCCGAAGGCAAGGTCGTCAAGAACCGGCTGCATCTTGACGTGCGGGTCGGCACCGGGCTCGTGGGTGAAGAGCGCCTGGCCGCACTTGAGGCCGAATGCGCACGACTGGTCGCGCTCGGCGCGGTACGCGTGCGACTACTGCCTGCCGATGACGACAACGAGTCGTGCCTCGTGATGCAGGACATCGAGGGCAACGAGTTCGATCTCGACTGAGTGGCCGCGAACCTGGCACCTTCGCGAGTCGACTGGTGCAGTCCGCCACACGAGGGCCGCCGTCCCGCAGCGCGCCAACGGTCCTGATCCAGAACCACCCCTCGCTGTCCACGAGCACGAATCTAGGGGCGATCGGCTCGAACATCCGCTATGCCGCTGGGCGGGCACTTCGGAGGTTCCGGGGTCCGGCCGCCAGACCGTCGATCACGAGCCGGTGCCAGCGAGGTGCCACGTTGAACCTCTTCGCAATCCTGCCCGCAGACGGCACCAAGATCGACATGTACTCTGAACTGGTCGGAATGGCGAGATTCGAACTCGCGGCCTCCTGCTCCCAAGGCACACCCCGGCCGTCGCCAGACGTCGCCCGGCATCGCTGACTGTGCCATTCACCTGCAACGAGAATCGCTGAACATGGCCTGGCATGGCCTGGTGCCTGTCACTGTTGGCTCCCATCTTGGCTCCCAGCGATCTCGCTAGCACCGCTAACGTTCGATGCCTCGAACTAGTCGGCTGATGACCATCCGTTCGGGCGCGCAGAGGCAAGACGCTCGCTCCAGCCGAATCCCAACGGAACGGCCTACCGGCGCCGTCGCGCGTGCCGACGCATGGCATCTACCTTGGTCGAGAATGCAGTCGGCTCGATGATCGGAGTCCCTCGCCACGGAGACATCGACAGTAGATCCGAGTCATTGGACACCACGATCAAAGCCCCGACCTCAACGGCCAGATCGAGGATCAGGTTGTCCTCGTGGTCAGGGCAGTCGTGAACTGTCCGGGGCACCTCGGCCACGATGCCTCCCCCACTGTGCTCGGCGGCGACCGCGATCGTCGCCAGATAAGCGTCAATGTCAGGCTGCGCCCACTTGAACAGGTCGCACAGGATCCTGTCCACATTGGAAGTGATGTGAGGCGACAGCCAAAGCGCGAACTCAGCAGCATCCACCACGATGCCCACGCAGTCGGCCGATGCGTTACCGGAGACCGGCGGCGGAGACGGCCAGGACCGGAACGGACTATTGCCACTTGCGACAGCCGTCACCAGCACATTGATGTCGTAAACAATCCCTGCCGGGACAGGCGCGAGCGGGCTCACGTTTGCTTATCCGGAACGGTCCCCTTCAAGAACTCCTGAACCCTCGCCGGCACGTCACCCGGATCGATGCCGAGTTCGGCAGTGCGCTGCTGACCGTAGGCCTGAGCCTCTCGAAGCTGGCTGGCGATCATGATCGACTTCATGATCTTGAGAGTCGCCCGCAAGTAGGCAGACCTGTTGCCATCGCCGAAGTACGCGACAAGCTCGTCGAGCACAGGACGGTCCTCGGGCTGAACAGCGAAGCCAAGAGTCTGTGCACTCATACGCCACATAATAGATAGATCGCTCTTCGCATGCAACATTTTGCAGACGCCGCTCCCGTAACCGCTGGCGTTTCTGCTTCGCCGTCCTCGCGATGGGCCGCCTGCCCAGCCGTCACGGTGCTCTCCGCTGCCGGATCGTCGGCTGCGGCCGCCAGGGCGTGAAACGCACCGCGTCTGCCTGCGCCCGCACCAGCGACGCGTCGTCGGTGATCCGCTTCTCGTGCAGGCTGCCGTCTGCGAAGACGATGAACGCGGTCCCCTGGACCCCTTCCTGCTGGCGCAGCAGGCGGCCCTCTTCGCGTCCTGTCGCCATAGCGAAGTCACGCTTGTAGACATGGCCGTCGCGGACGGCCACCCGAGCCAGCGCAGCGCCGTGGTCGCAGTGATGCGCGCTGACCGCTCCATACGGAGCCTCTTCAGCCGCGCGGCGGGCTACGGAGCAGTCCCACACGCCGCTGCATGAGCGAGGTGGATCAGATCCTCACGGCAGCCGCGTCTTCTTACGGTCCGCCGGGTTCAGCGCGCTGGCACTTGGCTCCCATCGCGGCTCCGCAAACGATCTTCACCAAGATCCACATGTGCTCTGAACTGGTCGGGATGGCGAGATTCGAACTCGCGGCCTCCTGCTCCCAAAGCACACCCCGCCCGTCGTCCGACGTCGCCCGGCATCGCCTGATATGCCATTCACCTGCGACGATAATGGCTGGACGTGGCCTGGTGTCGCCCAGTGACTGCCCTCGTTGGCTCCCAACTTGGCTCCCAGAGATCCCGTTAGCGCCGCTAACCCTCGACAATCCAGGCTTACCTTCCGCTCAGGCCGGAACAAGATCGCCACGGCGAACCCAGGTCCGTAGGTCCTCCGGCCGGTACAGATGACCATGACGCAACACGTACCCAAGCCGGCCGGGCCGACGCTCAGATAACGCCACTCGGCGGGAGGCTACCTTCCAGCCACGTCCGGCTGACATCGACCGCTCATGCATGTTGTGAGGACGGGTCCGGGGAAGACGTATATATTGACGATCCGCTATACTGTCGAGAGTGGACTCCGGAAAACTGACGGCTGGCGCGCTGCTGCGGCAGGCGCGCCGGAGCGCCGGCCTGTCACAGGTGGAACTGGCCGCCCGGGCGGGCGTCACGCAGAGCGTGATCAGCGCTTATGAGTCCGGGCACCGGCAGCCCTCGGTGCCGGCGCTGGCCGCGCTGGTCGAGGCGGCCGATTTCGAGCTGGTCACCAGCGTGCGACGGCAGCCCCGGCGGCTGAGCAGGCTGTCGGGGCCGGTAGGCCAGCGGGTCCGGCGCCGCCGCCGCGACGTGGTCGCGGCGGCGGCCGCCCACGGGGTGTCCGGGCTTCGCGTGTTCGGCAGCGTGGCCCGCGGCGAGGACCGCCCCGGCAGCGACGTGGACCTGCTCGCCGACCTGCCCCCGGGGATGAGCCTGCTCGGGCTCGGGCGCGTGCAGGCGGAGCTGGAAGCCATCCTCGGCACCCGGGTCGACCTGGTGCCGGCTGGCGATCTCAAGCCGGACGTGCGCTCGCGCGCCGGCCGTGACCTGGTGGCGCTGTGAGCTACCGGGACCGGCAGCGGCTGGCCGACATCCAGGCCGCCATCGACGCGATCCGCTCGCACCTGCAGCGCGGCACCCTCGCCGACGGGCTGGTGTTCGACGCGGTCCGGATCCGGCTGCTGGAGATCGGGGAAGCCGTCAAGGCCCTGCCCGCCGGCCTGCTCGCCACCCAGCCCGCCATCCCGTGGAGCCAGATCGCCCGGATGCGCGACCACCTGGCCCACCGGTACTTCGACGCAGCCCACGCGATCTTGCAGGCCACCGTCGATGATGACCTGCCAGAACTCGAACGCGCCGTCCGGTCACTGACCGAATCCCTGGACAACGAAAAGGACGATGAATAACCGTCCACGGTCGACCGCACATGCCGCGATGCGCAGTGCAGACGGGGGCTGCACAGTCGGTGTCACGGCGTCGTCGGCTAGCAGTGTGCAGGCCGGTCGCCAGAGTGGTCCGGCGATAGCGCGGTGCTTGCGCTGGGCGTAACAAACAGGCGGCGAATCTGACGGGGCCGGTTCGCCTTATCGGTCGGTCGGCCCCTGCAGAAGTTGCCGGGCACGCCACAGCATGCGCTGCTCCCCGGCACTCAGGCCATGATCACGCTCCCGTGCGCCCAGCCCTCGCACCACCTCAGCGATCTGGTCACGTTCCCCGCTCCTGAGCCGGTCTATATTCGCCTTATAGCGTCGGCTCCAACTCACAGCGTCCTCTGCCATGACGTCATCATGACTGGGCCCGCTGCCGGACACCATCCTCATCTGCCGCGCTGACGGTCGTTGGTCAGCGGCCTGACTCGCGATGCGCCTGGCGGCCTGCTCGTGAGTCCCAGTTGCTGGGCGTGCCCCGCTTGCAGGGGCAGGACGGCCGGCGGGCACGGCGGTCCGGCGAAGTGATCCTGTCCCGGGCGGTGCCCTGGTCCCGGTGGCTCCGCCGGTGTCGCGCTGGCTCTGTTGGGGGCCGGTTCAGCTGAGGAGCAGTGCTATCGCGGCGAACTGGCACCTCGCGGCGGCGCAGACGCAGGCGTGGAAGACCTCGTGGTACCCGAACACCGACGGATAGGGGTCGGCAGGCGGCGATGGTAGGAAATCGCTCCGGCGGTGTAGAGCAGGCCGCCGGCGAGCATCAGCGTTCCCGCCGCGGCACCGCCATGGATCCACACCCCGGGCAGCGCGGCAGCAGCCGCCCAGCCCAGCGTGATGAACGCCGCGCCGACCACGGGCTCGGGCGCGCTCATCCACGCAGGTGGATCGCGGCCGCGGTGAGCGTCAGCGCCCACAGCGTAATCAGGCAGGCCAGCCCGAAGGCGCCGCGGGTGGCGAGCAGGAAAGCGGGAGTGGCCGTGCCGGCGATCAGGAAGAAGATCATCACATGGTCGGCGCGCTGCAGGCGCCGGCTCCACGCAGCGCTCCAGTTGCCGCGGTGATACAGCGCGCTGACCCCGAACAATGCGCTTCCGCTGGCCGCGTAGATCGCGACAGCGGTAATCCGCGTGGCTCCGTGCGCGCGGGCGGCCTGCAGATGGCGGCCGCGCTCAGCTTCGGCCTGCCCGTGATCGGCCAGCGCCTGCTGGAAGGTCTCCGATGCCGCTTCCCGCGCCCGCGCTTACCGGGCCTTGCCGCCCACCAGCCCGGAAAGGGCTCCAGGCGGAGGCGGCGCATAGTCCTCCCACCGTGGAACCGGCCATGCGTCCCCAGTGCCCCTGGATCAAAAGGCGGCACCTCCGGGGCCTGTTTCAGCATCGCGAACGTCAGCAGCGGCGGTCCGGCTAACCGGGACGTCAGCAGCGTTTGCAGCTCGGCTACCTGCCCGTCCAGCTACGCCTTCATCGTTCTCGCGGCAGCCGCTCCGGCCTCGTGCGCCTGCTGCTCCCGGCGCTTGCGCTCCGCAGCGTTCGCCCGGTCAGCCAGCCGCTGCGCCCGCTCACCATCCTGCTTCAGCTGCCGGACCAGCTGCCGCTCCTCGCGCTACTGCGCCAGGGCGATACGCGCCCGCCGGTCCCGCTCGCGCTGCAGCTCGGACCACAACGAAGTTTTCCGCGCCATCAAACCCTCCGCCCTTACAACAGCAAAGGCAGGCCAGTCCGGCAAGCGTATGGAGCGCTGGGAGTCCTGGTCGGTATCTGTCCGGGTCAAACCCGGTTTGCTCACAGGAGTCGTTGCAGTTCCTGCACCGTCATGTCTGCGTCAGCCAGAATGCAGCGCAGGGTTCCCTTGGCGACGTCGCGGCCGGGATGAACCGGCACGGTGGTGCCACGCCCGTCGGGATGACGCATGATGTGGTGGCTCCCGGCGACCCGGGCGACCTTGAAACCAGCTCTCTCTAACGTCCGGACGATCCGCTCACCGCGCACGGAGGGGCACCGGAGGCATCAGGCCACGTCGACCAGGAGAGTCAGCTCATCTGGGGCGCCGAACTCGGCCACCAGGCCCTCCAGGGCCTCGCGCAAGTCCGCGACCGCCGCATCGAGGGTCTCCCCCTCGCCATTGGCTCCCACGCCGGGGCGCAGCTGAGCGTGAGCGCACCACACGCCGTCCTCGTCCTGCTCGACGGTGTACGGGATATGCACGGCCCGGGTCATCGCGGCTGACTCGGCTCGGCCGCCGCGTCTTCATCGCGGCACTCCGCGGTGTGGGTGAGGTAGATCGAGTTCTGGCCGTGGCCGCGTCTTTTACGGTCCGCCGTGTTCAACGCGATGACACTTGGCTCCTATCGCGGCTCCGAAAACGATCTTCACCAAGATCGACATGTGCTCTGACCTGGTCGGGATGGCGGGATTCGAACTCGCGGCCTCCTGCTCCCAAAGCCAAGTCGCCAAGCAGACTGCCAGTGGTGCGGCGTGCCCGACCTGCGCAGCATCGTCCATCGGCGTCCGCTGACGTCCGCTGCTAGTGACGGTGATAGTTACTCACTTGGTTACTCGGGCTCCTGCGACTGGTCGGGCAGGCGCAGACTCAAGACAGGCTCGGCCGCTATTGAGACCGTCCGGATTCGTCCGGATCATCGGTCTAGCTGCGCCGGAACGGCTGACCTGGTGTGCCGCTGTCCGAGTCCGTCCAATGCCGTTGCTGCTCGTATTGCTGCTCAACCTGCGCCGCGACTGTCCGCTTTCAGGCCGGAAATATCCCCAGCTGGCACAGATCGTGCGAGCGTTATGCGCTGTCACCGGTCGCTGCTGGTAGCCGTTGGTCGCTGCTGTTGCTGTCACCGTTGCTGTCAGCCGCGATCAGGGGATGGATGGCCAGGCGTGGCGGAATGAATCCGGCGTCATCACCCGCCATCAGCCCCCCGACGGAGATGATGTTCATGGGTCCCGATGCCGAGCGATGGTGGAGGCAACTTGTGCAGGAGAACACCAGCGACCCGCGACGTACCATCGTCGTCTCCCCGCCTTTCGCCGCCTTCTATCAGGCGACACACATACCGGCAGCGCGAAAGGTGGGCAACCGGCTGCTGCTCACGGGCCACACCGGAGACACCCCAGACGGTGCGTACAGTGACGACGCCAAAACTCAACTACGCCAGACATTCCGCAACATGGAGGCAACGCTTCACGAGGCCGGTGCGAGCTGGGCCGATGTGGTGGCCTTGAACTCCTACCACGTCGGTCTGCAGGCGCAGGCTGACGCCCTGCTCGAGATTGCGGCAGAGTTCCTGGCGGAACCCTATCCGGCATGGACCGCGGTCGGCGTTACGGAACTCATCGACCCGCCCGCCCTGGTCGAGATCAGTTGCGAGGCCCTACTCCCGGACGACTCGTAGCTGGGTTATCGCCACTCCCCCGGGAACGTGCGGCCACAGTTTGAAAGCGAGTAGAACCCGCACTATCAGCTTGGGAATGAGCGAACAGGCTGGCCGCTACCAGCTCATACGCAGGTCGGCAGCCTAGGCGGCTTGTCCGTGAGTACCCGCGAAGCACGCCCACTGACCGACCTATTGGGCACGCAACGGGCACGGCCAGTCGGTTGCCTCCGTATCCCCGCCGCGCCGCGTGCTGGTGGCCGTCCGGGAGCGGTTTTACAGAGCCGCGATTTGTCTGCGTGAGCTGGCCGCCGCCGGACGCGCACGTGCGGGGATGACTTGGATTGTTCCGGTCCGGCTGTCGGTGCCGATCCCTAGCATGCCGGTGTGACCGCGAGCGCTGCTGAGAACATGGGCGCTTGCCGCCTGCCCGGCCAGTACATGGTTTGGCTGGGGGGCGCCCTGGTTTCCCAGGTCGGCGACGCCGCGCTGTATTTTGCCCTGGGCTGGGCTGCCTCCGGTCACGGCGCCCCGGCGGCCGCGCTGGTGCTGTCCTCGGTGAGCCTGCCGCAGACGGTCCTGCTGCTGATCGGCGGGGCCATCGGGGACCGCCTCGGCGCGCGCCGCGTCATGATCACCTGTAACAGTGCCATGCTTGTCGTCGCGGCCGTCCTGGCTGTGGCGAGCTGGCGCTGGGGCGCGCCGCTGGCGCTGCTGATCGCCGCGGGGCTGGTCATTGGGACGGTGAACGCGTTCTACCTGCCCTCGTCTGGGTCGATGCCCCGACAGCTCGTGGAGGATTCCAGCCTACCCCGGGCGCTGGCCCTACGGCAGTCGGGCAGCCAGCTAGTGTCCATGATCGGCGGTCCCGTCGGCGGGGCGCTGGTGGCCTTTGCCGGGTTCGCGGCTGCGTCCCTGACAGACTCGATCAGCTTCGGCGTGGTCCTGGTCGCCCTGATCGCCATCAGGCCCCGCTTCGCCCCGCCAGCCGCACCGCGCCGCAACATCTTGCGCGAGTCCGCGGACGGCATCCGCGTAGCTCTCAAGACGCCTGGTCTCGGCGCGGTGCTCCTGCTGGTCGCGGGGGTCGCCGGGTTCGTCCTGCCCGCGACGTCACTGCTTGTCCCGCTGATCGCGCGCGAGCATCACTGGACCGTAGCGGTAGCGGGCGTCATCGTGGGTGGCCAGGCAGCCGGGGCGATCGTGATAGCGCTCCTGGTGGCCCGGCGAGGGAGCGCACCGCGACCCGGGCTGGCCGCCGCGCTCGGCCTCACGATGATCGCCGCAGGCGAGCTGGCCTTGGGCTTGTCACCATTCCGGGCTCTGGCCGTCGGCGGAGCTGTCGTGATGGGACTCGGAACAGGGACCTTCGTCTGCAATCTCGGACCCGTCCTGATGGGCACTTCGCCGCGCAGCCACCTGGCCAGGTCCAGGCGCTGCTGAGCCTGGCGCAAAGCGGGGCGGTCCTGCTCTTCTATAACCTGCTCGGCGCGATAGCGCACGCGGACTCGGCCACCGGCGCCATGGTCACGTGCGCCTCCGTCGTGCTTGCGTGCGCGCTGGCCGCCGTGCTGGCGCCCCCGATCCGCCGGATCGGCCCTCCTGGTCCTCCCCCGTCCTCCTGATAGGCGGGGCATCCTGGGGAGCTGCGGCCGGGTCAATGCTCGGCGGAGCCGATCGCGATAGACGCGGCAGCCGTGAGCACGACCAGGCGATAACGGACGCCATTGACCGCCACGCCTTGATCGGGCACGGCTCAAGTCGGCAGTGGAGGACAAGAGCGATGCTGTGGCCATCGACCTTCTCCTTACCATCTGGGGGCACAAGGGTCTATGAAGGTCATTGATGCAGGCCAGGGGCTCGTGTCGGTCGGATCGGGTCGATCCGACCCGGTATGGCTGCTGTACTTTTCTGCTGCACGGTACGCCAGCCGATCAGGCTTGGGCTGGCGATTCCACTTCCCGGAGCGGCGATCCGACTCGCACTTCGTTCCCGTCCGGGTCGGTCAGCCTTGCCTCGCGCATCCCCCAGGGGCAATCCTCGGCGACCGCCCCAGCAGGGATGCCGCTGTCGACGTCCTCGACGTAGAGATACACATGGGTGACCGGGCCGCCGTCGAGGCGATGCTCGGACAGGTGCAACTGCGCCGGACCGCGCCGCAACCGCACATACAGCGGCCAGTCTGGCCCGAAGATATGCTCCGATTCGACGTCGAACCCGAGCTTGGCGTACCACTCAATGCTTGCTCGCGCGTCAGCTACGTGCAAGATCGGGGCCATGCCCTCCATCGCTCCCCCTGGCATCCGATTGCTGGCATGGTACGCCGAGCCACCGTCACAAACCATGGAGCGGAGCCGAGTCTGGTCCGGTCCCCCTGTTTGCAAAATACGGCCAGGCTGTCGGTCACCGTCGCTCACCTGGACTTGCAGTCACAGCGCGTCCGTTAGGATCGGCCCGCGTCGGTCCCTGTTGTGGTCAACCTTGGTGGTCAGCAATCACAGTCCTGGTCTCTCCGTGCCAGAGCCAACTAATGATATGACTGCGACAGTCTTGACCATGCCTGACCGCAGGCTCTGACACAGTAAGCACGCAGCGCTGTCAGTAGTACAGGCGAGCAAAACGCCTCAGCACGCCCCAGTACGCCATCGGCCGTATTACCCGCAGGCCCGTCTCCCGCTCAATGAATGGCGCCGCGATAGGCATGCGGCGCTCCATGGTCATGAAGGCGTCACAGCGCCAGTCGAGCGCCTCTTGGAGCAGCCGTCGGTCCTTCACGCTAACCATGCCGAAACGTTGGTCCTCGAACGTCTTGCCCGGCGTCGGCGGCTCCTGGCCCTCGGACTGGATCAACCAGGTGTCGAGCACGTCATACACCCACTGGGTGTAGCCAGGGCGGGTCCGGTTGACGACCTCGTGCAAGCTCGCATCGGTCATGACGAACTCGAACATGGCCCGTTCGTTAACCATGAAGATCATCCGCAGGGCATCGATTTCATCGGCAAGGCCTTCGACTCGGGCAGCCCGGCCGACCGGCTCGAACGGCTCGCCCTCGAAGATCTCCCCGCCGAAGTCATAGAGCTTCTGCAGCGTCGAGGTATCGAGGTAGATCCGGCGCGGGAGCGAAAGCCACTCCCGCACTGGATCGTCTCGTTCGGTGATCTCACTCAAGGGGCGCTACCCAACATCTATTACGTGCCTGGCAGTGACGGGGACCCGCTTGGCAGCAGTGTAAGGCGCCGCGAGCTGTCAGCCAGCGTCCGAGCTAAGCGCGCGCTGGGAGGGACTCGAACCCCCAACCTTCTGATCCGTAGAGTGTGCCACGCCTCCTTGCTACCTGGGCACATGCCGTTTGGCTTGCAAGGATGTCGCTCGTCGTCTTGCATCATCTGCCAGTCTTTTGCGGTGTTGTATGGCCAGAATCAGGCCACCGGCACGGCTCACCGCGCCGGAGGCGGTAGGCCGATCACGGTTCCGCCTGCCCAGACAACGGAGAGGGAGCCGCCTGATCCATCCTCGCGTGGGTGCGGATGGTCAGCCTTTGTGCGGAAGGGCGCCTGGAGTCAGCGGGATGATGCAGAATATGCCGCTCACGTCAGGCCGCAGGCCTGTCGCCTTCACGCGCCGGCGGCGCGGGCCGGCGTAACACTGAGCTGGAGGTAATCATGCCAGTGGATCGGGACCCGGCGGAGATCATAGCCACGCTGCGTCGGTCGATCGAGGCCAGCCAGCGTGGATCACGGCGATTGCGGGCCCATCGTTTCAAGGACCTGTTCGGCTTTCAGGCATGGTCGCCAGCCCGCCGGGAGATGGTCGCCAAGCCCCCGGACAGTGAGGGCATCGTGGTCCAGCCGTCACTGCAGGAGGCCGGTCGCGATGATTGGCTCGTGTTCTCGATGCCCACGCTCCCCGAGGTGAGGCAGGAGCGCGCCGAGCCGCGGCCGTCCGACGCCTGGTTCGCGCACCTGGAGCAACTGCACCCAGGGTCGGAGCGCGAGGTTGAGATGCACTTCGCCGCGCCGCCGGCGCTGGGCCTGCACACCCCCGCCGACGTCCACTACGGCCATGCCCAGGCCGTGCGTGCCGCACGGGCAGGCGTCCTGGCCGCCGCCTACGCTGCCCATCCCAACCGGTTCGTCCGCCAGCTTCCTCAGCCGCCAAAGCTGCCAGCCGCCTCCTGGATCAACCCTCCACAGAAGGAACCCGCTCAGTAAAAGACCCCCAACGGTGCCTCATTCAGGTTGACAGGTTCCGCGGCCACCTTCCGCGGGCTTGCAACGTTTCCGTGCCGGCTCGACAAGTACTGAAGTGTGAGCGTGAGGTTCGTGCCGACCGATGGGCTGCTCGTATGAGCGACGCCGGTATGGACACAAGCACGTTCGAAGCGGTCTTCGAGGCGCACTTTCGGACGATCCACCGGTTTTTCAGCCGACGAGTCGGCAGCGCGCTCGCGAACGATCTTGCCGCGGAGACCTTTGCCGTCAGCTACGGAGCCCGCGCCTCCTTCGACCCGGCGCGCGGATCAGTGCGGTCCTGGCTGTTCGGCATCGCAACCAACCTGCTGCGTGCCCACTGGCGTGACGAGCAGCACCTGCTGGCGCTTGAAGCCCGCCTCATCACCGAGCCCGAGCGACTCGCGCCCGACGCGAGCGAGGTCGTCTTGTCGTCGCTCATTGCGCCCCGGCTGGCCGCCGCCCTAGGGATGCTGACCGGCGATCAGCGGGACGTGTTGCTGTTGCACGCCTGGGCCGAGCTGTCGAACGAGGAGATCGCCTCGGCGCTTGACGTGCCGGCCGGAACGATCCGATCGCGCCTGTCCCGCGCTCGCGCCGAACTACGCGCCGCGCTCGGTGACCTTGACATGGAGCACCCCGACTTCGCGCTGTGGTCTGGCCGACCGAACCCTGCGGCCGAGGAAGAACGATGAACGAAATTGAATTGTTGCAGCGATTCCGAGACGACGTGCCGGAGCCCTCAACGGACGCCTGGGTACGTGCCCGAGCAGCGCTGACCGCCGCGAAGCAGGAAACACTCGTCGACGACGACGCATCCTTCCAGCCCGCTCGCTCGTCTGGTCGACTCCGCTTGCGACCCGGCCGGTGGTGGGCGGCGGGCCTCGGCGTTGCCGGAGTGGCCGCAGCCACCGCGCTGGCCTTCGCCCTAACCGGCGTGCCCGGTCCCGTCCCAAACCACGGCTCCGGCACGACCCAGCCGACACAGAGCCCCGGCGCGATTCGGACCGTTGGCTTCGTCCTGACCGCTAACGCGAACGGCACGCTGACCTTGACGATGAGGCAGGTGCTTGACCCGGCGGCACTCCAACAGGCGCTCGCGCAGCACGGCATCCCGGCTTTGGTCAAGACCGACGCCTACTGCACCTCGAATCCCGCAGCACCCGACCCCACCCGCATCGGCGTGCTGTCGGCAAACCCGGCCTTCAAACCGACGCCAGGTCACGTTCCGGCGCCTGCGCGGCCTGTGCACCCGGCTGGGTTCACGGCGGGCGCTAAGACGGTGATCAACCCGGCCGCGATGCCCGCCGGGACCGAGCTGTTCTTCGGCTACGCCCCGGGCGACAGTCTCGTCTCTGCAGGCCTCATCTACACCAACTCCTACACGTGCAGCAGCCAGTCACCCCCCACCGGCCCGAGGAGCCCGTGAATGGGCTCTCGAACGTCGAGCGGACCTCGTCATGGAAATAGTCCTGCGCGCCGGAAGCTCGTTGTGCATGGCCAAGGCGGGGCCCAATATCAACGGGCAGCAGCGGGCCGGGCTGCCACGGCTGAACTGACCGGAGGCGAGACATGAACAAGGGGTACCCGCACTCGGGGAGGCTCGCCATTCTGGTCGCGATAGGGGCCTTGGCGTTCGCCGCCTGTAGCGCGCCCAGTTCCCCGCACGTTGCCAGCCTGGGGAGGAGCACCGCGAGCCCCACGACCGATGGTGGCGGCGGGAGGTCCGTGACCCCGCCGGCCTCGGGCGACGCAACCAAGCTAGTGGACCAGTGGGCTGCCTGCATGCGTAGCCACGGAGATCCGAACCAGGCCGACCCGACGATCGACGCTCACGGGGTGATCGACATCATCGGCCCGCTGGCGGGACCGGGTGTCCCGCGCGTGGTTGGGGGTCCGGAAACGCCCACTGGTACGTGCAGCCAGTACTTGGCCGCGGCCCAGCGTGTGCTGCGGGCTGCCATGCCGGTCGCCCCGCCGCCAACCCAGGCCGAGCTGGTCAAGTGGGTCGACTGTATGCGGGCCAACGGCGTTCCCAACTTTCCCTACCCGACTGGGGAGAAGGCCAACTTCAACGGGACTGGGGTGGACCCGGACAGCCCGTTCGTCGTGAAGGCCGGCAAGGTGTGCGGGCAGCAGATCGGAGCGCCGGCTTGGTGGACCAACGGCTGGGGTTCGCCGGGAGACGTTAGTGTCGGGCCGCCCGAAAGCGTTCTCCCGGGTGCCAATGGCTGAGTTGACGGCCAGGCGGGTCGCGGCGATAGCGGCTGTTGCCGGCGCGCTGGTCGGGGGGGCGGTGGCCGGCGGGGCGGCCGCGCTGTCCGCCAGCGGCACCAGCAGCCCGGCGACGGCATCGGGCGGTAGCAGCGGTTCGGTGGCCACCGCCGCGGTGGTGCGGACCACCTTGTCCACGACGGTGCAGGTCGGCGGCTCGATCGGCTACGACGGCTCGTACACGATCACCGCCCGGTCGGGGGCCGGGGCCACCTACACCTGGCTGCCGCAGGTGGGCGATGTCGTCCGGCAGGACCAGCGCGTCTACTCGGTCAATGACGAACCGGTGCCGCTGCTGTACGGCGCGATCCCCGCCTATCGGGCGTTTTCTGCCGGCATGTCCGACGGCGCGGATGTGGCCGAGCTGACCCGTGACCTGATCGCCCTCGGATACGGCGGCCTGTCGCCGAGCAACCACTATTCGTCGGCGACCGCCGCCGCGGTGCAGCGGTGGCAGGGCGCGCGTGGCCTGCCAGTGACCGGCGAGATCCCGCTCGGCGAGGTGGTGTTCGAGCCCGGCCCGATCCGGGTCACCTCCGTCGCCGCTTCGGTCGGCGCCGTTGTCGGGGGCGGAACCGTGTTGACGGCGACGAGCACCACTCCGGTCGTGGCCGTCGACCTGGACGTGTCGCAGGAGTACCTGGTCAAGCCGGGCGACGCGGTGACGGTCGTGCTGCCCAACGGCAGCTCCACCGTGGGGGGGCACATCGAAACGGTCGGCACCGTAGCCACCTGCCCGGGTGGCAGCGGCGTCGGCACCGGCAGCGGCGGTAGTTCGACCGACCAGTCGCCCTGCAGCTCCGGCGGCATCAACAACCCCCCCACGGTCCCCGTGACGATCACGATGGACCATACCCCGCCCGGATCCGTCGGGGACCAGGCGCCGGTGAACGTCAACATCACCACGCAACAGGCCGAGCACGTCTTGGCCGTGCCGGTGAACGCCCTGCTCGCCCTGGCCGGCGGCGGGTTCGGCGTACAGGTGGTGACCGGCCCCACCAGCCACCTTGCCAGGGTCACCACCGGCCTGTACAGCAACACCCTGGTGCAGGTCAGCGGGTCCGGTATCACCGCCGGCACCCGGGTCGAGGTGCCGTCGTCGTGACCCTCACGATCCCAGTCCCCATCGTCGAGGTCGCCCCGCGGGCGCCGGTTCTGGAGCTGATCGACGTGGTCAAGACCTACCCCACCGACCCGCCGGTCGTGGCCCTCGCCGGCGTCAACCTGCGGATCGACGAAGGCGAGCTGGTCGCCATCGTCGGCCCGTCCGGATCGGGCAAGACCACCCTGCTGCACGTTATGGGCACCCTCGAACGGCCCACCCGCGGCGTGGTCCGCATCGCCGGCCAGGACACCTCGGCCATGTCCGACCCGCAGCTGTCCGGGCTGCGAGCCCGACGCTTGGGCTTCGTCTTCCAGCAGTTCTTCCTGCTCGACGGGCTAAGCGTGCTCGACAACGTCGCCGACGGCCTGCTCTACCGCGGCGGACGGATCACCGAACGCCGCCGGCTGGCCCAAGCGGCGATCGAGCGAGTCGGGCTCGGTCACCGGCTCACCCACCGGCCGAACCAGCTCTCCGGCGGCGAGCAGCAGCGCACCGCCATCGCCCGGGCGCTGGCCGGCCGGCCCGCCCTGGTGATGGCCGACGAGCCCACCGGCAACCTCGACACCGCGACCGGAGCCTCCCTGCTGGAATTGCTCCGCGAGCTGCACCGAGACGGCACCACCATCGTGGTCATCACCCACGACCTCGAGGTGGCCGCCGCGATGGGCCGGCGCATCGAGATCCGCGACGGGAGGATCCTGCGTGATACGCCGACCCGCCCGTGACAGCGCCGGGTCCCGGCTTTCACGCCGCGAGCTGCTCCGGGTCGGCAGCCTCGGGCTGCGCAGCCGGCGGGTCCGGGCCACCCTGTCCGCCCTGGGCATCAGCATCGGCATCGCCGCCATCGTCGGCGTGCTCGGCATCTCCCAATCGTCGAAATCAGGCCTGCTCAACGAACTCGGCCAACTCGGCAACCTGCTCACCGTGCAACCCGCCAACACCGCCTTGGGACAGCCGACCGAACTGCCCACCACCGCCGAAGGCATGGTTTCGCGCATCGTGCCCGTCACCCACGTGACCGAGATCGCCAGCATCCAGAACACCTACGTCTACCGCAGCTCGTTCGTCCCGGCCAACAACACCCTCGGCATCTCGCTGACCGCGACCGACGCCAACCTGCCCGCCACCCTCGGCGCCACCCTGGCCCACGGCACCTTCCTCAACGCGGCCACCGCCCACTTCCCCGCGGTCGTCCTCGGCGCCGAAACCGCCAGCCTGCTCGGCATCAACAACCTGGCCAACCCGACCCAGGTATGGATCGGCGGCCACGGGTTCACCGTGGTCGGCATCCTACGGCCCGTCGAGCTGCTCTCCCAGCTGGACAGCACCGCGTTTATCGGAGTCCCCATCGCCGAGCAGTACTTCGGCTTCGACGGCCACCCCACCGCGCTGTACCTGCGCAGCGTGCCTAGCCAGGTCAACCCGGTCGCCGCTGTGCTGCCGGCCACCGTCAACCCCGCCGCCCCCTCGATCGTGGCGGTGAGCTACCCGTCGGACATCCTCAAAGCCGAAGTCGCGGCCAAAGGAGCATACGACGGGTTGTTCCTCGGCCTCGGAGCCGTCGCCCTGCTCGTCGGCGGGGTCGGCATCGCCAACGTCATGGTCATCTCCGTCCTCGAACGCCGCTCCGAAATCGGCCTACGCCGAGCGCTGGGCGCCACCCGACGACACGTCGCCGAACAGTTTCTCGCCGAAGCCATAATCCTTTCCGTCTTGGGCGGCGTCGTCGGCACCGTCATCGGCGGAGTCGCGACCGCCATCTACGCCGCGACCCAGCACTGGTCCGTGCAGATCCCCGCCGTCGCCCTCTACGGCGGCATCGGAGCCGCCCTCGCCATCGGTGCCATCGCCGGCCTGTACCCCTCGATGCGAGCGGCCCACCTCTCGCCCACCGAGGCGCTCCGCACGGTATGACCTGCCGCCGAAGAGGTTCCGAGGCTCACCGATCGACGTCGAACCTGCCCATGATGTCTAGCCACCGGCCGATGCGGGTTTCGGATGTGTCCCTGCGCGGTGCGGAGCCTTCAAACTCCCAACGCCAGGCGGAAGCCGTCCCCACTGGCCCGTTCAAGGCGGAGGAACGGCGGCCGTACCGGGGGAGCATTCATCCGCTGCATCGTCTTAAAGAACGTCGACTCCGCGTAACGCGTCCGGCTGCAAGCAACGCCCGCCGGTGTCCAAGGACTCCAATTAGTTTGCTGTCGAGGGACGTGACCGAAGCCAGAGGCGCAGCCTTCATCGGCGGGATGGGCTGTCTAGTACGGCAGCGTCCTTTCGTTATGGGTCGGGTTCGGCGGCGAGTCTGCGCTGGTAGTGGCTGTGCCGGGCTTGGCCTTGGTGGAGGCGGCGCCAGGTGGACCAGTGCTGGATGTCGCTGCTGGCGCGCAGCGTGATGGCCAGCCCGGCCTGGAGCGGGGTGATAACCAGGGCGTTGAACAGGTGGCCAGAGCTTGTTACACGGCTTCGGAGGCGGCAAGGTGCGACTGACCACCTCGATGTGAACTCGCGGCCAGAGGTCCATCCAAGACGTTTGCGCTCTTCAAGCGGTCAGTAACGGTCAATGAGAGGTGGCCAACGCACGGCCTAGCTATAGCTAGTTGCTGCATTTTCGTGCTGCACCCGGCCGCGCTACGAGCTGCGCTTGCGGGCTGCTCGGAATCGGAACTCGGCCCGCAAGCATCCCTACGGCGGCGAGGATGGACCTGCCCGCACCGATTCACCTGCGGAACCGGCATACTCGCTGGTCAGAGGCGGAGCCTCCCTGGAAGATCGGTAGAGGACTCAAGGCCACTACGTGCCGCTCCCAGGAACCACTATATAGATCAGGGCAAAGTCACCCTGAAAGGCAATGCCCGCGATCAGTCGATCGTCCGGTATCGGCGCAAGCGCATCCTTCAGATCTCCCAGACGGACGTTCTGTCGAGGAAGAGCAACCAGCTCGTCACCACCAGTCTCGTGGCTAACGTGCACCGTTCCTGGGCCAGGACCCCAAATAGACTTGGGCACTCCGTCAGCCCTAACTCCCGGTCTGCCGCTTGTCCTCGCCTCCCGGCAAGATCGGCTGTTTTCGATGGCAGCTTTTCGCTGCTGCGGCAGCGAGTGAGTCTTGGCGCTGAAGGGTCAAGGGCGGCCGAGTCGAGAGATGTCCGTCCTCCTGATTGCTGCCAGGTCTTGCCGTGGAAGATCACAGTCCAGAGCGGCGCGAAGCGCCGTCGGAAGGACGCGAGCGTAGCGAGCGCTCTTGACGGTGATCTTTGCGCGGCGAGAGAATACCCGGCCGCGAGAAGGACGGCCTGGCCAGTTCATGCAGGCACGGTCACCGTGAGCGCGTTGCGGGGGGACTGTCTGCCTGCGGGAGCGGGGCAGCCGACCGGCGGCAGCGCCGCGCCCGGTGGGCTCCCGCCCTTAGGGCGCGGCAGGCTGCCGCCCCGGAGTAGGCGAGCCCCCTGCTACCCTCGCGGGCTTCTGGCAGCTCTCACTCACGCTCGTTCGCGCTCTCCCTCGGTGAGTGCCGCGTCTCTGCATGCGATCCGGGCCGTGCCCAGCCCGGGCTCGGCGCGCTCCGCGCGCGCTGAGTAGGCCCGGGGCGCGGTGCCGGGATTGCTCCCGGTCCGTTTCCCCGGACCTCTCGCCGAACCCGCCGTGCGCCTCTCGACGCAACGGGCTCTCCACGGTGCCTGCCGTCAGGTGGGTTGCATGACCCAGGGGCTGGGGATCTTGCCGCCGCGGTAGCGATACCGGGTGACCGGGATCGCGGCGATCCGCTTGAGCTCGATCTCGCCCGCTGTGACCGGCAGCCACTGCCCGGTGGGGGTGGTGAACCGGCGGCGGACGTCCTTCCATCTCCAGTGGTGCCGTTCGCGCAGCATGCGGATTACTCTTCGCCATGTGAAGTTGTCCAGCATGTCGAAGACGCGCTGTGCGATGGCGTGCCTGAAGTAGCTGGCCCATCCGTGCATGACCATGTTGATCCTGGTCAGCACGTATTCCAGGTCTTGCTGCGATGTCCTGTGCGTGAGCGCGCGGATCTTCGCCTTGACCGCCCGGACCGGCCGGGCGGCGATGAAGGTGCAGGCATACCACTTGCCCGTCCCCCTCTTGCGCTTCCACTGGATGCGGAAGCCGAGGAAGTCAAACGCCTCGCTCATGTGCACGATGCTGGTCTTGGCCTCGGAGAGGCGAAGACCGAGCGGTTCGAGCACCGGGCGGTTACCTCGCGCAGGGCTTCGGCGTCACCGCGCTGGCCGTGCACCAGCACGACGAGGTGAGTGGCCGGGCGGGAATCGCACCGCCCGGCTCTCGCAGAACCGGACTTGAACCTCTCGACTCATCCGGCTCCCATCGCCCAGCCGTCAGGACGTGCGCCGAGCCGCCAGTGCGCGAACAGCCGGGGAGATCGCCGGGCGATCTCGGCCAGCCAGTGCCATCGCGCGCCGTTCTCGGCGTTTGAGCCGCTTTGTACTTGCGGCAGGCCCACCGCGTCAGATGCGTGGTTGAGCCGCCGCAGGAAGTAGAGCAACCGGGACTTGTAGAAGCGTCCGTAGTAGTTGATCCACCCCTGCACGATGTTGTTGAACATGCGGGCAAGGTCATCGAGGGACTTGTCACTGCGCCTGGACCAGGTGCCAGGAACGGAGCTCCCGGCCCATCGCCTGCATCGCCTCGCGTGCTGACCGCGGGCAGGAACGACACGAAATGCTTGCCGGTCTTGTTCTTGGCCAGCCGGGGCCGGAACTCGTATCCCAGGAACGTGAACGATGTGACTCGTGATCGTCACGCCGGTCGGCGTCCTTGCAGTAGACGATGCGCGTCTTGTCCGGATGCAACTCCAGACCGACCTGCGTCAGGCGAGCAGCGATCGCGTCCCGGACCCTGCCGGGCCTGGAACTCGCTGCGCGCAGTGCACCACCACGTCATCGCAGTAGCGCTCGAACTGCACGGCCGGGAACTCCCGGACCATCCAGGCATCGAACGCGTAATGCATGAACAGGTTCGCCAACAACGGGGAGATCGCCGACCCCTGCGGGGTCCCGCGATCCCGGGCGACCAGCGTGCCGTCCGCCTGCTGCAGCGGCGCCTGAAGCCACCGCTGCACGTAGAGCAGGATCCAGCGCTGGTCCGGTGATGGTGGGCGACCGCCTTCAGCACGAGGTCGCAGGGCACGGTGTCGAAGAACGCCCGGATGTCCAGATCGATCACCCAGTCCGCCCGCCAGCACCGCTGCCGGCACGCTCCGACCGCGTCCAGCGCGGACTTGCCTCGGCCGGTAGCCGTAGGAGTCCGGATGGAAGATCGGCTCGACCAGCGGCTCCAGATACATCCTGGCCACCGTCTGCGCGACCCGGTCGGCCACGGTCGGCACCCCGAGCACGCGAACCCCGTTGCCTCCCGCCTTGGGGATCTCCACCGCTTTCACCGGCGGCGGGAAATACGCTGCCCGACGACAGTCCGATTCCACAACTTGATACAGATTCGTTCTCAAGATTCTGCTTCGAACTCCGTGGTCGACTGGCCGTCGACGCCCGCCGCACCCTTGTTGGCCTTGACCCTCTGAAATGCTTCCCAGACCTTCCATTTGGAGATCTGAAACGGCTTGTCCTGCAGCTTCGGTTCGCTCACCCGGCTCCTCCCGGCCATGCCGGTTGACCGCCGAACGAACCAGGGCGACCCGTCCCCTTCGCTCCACCCGCATTACCGGGCTTCACCACTACTACGAGACGGTCCGCCCGCCTGCCCCGCATCGGTACTCTGCCCCTCGCAGTTTCCGCTGCTTGGGGTTCTCCCTCTCGCCGGCCGGTCCAACACCCGACCGGCACCTATCGGGGCGAGGGGTTCCCACGTTCCACACCAGCGCCTGAACCGAGCTCGCGCCACCTTTGTGCCGGGCACCGCCAGGGCAGTAGACAGGTATCCCCCAGACTCATCCCGGGGCAACAACTGGACCCCGGTTTCGATGCCGTCGCTACGCTTTCGACAGCTTCAACAGTGGTTCACTCGCGTTCGCCTTCCCGGTTCCTACCTGACGCATCTCGTGCGCCTTTTCCGTCAACGCTCACCACCACGGCTCATTAACCGCAGCAGCTGACGGTGGTTTGCAGACCTCCCCCTGCAGAGCGGCTGCGGAGGGCCCACCTCCATCACCAGCGCAGCACCGCGACCGATCGGTCGCGATCCTTCTACATCGCAACCTCCAGTCGCGTTCGTGGCACACAGTCGTCCGCGTAGCGGACGACCCGCCATGTCGGCAGGCCGTTGCGGCGGCGCGCGGTGCGGCGGTTGCCGGTGCTCATGACCCCGCCGGGCTTCCACGGCGCCATCAGGTGCTCATCGAGCCCCGTCATGGCGATGTTGAAGATCAGCGGTGACAGAATGCCGCCTTGCGGCGTGCCGGTATGGGTGTCCTGGCGCTCGCCGAGTTCGGTGAGGATCCCGGCCTTGAGGAACGCCTTGACCAGCCCCAGGACGCGCTTGTCCTTGACCCTGGCCCGCACCCGGCCCATCAGGGCCGCGTGGGAGACATTGTCGAAGGCCGCCTCGATGTCCGCGTCCAGCACCCAGCGGTAACCCCGGGTGCCGAAGTAGTGGATCTCGGCGATCGCGTCCTGAGCACGCCGCCTGGGCCGGAACCCGTACGAGCACGGCTCGAAGTCCGCCTCGAAGATCGGTTCCAGGACCAGTTTCAGCGCCGCCTGGACAACCCGGTCCGCAATCGTGGGTATCCCTAGCTTGCGGAACTTCCCTGACCCGCCGGGCTTGGGGATCTTGCGTTCCCGCACCGGCAGCGGCCGGAACGTGCCCTCTTTCAGCTGGGCACGAAGGTCATCCAGGAACCCGGGCACGCCCACCTTCTCCTCGACCCAGGCGGCGGTGACGCCGTCCGCGCCGGGGGTGTTCGCGCCCTGGTTGCCCGCGACCCGGGCGAACGCCACGATCAGCGTCGCCGGGTCATGCACGAAGTTGAACAGGTCATCGAACCGGCGGCCCGGATCGGCCGCCGCCCAACGGTGAAGCTTGGCCTGCATCCCCGCTACCCGCGACCACGACCCTTGCCGGGCCTCATCGCGGGCACCGCCATTCGGCGGCGCGTCTTGCGGCATTGCAGCCTCCTTCCCTTCGCGATACCGCTGCCGCCCTTCCCCATGTGCCGGGCTTTCCCCGGCCCGGAGTACTACGGCGGCTCCGCCCCTCCCGGCCCGTTCAGCGGTCGGCGCGCCTATCCCGGCCAGCGGGCCGGATGCCCGCCCGCCGGGAACCAGCACCGGGCGGTTCCCGCGTTCACTGTCATTCGCTCGGCGGAGGAGGAGCCCGGCTGTGTCCCAGCGGCATCGCCACAGGTACGCCGCAGGCCTTCCCCATGGCCTCCCCGGGCAGATCAAGGAATCCTCCCGGGAAGTTCCCGCCGCACAACGATCCGGCGGGACGCACCGCGCCCGGCCCGTATCCACCAGGTTTGAGCCGGTCTACGTGATGAAGGACTTAATGACACCGGTTCCTCGCGTACTCCTTTCCGCCACGCTCGCCGGACCCGCCCCATCTGGCAGTACTGGCACGTCCCGGCTTTGTCAGGGCTGCTCCCGCCCTCCCCGGCACCACCCGGATCAGGCTGCCCTCAGCTTCACCGCCCTGCTGCGACAGGACGGAGGCGAAGGTCTCTCACCTCCACTCGAACAACAGCGCCCGCTGCGCCGGGTGGCGCAGCCTCGCGGCGCAGCCTTGAAACCGTAGAGAAAGTTGCCACAGCAGGAAAGGGCTATGCGTGTCCTGTCCCGTTTGATGCTTTACATCTCGTCTCGGCTCCGCTTGATGCTTAACACTCCCGCTCATGCTGTGGGAGCTGAGCGTGACGGAGCAGAGATACCGGGCCGTACTGGAGGTCAGGGCGGGAGTCCCGGTGACCGAGGTAGCAGATCAAGTGGAGCTAGGCACACAGTGTGCCTCGCACTGTGCTGGCGCTGTGCCCGGCCCGCAGGTCAGGTTAGGAAGTCAGACCGTCGCATTCAGGGCTCATCCGATCTGAGGGTGTAGCGGTGATGCGAGACTCGGTACGTGTGCGACCAATCAACACCGTTCGTCGACGAGCCAACAACCGATCCGGCGCTGCTGAGGACGCTGGCGGCCGCTGGTCTGCCAGCAACCGGGCGCTTTCTTCCAAAGGCCGGCTGGGTTAGCCGCGTGTGGGTCGGCGACGAATACGTCGTACGACTGAACAACAACGGACAGTTCCGCGACGCGTATCGCCACGAGGCTACAGTCGTCAACCTGCTCGCCGGCAGCGAGGTCCCACACGCCCGGATCCTTGCCCACGGCGACGGCCCGGACGGGCCGTGGTACATCTCCGAACGCCTGCCCGGCCGAACCCTGTACGACGCATGGCCGGCGGCGGACTCGCACACGCGCCAATCAATCATCGAGAGCCTCGGCTTTGCGTTGCGCGCACTTCACCGCGTTCCTGTCCCCGCCGACCTGCTGCCGCCCTGGCTGGCCGACGCGCTCTCCGGCAAACCGTGGCCTGCGTTCCACCCACCCGTAGTGAGTGCGGCGCTCCAGCAGGTCGAGGCTGCCCGACAACTGCCCGGTCATGACTCGCGCCTGCTCGCGGACGTCGCCGATTGGATCCAGGAGCGGCTGGCGTTGTTCGCCGCCGACGAACCCGTCCTCGTCCATGGTGATCTACATGGATCCAACGTGATCGTCGACCAAGGACGCGTCACCGGTCTTATCGACTTCGCGGAGGCGTTGGCTCAGCCAGCGGATGTCGAGCTCGATACCATCCTGCGCTGGTGCGCGAAGGCGCAAGAGTACCCACCCACACCCGACGAACGAGGGCTCGACGAGACCACACTCACAGAGGTCCCCGGATGGCTGCACGGCGCGTATCCGGAGCTGTTCGAGCGCGAGCATCTGCGCGAGCGGTTGAACTTCTATGACATGCACGTGGAACTCGCGCTATACGCACACCACCCCCAGCCTGACATACGCGAAACGGCGCACGACCGCATCTCTCTCCTGCTTTCCGGCCATAACCATCTAGATGGACTCGTCTGGTAGGTCGTCGTCTTCGATCAACGGTAGGCTAGAACGCCTGCGCGGCTCCGCCCTCGGCTTCCCCAATGAACAAACATCTAGGGGCGTGTAAAGGATCAACTGAAGCCGAACCGTCAAGGATCAAGTGAGGCTAGGCAGGAAAGGGCTATGCGATCTAGGGCTCGGCTGCTTCCGGATGGACGGCGTGTGAGCGCGACCTGACTTTCATCACTTGGCCGGGATCTGCTCGGGTGCAGCTTTGTGAGCTGCTGGTTCTCGTGCGCGGACTGGTGGATTTGCGCACCAAGGGGGCTCGTTAGTCGGCGCGGGTGTGACCGAAGCGAGGGAAATTCAATTGCGGCAGCACGCGGCCCGGGGTAGTTTCCGCGCATGCTGCCCGCTGTGCGTACGGACGAGGAGTGGCAGGCCGTCGTCTGGGACGAGAAGATCGTCCGGCCCGCCGCGGAAGATCTCGCGGCCCGCCTCGGCCTGGCGGGCGCCGGGCTCCGCCGTTACCCAGAAGGCTCCCGTCCCGTTTACGCAGTCGGCGACCGTCGCGTTCTCAAGCTCTATCCCACGGTGTCCGCGGCGGACAGCGTCACCGAGGCCCGGGTGCTGGATTACCTATGGGGCAGGCTGCCCGTCGCCACGCCTGAGCTCCTTGCCCACGGCGAGTACGAGAACGGCTGGCGGTACGTGCTCATGTCGCAGCTCCCGGGCACCGAGCTGGCCGCGGCGTGGCCCGCCATCCCGCGACCGCACCAGGACCGGGTTGTCAGCGAAGCCGGCGAGATGCTCGCCGCGCTGCACGGCCTGGACCCCGAACCACTGAACCCGATCCTCGGCCCAGCAGACTGGGCTTGCTTCCTCGCTGGCCAGCGCGCGAAGGCCCGGGAGCGCCAGCGCGAGGTGAGGCTCCCAGGGCTGTGGCTCAGTCAGATCGAGGGTTTCCTGGAATCGGCGCCGATTGCACCCGGTCGGGAGCGGGTGCTGTTGCACACCGAGGTGACGCGCGAGCATCTGGTGGTGAACCCCGGTACGTGGACGCTGAGCGGGCTGCTGGACTTCGAGACCGCGATGACCGGTGACCGCGCCTACGAGTTCGTCACGGTCGGCCTGTTGGTCTCGCGATGCGACCCGCGCCTGCTCGGCCGCATCCTGGCCGCTTACGGCTGCGGCTTCGACCCGCAGGAACTGCTCGCGTACACGCTTCTGCACGTGCACAGCAATCTGTCCGAGTCCCTCATGGAGTTCCCGGCCCCGCCCGAGCCCACGCTGGATTCCCTGGCCCTGACCTGGTTCGGTACCGCTTAGACCTGTCGTCGGCCCATCTGACCAGCCCTGACACACCCGAACCCGGGTCTCGGATATGTCACCCATGACCTGCGCGACACCCCGTTCTTATCGAGCGACCATAGATGCGCACTAATTTGACAAAAGTCAGGTCTAGGGCTCGGCTGCTTCCGGATGACGGCGTGTCAGCGCGATACCGGCCAGGACCAGCGCTATGCCCGCGATCACCATCGCGGTGATGTCCTCGCCGAGGATTACGACGCCGAGCACGATCGCGACCACGGGCAGCAGGTAAGTGACGGTAGAAGCGATGGTCGCGCCCTCGCTGGTGATGATCTGGTAGTTCAGCACGTAGGCGATGCCGGTCCCGATGACTCCCAGGATCACCACGCCCGCGACACTCACGGCGGTGAAATGCGGTGCTTGCGCACCGGCAATCGCCAGGGTTACGGCGAGCATGACCGACGCGGCCAGGAGCTGGCACGCCGATAGCGTGACCGGGCTCAGGCCTCGCCGAGCGAGGTAGCGGTCCATGTAGATGTAGCTGATGGCGTAGCTGATCGATGCGGCCAGGCATTCCAGGCCGCCTGCAGATGCCACGCTGGACGATGAGCCCCAGGGCGCGAAGATCAGCAGCGCTCCCCGAACCCGACGATGAGCCCGGCTGCCGCTCGGTCAATCGCGCGCTGGCGCGCGACCTGGTGAAGCGGAACGTCGTGGGACTCTGCACCGTGCCCCAAGGATGCGCGGGCCGCAGGTCAAAGGCACTCACCATGGCACAGGCCGAAGGCGTGCTCCGCACGGCCGAAGGCACGAGGATGCACAGTTACATCGTCTTGTCCCTGCTCACCGGAGCGCGTACGGAAGAACTCCGGGCACTGACCTGGGACGCCGTGGACCTGATCGGCGATCCTGAGGCTAACGTTCCCGTTCCGCCGCATGTAGCTGTTTGGCGGTCGACACGTGCTGGCGGTGATACCAAGACTCGCCAATCCCGGCGCACGCTTGCCTTGTCTAAGCGGTGCGTCACAGCCCTCGAATTGCAGCGCTCCCTACAGGAATGCGACCGTGCGGCGGCTGGCTGGCGCTCGCTGGCGCGAGCACGGGCTCGTCTTCGCCTCAAAGGTCGGCACTCCGCTTGATCCGTCGCATGTCCGGCGTGAGTTCCGAAGGGCCATCAGGGGCATCCCTGGGCTCGATCCTGCCGACTGGAGTCCGCGCGAGCTACGGCACAGCTTCGTCTCGTTGCTGTCGGACAACGGGACATCGATCGATGAGATTGCCCGGCTTGTCGGGCACGGCAGTACGGCGGTGACTGAGCTGGTCTACCGCCAGCAGATCCGGCCGGTTCTCCAGTCCGGCGCCGACGTCATGGACCGCATCTTCGGGCTTGGCGAGGGTGCATAGTTACTCAGTTAGCTCTGATATCCCTGCGGGACGCCCGTTCCGGGCTGAAAATCGGGGGTGGCTGCCCGCTGACGCCGGGTGTCTATGGTCGCTGGAGGCCGTCAGTTAGCTGGGTGCGGGGAACCGCGCGATGGGACCTTCATTGTCGCCTTGAGCACGCGGATTAGATTCTGCTGTCCCCTTGTGGTTCCTGCGGGCAGCCGCCCGCCGTTCACCGCTGAGGCAAGGGAGGTGCCGGGTGCTGCAGGAGACACACGACCGTGAGGAGATCATCGGGCGGGTCGCGGCGCTGGATATCGGCAAGGCGGAGCTGATGTGCTGCGTGCGGGTGCCCGATGAGGATCGCCCTGGGCGGCGGCTGCAGGAGGTGCAGGCCTACCCGACGATGACCCGGTCGCTGCTGGGCATGCCGGGCCGGCTGCGCTGCCTGGGGGTGACCCGGGTGGTGATGGAAGCAACGTCCAGCAGCTACTGGCACCAGTGTCCTGCGGTGCGGACCCGGCTGGCCGGTCCGGTACCGGCGGCCAGCGCCAGCAGCCGGCGGATCTGCGGCGGCGGCACGAAGACGGGCAAGCTGGATCATCTGCCGTGCCGGCGCCGGGCGGCCAGATGATCCGGCCCGTTTCGTGCCGCCGCGGCCGGTCCGCCGGCGTCCCTGGCGATGGCCAGCCAGGTCCCGGACCCGGCAGACGTCCAGCACGCAGGAAGCAGCGGCTGGAGTAGCTGCTGGACGGTTGCCTGCATCAAGCTGCCGGTGGTGGCTAGCGACATCTTCGGCGTCTCAGGCCGGGACATGATGAATGCCCTGGCTGCCGGCGAGCGCAGCCCCAGGGTGCTGGCGCAGCTGGCCCGCACCCGGATGCGGGCCAAGACCGGCGCGCTGGAAGAGGCATTCACCGGGCACTTCACCGATCACCACGCGTCCTTGCTGGCCAGGATGCTCGCCCGGGCCGGCGGCCTTAACGCTGACATCGCCGGGCGCGGCGAGCGGATCGAGGAGATGATCTCCCCTTTCGCGGACGCGGCCAGCCGGCTGGATGAGATCCCCGGCATCGGCGCCGTCGCGGCCGCGGTCATCATCGCCGAGATCGGCACGGATATGACCCGGTTCCCCGCACCAGGCCACCTGGTGTCCTGGGCGAAATACGCGCCCGGCGTGAAGGAATCCGCCGGGAAGAAGAAAGGCAAGGGCTCCACCGGGCACGGCAACTCCTACCTGGCCCGCGTCCTGGGCGAGGCCGCCGTCGGAGCCGCCCGGACCGGCACCTTCCCCGGCGACCGCTACCGGCGGATCGCCCGCCGCCGCGGCGCGAAGAAGGCCATCGTCGCCGTCGGCCGGTCCATCCTGGTCATCATCTGGCACCTGCTATCCGACCCCGCAACCCGCTACACCGACCTGGGCAGCGACTACTCCGGCACCCACATCAACCCCGACCGCCGCAAGCGCGCCCACATCCGCCAGCTCGAAGCCCTCGGCTACAAAGTCACCCTCGAACCCGCCGCCTGAGCAACCGCCACAACCAGCCCGGCTCCGCTAGCGCTCCGCCCGGGTGCTGCCGCCTGCCAGCTAACTCGCCGATTTTCGGATTAGGCACTCACAGGCTTCGCTCAGCTGTATGCCTTCCCAAATCATAGGCACTGACCTGGGTGTTTGTGGTCGGGATGGCGAGATTCGAACTCGCGGCCTCCTGCTCCCAAAGCACACCCCGCCCGTCGCCAGACGTCGCCAGGCATCGCCTGATGCGCCGTTGAACTGCATCGATAATCGCTGGACGTGGCCTGGTGTCGCTCTACGTCGGTCCTTGTTGGCTCCCAACTTGGCTCCCGGAGATCTCGTTAGCGCCGCTAACCTTCGACGGCCCGAACTAACTCTCCGCTCAGGCCGAAACAAGATCGCCACGGCGAAACCAGACACGCAGGCGCCTGGACGTGACACAGCACGCGCCTGAGCCGGCTGGCCGTTGGCGCGTCGGACAACGCCGCACGGCCGTCGGCTACCTTCAATCACGTGCGGTTGACATCGGCCGATTCTGCATGAACGTGCGTTCTAAAGCCTCGCCCGGGAGGCGCTCCCGAAGTGATTTGCTAGCATTGATAGCGATAGGGAGGGCGGTGGTTGCACTGTCAGCAGTAAGTATCCGGAACCTTGACGACCGGGTGAAGGAGCGGTTGCGCGTGCAGGCCGCCCGCCATGGCCGGTCCATGGAGGCGGAGATCCGCGAGATCCTGAGGGACGCGGTCAGCGAGCCAGGCGAGGCGGAAGGCTTGTTCGAGGCGGTCCTTCATCGCTTCGGTGAGGCTGGCGGCGTCGAACTTGACCTTCCTTCCCGGACGGCGCGGGCGCGGGCGGCAGACTTCCGTTAATGATTGTCGTCGATACCAACGTCGCATCCGAGCTGATGCGCCCGTCGCCGTCCGAACTGGTCCGGGACTGGGTGATTTCGCAGCCCGCAGGGGAGCTGTACACGACAGCGATCACAGTCGCGGAGATCCGGTACGGCCTTGAGCGCTTGGCTGACGGACGCCGCAAGGATCGCCTGAAGGCGGCGGCCGACGAGGTCTTCACCGCATTCAGCGATTACGTTCTGCCTTTTGACGCCGATGCAGCAGCCCATTACGCACTGGTCGTGACCCGCCGTGATGGCGCAGGCCTGCCTATCGAGGGGTTCGACGCTCAGATCGCAGCCATCTGCCGGGCACGCGGCGCCGCCCTGGCCACGCGGAACGTTAAGGATTTCCTGGAAACCGGAATCGATGTCATCGATCCATGGCAGCCCAGCTGAGGTGACCTGAGAGCGAGTGCGGACGTCGATCCTAACGTTCGCCAAGTAGCCGAATAGCGGACGTTACGGCCCGCATGGTTATCCACCGATCCGTATACTCCGGCGACCTGCCTGTGACGAACGAACCGGCATCGAATTCTGAGGCAAGGGTTCGCCGAACGCCGATCTTGCGCTTATGGGCGAACCAGTTCCCGCATCAGACGCTGCGCTAACATGCGCGACCGCCAGTGGATACCTGTCAGCGTTACCTGGCGCTGGCCTGGCGGGGGAGGGCGGTAGCGACATAGGTCGCTGTCCGCTACTTGAAGGCGCAAAAGCGCTGGGCGGCCGGCAGGTCACCGCTCGCGGGTACTTGGCTGTACGGGAAGTGCGTGGCTGGTCCGGTGCCCGCGGGCTGCCGGGAGAACTTCCCGGTGTGATCGGGAAGGCGCCTCTTCTGGCAGGGAATCGAGCAGATGCATTGTGCTGTCACGCCGATTCCAATGGGAGGCAAGCATGTATGGTCGTAAGCTCACTGTCCTGACCGCTATCGCCGGGATACTCGCGCTGGGCGAGTTCGGCAGTGCGGTCATAATCTGGCTGGAGAAGTATCCTGGCAGCCTGCCCTGGGGTGGCGTCGTGTTCGGCGTATTCTTCCTTCTGGCTACCTGGCTACTGCGCAGCGGCCGCGTCGCCGTCGGTGCCATCTTCGTCGGCATCTTGTGCCTGTTCGAGGTGGTCTCGTTCTCGGGCTGGGCCCGGCATAGCACCCTGGACTGGGTTTACCAGACCATGTTCGCCCTGGTGTCGCTGGCCGGGCTGATCGGCGCTATCGCGGTGCTCGCCGGCCGTCTTCGCCATCGGGCCGCGGCCTGACGCGCTGCGTCCGCTCTGGCAAGCGACTCTCGCCGGAGACGCGCTCATGGTGCACCATGAGCCCATGGAAAGCCCGCTGCCGGTATCGGTCAGCGGCCGTCTAGCCGCGGCCGTGGCCGGTGCCGCTGTTGTGGTCGCCCTGGCCGGCGCTGCCGTCGCGACTGCCTACGACCGGGCCGACACTGCCGTCTATGCCGACACGCTGTCGTTCGCTTTCGCTGTCGGGGCGGTCGCTGTGGTGGGCGCGGTGGTCACCTTTGCGGTACCCGGTAACCGTGTCGGCTGGCTGCTGCTGGCCGCAGCTGCCGTGATGGGGGCCGGCCTGGCGCTCACTGAAGCGGGCGTCCACGGCGTGGTCACCGCCCCGGGCTCGGTCCCCGGCGCCGCGTACCTGGCCGCGACCGGGCCGGGCCTGGAAGCGGCGGGGATGTTGATCGCCGTGGTGGGTGTGCCCGTGGTGTTCCCGGACGGCCGCCTGCCCGGTCCGCGCTGGCGCTGGCTGGCCTGGTGCACCGCCGCGGCTGTGACCTGCCTGTTCCTCGGCAATGTGCTCAGCCCGCACGCACAGCAGGACCGGCTCTCCCACTGGCAGAGCCCGCTCGGCCTGCCCGGTCGCTACGGACACATCGCCGACGTACTCAGCGCCGCCGGGGTCCTGCTCGCGGCAGCAGCCGCCGCCGGAGCTGTTGCCGGGCTCATCACCCGGTGGCGGCGCGGAGGGCCGCTCGTCCGCCAGCAGCTGCTGCTGCTCGCGCTGGCTGCCTGCCCGCCGGCGCTCGTCTTTCTCGCCGTCATACTTACCGGAAGCGTTCCCGGCTGGCTCTTCGGCGTGGTGCTCCTTCCGCTGCCGGTCGCGATCGCCATCGCGGCCCTGAGCCACGGGCTCTACGACCTGCGCCGCGCGGCACACCGCACGCTGCTGTGGCTCGCCATGTCAGGCACCGTCGTCGGCATCTACGCTGTCGTCGTTGCCGCTGCCGCTTCGCTCGCTCCCTACCATCACGCGTGGTGGCCGCCTGCTCTGGCAGCCGGTATTGCCGCCCTGCTGCTCATCCCGCTGCGCGAAACGTTGCAGCAGGCCGTCACCCGCATCGTCTACGGCCGCTGGCACGAACCTTATGAGGTCCTGGCCGACCTGGGCGAGCGCCTGGAAGCCGCAGCCGACATCGACCGCCTGCTGGACGCAGCCGTCAGCGAGCTCACCACCGGCCTGGATCTGCGCGACGTCAGCGTCCGCGATGCCAGCGGCGCCGCCGTCGCCGGCGATGGCACCCGCACCGGCATCACCATTCCGTTGCAGGCCTACGGCACGACCGTCGGCTGCCTGACCTACCGGCCGCCGGAACGACAGCTCAGCGCGTCCGAGCAGCGGCTGGTGCGCGACCTTGCCCGGCAGCTCGGCGGCGCGCTGCACGCGCGGCTGCTGCGCGATGACCTGCAGCGCGCCCGGGAGCGGCTCGTCCTAGCCCGCGAGGAAGAACGCCGCCGTCTGCGCCGCGACCTGCACGACGGCATCGGCCCGGCCCTCGCCGGACTTACGCTGAAGACAGAAACGGCACGGGCACTGCTCCCGCCCGGCAGTGACGGCGCCTCACGACAGCTGTACGACCTCAGCGAGGAGATCCGCCGGACAGTCGTGGACGTCCGGCACCTCGTCGAAGGGCTGCGGCCGCCGGCGCTGGACGAGCTTGGCCTGGCCGGTGCGTGCACCCAGGCCGTCGACCGGCTGACCGCCGGCGCTGATCTGGCCGCCAGCATGCACACCAGCGGTAATCTGCCTGCCCTCCCGGCCGCCGTCGAGGTCGCCGCGTACCGCATCATCGTCGAGGCGGTCACCAACACCGTCCGGCACGCCAGCGCCCGCCGCTGCGGCGTGTCGCTCGACTTCGCCCCGACCGGACTGGCCGTCACCATCACCGACGATGGCACCGGGCTACTCATGCCTTGCGATCACGGCAACGGCCTGGCCATCATGCGGGAGCGGGCAGAAGAACTCGGCGGCGCAGTGGCAGTCAGCGGCGCCTCACCCGGCGTCATCGTGACAGCCCTGCTGCCAGTACCGGCCGCGCCCGCGCAGGTACCCCCGGTTCCGGCGGTCCCCGCATGACCCGGATCCTGATCGTTGATGACCATCCCGTCTTCCGCGCCGGCCTCGCCGGCCTGCTCGGCACACTGCCCGACGTCGAGATCACCGGCACCGCCGGCACCGCCGAGGAGGCGCTAGCGATCCTCCAGGACAGCGCACCTGACATCGTGCTCATGGACATCAACCTGCCCGGCGCCTCCGGTGTCGAAGCGACACGAGGAGTGCTGGCCGCCGCCCCGGCCACCGCCGTGCTCATCGTGTCCATGGTGGACGACGACGACAGCGTCTATGCCGCACTCGCCGCAGGCGCACGCGGCTATATCCTCAAAGGCGCATCCGCCGAGGAAATCACCGCGGCGCTGCGCACCATCGCCGCAGGCGGCGCCGTGTTCGGCGCCGGCATCGCCAGCAGGCTCCTGGCAAAGACACCCGCGCAGCTGCCCTGCCTAACGCCACCATCCCAGCAAGACGGCCTCACCAGGCGGGAACGAGAGGTGCTCGACCTGCTCGCCGACGGTGCGAACAACCGGCAGATCGCCCGCTCCCTCGGGATCTCCCTGAAAACAGTTCAGAATCACGTTTCCCGGATACTCGACAAACTCCAGGCCGCGGACCGGACCCAGGCGGCCCTGCGAGCCAGGGGCATCGCACCGTTCCCCCACTGAACACGCCACGCCGGAACAGAACGCCACCCGGAGCCGCCCACCCCTCCAGCCAGCCGGGCAGGCAGCTGCTGCCACCGGAACCCGGCACGACCCGACTCGACCGACAGAACGTCGCACCGAACGCCGGACCGACCCGATAGGGACGACACGCCAGAACGGCGGGTATGCGTGCGCATGCAGGTCGGCCGTGCATCCGGCGTTCTAGACTTCGCCGTCCGCGTCACCCGCGAGCGCCACATACTTATGCACGACAGCGAGACGCAATGAACACCCGGATCTGCCGCGTTCAGAGCGCTGGGGGTCCTGGTCGGTATCTGTCCGGGTCAAACCCGGTTTGCTCACAGGAGTCGTTGCAGTTCCTGCACCGTCATGTCTGCGTCAGCGAGAGTGCCGCGCAGGGTTTCCTTGGCGACGTCGCGGCCGGGATGAACCGGCACGGTGGTGCCACGCCGTCGGGATGACGCATGATGTGGTGGCTCCCGGCGACCCGGGCGACCTTGAAACCAGCTCTCTCTAACGTCCGGACGATCCGCTCACCGCGCACGGA
>CAVPPJ010000028.1:0-32553 GCA_963707065.1 uncultured Actinomycetes bacterium
CGGCCAGTCGCTATCCACTCCGTCGATCGGCTCGGTGAGCAGGTAGTAGTGCTCGGCGGCTTGCAACGGGATGTTCACCCCGGCCAGGTCGCCAAGCTGACGGGCCCACATCCCGGCGCAGTTGACCACGTACTCGGCCTCGATGTCGCCCTGCGGCGTGCGTACGCCGGTCACCGCGCCGCGGCAGGTCAGGAACCCAGTTACCGGGACGCCCTCGATGATCCGCGCGCCGCACATCCTGGCCCCCCTGGCCAGTGACATCGTCACGTCCACCGGGTTCACCCGGCCATCGGCCGGGATATCGAAGCCCGCCAGCACGTCATCGACGCCAGCCAGCGGAAACAAATCGGTGACCTCGCGCGGCGAGATCTCGTGCACCTCCACGCCGCACAGCCGGTTGAAGGCGGCGACCCGCCGGTATCCTTCCAGCCGCCCGGCTCGATGGCGAGCTCGATCAGCCCGGTCTGCTTCAGGCCGGTCGCGAGCCCGGGCTCCGCCTCCAGCCGCGAGTACAGGTCGCGCGTATACACCCGCAGCTCGGTGGAGGTCTGCGAGGTTGAGCAAGGTAGCCATCGCAGGCCGCATGCCAGGTCGTGCCCGATGTCAGCCGGTCGCGTTCCAGCAGGAGCACGTCAGCTATCCCGAGGTGCGCCGGTGATAGGCGACCGAGGTCCCGATGATCCCCCCGCCGATGACGACAACACGGGCCCGGTCAGGGATAGCTGCGGTGCCCGGCATGGTCATGCGACGCTCGTTTCCGCTCGGTCGGCAGTTTTCCGCAGCGTACGTCAGTGCCTGCCCCGGCCGCCCGGCTCACTGCCGGTCACCCGCTGAATCCCGGCGCATGCGCCCGGAGGCATCCGCCGGGAGCCGTCATGAATTGCTCACGAAGACCCGCCCGACCTGGAGCCGCCTGGCCGTGGCTCACGCGGCCGCGCAAGCGGTGACCGGCCTAGCTCGGCTACCGCGACGGCGCCGCCGAGGCGGCCGACGGCAAGGCCGAGGACGGGCCCGGCGACAAGGAAGATCATCCACATATGCGTTCCGTTGGTACAGCGCCCGTCGGCTGCCGCCGGGCACGCGGCGGCGATCCGGACCGCATCGCTGACCCGCCCGAAGGGAACCATCAGCGCGGCGATAGCGCCGGTCAGCGGGCCGGCCGCCAGGCACTGCCAGAACCAGGGCCTGCTGAGCGCCAGCGGATCAACCGGGCCCCTGGCGAGCCGTGCCGCGACCCAGCCCGCTGCGGCCGTACCCGCTGCGGTCACCGCGACAGGACCATGAGCAGCAGCTCGACATCAGTGCTCCGCGGGCCGTGGAGCCCAGGAACCGTCCTCCTGGCGCTGTCCCACATCGCGACCACGAGAAGGCCGCCGCCGACGCCTACGCCGGCGCAGATGGCCAGGGTCGCCGGGGTCACCGGCGACCGCCGTGCGGTGACTGCGAGGATCCCGGCCACGTACACGGTGATCAGCACCTGCACCGGCGCCAGCGTGAGAAACAGGGCCAGCCCGGCGGCGGCCGCGCACCACGCCACCAGCACTCGGCTGAGCTGCGGCCACCACGCCGTGACGATAAAGACCGCCGCCAGGCAGGCCGCGATCAGCCCCACGTCGACCGCCTCCCGTGCCCAGTCCCAGGCCCCCGCGGCGCCGCCCAGCGTCTCGCCGGGGAAGCGCGCCATCCGGCCGATGTCCAGCACCAGGACCAGCACCGCGGCGCAGCCAGCGGCCCGCATTACCCGCGCCGTGATGCTGGCGCCGGCCGGGCCGAACACGCCGCGCCGCCTGGCCACCCAGGGCAGGCGGCCAGCAGCGCCACCAGCAGGATCAGCCGGGCCTTATCCCACCCGGCAGCAGCCACGCCGGGCCAGGTGCCCGCCACCAGCGCCACCGCGGCCCCGGTCACCGCCATAGTCCCCAGCCCGCATGCGATCCTGCGCATCATCTGAGCCTCCCTCGCCACCAGCCACATCCCGCCCGCCACCCAGCCCAGCCGGGCCAGCCCGGCCGGCACCTCGGCGGCCTCCGCGCGCACCGCATCGGCCCAGCCACGCCGCCCCGGCGGCAGCAGTCCCGCGCACCGGCCCAGCGCCCGCTCCAGCGCCCGCGTCATCCCGCCCGCCGGCCGGCCGATCACAGCCCCTCCCCCGCCAGCCCGCGCCGCGGCGTGGCCCGCCGCGGCGCCGGCGCGCGCGGCACCGCAGCCGGCGCGGCGGCCAGCGCCGCCCGCGCGCCGGCCAGCCCGTCGCTACTGAGCCGGTACAGATGCCGCGGCGGCCGCCCGGCCGGGCGGCCTTCCTCCCAGCACGCCTCCACCAGCCCCCGGTCCGCCAGCCGGATCAAGATCGGGTACAGCGTGCCCGACTTCAGCCCGGTCTGCCTGGCCAGGTCATAACCATGCCGCCAGTCCGCCGGCGCGCCCGATAGTGCCGCGAGCACCAGCAACGTCTGAGCGGAGAACCCTGAACCACGACCCATCCGGTAAGACTATCTAGGTAGATTAATCAGGGGAAGAGATTCAGGGAAAATCTCCCGAGGGCCTGGAACGCTGCATGGCCGCGGGGATCGGTGCCTCCGAAGCCGGCATCATCCCCGCCGCGGGTCCGCTCCCGCTACGCCGTCGACGGCCCCGCGCAGGAGGTCCGCGTGCAGGCTAGGCTTCAATCCGGACGTTCTGCTTCCGGACTATGAATGCCGCCGGATTGACTCGAGATTGGCAGGTGCCGTGAACCTCGACGCGAGCCCCACGGCGCGGGCGCTGCTGGCCCTCGAACTGATTCAGGGCAGCCCGGGAATCACCGCGGGCCAGCTCGCCGGCAAGCTGGGCATCTCGGACCGGGCCGCCCGGCGGTACGCCGGCATCCTCCGCGAGGCCGGCATCCCGATCGAGTCAGCCCGCGGGCGCTACGGCGGTTACCGCGTCGGCCGCGGCCTCCGGCTGCCGCCCCTGATGTTCAGCGCCACCGAGGCCCTCGGCCTGGTCATGGCCGTGCTCGACGGCCACCACGATGCGAGCGATCCCACCGGCCCGGCCGGCAGCGCGCTCGGCAAGATCGTGCGGGCACTGCCGGAACCGGTGGCCGCCCAGGCCGAGGCCGTCCGCCGGTCCACGGCGCCAGCTCCCGACCGCGCCGCCGCCCGCCCCGACCCGGGGACCACGACCGCCCTCGTGCAGGCCTGCTCCAGCCACCGGCAGGTACGGATCGGCTACCGCACCGAGGCCGGGTCGGAATGGCTCATCGAGGCAGACCCGTGGGCGGTGGTCGTCCGCCACGGCCGGTGGTACCTGCTGTGCCGGTCGCACGCCGCGGACGCCCGCCGGGCATACCGGATCGACCGGGTCCAGCAGGTGGAAGTACTCGACCACACGTTCAGCCCGCCGGCCAGCCTCGACCCGGTCGCCACGCTCGAGGAGCATCTCGCCGTCGGATGGGAGTACGACGTCGAAGCCGTCATCGATGCGCCCGTCGAAACCGTGGCGCGCTGCCTGCCTCGCGCCCTCGGGCGGCTCGAGCCGCTCGATGCCGGGACCACCCGGCTGGCCGGCAGCACCAGCAACCCGGTGTGGTACGCCGAGCGGCTGGCGGCGATCCCGGCGCCCTACCGGATCGTCAGGTGCCCGGAGCTGCAGGAGGCGGCGCGCGTCCTCGGGCGGCGGCTGCTGGCGGCGGCGGGCGAGAGTGCAGGTTTGTGAGTTCCTGAGCTTCGCCTGGCACCACGGCCACCGACTGGCCGGGCACTGCAGGGGGCACCCGCGCTGCATGCCTATCTCTTAGAGCTTTTATCCAGGTAGCTCTCAGCTAATGCTCGACTGATCCGCAGTAAATCATCGGCAAGTCGCGAGCTAGTCTCCAGGCCGAGGTCGCATCGTGGTAGCAGAAGCAAAGGTGGTCAACGAATCCAGAGAGGACAGACCCCATGTGCGCTACCCAGGATCAGCCGGGCACGGCTGGATCGGCACAGGCGCAGCCGCATACGCCCTGGCCCGGGCCGGACGCCTCCGCAGCCCCGCCGCCCCCGCCGGGATATGAAGCAGCCGGAACCCCTGGCGGCTCTTCAAGGCGGCCCCGCGGCCGGCTGCTGGCCCTCACCGCCGCGGCCGCCCTGGCGGCGGGCGCTGGCTCCGCCTGGCTGGCGACCGCCGGCGGTGCCGCGGATACGGTGCTGACCATGTCCCAGATCGTGACCAAGACGAATCCGGGCATCGTCGACGTGGTCTCCACGCTGGGCTACCAGCAGGCCACCGCGTCGGGCACCGGGATAGTGCTCACGTCGTCCGGCCTGGTGCTGACCAACAACCACGTCATTGACGGCGCTTCCTCGGTCAAGGTCAGGGAAGTCAGCAATGGCCGCGTCTACCAGGCCACGGTGGTCGGCTACGACGCTGCCCACGACATCGCGGTGCTGCAGCTGAAGGGGGCGTCGGGCCTGCCTACCGCGACGATTGGCGACTCCTCGGAAGTCAGCGTCGGCCAGAAAGTGGTCGCGCTGGGCAACGCGCTGGGCAAGGACGCCGCGCCGTCGGTCGCGACCGGGCGGGTCACCGGCCTCAACCAGTCAATTACCGCTAGTGACGATTCGGCCGGCACCGCCGAGCACCTGCAGGGGCTCATCCGGACCAACGCGGGCATCCAGCCAGGCGACTCCGGCGGGCCGCTGGTCAACACGCGTGGCCAGATCATCGGCATCGACACCGCCGCATCCGCCGGATCTGGCAGCCAGCTGAGCTCGTCGACCGTAACCCAGGCATTCACGATCCCGATCAACGAGGCAGTCGCCATCGCCAGGCAGATCGCGGCGGGACAGGCCTCGGCCACGACTCACATCGGGTCAACTGCCTTCCTGGGCATCGCGATCGCCGGCTCGTCGGGCGCGGCACAGGGGATCCCGGCCAGCACGGGAGCGGAAGTTGCCGGGGCCGAGTCGGGCTCAGCCGCTGCCAGCGCGGGCCTGACAGCGGGTGACACGATCACCTCGCTCGGCGGCCAGAGCATCACCTCACCGGCAGGAATCCGCTCAGTGCTCGTCGGGCACCACCCCGGCGACAGCATCAACGTCACCTGGACAGACCAGGCGGGCGACAGCCATAGCGCCACTGTCGTCCTCACCGCTGGCCCGGCCGGCTGAGCATCGCCACCGGCCCGGGCGGCTGACACGACGCCGATCCCAGGTACGCACAAGCTCCGGGCAGCCGGTTCAGATCCTGCACCGGCTGCCCGGAAATGACAGGCAGGGGCTTGACCACCCAACCCGGTGGCCCGGCCCCTGCCGTCGCCCATTTACCTGACGGCAACTCTGACCCGCCTTCCCCCTCCACGGGGCACGGCCGGCAGGCCGGCCGGCATCCGCGGCAGGCGGAGCGGTTCTATGCCGCGGTGCGTGCCTGCTACCCGTACGTAGGATGCTGCGGCCAGCCAGGCGGGGAGTCCTCCCAGTCCTCCTGGCGCCCGTAGGGGGCGAGGTCGAGGATGTTGTTAGCGAACAGGAGCCGGTCCACACCGCGAGCGGTGGTGCTGTAGGTCCGGTAGACGTCCTCGCCGTCGCGCAGGAACACGCTGAGCATGAAGCCGCCGCTTGCGCCGCAGTCGTCGGCGAACGTCGTGCCATGCGACGACACGAACGGCATCGTCCAGCCCATCCGCGCCTTGTAGGCCTCGATCTGGGCGAGCGGCATGTTGGACACTGTCGCCCAGCTAACTCCGGTATCGGCCAGCGCGGCCAGGTCGGTGACGTTGCGGGTGAAGTGGGTGCAGCCCGGGCAGTAATCGTCGGGCCCGTTGTCCATGAACTGGTAGACGACGAGCTGTGGCTGTCCGGAGAACAAGTCGAGCAGCGTTTTCGTGCCGCCTGGGGCGGCGAACACGTACTTGCTGCTGTCGAACTTGACCATCGGGAGCCGGCGGCGGCGCGCGGCGAGCGCGTCGAGCGCGCGGGTGGCCTCCTTCTCGGCCTTGAGCAGCTCGTCGCGATCCTGCTGCCACTTCCCGGCCGAGACGACCTCCGGCATATTTGTCATCCTTCACTCCTTTACGCTCGTCGGCGATCCTGCCGCTGAAAGCACCCCGGACCCGCGGCGCTGCCTCCTGAGGGGGTTGCTCACACACTGTCAGACGGCTCGGCGCAGCGGAACTCACCGGCGTGCCCGTCCCTGGCCGCCGGCGGAGGAAGCAGCTGGTCGATAAGGACGTCCGTCAGCCACTGCTCGTACCGCTCGGGGTGCCAGCCCCGGTCACCGACGAGCAGCCGGTAGACCTCGGGGGACATGAGTGCGTGAATGATGTCCGTTGCGTCGCGCTCGCGCAGCTTCGGCCGTAGCGCGCCGGCCCGGGCCAGGGAACGCGCGATCTGCGCCTGGCCCCGTTGCCGCTGCCGCGTCTGCTCGGCGAGCAGCGCGGCAGCGTCAGGATCGGAGCCCGCCGCGCTAACGAGGATCCGATGGACGGGCTCGGCCCTCGACATGATGCCGCGGGTGATGCCAGCGAAACCCGACAGCTGGTTCCCGGGATCTGGATCCGCAAGAAGAGCACGGACCTGGGGCCGCTCCTCCAGCGCGACGGCCTGGTCGTCGCCGGCTATGGAGACGTCGAGGAGTGCCTTGAGGATCCCGAGTTTCGAGGAGAACAGCCGGTACACCGTCGCAGGCGGGACATCCGCCAGGTCGCTGAGGGCCTCGATCGTCGTTCCGGCGTAGCCGCGGTCGAGGAAAAGTGCCTGCGCGGCCTCGATGACCGCGGCGCGGGCCAGCCGGGTCCGTGCCTGGCCGCCCTTGCCGTCGGACGAGCGGCGGCGGGTGGCATCGGTGGCCATGTTTGTGAGACTACTACTCTTGAATTGAGAGTGTTACTCTCGAATTGAGAATTCGAGAGCACAGGAGGCACGCCGATGGCGAGCGCCCGGAGCCTGATCGACGCGAACATTTCCCGGCCCCCGCAGCAGGGACTCGGACGGCTCGCCGGGTGGTGCTACGACCACCGGCGCCGGGTGCTGCTCGGGTGGATACTCGCGGTCGTGGCCGTCATCGGTCTCGCTCACTGGGCGGGGAGTCGTCTGGACAACGACTTCGCGTTGGGGAACTCGCCCTCACAGCAGGCCGGGAACCTGCTGGCAAGCCGATTCCCGTCCCAGCAGGGCGACAGCGCGGACGTGGTCATGCGCTCATCGGCACCGCTCGGCAGCCCCGTCAACGCCGCGGTCATCGGCCGGCTGGCGAGGTCACTACGACCCCTGGCACACGTGTCGGGCGTGCAAAGCCCGCTCGCGCCGGGCGCCAGCCGGCAGCTGTCGGCTGACCACCGGATCGGCTTCGTGGTGGTCCATTTCGACGCCACGGCCGCCGATCTGCCGGCCAGCGCCGTCCGCCGGGTAATCAATACCGCCCGTAGTTTCGCCGGACCGGGTCTGCAGGTGGCGGTCGGGGGGGCGCCGGTCGAGACCGTCGTCTCAGCCGCTCCTGGATCGAGCGAAGGGATCGGGCTCGCGGCCGCCGTAGTGGTCATGCTCCTCGCCTTCGGATCTGTGGTGGCCATGGGCCTGCCGATCCTCATTGCCCTAGTCGGAGTGGGCACGGGCTTCGGGGCCCTCGAGGCACTCAGTCACCTCGTCACGGTGCCCGCCTTCGGGCCGGACGTGATGATCATGATCGGCCTCGGCGTCGGCATCGACTACGCACTCTTCATCGTCACCCGTTATCGCCAGGGCCTGGCCGAAGGACGTCCACCCCGGGCGGCCACCATCTCGGCCTTCTCCACCGCCGGGCGCGCCGTGCTCTTTGCCGGCTGCACGGTGGTGATCGCGCTGCTTGGGCTGTTCGTGGTCGGGCTGCCCTTCATGGACGGCCTTGCCGCCTCGACGATCGTCGCTATCGCCCTCGTGCTGGCCGCCGCGCTTACCCTGCTGCCTGCGATGCTCGGCTTCGCCGGCCCTGGCATCGACCGGCTGCACATCCCCGGCCTGCTGGCCCGGCCCGCCGCGACCGCGCGCCCGGGATTCTGGTACCGCTGGAGCCGCACGGTGCAGCAGCGGCCGTGGATCTGCGTAGCCTCGGCGCTGACGGTGCTCGTGGTGCTGGCAATCCCGCTGTTCTCGATGCGCCTGGCGTTCAGCGACGCCGGCAACGACCCGGCATCGCTCACCACCCGCCAGGCCTACGACCTGCTGGCAGAGGGCTTCGGCCCCGGGTTTAACGGGCCCCTCGTGGTGGCCGCCGGCTTCCGCGGCCCGCATGCAGCGGCCACCATCAGCGCGCTCGACAGGCGCCTTCGCCAGCAGCCGGGCGTAGCGTCGGCGGGCCAGCCTGTCATCAACGCCGCCCGCGACGCAGCTGCCATCGTCGTCTATCCCGCGACGGCGCCGCAGGCCGCGCAGACCGCTGCGCTCGTCCGCCGGCTGCGCGACCAGGTGATCCCCCAGGTCACCGGCGATACCGGAGTGACGGCCTTCGTCGGCGGCGAGACCGCCGCCGGAGTAGACACCTCGACGTACCTGGCCGCGCGGCTGCCATGGGTGATCGGCCTGGTCGTCGCGCTGGCGTCCCTGTTGCTCGTCGCGGCGTTCCGGTCTCTGGTCATCCCGGTCAAGGCCGCAGCGATGAACCTGCTCTCGATGGGCGCGGCGTACGGAGTCATCGTCGCCGTCTACCAGTGGGGATGGCTGAGCGGCCTCTTCGGCGTCGGCCGCACCGGCCCGATCGACCCGTGGATCCCGCTCATGATGTTCACCATCGTGTTCGGCCTGTCGATGGACTACGAGGTATTCCTCCTTTCCCGGATGCGCGAAGCCTGGCGCCGGAACGGCGACAACTCGGCAGCAGTGACCGACGGGCTGGCCAGCACGGCCCGGGTCATCACCGCCGCCGCTGCCGTGATGGTCTGCGTATTCGGCTCGTTCGTCGTTAACGACCCGCTGCGGATCCTGGACGTGTTCGGCCTCGGCCTGGCTGTCGCTGTCCTGGTCGACGCCACCATAGTCCGCATGGTCCTGGTGCCCGCCGTCATGCAGCTCCTTGGCTCCGCCAACTGGTGGCTGCCCCGCGGGCTCGGGCGGGCCATACCCGACCTCGCCATCGAGTCGAGCCCGGTTGACCTGCCAGCCGATGCTCCGGCCTGCACCCGCCCGGTCGGCGCAGAGGTCGCCGAGTGATCCCGGGAGGTTCGGTGGGGCGGCCTACTCGCCGGTTGTCTCTTGCTCGCCGGCGGTCCTTTCTGCGGCGTGGTAGGCCTCGAGTGCCTCGCCTGGAGTCTCGTAGTAGGCACCGGGGCCGAGGGCGGCGCTGATGCCGTAGCGGTCGAGTTGCTTGCGCACCGGCCCGAGGATGCTGCTGGCGGCGAGACGGACGTGTCGTTGGCTGAGGTGCTCGATGACGCGGGTGAGGGCCGCTGCCGCGGTGTAGTCAACGTCGCCGATGGCCGCGCCGTCCAGCACCAGCCACCGCGGCGGGCTGTCCGCCAAGGTCAGGGCCGTGACGTCGTCGATGAGGCGGGAGGCGTTGGCGTAGTACAGGCTGCTGCCGAACCGGTAGATCACTAGTCCCTCCTCGGTCCGCGCGCCGGGCAGCACCGGGACAGGCCGCCAGTGCCCGGCCGGTGACTTCACCAGCACACTGTTGAGCGGATGGTAGCTGTGGCGGAGGTGGTCGATGATCGAGGCGACGACGGCCAGCACGATGCCTTCCTCGACGCCCACGATCACGACCGCGGCGGTGGTGAGCAGGGCAATAACGAACTCGTGCCGCCGGCTGGCCAGGATGCGCCGCATCCCGGCGATGTCGATGAGCCCGGCGGCGATGAGGAAGACAACCGCGGCCAGCGCGGCCTCCGGCAGGTAGGCGAGCGGCCCGGTGAGCAGGACCAGCACGATGAGGACCACCGCGCTGGTGGTGAGCTGGGCCAGCTGGCTGCGCCCGCCCGCGCTGTCGACCACCTGAGTCTTGGTCGGGCTGCCGTTGACGACGAAGGTGCCTGACAACGCGGCGGCCACGTTGGCCGCGCCCAGGCCGACCAGGTCGGTGTTTTCGCTGAAGGCCTCCTCGTATTTTCCGGCGTAGGCACGTGAGGTCGCCGCGCTCTGGGCCAGGATGACCACGAACATCGTTGCCGCGGTGCCGATGAGCGCGGCCGCGTCGTGCCAGCCGAGCGCGGGCAGCCCGAGGTGCGGCAGCCCCCGGGGAACAGGCCCGAGCACGGCCACCCCGTGGCTGGCCAGATCCGCCGCCCGGCTCACGATGATCGCGGCGATCACCGCGATCAGCGGGCCTGGGATTTTGGCCGCTCCGGCGGGTGGCCCAGCGGGCCGCCAGCACGATCACGATGACCCCGATCGACACCGCCACGTCGGCCCCGTGTACCTGCGGGAATGCGCGCGCGATGTCCAGCAGCCTGGCCGGGGTGCTCTTGTCCGGGACGGTTACCCCCAGCATGTCGGGGAGCTGCCCGGCGGCCACCTGAATCCCGACGCCAGTGAGGAATCCCAGCAGGACGGTCCGGGACAGGAAATTCGCCAGGAACCCGAGCCTGGCCAGCCGGGCCACCAGCAGCAGCCCGCCCGCGAGCAGCGCCGCCAGCCCGGCCAGCCGGACGTACTGCGGCGAGCCCGCGACCGCCAGCCCGGCGAGGGCCGCGCCCAGTATGGCCGCCGTGGCCGAATCCGCGCCCACGACCAGATGCCGCGACGAGCCGAGGACGGCGAATACGGCCATCGGCAGCAGCAGCGTGTACAGGCCCGTCACCACCGGCATCCCGGCGATCTTCGCGTACCCGAGAACCTCGGGGATGCCCAGGGCGGCCAGCGTTATGCCGGCCAGCACGTCCGCGGGTACCTGGGACCGGCCGACGGGCAGCAGCCCGCCCAGCACCGGAAGCGCCCGCAGCCGCGCTCTCAGCGAGCGCCCGCGCCGATCCGGCACTCCGCTCACCTCCGCCCGCATTTCCCGGCGGTCCCGGATCCGGCAATCATCCCTGGGTGCGGCCTGTTATCAGCCACGACACGCAGATCCGGGTGATTGGCGCGGTGCGGGATTCAGCGGCCAGCGCCCGCTGACGAGACTGATGCGACCAGGGCAAACGTTGACTTACGTCGCACTAAACTTGAACTATTCGCTATCTTGCACTGCTCGTGTTTATGAAGATAGGTTTGGCGCCATGCCCGCATCCCGGACTCCGACCACCGCTGAGGAGCTGCGCGGGGCCGGCCTGCGGGTGACGGCCGCCCGCGTTGCACTGCTCGAGGCCGTCCGGGACGGCGACCACCTCGGCGTCGAGGCGATTGCCTCCGGGGTGCGCGATCGCGTGGGCCATGTCTCCCTTCAAGCCGTGTATGAAGCCCTGCACGCGCTCACCGCGGCGGGACTCGTGCGCCGCATCGAGCCGGCCGGCAGCCCGGCCCGGTTCGAGGGCCGCACCGGGGACAACCACCACCACGTCGTGTGCCGGTCATGCGGTGTCGTCGCCGACGTCGACTGCGCGGTCGGCGAGGTGCCCTGCCTGACCGCTTCCGACGACCACGGTTTCTCGATCGGCGAGGCCGAGGTCATCTACTGGGGCCTGTGCCCCGGCTGCTCCACCGCCCGCAGTTCCTGAGGACCGTGATCCGTCTAGCCAGGAAGGATTCCCATGACTGAGAACCATGATCCAGTAGTCATCGAAGGCGCCACCCCGGAGAGCGGGGAATGTCCGGTCGTGCACGCAGGCCGCACGCACCCCACCATGGGTGACGCCAACCGTGACTGGTGGCCGAACAGGCTCAACCTGAAGATTCTCGCCAAGAATCCCGCTGTGGCCAACCCACTCGGCGAGGATTTCAGCTACGCCGAGGCGTTCAAGACCCTCGACCTCGCGGCCGTGAAGCAGGACATCGCGGAGGTGCTGACGACGTCGCAGGACTGGTGGCCGGCTGACTTCGGCAACTACGGCCCGCTGATGATCCGGATGGCGTGGCACAGCGCGGGTACCTACCGGATCAGCGATGGCCGTGGTGGCGCCGGCGCCGGTCAGCAGCGCTTCGCGCCGCTCAACAGCTGGCCGGATAACGTCAGCCTCGACAAGGCCCGCCGCCTGCTGTGGCCGGTCAAGAAGAAGTACGGCCAGAAGCTCTCGTGGGCCGACCTCATCGTCCTGACCGGCAACGTTGCCCTGGAGTCGATGGGCTTCACCACGTTCGGCTTCGCCGGAGGCCGCGAGGATGTCTGGGAACCGGACGAGGACGTCTACTGGGGCCCCGAGACCACCTGGCTCGATGACGAGCGCTACACCGGCGACCGGGAGCTCGAGGAGCCCCTCGGCGCGGTCCAGATGGGCCTCATCTACGTCAACCCGCAGGGCCCGAACGGCAACCCGGACCCGCTCGCCGCGGCCCGCGACATCCGCGAGACGTTCCGCCGGATGGCGATGAACGACGAGGAGACGGTCGCCCTGATCGCGGGCGGTCACACCTTCGGCAAGACCCACGGCGCGGGCCCGGAGGATAACGTCGGCCCCGACCCCGAGGCTGCCCCGCTCGAGCAGCAGGGCCTCGGCTGGAAGAGCACCTACGGCACTGGCAAGGGCGGCGACGCGATCACCAGCGGTCTCGAGGTTACGTGGACGAGTACCCCGGTGACATGGGACAACAGCTTCCTCGAGACCCTGTACGGCTACGAATGGGAGCTGACCAAGAGCCCCGCCGGTGCGCACCAGTGGAAGCCGAAGGACGGTGCCGGGGCGGGTACCGTCCCCGACGCCCACGACCCGTCGAAGAGCCACCCCCCGACGATGCTGACGACCGACCTCTCGCTCCGCACGGACCCGGTCTACGAGCAGATCTCGCGGCACTTCCTCGAGAACCCCGACGAGTTCGCGGACGCCTTCGCCCGGGCGTGGTTCAAGCTGACCCACCGTGATATGGGCCCGGTCGCGCGCTACCTCGGCCCGGAGGTCCCGGCCGAGACGCTGCTGTGGCAGGACCCCGTCCCCGCGGTGACGCACGAGCTCATCGACGCACGCGACATCACCTCCCTCAAGGGCCAGATCCTCGGCTCGGGCCTGCCAGTGGCCCAGCTCGTGTCCACCGCATGGGCGTCAGCCTCGTCCTTCCGCGGCAGCGATAAGCGCGGCGGCGCCAACGGCGCGCGCGTCCGCCTCGAGCCGCAGAGCAGCTGGGAGGTCAACGACCCCGACCAGCTGGCGACGGTGCTCCGCACCCTGGAGGGCATCCAGCAGGCCTTCAACGCCGCCCAGTCCGGCGGCAAGCAGGTCTCGCTCGCCGACCTGATCGTGCTCGCCGGCTGTGCGGCGGTCGAGCAGGCCGCCAGGGTCGCCGGATTCGACGTCGTGGTCCCCTTCACGCCGGGCCGCGCGGACGCGTCTCAGGAGCAGACCGACACCGAGTCGTTCGCCGCGCTCGAGCCGGCCGCCGACGGGTTCCGCAACTACCTCGGCAAAGGCAACCGGCTGCCGGCTGAGTACCTGCTGATCGACAAGGCGAACCTGCTGACCCTGAGCGCCCCCGAGATGACGGTCCTCGTCGGCGGACTCCGCGTCCTCGGCGCGAGCTACCAGCACTCGCCGCTCGGCGCCTTCACCACGACCCCCGGGTCCCTGACCAACGACTTCTTCGTCAACCTGCTCGACCTGGGCACGACGTGGAAAGCGGTGGCCCAGGACGCGAACACGTTCGAGGGCCGGGACGCTGCCACGGGCGAGGTCAAGTGGACCGGCAGCCGCGCCGACCTCGTCTTCGGGTCGAACTCCGAGCTGCGCGCGCTCGCCGAGGTCTACGCGAGTGACGACGGGCGCGAGAAGTTCGTGAACGACTTCGTCGCGGCCTGGGACAAGGTGATGAACCTCGACCGGTTCGACCTCGTCTGATCATGACGTCCAGGCGGGCCGCGCCGGCGGCCTGGACGTCCATAGCCAGAAGGACGAACCACTGCTAGCGCCTCGGCGGCAGAGACCTCCGGCGACTAGGTCGCGTCCGCGAATGAGTGGTGCTCATGGGTGACCATCCACCGGCCGTCGACCTTGCGCAGGCCGATGGTGAGCCGCAGCCGCTGCTCCGGGTTGCGCTCGAACTGCTCAGCCGTGCCGCACCGGAGCAACGCGAACGCGAACGCGACGTCTCCGCCGGCCGTGACGTCCAGCGACTTGATCTCGAACACCGCGCCGGACGCCTGCCATTCGAAGAATCCCGGCCAGGCATCGCGGTAGGCGTCGATGCCGCGGATGCCCTGCTCGGGCGGCGGGACATCGAACATGACGATGCCGGGGGCGTGGTCGGCGAGCACGGTCGGCATGTCCCCGTCGTGGACGGCGGTGGCCCAGAGCTCGATCAGCTCGCGGATCTGCTGTTCGTCGGTCATGTCTGTTCTCCTCGTGGACGGTTCTCAGTAGTGGAACCCCGGCCGGCGCGCGAATTCATCGCCACCGGCAAGATGGGCGAATGACTGCGCCCGCCGCCCCGCTGCTCGCCGCCGCGCGCTCCGGCGACGCCAGCGCCTTCGAGCAGCTGGTGGCGCCCTACCGTGGCGAGTTGCAGGCGTACTGCTACCGGATGCTCGGCTCGCTGCACGACGCCGAGGACACGGTGCAGGAGTCGCTCGTGCGCGCGTGGCGTAGCGTCGGCAGCCTCGACGAGCGTGGTTTCGTCCGCGCGTGGCTCTACAAGATCACGACCAACCGGTGCCTCACCGCGATCGGCCAGCGCGGCCGGCGCGAGTTGCCCGTCGACGTCACGCCCGGCACTCCGACGACCGAGATCAGCTGGCTCGAGCCCTACCCCGGCATCTCGCCCGAGGGGCAGTACCTTGCCCGCGAGAGCGTCGAGCTCGCGTTCGTCGCGGCGTTGCAGCACCTGTCCGCGATTCAGCGGGCGGCGCTGATCTTGCGCGAGGTGCTCGGTTTCTCCGCCGCCGAGGTAGCCGAGCAGCTCGGCACCTCCACCACCTCGGTCAACAGCGCGCTGCAAAGGGCGCGCAGGGCAATCGACTCGACCGCACCGACCCAGCAGACGGTGCTGCGTGACCTCGGTGACGCGGCCGTCAATGACATCGTCACGCGCTGGGCGGACGCCTGGCAGGCCGGCGACGTCGACGCGATCGTCGCGATGCTCGCCGAGGACGCGCGCTACTCCATGCCGCCGCTGCCCGAGTGGTACCGCGGCGAGGACGAGATCCGCGCCTTCCTGCTCCGCGGCCCGCTGCAATCTCGCTGGCGGTTCCTGCCCACCACGGCCAATGACCAGATCGCGTTCGGCACATACCTGTGGGACGACGCTGCGGGAGCATACGTGCCCGGCGGCCTCGACGTCCTCACGCTGCTGGACGGACGCGTCGCGGCGATTGTCGCCTTCCTCACCGCCGACCTCACCCGCTTCGGGTTGCCGGCGCGCATCCGCCCGTAGAGTGGGCCCGCTAGCGAGCGGCGGTGCCCGTGCGGACCTGCATGCTGACAGGGTCGGCCGGCCCAAGCTGGGCGGCCGGGCCGTGGGCGGCTGCGGGGACTGCGCTTCGCTGTTCACTATCGTCGGCGTCGTGATTGACTACTCCGACGGCGCTCCAGGCCCGGCGTCCCGGCTCCGCCTGAGCGGCCCGGACCTCACCTTGGCGCAGCGCCTCCGCCGCGCCGATGGCACCCGTCGTGGTCCAGGAGAGACGCAGGTAGCTATGACTGAACCGTCCGGTGTCCGGGTAACGAGGCCGCTGGCGGCGGATCCGCGCGAGTTCTGCGCGCGGATGGCCGCGCTTGGGTGTCTCTGATGCCGGGCATCTCCGGCGAACAGGTCCAGGAGCCGGGGCAAGGACGCCGTCATCGGCGGCTCGTGCAGGCGTTCTCCTCGCCGGACAGCTACGGCCTGGTGCTCCTTCTCATCCTGATCACCTATGCCTTGTCGGCCACGCTGACGGCGCAATGGGCGGCCTCTTTGGTTGTGGGCGTGCAGATCGCGACGGTGTGGGTGACGCTGCGGGCATCCCGGGCGCGCAAATCGGCCCGGGCGATCGCCAACGTCGCGCTGGTTGCGGTAGCCGTGGCGGCGGTCGCGAACCTCTTCTTCAATACTCAGATGGCGCACGGCCGGATTGTCTCCTGGGTCAGCTGCCTGCTTTACCTGATTGCGCCAGTTTCGATCATCCGCCACCTAGTGCTCAGGAGAATCGTGGATAGCGAGACGGTCCTGGGGGCGGTCGCCGCTTACCTGATGGCCGGGATGTTCTTCGCGTTCCTCTACCATGCGCTGGGAACTAGTCAGACGCATCCGTTCTTCGGGCCCCAGGGCCCCGGCACGCTCTCGCAGGACCTGTTCTTCTCCTTTACCACGCTCACCACGACCGGTTACGGCGACTTTGTCCCGGCTGGCAACCCAGGGCAGACCTTCGCCGTGCTCGAGATGCTGATTGGTCAGCTGTTCCTGGTCACGGCGGTGGCCAAGGTCGTCAATGCATGGCGACCTGGTCAGGGCAGGGGAGGATTGCGAGGGAACTCCGACGGCGAATGACCGTGCTCAACAGCCCGAAGGAGCCGCGCGAGGTTCACCTGCCGACCGTGCTGGTCACGCCATACCTGAGCGACCACCATCGCATTGGTTCGCAACTCAAGCCCGGGCCGCTGCGACGTGCGGAGCCTGGCCATCATCGCGCGGTCGTCGCGGTCCACCGCCACCAGCGTCCCCGGGCAGGAATCAGCGCGCTTACGCGGCTGCTTCGCCCCTGGCCCAGGCCGGGCTTCCGTGCCGGGCGGCCGACACAGTTGACGGGTTGGCGTTAAGTCAGCTGGCCTGTGGACAGGAACGAGTCGAGGGCGCCCTGATAGGGCTCCGGGTCCATGTCCTGGGCCCGGAGCCAGCCGTCGTCGTAATAGGTGCGGCTATACCGCTCGCCGCCGTCGCACAGGAGCGTGACCACCGAGCCGCGGACACCGGACGCACGCAGTTCGGCGATGATCGCGAACGCGCCCCACAGGTTCGTCCCGGTGCAACCGCCGGGCCGGTGCCCGGTGCTCCGCGCCAGCAGCGCGCAGCTAGGAATGTGCACACCGGATCCGAACGGCATGGCCGGGAACCGACTCGGTGAGGTGACCGAGCGCCCGCCAGGTCATAATCCTGGGTCAATACATCCAGGGCAGTCTGTTGGTAAGGCCAGAGCTCATCGAGCCAGCATCCGCCGAGCGAGCAAGGTTATCCGCTGGCTGATGCGCACTCGCCTGGACATGGCCAGCGCTATCGTGCCCCGACGCTGCGGCGCAGAGACCGCCCAACACGAGAGCTAGAACGAGAAGCCCGCACCTCGCCCAAGCGCGAACCGTTCCCGTCGAGGGTTCACGGGGAGCGCTGCCCACCGATCCACCGATCTGCATGATGACGTGCCGTAACCACACATGAGTCTTCATTGGGAAGATCCCCTCATCGGTAACTTAGAAGCAGAGCCTTCAAGAGGGAGAAATTACACCAGGATTCATCTCGGGATGTGACATTCGGATCGATCCGGGCGACATTCTGCCAGGCGTGCTTGGCATCGTCCGTGGCGCGCAGCAGCCGTGCCGTGATGGGCCAGTTGCCCACCTGCACCGTCACCCGGATCTGCCGCTGCTACCGGCCCGCGCGGGCTCGTTTTGCTCGTGGTCACGGCTTCAAAAATCCGTCAACTGACCGATGTCTCCGGCTGAAACTTGCAGCAGTATTTGTCGTGCAATTACCGGCACGATCCAGCGTCAACAGTTTGATCGGATCTCTTAGGCCGGAGGTCAGCGTGCCAGATCAGTCAACTGGTAGCGACGGCGGAGAAAGGCGAAACCGTTGGACGTAGTCCGGCTGCGGGAAAGCTTCGCCCATGTCGCGATGCACGGTGACGAGCTACCGCTGTTCTTCTACTCCGACCTGTTCATCAAGCATCCTGCGGTGCGGGAGCTATTCCCAGTCTCGATGGCGGCGCAGCGCGGCCACCTCGTCGATGCGCTGGTGAAGATCGTTTCCCAGGTAGACAGTGTCAATGACCTGACTGCGTTCCTTGAGGGATTGGGCCGTGATCATCGGAAGTTCGGCGCTGTCGCCGAGCACTATGACGCCGTGGGCGCGAGTCTGTTAGCGACGTTAGAACACTTTTCCGGGCCAGCCTGGACACCAGAGCTTGCCGCTGACTGGAAGGCGGCCTACGAGCTCATCGGCTCCATCATGACCGCGGCGGCGAACGCGGACGAACAACTCCGGCCGCCCTGGTGGCGGGGCACGGTCGTGGCCCACGAGCGGAGGGCCTTCGATGTCTCCGTACTGTTCGTCCGGCCAGAGCCGCGGATGGACTACCTGCCTGGGCAGTCCGTGGCGATCGAGTCCCCGAGCCGCCCAAAGCTGTGGCGCTACTACTCGATGGCGAACGCACCGCGTAGCGACGGGCTCTTGGAGTTCCATATCCGGCTGATCGACGGCGGCGCGGTAAGCATGGCGCTTACCAGCAGGATGATCGCTGACACCGAACTCAGGCTGGGACCTCCCGTCGGGGCACTCACCCTGAGTCAACCCATCTCCGGCCGGGACCTCCTGCTAGTGGCGGGAAGTACCGGACTGGCCCCGCTGAAAGCCATCCTCGATCAGGTGGCGGCCCTACAACAGCCGCCGAGGGTGCACCTGTTCTTCGGCGCGCGGACTGCCGACGGACTATATGACCTGGACAGCCTAGAGAAGATGGCCGCCCAGTACCCGTGGCTGACCATCACGCCAGCCGTGTCAGGCGATTCCAAGTTCACCGGCGAGACCGGCAGCCTCCCGGATGTGGTGGCCCGGCACGGCGATTGGTCAGGGCACGATGCCTACCTGGCCGGTCCGACCGAGATGGTCCACGAAGCTGTCGCTCGGCTGACTTCAGTGGGCATGGCGCAGGAGCAGATACATATCGAGGATTTCGGGTGGAGCGAACCTTGACAACAGCATGGTTCAACGATGAGAGCAGGCTGACTCCCGAGGAGTTGCAGACCGTGACGTTTCCTATGTCACGGCTGGGGCGGCGTGGCTACGAGGAGGAGCCTGTCCAGGGGTTCCTGCGCGTGGTGCACGCCGAGTTCGTGCGTCTGGTGAACGAGCGGGCGTCGCTGTGGCAGGACGTTCAGCGGCTTCGCCGACGGATTATCGCCGGAGAGGCCGGCAGTGATCCGGATGGGATGCTGTTCGGTAAGGAAGACGCGCACATACACGCGGTTCGGATCCTGTCAACCGCGCAAGTCACCGCCGACCGGTACGTGGCGGACGCGCAGGCCTACAGCAGCCGGGTGACTGAGGAGGCCAGGCTGCGCCGCGATGACATCATGCGAGAGGCCGAGCAGCACTCGGACATGCTCCTAGAAGAAGCCCATGCCAGGGCTCGCGAGGCGGCGGTTTCCGCGCTGAACATCGCGGCGCCGCCGCAGAGCGATCGCGAGCGGCAGGCCGCGCAGGCCGAACTGGCCTATCTGCGTACCTACAGCGACGTCTACCGGGCACACCTGCGGGCTTACACCGAGGGCCTCCTGCGCGGCATTGAGGAGTGGGAGCGCAACGAAGCAGCCTCACTCCAGGAAACAGCCTCACTCCAGGAAGCGGCGCAGGGGCACACCGATCGCCGGAGCATCGGCCATTGATGGCGACGCATGTCGATGCTCTTGAAATACGGCCTTAGCATCTCGTTGGCCAGGTCAGGGCGGGCGCATGTGTCCTTGTTGTGATCGCCAGCGGCCCAGCGATCTGCAGTCGGGTCCGGCTTACCATCGCGGCGGCCAGGGCGGCTTCACCATGGCGAGCGCCGGGTGGCGGTAGAGGTTCGGCACGATCATTGCAAGAAATATTTCATCTTCGTGCAGGGAAATACCTGTGTCCGTGCGCTGAAAGGCTCTGAAAAACTTGCAGTGCACGTTCGGCAAAAGCTGGCAATGCCATTGCTACTGCGAAGGCCAAGTTGGTCATGACTTATCCTGAAAACACCGCTTGTGCCCATAATGTTCTAGTAGTAAAATCCCGATCCGTGCCCACCGCAACCCTGGCCGGAGCGCTAGTCGGCCGCGACAGCGAGACCGCGATGCTGGTCAGGTTGATGACGGAGGTGGCCTGCGGGCGTGGTAGCTCGGTGCTGATCGAGGGCGAGCCGGGAATCGGTAAGTCCGCGCTTGTGCGGGCGGCTCTGGCCAAGGTCGCGGACGCCGGTTGCCAGGTGTTCTGGGGCGCCGGTGACGAGCTGGGGCAGGCGTTACCGCTGCTGCCGCTGCTAGAGGGGTTACGGGTACGCGAGCCTTCCGCTAATCCTCGGCGAAACACGATCGTCCGGCTCTTACGGGGCGAGCTCACCGCCGATCGTGGCGCGGACGTGTCAGCTGCGCTGGCGGAGCAGTTGCTGGCGCTCATCGCCGAGCAGTGCGCTGTGCTGCCGACAATCCTGGTCATCGACGATCTCCAATGGGCAGATCAGGCGAGCATCACACTGTGGGGGCGGCTCACAAGGTCGGTGCGGCAGGTACCGCTGGTGTTAGTCGGGATGATGCGTCCGGTGCCACAGCGGGATGACTTACTGGCGCTTCGGCGAGCGGTAGGCGATGCTGCGCGCCTCCAGCTCACTGGGCTCACCGAGGCGGCGGTGGCCGAGCTGGTAGCAGCCCAAACAGGTGGCAAGCCTGACGACAAACTGCTGCGGCTCGCTGACGGCGCAGCAGGCAACCCTCTCTACGTCAGTGAGCTGGTCGCTGCGCTGGCTCGCAGCTCCAGCTTGACTATTACCGACGCGGGAGCCGTCGAGCTGACGAGCGGTCCCGCACCAAGCTCCCTGTCGGCAGCCATCGCGGACCGACTTGGCTTCGTTTCCGGGTCGGTACGTGAGGTACTACGGGCGGCAGCGCTGCTCGGCGTGGATTTTGCCGTGCCCGATCTGGCGACTGCTCTCGGTCGCGGCGTGGCGGACCTGGTCCCCGCCGTTGGCGAGGCGTGCGCCGCCGGTGTACTGGCCGAGTCCGGTGACGGTCTCGGATTCCGGCATCCGATGATCCGTGCGGCGCTGTACGAAGAGATGCCGGTGCCGGTGCGCGCCGCCTGGCACCGCGATGCCGGACGCGCCCTCGCTGAGGCCGGCGCGCCGGTGGACCGGGTTGCCCGCCAGCTGCTGTGGGCAGTTGACGGACCGTGCGGTACCACCGAGCCGATGGATGAGTGGATACTGCGGTGGCTGGCCAGCAACGCAGAACTGCTGGTAGGCCAGGCGCCTCGGGCCGCGACAGAGCTCCTCCGCCAGGCGGTCACGAGTTGCCAGGCCGACTCGGCCCAGCATGACTGTCTCGTGGGCCGGCTCGCAGACGCTCTCTTCCGGGTGGGCGATGCGGCCGAGGCTGAGGAGGTGGCGAACCACGCACTGGCGCATGCCGTCGAACCCGATCTGTTGGTTGACCTGCACTGGACGCTAGCGCAGTGCCGCATGAAGGCCGGCCGATCCGCAGAGTCCCTGGCCACGCTGAGCCGGGCACTGGCCACCCCAGGGATCTCGGCCCGGCACCGGGCCCGGCTGCTCGTGCTCACCGCACGGACGCACAGCATCCTCGGCGAGGTCGAGACGGCCGGCCGGGTCGCCGCAGACGCGCTCGAGGCGGCATCGGAGGCTAGTGACAATTGGGCGATGGGCTGGGCATTGCACGTGCTGACCATCGTGACCGCGGTGCAGGGGCAGACGACTGACGCACTGGCGCTCTTTGACCGCGCGCTGACCGTAACCCAGGCCGATCCAGCGCAGACCGACCTGCGGCTGCTGCTACAGATCAATAAGGCCATCACACTGGGCGGCCTCGACCGGTATGAGGAGGCTTTCGCCGCTGCCCAGCAGGCCCAGCACCTCGCGGACCGAGTCGGCACGGTAGTCCGGCTGGCTCAGGCGCATGGCGCCCTAGGCCAGCTGCTCTTCGACACGGGGCGGTGGGATGATGCGATGGCCGAGGTGGAAGTCCTGCACGACGAGTTGAAGGAGCCCGGTGCGGCCTGCAGCGATCACGGCATCGCCGCCGTGATCTGCTTCCATCGCGGCGAGATCACCGCGGCACGCGGCCACCTCGCTGCCGCCGTCCCGCACGCGACCCGGATCGGAAGCCGGGTTGTTAGCCCGCTCGCGCTCGCCCGCAGCCTGGACTTCGAGCAGGCCGACGCGCTACCGGAGGCGCTGGCCACGCTGACAGCCGGGTTCGCCGACAATGAGAAAGAACTCGACGAGATCGAGAACCTATTTGCTGACGCTGTCCGCTTGGCCACGAAGACTGGCGACGTCAGCACCGCGAAGGCCATCGCGGACCACGCCGCGGCCGTCGCCGCTGAATCGCAGATCCCTCACCGGCAGGCGAACGCCCTCTACTGCCATGGCCTGCTGGACCATGATGCCGCCCGGCTGCTGGCGGCCGCGGAGCGTTATGCCGACGCCAGCCGACCACTGCTCAGCGCGAAGGCGCTGGAGGCGGCGGCCGGAGGTTTCATCTGCACCGACGACCGCGACCAGGCACGGGCCGCATTTACTAAGGCCGTGGAAATCTACACGTCGCTTGGTGCCGCCACGGACGTCGCACGGCTACGGACCAGCTTCCGCGCTCATGGCATCCGCCAAGGCCCGCACGCTAAACACCGGCAGGCGCGGAGCGGCTGGAACAGCCTCACGCCGGCCGAGATAAGGATCGCCGCGCTGGTGGAGGGAGGATTGTCCAACCCAGACATCGCCGCCAGGCTTTTCTTGTCCCGGCGGACCGTAGCGACCCACGTCTCCCACATCCTGAAGAAACTCGACCTCCATTCGCGTACAGACATTGCCCGCGAGGCGGCGTTGCGCACTATCACGTCGAGGTGATCACGGTGCTGGAACGGGCTGGCCGCGCAGGGTGTATCAGGTGAAATCGCCTTGGGCTCACGAATTACCGGAGATAACTGCAATCGTCCTGCGGGCTGCGGTCATCGCCCTCGACAGAATCGGACTGGAACGCGAGCATGAAGTACACGGCCTTGCCCGTACGGGTCCGGTAAAAGCCCCAGTCAGTCGACATGCTGGCGACCAGCATCAGGCCCCGTCCAGTCTCCGCGTCGGCTGGCGCATCCACCAGCACTGGCATGGACCACGACGTGTCGTAGACGTCGACGCGTAACTGGCCGCAGGCACAACTGATGACAAGCGTGACCGTCTCGCCCGGCTCGTGTCTTATGGCATTGGTCACCAATTCGCTGGTGAGCACGGCTGCGGTGGTCGGGTCGACGGGGATATCCCAGGCGCAGATGGCCGCCCGGACCTGGCGGCGGGCTTCGGCCGCTGCGGCCGGTCCTGCGGTTAGCGAGATGCGGCGCGGACGTTGAACGGTTGCGCGGATCGGCGCCATCGTGTCCATCTGGTTTCCTTGCCGGGCCGGTTTGAGCCGGCTCGGAAAAGCGCAAGTCACCCTGCGCGGCCAGTCCGGGTGATATCCATCAAACTGTTTACGCTGGATCGTCCCGGTAATTTCACTACAAATACTTCTGCAAATTGCATGGAGAGACATCGGTCAGGTGACGGATCTTTGAAGCCGCAGCACGGCCAACGATCCTGCGCGAACCTGGCGACTGAGCCGCTCGAATCGTAAATTGGCACTCTGACCTGTGCGTTCGCGGTAGGCCTGGAGCGGTGATGGTTCGCTGGCCGGGCGCTGCTCAAGATCGCCTATATGGGCAGTTCGCCGAATACCCGGCCTGGCTGTCCTGGCGTTCCGCGGCGACCGGCTGATGCCGATGCGGCGGGCCAAGTCCGAGTCAGCGCAGAACCGCCACTTCCTGCCGGAGCACCAGCAACTCGCTGTCAGGAGTGACCGGGCGTGGGCTTGGCCGTGCGGCCATGCTGGCCTGCCCGGCCCGGGCCTGGCAGGCTGGGTGTGGCCGATGCCGTCTTGAGCAGGGCGGGAAGCGTCTTTAGTGTATGGGCGAACGCGGCCTTGTACTGCCGGACCCCGGCGTTGAGTGCCTGCTGGTTGGCGGTGACGAACTGCTGCTCGTAATTGGCCTGGACGGCGAAGTAGATCCCGCCCAGGTCGCTGCTCAGCGTGCAGTCCGCATCGGCCACCGCCATTGCGATCTGCGTCTTGTTCTGCGCGGCGGTCGGCGGGCCGGGCGGGCCGCCGGGGTTCTGGCCTGGGGTCGCCCGCTGCCCGAGGACGACCAGCTCATCCAATGCGAAGTTGTCCGCATCGGGGGAACTGAACCCGTTCCTGGCCATGCAGGCCGACCAGCGCTTCATCGCATTCTTGACCTCGCCGTCCTCGACCACGTCCGTGCTGATGACGTTGTTCAGCGTCTCGACGATGGCCAGGGAGTGAGCGAACTGGGCGTTGTTGAAGTTCTCCAGGATGTTGAAGCACTTGCCCGCGGCCGCCTGCGCCCCGGCGGGCAGGTTGCCGAACGGCCCGCCGGGCGCGCCGGGCCCGCTGTTTCCGTTCTGCGGGGGGAGACCGTTGTTTCCGGCCATGAAGCCCTCCTGGGCGGCCAGTGCGGTCCCCACGTAGCCCCATGGCCCGAAGGCCTGCGGGAACCCCATGCCGCTGTTGGCGCGTACCGAGTACGGTGCCTGGGCGGCGTACTGCCCGTAGCCTGCGTCGTTCATGCACGCGGTGTGCAGGGCGTCGTAGGTGTCGCCGGGTGCCAGGCCGTCATTGTCGGCGGCGCCGAGGGCGGCGTAGGGCGTGAACGCCTCCGATGACATGGCCGCCGCAACCGAGGCCGGGGCGGGCGGCCTGCCCACGGCGGGTGTGGTCACCGTCGCGTCAGGTCCCTTGGGCGCGGCCGTGCAGGCGGTAAGGACCGCGCAGCAGATCAGCAGGCCCCAGCCGGTGCGGATGCGCATCATCGTTCCTTCCAGGCGTGCCTCGACATCGGCATGCCGCGGTTCACGTGTGCCTCAGGGCTGCCAGCGGGCTCGTCCGCGCTGCGCGCAGCGCCGGGTACGCGCCCGCGAGCAGGCCGACGACGGTGCCGATGAGCGGGGCGGGCAGGGTGTAGACCGGGTTCAGCACGGCGGTCCAGTCCTTGGCGGCAGCGAAGATCACCACGATCCCGACGCCGATGCAGGTGCCGATCAGGCCGCCGAGCGTGCCCAGCGCCATTGATTCGGCGAGGAACTGCGCGGCGATGTGCCGGGGCCGGGCACCGACGGCGCGGCGCACGCCGATCTCCCCGGTGCGCTCCAGCACGGCGACCAGCGTCGTGTTCGCGATCCCGACCGCCCCGATCAGCAGGCTGATCAGCGCGAGGATCAGGAACAGCCCGGCCAGGTCGCCGTTCACCTCGCTCTGCAGGTTCAGCGGGTTGGGCGGGGACGTCACGACCAGCCGGTGCTGGTCGGTGGGCAGTTCGGCGGCGGCGATCTGGCGTGCCACCGCCTGCGCGGCGCCGGTTCTGGTGGCGATGACCATCTGGGCTTCGTCTTCAGTCCCGATGCCCGGCTGCGGGTTCCCGTAGTCAGCCAGGGCCGTGTTCTCCGGGATCAGCATCGCGCTCCCGCCGCTGGCCACGCGCTGCGCGGAACTGTAGACGCCGACGACGGTGTAGGCGATCCCGTCGACGAATACGGCCGGGCGGCTGGGCAGGCGGGCCGGGGAGATGCCGAGCGCGGCGGCTGTCGTGGTGTCGATCATCGCGACGTGCTGCGCGGTGTCGTTCTCATACGTGCTCAGTGGCGAGCCCGCGACCATCGCCGGATCCATCGCCCGCACCGCGCCGGGCGAGGCGGCCAGCAGGTTGACCGTCTGGGAGGCCGTGCCCGACAGCGCGAGCGAGGCGCTGAAGTTCGTCCCCTCCGGGAGCGCGACCGGCCACCAGACACCTGCGGCGACCACCCCGTTGATGTGGTCCGCGATCGCGTCCGCGCCGGCCGGGAAGCCGATCGCCGGGTTGGTGCCGGGCGGCGCGACATTGTTGGCGGGGCCGTTATCCTCCACCGTGACCGTGGTGTCTTCAAGGACGGTGAACTGATGCGAGATCTGGCCCGCTCCCGTTGCGGTGAGGCCGAGCACGGCGACGAACGCACCTACGCCGAGGACGGTGCCGAGCATAGTCAGCCCCGCCCGGCCCGGCCGCTGCACGATTCCCGCGATCGCCTCGGCGGCCGTGTCCCGGACGGTTAGCTGGGGCGACGGCAGGCCAGCACCCGGCCTACTCATGGCCGGCCCCGGCCCGCTCGGACATGATCCCGTCACTGATCGCCACGGTCCGGCCCGCGTGAGCCGCCACCGCCGCGTCGTGCGTGATGACCACGATCGTCAGGCCATCCGCATTGAGCTGGTCGAGCAGTTCCATGAGCGCGGCGGCGTTGCGCGAGTCCAGGTTTCCCGTCGGCTCGTCGCACAGCAGCAGGCTCGGCCGGTTGACCAGCGCACGCGCGATAGCGACCCGCTGGCACTCGCCGCCGGACAGCGTGGTCGGCAGCGCGTCGAGCCGGTGCCCCAGCCCGACCGCGCCGAGCGCGTCGACCGCCGCCTGGAGCCGGCTGCTCCGCGGTGTGTGGTTGTACAGCTCGGCGAGCAGCACGTTCTCCAGCGCCGTCCGGTAGGCCAGCAGGTGGAAGGCCTGGAAGACGAACCCGATCCGCCTGCCCCGAAGCGCCGAACGGTCCCGGTCACGCAACGCGGAAGTGTCCAGGCCGTCCAGCAGGTAGCTGCCGGAGGTGGGGGAGTCGAGCAGCCCGAGCAGGTGCAGCAGCGTGGACTTGCCGGAGCCGGACGGCCCGGTGACCGCGACGTAGCCGTCCGCCTCGATCACCAGGTCTGCCGGGCGCAGCGCATGGACCGGCGGCGGCCCGGGGTAGGTCCGGGCGAGTCCGCGTAGTTCGATCACGGGCGTGGTCATCAGCCGCTCACCACCACGCTGTCGCCGGCCGCGAGCTGGCGCGCCTTCACCGGGGTTACCTGGACATAGCCGTTCTCGGAGATGCCCGGCATGACCGGGACCTGGATCTGCTTGCCGTGCGCGGCGGCCACCGTGACGTAGCTGGTGCCGGACGCGGTCGTGACGATCGCGGCGACCGGCACGGTGAGCACCGGCCCCTCGGTGCGCCCGGTTTTGACGGTGACCAGGACGTTCTCGCCGTCCAGCGCCGCAGGCAGCGGCTTGGACGGGCGCACGGCCAGCGGGATGAACGGCGTCGCGCCCGGGTTCGCGGCGGTGCCAGAACTACCTGAGCCTGCTGCCGGGGTAGACCCGGAGCCGGCCGACCCCGCTGAGACCGCCGAGCTCGCGCCGCCTCCGACGTTCACGATCGCTCCTACTGGCGCTACCGTCGTCGCCGTCCCCACGCCGGTAACGGTCCCGGCGGCATGGATGCCGGTCACATCGTCGAAGATCTTCACCTTCAGGCCAGGCTTGACCTGTGCGGCGTAAGCAGGCGGCAGTTCGCCGGTCAGCGCCAGTGACCCGCGTGCCGCGAGCTCAAGGAACGGCTGACCAGGCTGCTGGCCCTTGGCGCCGTTCACCGCGACGACCGTTGCGGGCAGCGACGGCAGGAAGATCACGTCCGTCATCGGGACGCCGCCCGTTGCCGGCGGGGTGTAGCCAAGGTGCTCGTAGTACAGGGAGACCGCTTCCTGGGTCGCCGCACCGAAGAACCCGGGCGTGTCGCCGCCGGAGTAGTACCCGAGCGAGGCAAGCGCCTGCTGCAGTTCCGTCACGTCGGGCCCGCTCTCGCCAGGCGTTATGTCCCGCCATGCGGGCACCGGGCCGGCGAGTGCGAACAGCGGCTCGCCGTCTATCCCAGCGAGCTTCTCGCCGTTGGAGATTCTTTTGCCAGCTGCCACGTCCAGACTCGATATGTACACGGTCCCCGACGAGCCGCCGACAGCCGAACCGCCGGCGGCTGGCCCCGCATCCGGCGCTGCCGCGCCCGCTTCCGGGGCGGACGGATATACGTCGTACTGCGTCGCCGGGTACACCACGCCGCGCATCTGGACCGACGAGGTAAGGACCTGGGAGACAACCTTCGCCGTGGTCACCGTCGGTGACGGCGCTGCGGTATCGGCCGCAATCTGCTGCGGAGACTTCACGAACGAGGAGCCAATCAGCCCGCCGATCGCCAGCAGGGCCGCCCCGCCAGCCACCCAGAACAAGACACGGCGGCGCCGGGCGAGCCGCGACCCGCGTACCGCCTGCCGGCCGACGTCGCTGGGACTGCTCTCCGTTGCCGGCGAGCCAAGCTGTGTCACGGGACCCTCCTATGCATCCGTACCACCAAGGATTTACAAGAAGCGGAAGACGCCTAAATCCCCGGCAGGAGTCACAGCTTCTCGCGGGGACCTTAGGCCTGTGCATGATTCATGTGTGAGTTTGATGTCAAACTCCAGCCACGCGGGCACTCCGCTGGCCCCGCATTCCGGCCCGCATGCCACGTGGACGGCCCGCACCCGCCCGATGAGCGGCAACGACGTCCTCCTGCGCTGCCCGCGCACAAGGCCATCGGGGAGTCAATCGGCCACGAACGGATAGGGTCATGCTTCGTCGGAAGCCGTTGGGTGCCTTGGCGATCGTGGCAGCCAGAGAGGACATCAATGCCCATTGAGTATCTGCAGATAGTAAGCGTGCCAGTCAAGAGTCAGGATCACGGGCCAAGGAATTTTACGTCCATGGCCTCGGCTGGGATCTTCTGTCCCGGAAGACGAGGGATGACGGCTGGCTCGATGAAAGGGATGATCCTGCGTGCGAGCAGCCTGGAATCCCACTACTGCGGATCTGGCTGGATGTGGAGTAGTCCTGACGCAGGAGATTCAGGAAACGCCGTGGGCTAGATATACCGGATTTCCGGGATCGCGATGGTAATTCGTGGGTAATCCAAGAGCTTCGGAGCTAGATCTCCTGCGAACGTGACTCGCGTAGCCACGACCGGCTCGCCCAGGTCAAGTACCGCTACGACCCGGACAACACCTTCCACATCAACCAGAAACATCCAGCCCACCAACGGGTCAGACCGATGAGAGGCGCTGGATGTCACGACACATCCTGATCATGATCGATGGCGACGCCCCGGGTCGTGCGCGCGCTGCGCGGCGATCTCGGCCGGCGGTTCGGCGAAGACTTCCACGTGATCGGTGAGTCATCAGCCGCCGCGGGGCTGGCCGTGCTGCGCGACCTGGCCGACCGGCATGAGCCCGTGGCGCGCGGGAAACCCGACCGGCCAAAGCGTCAACGGGGTTGAACGCTGGGAGATCACGCCTGGGCACGCATCTTTGTCGCGAGCCTTTCGAACATCGGGTAGGCAGCACTTCCGCCGATTGCATCGATCGACGGCTGCCACATCTCCCACCGGTCGATCAGGCGTCGGCCGAGCAGGGTTCTGATCAGCTCGAAATCGAAGCCACCATGTTTCTCGAGCGCACCGAGCTGCTCGAAGTAGTCGAGCTCGCGGTACAGGACATATGCCTCGGCCGAGTTCTCGGCAATGAACCGCAGCATCGCGTCCCGCAGCGCCTCTGGCGTCTCAAACTGAGCGACGAGACGACGCGTCTCCACCATCGGGCTGTCGCTCCAGCGCCTGAAGAACTCGGCCGCCATCTCAGCCTGACGGTTGATTCGGGCTTCACGGGCTTGCTGGCCCGCAAAGATCACTGCACCGATCGCGCTTAGCAGTCCGAGGGCGCTTACCGCGGTCGCAATGGCAGTAACCTGCTCGGCCCAGTTGGGCATTAGGGGCAGCCTTCCTGTCGATGGCCCCGAACCCCACTCCGGGGCCGCCGCACCCGGGCCAGTCTAACTTTCGAGGAGGGGATCGGCGGTTTCGCCGTCCGGGACTCTGCCTGGCACGTCAGCCTTCCCAGTGCCGGGGTTCGTGCTGCGCCGTACTCATGCTGTGGCCTCCAGCGCGAGCAGGATGCGGCTTGGCGTCGGAGCTGCACCGGCCGCCGTAGCAGGCCTTGGCCCTTTCGATCGGCCGCCTAACGGCCACGCTGATCGAGCGACATGGCATCCGCCGAATCGCCCTCGGCTGACGGCCCCGGCTGACCGCGCCGATCACGGTCGCCAGGCAGGTGAGCGGAACTCACCGCACACATGTTCCTCGTCCTGAGGGTTCCCGGCTGGCTTGATGGCATTCCGCCAAGCGGGGTTCCCACGCCGGACTGGCCAGGATCCCCGTCCTGCTCGTGGCGCCTGGTCTGAGCCAAACGCGTGCCCGGGAGTTTGGCTCCCCGTTTGGCTCCGCGGACTTCGTTAGCGCCGGCAGCCACCATTACGCACGCCAAGGGGCTTGCGCGCCGGCGAAGGCCAGTACCCAGAAGCCGACCAGCTATCGCGCGCAGTGTTCCTCCGTGGCAAAGCCGACTCCATTGACGCAGAACACGGCACCACAGCTAAGGAAACGCTCCAGGTTGTATCAGGCGCGCCGCTCGGTGCTCTTGGCTGTAGAAGGCGCTTGCAACCCTACGGGTTGCCGCTGCCAGGGCGGCTGCTGCCCGCTGACTGCCCCGGCAGCGGCGCACGCTGAACGGGGGCTACCGATGGAAACCGATCTGACGTTCATGGACTGCCCGGCGTACATGGATAAGCGCGGCACGGCAAGATGCGGCCTTCCGGCCGAGGTGGAGTGCCGATACACCGTCCGCTCAACTGACGGCCCGCTTGAAAGTGCCAGGATCCGCTGCCCACGCGGTCACTGGTTCAACGGCCTGGTGGAATCCCTCACCTGGGACAAGCACCCAGCTGCCGCCATCCCCCAGCCAGCCGACATCCAAAGCCACCGTGCGGCCTCGCTGCCCGCCCGGAAAACACAGGCTACCTAGCACTTACAAGATCAACCGCAGCCTGGCGAACGCATGCGCCTAGCCGCATGGTGCGGGTGGCAATCCGCACCGAAAGTATCGGGATTGCCCGCGCCAGGCGCAGGGCCAGCTTGCGCGCAACATGCCCCGCCCCACTGGCTCGGGCCTGCCCACGGCCCGAGCCAGCGCACTACATCGGGATGGCCTCGTAGATCTCGACGGACCCGCCGCTGGCTAGCACCGGGCAGCCCTTTGCCTTCGCCGTTGCATCACTAAGCGAGTCGGCCGACAAGATCGAGTAGCCGCCGGCGCCAGACTTGCCCCCGTCGGCGACACCGCCCGAACTTACCGTCGCGGAGTTACCGAACGGGTTCCCCATGTCGGCGACCGAGTCGCCGAGCGTGCCGAACCATGATCCCCAGGCCTGCATCGCTTGCTCCTGCGCCTCTGGCGTCTCTGCCATCTGACCGCCGATGTAGACATACACGAACTTCGCCATCGAATTCTCCTCGCGCCTCGCCGGCCGACGCCTGCGACCGGAATATGGACCTGACACTAAGTCCGACGGACGAGACGGCCGCAAATCGACAGATCTGCCCGGCGATCTTGAACCTCGTTCCGGGCTGCCCGCCGATCCAGGCCGGGTCCGGCCGGGCGGCCAGCGCTGCGTCCGCGCCCCGGGCGATTAACGCCATGGCTCCGGAGCCCTCATTTGACCGTATGGGGCCGGGTACCTTCCCTGCTCGGCCCGGTAGCGCGATGCTCCGGGTGAATCGTTCTGTCTTTGAGCGAGGACTGCTGACTCGGCCGCCCGTGAGCTGGCCGGTTACCGGCTTGAGCCGGTCACTGTCCGGTGACGTGGCGCCAGTTGGCGGCGGAGGGCTCGGTGCGCCCGGCCGGCCCGCGGCCGAAGACCCGGAGGATGTTGCCGGTGATCCGCTGGATGATGTCATCGGCGCAGTGGCCCCGGGCGCAGCCGCTGTGGTCATGCAGGAGCGCCGGGATCCAGTTGTTGGTTCCGGTGTCCAGGACCCCGGCTCCGCTCTTCGGGTCGGTGTAATAGCTCATGTCTGAGTAGAAGCGCCCCAGGTCGGTCTGGCCGAGGCTGGCCGCGATCGGCGAGTGGCTGAATATCTGGACGTTACCGGGATCCATGGGGGCGTAGAAATGGTCCACGTCGGAGGCGATGACCCCGGGTACCACGGACCCGTTATGTAGGCCGGTGCCCCGGAAGACCCATCCGGATGCGTCGGCGACCACCAGGCCGGAGTGCAGGCCGGGCTCGAGGAAGCCGGCGTATGACTCGCCGACGAAGGCATCTTCGGGCCAGCTGGCCGGCGGTGACCCCCAGGTGTTTCCGGTGACCTGCAGCGGATGTCCCTTGCCGTTCAGCGGATCGGCCCGCGAGTCCCGGTAGTCGACGACCTCCCGGCCTGGTCCCAGCGGTGAGGCCTGTATACGGACGTGCCGCAGGATGGGGCTCGCGGCGAAGAATACGATGTTGACGCCGTCATGGTGCGCGGCGACCGCGGCGCGCCGTTCGCTCAGCGACCAGCATTCGTCGTGGCCGAGTGAGAGCAGCACCCGGTGCCGCCGCAGGTATCGCGGGTGCTGGTCCACGGTGAGATCCGTCGCGTAGGTGACGTCGAGGCCGTGCTTCTCGGCGAACCGGACCAGGGGATATTCCAGCGTCAGGAAGTTCCCCGACCCGCCCTCCGCGGCGTAGGGCCGGTCAAAGGAGACCACCCGCGCCCGGGAGCACAGCGGGTAGCCGCCGGCGGGGCAGCCGCCTCGCCCGGCATAGAAGTCGTATCCGCCGTAAGGGTTCCATGCCTGCCAGGTGAAGACGTCGTTCTTGATCA
>CAVPPJ010000029.1:0-18834 GCA_963707065.1 uncultured Actinomycetes bacterium
GGTAATCCAAGAGCTTCGGAGCTAGATCTCCTGCGAACGTGACTCGCGTAGCCACGACCGGCTCGCCCAGGTCAAGTACCGCTACGACCCGGACAACACCTTCCACATCAACCAGAAACATCCAGCCCACCAACGGGTCGGACCGATAAGAGGCGCTGGATGTCACGACACATCCTGATCATGATCGATGGCGACGCCCCGGGTCGTGCGCGCGCTGCGCGGCGATCTCGGGCCGGCGGTTCGGCGAAGACTTCCACGTGATCGGTGAGTCATCAGCCGCCGCGGGGCTGGCCGTGCTGCGCGACCTGGCCGACCGGCATGAGCCCGTGGCGCGCGGGAAACCCGACCGGCCAAAGCGTCAACGGGGTTGAACGCTGGGAGATCACGCCTGGGCACGCATCTTTGTCGCGAGCCTTTCGAACATCGGGTAGGCGGCACTTCCGCCGATTGCATCGATCGACGGCTGCCACATCTCCCACCGGTCGATCAGGCGTCGGCCGAGCAGGGTTCTGATCAGCTCGAAATCGAAGCCACCATGTTTCTCGAGCGCACCGAGCTGCTCGAAGTAGTCGAGCTCGCGGTACAGGACATATGCCTCGGCCGAGTTCTCGGCAATGAACCGCAGCATCGCGTCCCGCAGCGCCTCTGGCGTCTCAAACTGAGCGACGAGACGACGCGTCTCCACCATCGGGCTGTCGCTCCAGCGCCTGAAGAACTCGGCCGCCATCTCAGCCTGACGGTTGATTCGGGCTTCACGGGCTTGCTGGCCCGCAAAGATCACTGCACCGATCGCGCTTAGCAGTCCGAGGGCGCTTACCGCGGTCGCAATGGCAGTAACCTGCTCGGCCCAGTTGGGCATTAGGGGCAGCCTTCCTGTCGATGGCCCCGAACCCCACTCCGGGGCCGCCGCACCCGGGCCAGTCTAACTTTCGAGGAGGGGATCGGCGGTTGCGCCGTCCGGGACTCTGCCTGGCACGTCGGCCTTCCCAGTGCCGGGGTTCGTGCTGGGCCGTACTCATGCTGTGGCCTCCAGCGCGAGCAGGCTGCGGCTTGGCGTCGGAGCTGCACCGGCCGCCGTAGCAGGCCTTGGCCCTTTCGTTCGGCCGCCTAACGGCCACGCTGATCGAGCGACATGGCATCCGCCGAATCGCCCCGGCTGACGGCCCCGGCTGACCGCGCCGATCACGGTCGCCAGGCAGGTGAGCGGAACTCACCGCACAGATGTTCCTCGTCCTGAGGGTTCCCGGCTGGCTTGATGGCATTCCGCCAGGCGGGGTTCCCACGCCGGACTGGCCAGGATCCCCGTCCTGCTCGTGGCGCCTGGTCTGAGCCAAACGCGTGCCCGGGAGTTTGGCTCCCCGTTTGGCTCCGCGGACTTCGTTAGCGCCGGCAGCCACCATTACGCACGCCAAGGGGCTTGCGCGCCGGCGAAGGCCAGTACCCAGGAGCCGACCAGCTATCGCGCGCAGTGTTCCTCCGTGGCAAAGCCGACTCCATTGACGCAGAACACGGCACCACAGCTAAGGAAACGCTCCAGGTTGTATCAGGCGCGCCGCTCGGTGCTCTTGGCTGTAGAAGGCGCTTGCAACCCTACGGGTTGCCGCTGCCAGGGCGGCTGCTGCCCGCTGACTGCCCCGGCAGCGGCGCACGCTGAACGGGGGCTACCGATGGAAACCGATCTGACGTTCATGGACTGCCCGGCGTACATGGATAAGCGCGGCACGGCAAGATGCGGCCTTCCGGCCGAGGTGGAGTGCCGATACACCGTCCGCTCAACTGACGGCCCGCTTGAAAGTGCCAGGATCCGCTGCCCACGCGGTCACTGGTTCAACGGCCTGGTGGAATCCCTCACCTGGGACAAGCACCCAGCTGCCGCCATCCCCCAGCCAGCCGACATCCAAAGCCACCGTGCGGCCTCGCTGCCCGCCCGGAAAACACAGGCTACCTAGCACTTACAAGATCAACCGCAGCCTGACGAACGCATGCGCCTAGCCGCATGATGCGGGTGGCAATCCGCACCGAAATGTATCGGGATTGCCCGCGCCAGGCGCAGGGCCAGCTTGCGCGCAACATGCCCCGCCCCACTGGCTCGGGCCTGCCCACGGCCCGAGCCAGCGCACTACATCGGGATGGCCTCGTAGATCTCGACGGACCCGCCGCTGGCTAGCACCGGGCAGCCCTTTGCCTTCGCCGTTGCATCACTAAGCGAGTCGGCCGACAAGATCGAGTAGCCGCCGGCGCCAGACTTGCCCCCGTCGGCGACACCGCCCGAACTTACCGTCGCGGAGTTACCGAACGGGTTCCCCATGTCGGCGACCGAGTCGCCGAGCGTGCCGAACCATGATCCCCAGGCCTGCATCGCTTGCTCCTGCGCCTCTGGCGTCTCTGCCATCTGACCGCCGATGTAGACATACACGAACTTCGCCATCGAATTCTCCTCGCGCCTCGCCGGCCGACGCCTGCGACCGGAATATGGACCTGACACTAAGTCCGACGGACGAGACGGCCGCAAATCGACAGATCTGCCCGGCGATCTTGAACCTCGTTCCGGGCTGCCCGCCGATCCAGGCCGGGTCCGGCCGGGCGGCCAGCGCTGCGTCCGCGCCCCGGGCGATTAACGCCATGGCTCCGGAGCCCTCATTTGACCGTATGGGGCCGGGCACCTTCCCTGCTCGGCCCGGTAGCGCGATGCTCCGGGTGAATCGTTCTGTCTTTGAGCGAGGACTGCTGACTCGGCCGCCCGTGAGCTGGCCGGTTACCGGCTTGAGCCGGTCACTGTCCGGTGACGTGGCGCCAGTTGGCGGCGGAGGGCTCGGTGCGCCCGGCCGGCCCGCGGCCGAAGACCCGGAGGATGTTGCCGGTGATCCGCTGGATGATGTCATCGGCGCAGTGGCCCCGGGCGCAGCCGCTGTGGTCATGCAGGAGCGCCGGGATCCAGTTGTTGGTTCCGGTGTCCAGGACCCCGGCTCCGCTCTTCGGGTCGGTGTAATAGCTCATGTCTGAGTAGAAGCGCCCCAGGTCGGTCTGGCCGAGGCTGGCCGCGATCGGGGAGTGGCTGAATATCTGGACGTTACCGGGATCCATGGGGGCGTAGAAATGGTCCACGTCGGAGGCGATGACCCCGGGTACCACGGACCCGTTATGTAGGCCGGTGCCCCGGAAGACCCATCCGGATGCGTCGGCGACCACCAGGCCGGAGTGCAGGCCGGGCTCGAGGAAGCCGGCGTATGACTCGCCGACGAAGGCATCTTCGGGCCAGCTGGCCGGCGGTGACCCCCAGGTGTTTCCGGTGACCTGCAGCGGATGTCCCTTGCCGTTCAGCGGATCGGCCCGCGAGTCCCGGTAGTCGACGACCTCCCGGCCTGGTCCCAGCGGTGAGGCCTGTATACGGACGTGCCGCAGGATGGGGCTCGCGGCGAAGAATACGATGTTGACGCCGTCATGGTGCGCGGCGACCGCGGCGCGCCGTTCGCTCAGCGACCAGCATTCGTCGTGGCCGAGTGAGAGCAGCACCCGGTGCCGCCGCAGGTATCGCGGGTGCTGGTCCACGGTGAGATCCGTCGCGTAGGTGACGTCGAGGCCGTGCTTCTCGGCGAACCGGACCAGGGGATATTCCAGCGTCAGGAAGTTCCCCGACCCGCCCTCCGCGGCGTAGGGCCGGTCAAAGGAGACCACCCGCGCCCGGGAGCACAGCGGGTAGCCGCCGGCGGGGCAGCCGCCCCGCCCGGCATAGAAGTCGTATCCGCCGTAAGGGTTCCATGCCTGCCAGGTGAAGACGTCGTTCTTGATCACGTATGCAGCCGTGCTCGCCGGGTCCCAGACGGTCAGCGGCACGTAACTCTGCTGCCGCCCGCTGCCCGCCAGCTTGATCAGGTAGTCACCCTGCACGAAAGCGGACGTGAGGGTGAAGGCGACCGAGGGTGACCAGTTGCTGCAGGACACCATGCGGGTCGCCGCGGTGACCGGGCAGCGCGGCTGGACCTTGCCGGGCACTTCGGCCGACTTCCACACCAGGCGGGCGCCCTTGCCCTGGTAGTAGCCCATCCGGAACGCCTCGGCCCGGAACCTGGCAGCCCTGGTCGAGACATACAGGGTCACCCGCTGCCCGCGCCGGGCGTAGACCCGGCTGGCGAACCCCACGATGCTGCCGCGGGCGTGACGGATCCGCCACGCCGTGCTGCCCGGGCGCTTGTTCTCCGCGATAACCCACCGGGCCTCCACGCCATCGGGGCCAGTGAAGGCCGCCGGGCCGCTCACCGCGGCGCCCGCGCGCCGGGCACCGCCGGCACCGCGCGCGGCAGGGCCGACCGCCCGCCCCGCACCCACCGCGGCGACAGCCAGGCCGATCCCGATCACCAGCACGGCCAGGGCAGCGGCAGTGACCACGCTGGCCATCGCTTCCCGGCGCACCATGCAGCCCTCCCGGCCAGAACCCCCAGCCAAACAGGTTACGCGCCATAGCGTCGCCGCAGCGCGTGACCGGGCGCTCCCGCGATCTGCGTTCTCTCAGCGTCACTCAGCACGCCGACAATGCTCGGTCATAATGCCGAATTGAGTGCGTTACGTTGCGTGCATGCCTATGCACTGATCGGTATCTTAACTCGCAGTCACGGGCTGGCTATAGCTTCGCAGAGAAATAGCGGGGCGCTAAGGCTTCTACTTTCTGAATTGAGGTGGGGCCGCGCAGAGGCGGTTGATCTGCATGCGCGTTCGCCGGGGGCGGGGGCGTTGTGCGGGGAACGATGAATCTTGCTGCGGGTGCCAACCGAACGGAGCGCTGCGCGCCTCTAGCAAGTGTGAAGCATGTGACGAGGCATGGCGGTCGGCGGTGAGCCGCAGCCGGGATGCCGAATACACCGAGTACGTCGCGGCCAGGCTGTCGTCGCTGCGGCGGCGCAGTGCCGGCAGTTCGCCCTGCTGCGGCGCTGAGAGCGTGACCCCGCCCGGCGAGGCGTTCACCCACCTGTTGCCGGCGTTCTGTTGTCCCTGACATGAACGCAGGTCCCGAACGCTGCGCGAACGCAGCGGTGCTTAGTCTTCGCATGCCGGCGAGGCCGCCAGGTGACTTAACATGCATTCAACGAACGAGAGTTGAGGACATGAGCGGTGAGACAGCTATCAGCCCGGCGGCTGGTTCCCAGGATGGGCGAAAGCGCATGACTGCCGGCCGGCCGGGCGGGCTGTCGGCTATCGGGGGTACGCCTGTGGTCCGGCTGGCCCATCTGGCCGATGACAGCTGCGCCGAGGTCTGGGTGAAGATGGAGGCGGCCAACCCTACCGGCTCCTACAAGGACCGGATGGCGCTGGCGATGATCGAGGCCGCGGAGGCCGATGGCCGCCTGCGGCCGGGCCAGCTGGTCGTGGAGTACACCGGCGGGAGCACCGGCTCGTCGCTGGCGTTCGTCTGCGCGGTGAAAGGCTATCCGCTGCGGATCGTGTCCTCCGATGCGTTTGCCGCCGAGAAGATCCGCACGATGCGCGCGTTCGGCGCCGAGGTCGAGCTGATACCGAGCCCCGATGGCATCACCCCCGGCCTGATCCCAGCCATGATGCGCAGGGCAGCCGAGATCACCGCGCAGACAGGCGCGTTCGCCACCGACCAGTTCAACAACACCGACATGGTCGAGGGCTACCGCCGGCTCGGCGGGGAACTGCTCGATCAGCTCCCGGGCCCGCCGCCGATCAGCGCCTTCTGCAGCTACGTGGGCACCGCCGGCTGCTTCCTGGGCGTCAGCCGCGCGCTGGCCGGCGTCCTGCCCACATTGCACCGGGTCGTCGTCGAGCCAGCCGAATCGGCCGTGCTGTCAGGCGGACTGCCCGGGATTCACCACATCGAGGGCGGCGGAATCGGCCACCGCCCACCTCAGCTGCACTCCGCCGACTACGACGAAGTCCTCGCCGTTCCCGAAGCCCAGGCGTTCGAGACCGCCCGCCAGGCCGCGCGCGCCGAAGGCATATTCTCCGGGCCCTCGACCGGCGCCAACCTCGCCGCTGCGCTGGATATCGCCCGCCGACTCGGCCCCGGCCACCGCGTGGTCACCATCCAGGTCGACAGCGGGCTAAAATACCTCACCAACCAGCTCTACTCCTGACCACCCAGACGCCAGCACCGCTGGCCACGACCGGGGAATGGGTCGCGAGCCCTGGCATTGCAGCACCCAGCAGCCGATTTGACGGCAGGCAGACCAGGGGATAACCGGCATTCCTAACTTGCCTGGCCGCCCGTTAAAGCAGCCGGCAATCCGCAAACGGTTCACCCATTCAGGCTGCGCCGAGTGCGGCAACCTCCGATATCCATCCTCCCAGATCAGGCTTTGCCACGAACGTACTCTCATGCCGCATGGAGCGCTTCTGTAGCCGGAGGGGCTGGACGTGGCCAGCAACCGCGCTATTCGGCTCTTCAGCCTTGGCCGCTAGTGTCGCTGCATGCCTTCGGCACCGTCCCGGGATACGCCGGGGGAACGCCGCGCCGGTGCCGCTGTGCGGGCGGCTTACGACGCTATCGCGCGTGCCTATGACGCCCAGCTTGGTGACGAACTCGAACGCAAGCCTTTGGACCGCGCGTTGCTCAGTGCTATCGCTGAGCTTGCCGGGGAGGGCACGCTCGCCGACGTGGGCTGCGGGCCTGGGCACGTCACGCGTTTTCTCGCGGCCCGGCACGCCGGCGTGATCGGGATTGACCTGTCGCCCGGCATGATCGCCGTCGCACGCCAGAAAACACCGGCGCTGGCGTTCACCGTGGGATCGATGCTGAAGCTCCCGGCTGCCGACGGCGCCTGGGCAGGCGCGATCGCGCTGTATTCCATCATTCACCTGACAGCTGGCCAGAGAGCCGCCGCCTGCGGGGAGCTGGCCCGGGTGGTGCGCCGCGATGGCTGGATTCTGATCGCGTTCCACATCGACAGTCCTGAGTTCGCCGCCGGTGATGTCAACCACATCACGAACTGGTTCGGGGAATCGGTCGACCTCGACGGCTTCTTCCTGGAACCGGCTCAGGTCGTGCCAGATATTGAAACCGCGGGCTTTGCTGTCAAGGCCACAGTGATCCGCCAGCCGCAACCCGAAATCGAGTACCCGAGCCGACGTTGCTACGTCCTCGCCCAGCGCCGCTGACCGATCAATCCACACGGACTGGAAAGCGACAACGCACTCTTTTGCCGCCGCCCGGTGGTGATGATACATGGGTGCCTGGCCACGACGATCGCGACTTGCGCCCCGCTTATCAAGGGCTAGGTCCTTGGCGAGCGAGTACGGTGAGAAAACGAATTCGTCGACACGAGAGACAGATGCAGGTGCACCTTTGGCGTGGAGGGCTGCGCCTTGTGATGTGCTAGGTGCCGATCGAGAGGGCTCCCATGACACCGGGCAGATGCGGGCGGCCCAGCCTCCCGAGACCGGCTCGACCATGGTCTTCAGCCAGGTGCGCCGTGAGATACCCGCCGCTCGTTCGGGGCCTCGACGGATGAGCGCGGAACGGTGCGAGAAATGTGACCTGCTGATCGGCGCGGGGTGTGCCTGCACTACGACCCGGACTGCCGCACGGACTGAGTACGTGAGCAGTTACCGGTGGATCCGCTTCGGCCCCGATGCGCTGCTGATCTCGCGTCGGAACATGGCTCACATCCCCGGCGCTTGCGATCACTTCACCGAGGAGTGGGTCCTGGACCCTAAGAAGGGATGGGGCTGGATCCCACCTCCCGATCCGAGCACCTGGGGCCGCATCAGCGCGAGCAGCCCGGCCCCAGCTACCGAGGGCGACACCTCCAGGGCCGCCACCATCCGCTGCTCAGATTGCGCTGCCAACCTCTAGACCTATCTTCAGCGGCGCCGAGTGCCTCGCAAGAATGTCCTGTCATGCCGCTCCCCGAGCGTCCAGATCGATGATTCCGCGCTCACCGTGAACAGGTTGCCCGGCCCGGCAGGGGCGCGCCCATCACCTGGTTCTGCGGGTTCCCCTGGCTCGCCGATGAGACGTTGCCGCCGGTATCGCGAGCGCGCACGCGGCGGGCCGATCGGTCCCGTTCGAGCGGTGGTCAGGCCGAGGCGGCGGGGGAGCTTTCCCGGGCGTGCTCGTCGGCGTGTGCGATTTGCAGCAGCGAACGCCAGATCGCCGCGAGGATGATGGCCGATCCGACGAAGGCGAACCAGAAGGGTGCGGTGATGCCCCATACCGAGGCGACCAATCCGCCCAGCGCGGACCCGATCACGATGCCGCCGACAACGCCGATGAGGTAGACGCTGCCGACGCGGCCCTGGAACCGGGCGGGCACGGCCCGTTGCCGCACGGCTGCGGATGTCGTTGCCCAGATGAACGCGTGCGCGCCGAGGATCGCGAAGACGATCAGCGCGAGCCAGGCCCAGCGGACCAGCGCGAGCGCAAGGTAAGTCAGCGTCTCGATGATCAGCCCGCCGCGCATGATGACGCCAAGCCTTACGTGCCGCTCGAGCCAGCCGTAGCACATGGCGCCGATCAGGCCGCCCGCCGCCATCGCGGTGGTGATCAGCCCGAAGCCGAGCTCGCCCATACCCAGCCGCTCGCGTGCGTACAGGACCAGCACCGACCAGGCGGCGCCGAAGGTGACGTTGAACGTGAAAATCGTGATCGCCAGCGTCCGCACCGCGGCGTGTGCCCATAGCCAGCGCCATCCTTCGCGGATGTCCTCGCGCACCCGGGCATGAGGTCCGCGGGCGCCGTGCGCCGGCAGCCGCACCTGCCAGAACAGCAGCACGCCGGCCAGCACGCACACGGTCTCGCTGGCGAACGGCAGCGCCATCCCGGCCGCGAACAGCACGGCGCCGACCGGCGGGCCCGCCAGCTGGTTCCACACGATCACGCCGGTCAGGGCGCGTGAGTTCGCGATACCCAGGTCAGGCTTGCCGACGAGCATCGGCAGCAAGGTGGTGGTCGTGGTATCGCCGAAGGTCTCGTTCACCCCGAACAGGAACAGCGCGGCCAGGATCACCGCGACATCGGCGCGGCGGGTCAGGATCGCCGCTGTCAGCAGCAGCAGGATCGCCGCGCGCACCAGGCCGGTGGTGATGACAATGGCGCGCCGGTTGAGCCGGTCGGCGACCACGCCGGCATACAGGCCGAACAGCAGCCAGGGCAGCCGCTGCAGGAGCGCGGCCATCGCCACCGCCAGTGGATCGTGAGTCCGGGAGGCCACCAGCAGCGGGCAGGCCGCCAAAGTGATCCCGTCGCCGAGATTCGTCACCCACGATGAAGCCAGCAGCCAGCGGAAACTGCGGCCAAGGCGCGATGGCGCGATGAAGTCGGCGAACCGCGCACTACGACTGCCCATCCACCCTGACCACACCGCCATCATCGCGCATCCGCCCCGCAAAGCCGTCGCCCTTCCAGGCTGGCCTCCCAGCACACCCGCCAGGGTGCCACGCGCGCACAAACCGGCGGCCCGGCGTACACAGCCAGCCGTTCGCCGCGCACCGGCTCATCCAGGTTCCGCCATCCCACCGAACCGATGAGTCCGCATAGCTATGCGCCGCAGCTCGCGCAGCCTAACGCACTACTTTGCCGCCGGCCGGGCGACTTCCAGATACAGGACGACCCCCGCTGGCTGGGTAGGAGTAAATGCTGCCGTCTGGCCGGCTGGCGGTCCGCGTGAGCCCGGTTAGCGGTTGGCGTACAGGTCGCGCAGCAGGGCGATCTCGGCGCCGTGGTGCAGTGCCTCGCGGTTGACGTGCAGTACCAGCGTGGCCATGGGGGACTCGGCGAACGGGCCCTCGGCCGGGCCGCACGGCCGGGCCAGCCCGGCATCGCCGAGGCTCTGAACGCCGGCCAGCCACGCGGCGTACACCTCATCAAGCTGCGCGAGCGCCCGTGCCGCCGTCCCGGCGTAGTGAAATGCGTAGTAGTCCATCGGCGGCCCGCCGAAATGGTCGCCGACCCGGGAGCCGAACACGCCGGTAATCAGGTGCGCCAGCCGCCACGCGATCGTGGTCACCGGCACCGGGCTGGGCTCGGGATCGGCGAAGTCAATAACGAAATCGCCGCCGCCGGCCGCGATCGCCGCCCGCCCGTGCCCCCGCGAGCGGATGCTCCAGGCACTGGCTACCGGCTCCCAGAAATACCCGGCGTCGGTCAGCCCCTCGCAGCGCGGACGAAACCGCCCGCGCCACTGCCGGTCCAGCTGCTCCGCCAGCTGATGCGCCCAGTCGATGCCCACACCTGCAGTGTCGCACCCGCCGGGTCCCGCACGGTCTCCATGACCCACACTGCTGGCTACGTAACGAACATCCGCTCGTGCCGCAGGCTGCGCGGTAACTCCGGGGTATTCGGTGACGCTCGGCTAAGGACTAATTGCCGTGAGTTCGGGCAACCCATTAACTCCGGGTGCGCGGGCAGTGCCGCTGGCGGGCTGCGCTCCTGGGGAGCCCGTTTTGGTTGAGCGCATGGTCATAGCCGCAATGCGCATGATTACTCGCAATATTGGGACGCGGCCGTGGGCCGTGGCGATCGGCACTCAGCATCGTGACCGGTGATCAGATCGCGCCGAGCGCCGAATAGGAGCGGCTGAGAGCTGTGCCGTCCGCGCGGGTCGCTACGTCCAGATCATCCAGTTCGGGCTCCTGGCCGGCGCTGGTTCGCCACGAATGATGTGGTCCCGTCCAGCGGTGAGGCGCGCGAGTACAGGCGGCGGTCCCTGCCGGGACGGTTCCGGGGTGCCTGCCGGGTGGAACCGTACTATGGTCCGGTGAAGTCGCCTGGATACCTGAGATATCCGCATATCGCCGACGACCTGGTGATCTTCGTCGCTGCCGACGATGTCTGGCTGGCGCCGGTCGCAGGCGGCCGGGCCTGGCGGTTCACCACGGACGAGGCACAGGTGGCGACGCCGAGGCTGACGCTGGACGGCACGCACGTGGCCTGGGTCAGCGCCAAGGACGGCAGCCCGGAGATTTACGTGGCCAGTCTCACCGACGGGACCAGCGCCCGTCTCACCTACTGGGGTACGTCGTGGGCCCGGGTCAGCGGCTGGACTCCGGCCGGGGAGGTGCTGGCCGTCAGCAGGGCGAACCAGCCGTTCGCGCACTACACCCCGGCCCGCGTGCTGACGACCGCGCTGTCTGGCGGCCCGGGCGTAGAACGGGTGCTGCCGTTTGGCCCGGCGTCCGACCTGTCGCTGGGCACAGGCGGCGGCGCCACGCGAGGTGACAGTGCCGCCGCCGATGGCCACGGGGCTGGCACGATCGGGCTGCTCACCGGCAAATTCGGAGGCATCCACGACGATCCGGCCACCTGGAAGCGCTACCGCGGTGGCACCGCCGGGCGCCTGTGGGTTGGCCCGGCCATGGCGATAGTTTCCGCTGCACCGGATGCGGCTGGCCGAACCGCGGGTCCGTTCCGGCGCGTGCTGGCGGACCTGCCGGCCCAGTTCGCCAGCCCGATGATCGTCGGCGGACGGCTCGCGTTCATCAGTGACCACGAGGGCACCGGCAATGTTTACTCGTGCGCGCTGGACGGCAGCGACCTGCGGCGGCACACCGATCACGAGGGCTGGTACGCGCGCCAGGCCAGCACCGACGGGCAGCGGATCGTCTACGCGCATGGCGGCGAGTTGTGGCTGCTCGACGACCTGCAGGCAGCAGGGCCGGCCCGGCTCGACATCACTCTCGGCTCCCCCGTGCGCGGCCGGGCACCCCGCCTTGTCACGGCCGAGGACCACGTCGGCTCGCTGTCCGTCGACCATGACGGGCGGGCCAGCGCCATCGAGGTTCGCGGAACCGTGCACTGGCTGACCCACCGGGATGGGCCGGCTCGGGCCGTGTCGGTTGTTCCTGGCGCCCGGGCGCGTTTCCCGCAGGTACTCGGAACCGGCGGACAGGTCGTCTGGGCGACCGACGCTAATGGCAGGGACGCCCTGGAGATCGGCTCCGGCGACCCGGCCCGTCCAGCCGATCCGGCGGCCGCTCCGCGGCGGATCGCGGCCGGCCAGCTTGGCCGCATCACCGGGCTAGCTGCGGCGCCGGACGGCAGCGCGGTCGTGGTGGCGGCACAGGACGGGCGGCTGCGGGTCGTCCACGTCGGGTCCGGCCAGGTGCGAGAGATCGCCGCGTCGGACAACGGGGTCATGACCGGACTGGCCTGGTCGCCGGATTCTGCCTGGCTGGCGTGGTCGCAGCCGGCCGAGCAGCCGATCAGCATGGCCCCCAAATCGCTTCGCCGGCTGCGCCTGGCGCGGATCGCCGACGGCCAGGTGTTCGACGCCACCGACGGGCGGTTCGCCGACACCGAGCCGGTCTTCACCCTCGACGGCAAATACCTGGCGTTCCTGTCGATGCGCGACTTCGATCCGATCAGCGACGCGCACTTCTTCGACCTCGCGTTCCCGTACGGAGCCCGGCCCTGCCTGCTGCCCCTCGACGCGACAACTCCGTCGCCCTTCGCACCCCAACTTGGCGGGCGGCCCATCGGCGAGCCCGCGGACAAAAGTGCGGGGGCCCTGGCGGCTGGCGGCGAACCGGCGAGTGCTGGCGGCACTGGCACCTGTGACGCGTCCGGTGACGACGGGCCGCGCGTTCCGCCGGTGCCGGTGGAGACCACCGAGATGGCTGACCGTGTGGTCGCGCTCCCGGTGCCCGAGGGACGGTACTCGGGCCTGCGCGCGGTGAAGGACGGGCTGGCGTGGCTGCGCGAGCCCGTGCGGGGCACCCTCGGCGTCGGCGGCGCGCGGCCGACCGACGACCCGCCGCGCCCGGTGCTCCAGCGGTTCGACTTTGCCCAACGCGAAGTGTCCGGGCTCGCCGACGAGGTGGACTGTTTCGAGGCCAGCGGAGACGGCACCAGGCTCGTCACCAGCGATCACGGCAGGCTCACCGTGATTCCGGCGGAGCGCAAGGCCGACGGCGATAATCCCGACGACAAGGTCGAGGTCGACCGGAGCCGGGCCAGGTTCCAGCTCGATCCGGCCGCGATGTGGCGTCAGGCCTACGCCGAGGCGGGCCGCATCATGCGGCACGATTTCTGGGTGCGTGACATGGCGGACGTGGACTGGGACGCCGTGCAGGACGAGTACCGGCCCCTGCTCGACCGGATCACCACGTCGTCCGAATTCGTCGATGTGCTGGGAGAGATTTTCGGCGAGCTTGGCACCTCGCATGCGTTCGCCTTCGCACCAGGCCGCGGCACGCCAGCCGCCGGGCCCGGCCTGCTCGGCGCGGACATCGAGCGCAGCGGGGACGCCTGGCGGCTGACCCGCGTGCTGCGCGGGGACACCTCCGATCCCCGGGCCCGCGCACCGCTGGCGACGCCCGGCGCCGGAATCGCCGTCGGCGACGTGCTGCTCGCCGTGGATGGCCGGCCGGTCGGGCCTGACGGGCCCGGGCCGCTGCTGACGGGCGCCGCTGGCAAGCCTGTCGAGCTCACCGTCGCGCCCGCCGACGGGAGCCGGCCGCGCAGTGTGCCGGTTGTGCCGCTGCGGAGCGATACCAGGCTGCGCTACCTGGACTGGGTCCGCGCGCAGCGGGCGCAGGTCCGGGAGCTCAGCGGAGGCCAGATCGGCTACCTGCACGTGCCGGACATGGTGAGCCAGGGCTGGGCCGACTTCCACCGGGACCTGCGCACCGAGATGCTGCGCGATGCGCTGATCGTGGACGTACGCGGCAACACCGGCGGAGAGATCTCGGAGCTCGTGGTAGAGAAGCTGGCCCGCAGGGTGATCGCCTGGGACGTGCCGAGCGGCCTGATTCCGGCTACCTATCCCGAGGACGCGCCACGCGGGCCGGTCGTCGCCCTCGCCGACGAATGCGCGGGATCCGACGGCGACATCGTCACCGCTGCCATCCGCCTGCTCCGGCTTGGCCCCGTCGTCGGCGCCAGGACCTGGGGCGGCGTCATCGGCTACGACCATGAGCACGAGCTGATCGACGGAACGCAGATCACCGTACCGCGACTGTCCTTCTGGCTCGAGGAGTACGGCTGGGGCGTAGAAAACCACGGCGTCGACCCCGACGTCGAGGTCATCATGTCGCCCGACGACTGGGCCGCGGGGCGGGACACCCAGCTGGAGACCGCGGTCAGGCTCGCGCTGGAAGCTCTGCAGCAGCGGCCCGCGGTGCGACCCCCAGACACACGCACCAGGCCGTCCAGGCGCCGACCTCCGCTGCCACCACGAGCCTAGATCGATCCTGCGGCCGTAATCCACCTCTTCAAATCTCACACATCTGGCAGCTCAGACCGACCTCATCTGCGTGCCTCAGCATGGTGATCACCCACTAGCACAGTCACGCCTAACGGCGGGTAGGCGCGCTACTTTTCTCCGAGCCGCCGTCACGTAAGGTGACCGGCGTCTGTCGGATGCCTGCCGTGACGTTCCGCAATGGAGTGCGCGGTCCGGTCGATACGGGTATCGCATGGATCTGGCGCCCTCTTGGCGGGCGCATGCCTTCACACCGGCCGGCGGCCGCGGTTCGGTCTGCTGGGCTTGGTCTTTGTTCGGTGACAGCCTTTTGCGGTCTGTTCTGTGGTGAATTGATTTGCTGTGCTCGGGGGCGGGCTCATGCGAGTGCGGGTGTGACCAGGCAGCTGGGCACCGGCACTGCGACGAGGTCGTCTCTTCCTCTCGCGGACAGGCACTCGCAGGACGCGCTGCGCGCTCAGGTGGCCTGAGAACTGGGCCGCGGGTCCGTAGTCATTGCCTTGCGGCCAGCCGGTAGGCCAGCGGAGTGAGCCCGAACTGGCGCTTGAACACGCGCGTGAAGTGGCTCTGGTCGAAGAACCCGGCCTGGAGCGCGATCTGCGCGATGCCGTCGCTGGAGTCGGTGAGCATGCCGGCCGCCCAGGTCAGGCGCAGGCCCCGCAGGTAGGCGCCGACCGGCGTGCCGTAGTGGAGCCGGAAAACACGAGCGAGATGCACCGGATGCACCCCGACCGCGTCGGCCACGTCTGTGACCAGCAGCCGCTCAGCGTAACGATCATGCAGCAGATCCCTGGCCTCGGCGAGCCAGCGGGGCGGCTGGCAGCAGGCCCGCGCCTCCGGCGCGTTGCGCAGCCTGGCCATCAGCGCAAGCAATTCCAGGATCAGTCCCTCGACGGCGAAGGGAGTCACGTCATCGGGCTCCCGCACCTCGTCTGCGACCCGCCTGGCCAGTGCGGTCACCACGAGATCGCGCATGTGGTTGACCTCGCCGAGCACCCCGGCGAAGGGCTCAAGCAGCTCCAGCCGGACCGGGTCTGGCTGGACCGTCAGGACGTCGGCGCCCGCCCGCTCGAACAGGTTCCCGTGCGGTTCTCCGGGGGGCTCGGTCAGGACGCTGGCCTGCGGGCACGGATGGCTGGTGCTGCGCATCAGCCCGTCAAAGGATCCGTTCAGGATGACCGCGACCGTGGCCCGATCGTGCGTGTGCAATGGCAGCCTGAGCAGCGGCGGGAAACGCACCCGGGTGACCTTGAAGCCGCCCGCGTCGACGCAGCGGGACGAGCTGCTGCCCAGGGTGACGGGGACAGCTCCGGCTGACATCTCACCTCCAGCGATGCGGCGGAGGTTGCGTTTGTCCTAACCTCCGCAGTCCGTGCAAGACAGCCGCCGGTCAGATGTTCATTGTGATAGCCGCACAAGAAGATGTCGAACGCAGGGAGCGCTGGAATGTCGAAGCTGAGATGGGCGGTCGCCGTGCTTGCCGCCGCGACGATCACGGCAAGTGCCGGCGCGGCTTCAGCCGCGACCGGAATCGCGGGCCGTGGCGACCACAGCCCTGTCACCGGACGGGTAGAAGGCGATACTTACGTGCTGCTCGGGCCGAGCGTATTCGGGGTCACCGTGCAGCAGGACCCGCTGGCCTACGAGGCGGCCAGGCTCGCCGATGGCACCGTCCGCGGCCACTGGAGATACGACTACTGGCAGGCCGGCCAGGAGACCACCTTCAGCGGCCCGGTGACATGCCTGTCCGTCAGCGGCAACCGCGCCTGGCTCGGCGGCCCCATCACCGAGTCCAGCGACCCGACACAGGTGGGAATGGGTGCCTGGTGGCAGGTAGCAGACAACGGCACCGGGCGCCATCCGGTCATCCCGGACCGCACGACATTCGCCGGAATCGGCACGATGACCCAGACGCTCGCTTACTGCGCCGATGAGCCGGCCCCGCATTTCATCTTCGACGTCCAGCTCGGCGGCGTGCAGGTCCAGGACCCGAGCAGCACCGGATAGGCAAGGGCGGCAGTGAAGGCCGGGCGGCTGCGCACGCGACCACAGGCGCAGTCGCCGGCCCAAGCCCAGCCCGCACTCCAGCCTCAGCGTCATGACCGCCAGCAAGCGGCTACCCGCTCACCGGGCTCAGGCGACCTTCACGGTCCAGTCACCGACACAGCCCATGACATCGACGCTCCCCGAGCGCCTCGATGCTAACGGCGCTTCGGGCCACATAGTGCCTGATATGCAGAGGTGATCGAGGCGCAGTACCCCCGGTCCTGGAGCCTCGCGATCACCTGCATATCAAGCATGTGCGGGCGGAGCAAACCCAGCTCATGCGGCTCTGCGGGTGCCCGCGCAGATCGCCCAGATCCGTATCACCGGGAGGACGCCGTCAGATCCATGCTGGCCGCCCATAGCGGCGGGTCGGCCGTATGTTATGCATCGGGGCGCTTTGGGCGACCATCCTCATTTGCCGCTCCGCGAGCGCGGGATTGATGTCGGACGAACGGCAGTCCAGGCTCTGCGGCGCAGGGCCGGCCTGGCCGGCCAGGAACACCGGCTGCCGCTGTCGACCCGCCAGGTCCGGCCGGGCCCCTGGACGGCATGCAGGATGACCTGACCGGATCCGACGATCGCGCCGCTGCCATTCCGGCTGGCCTGCCGCCAGCCCTCACCAGGAATGCCGGGCACGCCGCCGTGCCGCGCGAACCAGGCAGCGGCCGCGGCCGGCGCTGGCTGCCCTTCCCGGCCCGGCACCAGCGACACCGCGAAACCTGACCGGCTCGCGCAGGAGGACCCGGCCGCCGGGACCGCCGGTACCGGCGCCAGCCCCGCGCCCGATCCGCACGCCGGCGCAGCGAGCGCAACCGCGAGCAGGCAACTCCCGAAGACGACCTGGCGCAACCCCATGCTCATCAGACGCGCGAATGCCCCAGCAGGATCCCGGACACCGGGCGCAAGACCCGCAATCTCGCCAGCGCGCCATGGCCGCACCCGCAGACTGCCACCACGCGCCCCCAATCCTCATTGGCCGGACTAGCCGGTTTCACTCTGCCGCGGAGCGCAGTGGGTGTTCACCCGCGGTCAGCGCGCCGGACGGTTGCGGGATGATTCTGATCGAGAGGCACGTTGCGAATATTGGACGCGACATATCGTGTTGTTGGGGCAGGCCTGGGCCCTTGACGGGTTCCGGGCCTTGAGAGGTGAGAGTGATGACCGGTTGGTACACGGAGCGGACACCGGACGGGTCGGCCAAGGCCATGATCGCCGTGACGCTGCTCGCACTGCTGCTGGTGGCGGCCGTGCCGGTGGCCCTGCTGGCCGCATTGGTCATGATGATGCTGGGATACGTCGCCGGCGGGCTCGCGCTGTTCGGCGGCTCGGTCCTCGCCGCCGCCATAGCTGTCGCGCTCGCGGGCATGAGCGGGATGCGGCACCTGCGCAAGCTGCTCTCCGGGGGCAGCTTCCGCGTCGTGCGGCTGAACGGCAGCCAGTACGCGGACGTCGCAGAGCCAGCGGGCAGCGACTACACCAACCTCGTGCAGCTGGACCGCAGCGAGTACACCGAGGTTAGCTGACCTGGCCCTTTCCCAGTTGCGTGTATTTCGGGCCGGGTATCAGGCCGCGGCTTCGGCTGGTGGTCGCAACGGTGAACTGACCCGGATTTCTGCGCATTTCCCAACGCATTCGCCAGGCCGCTGCGCGAGCCGCTGACAGCCCGGTGATCCCGCGAGACCGACACCGTGCTCCGCTAAGCGCCTATCCTCGGCACATGGGAGTCCAGGTCCTGCCGGCGACCGGGCGATGGGATGACTTCGCGTCGTTCATGGTGCCGCGCAAGCCGGGCGGAGCCGGATGCGTCTGTATGGCGTACCGCAATTCCAGCCTCGACATGCCCGGCCGTATCGCGCACATGCGCACGCTATGCGCCAGCGAACCGGGCCCAGGGGTGCTGGCGTACGTCGATGGCAAGACGGCCGGCTGGTGTTCGGTGGCGCCGAAGTCCACCTACCGCGCCCTGGTCAACTCCCGGACGATCCCGCACGTCCAGGACGAGGGTGCGTGGTCGGTGGTGTGCTTCGTGGTGCGGCCGGGGTTCCGGCGCCACGGTCTTATGCACGAGCTGCTGGAGGGCGCTGTCGGGCATGCGCATGCGATGGACGCGACCGTGCTGGAAGGCTACCCGGTCGACCCTGGCAGCGAGCGCGTCGACCAGACCAGCGGTTACGTGGGTACCGTCCCGCTCTTCGAGGCGCACGGATTCAGCCGTGTCTGCCAGACTGCCGGACGAAGCGGCGGCAAACCCCGCTGGCTCGTGCGCCGTGAGCTTCCCTGACCTCGCTTGCTGCCTGCTCCCCGGCACGAGAATGAATGATCTGCGCCTCCCATCCCGTAGCGCCGCACCGGCATTGGCGCGGGCACCTAATCGGCAGGAAGGCACGCTGCCAGCGTCACGCAACGACAACGGCCGAGCTGCTCGCACCCTACGCGGGGCGCCTCGCTAGGGCGGCCCATCGGGCACGCCAGCCCTTAACGCGGCAGGCTACTTGTCGCCGATGATGCTCAAGACCAGGACAACTACCACGATGAGCACGATTACCCCGCCGACGATAATCATACGCGTCCCCTCTGCTCTGCAATGGATGCTAGCGGGCCATCCGCAAGCTCTGCGCAGCCGTCAACCTAG
>CAVPPJ010000030.1:0-9765 GCA_963707065.1 uncultured Actinomycetes bacterium
GCGCCCCGAGCAGGACTCGAACCTGCGGCCTACTGCTTAGGAGGCAGTTGCTCTATCCGCTGAGCTATCGGGGCCATCATGAGCCGACATGGACGGACCAGCGGCCCGGCCAAGCTTAATGGTAGCTACCGGGCCAGATCGAAGGGCAGACTCGCGCCCGGCGGCACCATCAGGGTGAGCTCATACGGCAGGCCGCTGTCCCGCGGCGAGGCTGGCCGCCGCCGCGACCAGCCGTCAGCACGAAGCCGACCCGCCGCCAGCCGGTCATAAGGTGAGTCAGGGCCCGATAGGCCGAGGTGATGAGGAGCAGCGCGGTGCAGGTTCAGGACGTGATGACGCAGGCCACCGTCACGGAGTCGCCTTCCGACAGTCTCCGCGCGGCGGCTGAGCGGATGTGGCGGCAGCAGACGGGCTCGCTGCTGATCACCAGCGACGGTCGCCTCACCGGGATCATCACCGAGCGGGACGTGCTCCGCGCGGTGGCGCTCGGGGCGGATCCCGACCGCTGCTCCGTTGACGAGGTAATGACCGCCGAGGTGTTCACCGTGCCGCCTGACATGCCGCTGCAGGAAGCGGCAAGGGAGATGGCCACGCGGTGGATCAGGCATCTGCCGATCGTCGAGGGCGGCCGCCTCCTCGGCGTGGTCAGCATGCGTGATGTGACCGGCATCTTCGCCGCGCTCGCACCGGGAAACGTCAGCGTGGAGCACGAGTTCGACCAGCTGGTGCGGGAACGCCGCCTGGCCCGCATCGAGCACGGCGACCTCGACTGAATCGGGTTCGCAGCGCCACCGGAGCCAGCGAGCGGCACCACGGACCCGCCCGCACCGGATTCAGCGAGGCGTCAGGGCAGCGGGAAGGGCAGCCGGATGCCGTCGAGGGCGCGCGGGCACGGGCAGACCCGCTCGGCCGGCAGTTCCTCGATCGTCCGCATGAGCAGGTCCCGCAGCCGCCCGACATTCTCGGCGAACGCGCGGAGCACCTCAGCGTGCGTGACCCCGTCGCCCTCCTCGACTCCCGCATCGGTGTCGGTAACCAGGGCGATCGTCGTGTAACAGAGCGCAAGCTCGCGGGCGAGCGCGGCCTCGGGACTGCCGGTCATGCCGATCAGCGTCCAGCCCTGCGCCGCGTACCACTGCGATTCCGCCCGGCTGGAGAACCGCGGGCCGTCGATGACGACCAGCGTGCCCGACTCGGCCGGGACCCAGCCGGAAGCCAGCGCCGCCGCGATGACCGCGGCCCGGCCGCGCGGGCAGTACGGGTCGGCAAACGGGACATGCACCGCGGCGCGCTCGTCGTAGAAGGTCTGCGCGCGGCTTTTCGTCCGGTCCACGATCTGGTCCGGGATCGCCAGCGTGCCCGGCCCGTGTGACGAGGTGAGCGAGCCGACCGCGCTCGGCGCCAGCACCTGCCGGACGCCGAGCGAGCGCAGCGCCCACAGGTTCGCGCGGTACGGGATCCGGTGCGGCGGGAACTGGTGATCGCGCCCGTGCCTGGGCAGGAACGCCACCTTCCGGCCAGCCACCTCGCCTATCACGATGCGATCGCTGGGCGGGCCGAACGGCGTGTCGACCGTCAACTCGTCAGCGGCTGAGAGGAACTCATAGAGCCCCGAGCCGCCGATAACCCCGATGCTGGCCAGGCCGGCCACGGTGGCTCAGGCGACCTTCGAGCCCGAAGACGAAGCCGACTTGGACGACGACCCCGGCGACGAAGAGGAGGAGCCGGAGCCCGAGGACGAAGAGGAACCCGAGCCAGACGAGCCGACGAGCCCGAGGACGACGAGGAGGAATCGGAACCGGACGACGACTTGTCGGACTTCCTTTCGCCGGACTTGTCGCTGCCGGACGATCCGCCGTCCTTCGCCGCGCTCTTCCCCGCGTCCGGCGAATCGGACGAGCCGGACGAGTCCGCGCCGGGCGAGCCGGGCTCGGACCGGGATGAGCTGGCTGATCCGTTCAGCGCCTTTTCCTTCTTGGCGCTGTCCCTGCGAGTCGTTGCGGTAGAAGCCCGAGCCCTTGAAGACGATGCCGACCGGCGAGAACACCTTGCGAAGCCTGCCGCCGCAGAGCGAGCACACCGTCAGCGGCTCGTCAGTGAACTTCTGCACCGCCTCGATGCGCTCCGCACAATCTGTGCAGGCGTACTGGTAGGTCGGCAACGTTCCTCCTCGGTGGCGTTAGCACTCGCCATGGCCAACTGCCAAATGGTAGCAACCGTTAAGGCAGCCTGGTGATTCCTTCGCGCGGCCGGGCGATCATGCGTACCGGGAGGTCATGCGGGCCGGCCGGCACCTCGTCGATCAGCTCGCCGTCGTGCAGCAGCGCGACGGTCGGCACGGGCGCGCCAACCCGGGCCAGCGCCCGGTCGTAGGAGCCGCCGCCCCGGCCCAGCCGGCGGCCGCGGCGGTCCACCGCCAGGGCGGGCACGATCACCAGGTCGGCGCTGGCGACGGCGCCCACCCCGCGTGGCGGCTCGGACGGCTGCAGCAGCCCCCGCGGGCCTGCCGCCAGCGAATCCGGGCCCTCATAGGATGCCCAGTCCAGGTCGCCGTCCGGGAGCAGCAGCGGCAGCAGGATGTACGTGCCGCGCTTCCACAGGGCGTAGATCAGGCCGCGGGTATCCGGCTCGGTGCCGACCGAGTAGTAGGCGGCGGCGGTGCCGGCCATCTGCGTCTCGGGCAGGCCGAGCACCGCGTCGCGGACGGCGCGGGCCGCGTCCGCGCGCTGGGCGTCCGTCAGCCGGCCCCGGGCGGCCAGCAGCCGGCCCCGGAGCACCGCCTTCGCCGAGGCCAGGCCAGCTGCGCCGCCGGCGCCGCCAGCACCCGCAGGGGGCACGCCGCGCATAGGTCCTCCCGCCGGACGAGTTCAGCTCGTAGTCTGCTCTGTTTCTCCCCCCTGGCGGGTGATACGCGGATACCCTGCCGCCAGGATCATTATTGCGATGTTCTTGGCCGGCGATCTGCAGACGACGCTCGGAGGGTCGGCATGCGACGACGCTTGAGTAAGAGCCTGGTCCTCCTCGCGGGGGTGATGGCCACCGGGTTCCTGGCGGCGGGATGCGGGCAAAGCGGCGGCGGCGGCGCGATCGCGAGCCTGACACCCAGCAAGAGCATCAGCCTGCCCACCAGGAGTGCCAGCGACCGGCCCAACATCAGCGACACGCCAACAGTCACGACAACGCCGATAGCAACGCCTACCCTCACAGTTACCGAAACGCCACCGGCCACCACGGCCGCGCCGACCCCGACCAGTTCCCCGGCCTCGACAAGCGGGTCCAACTCATCGCTCATTTGGCTGTGGGTCGCCATCGGTGCCCTTGTCCTCATCGGGATAATGGTGCTGGTCGTCCGCTCAAGCCGGCGCTCTGACACCAAGGCCAGCTGGCAGGCGAGAGCCAGCGACGCTTACTCCCGGGGCGCAGCTGTTCATGACGCGATGAGCATTGCCGAACGGCGCGGCGCGCAGGCCGAGGACGCCGGGCCTCGCTGGTACGACATCCAGCGCCGCGCGGATGACCTGGCCCAGATGCTGTACGCCCTGCGTGAGTCCGCCCCGGACGAGGACAGCCGCGGTCGCGTCGCCGACCTGATCACGTCACTGCAGGCAACTCGCTCCGCGATGGACGCCGAGCGCGCTCCCGGCGGCGGCGGGCCACTCCAGGCCGAGGACGTCCGCCGCCGCCTGTTCTCCTTCGAGGCCGCTCTCGGCGCTCTCCGCCCCCCGGACTACGGGCCGCGTTAGGCACCCTGGGCGGCCACGGCGAGGGGCTCTTGCCGCCGGAAGGCAGCCAGCAGCGGTGCCATGGCCGGCGGCGAGCGCAGCTGTCCTAAACTGGACGCTAATCATCACGCTCGTCTCGCCTGGCTCTGGTCTCTGCGATGTCAGCGCCGTACGCCGAAGTCATGCTCAAGTCAGGTGCAGCCTGATCAAGAAGATCATCACTGCGACAGAGGGGCGCTAAGGTTCAGCATGGCCGACACAACTGCCGTGACCAAGGCAGTCATCCCCGCAGCGGGCCTGGGGACCAGGTTCCTGCCCGCCGCGAAGGCCGTCCCCAAGGAGATGCTGCCAGTCATCGACACCCCGGCGATCCAGCTGGTGGTGGAAGAGGCCGTCGCCGCCGGGCTGCGCGATGTGCTCATGGTCACCCGCCGCGGCAAGTCCGCCATCGAGGATCACTTCGACACTGCCAGCGAGCTCGAGGACGCGCTGACGGCCAAGGGCGACACGGCCGGGCTGGCCCGGGTCCGGGCGCCGGCCAGCCTCGCGAAAATGCATTACGTCCGCCAGGACGCGCCGAAAGGGCTGGGCCATGCCGTGCTCTGCGCGTCCGATCACGTCGGAAACGAGCCCTTCGCCGTGCTGCTCGGCGATGACTTCATCGACCGCCGCGATCCGCTGCTCAGCCGCATGATCGAGGCCAGGCAGCGGTACGGCGGGAGCATCGTCGCGCTGATGGAGGTCGAGCCCGGCCAGGTGTCGTCCTACGGCTGCGCGGCGATCAAGCCGACCGACTCCCCCGACATCGTCGCGGTCACCGACCTGGTGGAGAAACCGGATCCGCGCGAGGCGCCGTCCAACTGGATCGTGGTCGGGCGCTACGTGTGCGACCCGGCCGTGTTCGGCGTGCTGCGCGAGACGCCGCCGGGCCGGGGCGGCGAGATCCAGCTCACCGACGCGCTCCGGACGCTGGCCACGGCCGACCGGGGCATGCCCGGGGACGGCGTGCACGGCGTGCTCTTCCGCGGCCGCCGGTATGACACCGGCAATAAGCTCGACTACCTGCGCACCATGATCCAGTTCGCCTGCCAGCGGGAAGACGTGGCCGGCGAGTTCGTGCCCTGGCTGCGCGCCTACCTGGACACCCTGTAGGCCGCGGCGACATGCAGAGTGTCGACGCTTACCTGGCCGAGATCCTGGCCGCCGTCCGCCCGCTCGCGCCGCGCGAGCTGAGCCTGGCGGACGCGGACGGCGGGGTACTCGCCGAGGACATCACCGCGCAGTGGCCGCTGCCGCCGTTCGACAACTCCGCCATGGACGGTTACGCCGTCCGCGCCGCGGATACCGCCGCGGCGACCGCTGACGCCCCGGTAACGCTGCCGGTGACCGGGGAGGTCGCGGCCGGCGACACCCGTGAGCATCAGCTCGCCCCCGGCAGCTGCCTGCGGATCATGACCGGCGCGCCGCTGCCGGCCGGCGCGGACGCGGTCGTCCCGGTCGAGCTGACCGACGGCGGGACCACGCAGGTGGCGATCGGCGCGGCCGCGACGGCCGGTGACTCGATCCGGCGGGCCGGCGATGACGCCGCGCCCGGCGACGCCCTGCTCGCGGCCGGCATCCGGCTCGGGCCCGCGCAGCTCGGGCTGCTCGCGGCCGCCGGGCGGGCATCAGTCCTGGCCAGGCCACGGCCAAGGGTGACGGTGCTCTCCACCGGTAACGAGCTCGCGGCGCCAGGCACGCCGATAACGCGCGGCCGTATCTGGGAGTCCAACAGCTTCATGCTGGCCTCGGCCGCCCGCCAGGCCGGCGCCGTCGCCTACCGGCAGCCGAGCGTGCCGGACGACGCCGGCCAGGTCCTGGCCGTGATCGAGGACGCCGCGGGCCGGGCTGACCTGCTGGTGACCAGCGGGGGCGTCAGCATGGGCGGTGAGCATGACGTGGTGAAGGCCGCGCTGGAGCAGCTGGGCACGGTCAGGTTCCGCAAGGTGGCGATGCAGCCGGGGATGCCGCAGGGATTCGGCCTGGTCGGCACGGCGAGCACGCCGATACTGACTCTGCCAGGGAACCCGGTCAGCGCGTTTGTCTCGTTTCAGCTCTTCGTACGCCCGGCCCTGCGCGCGCTGCAGGGAAAGGCCGGCGGCCACCAGCGGACCGCCCGGGCCGTGCTCACCGCCCCGCTGCGCTCACCGCGGGACAAGAGATCGTTCCTGCGCGGCGTCCTGGCTGCGGACGGCACGGAGATCACGCCGCTGTCCGGGCAGGCATCGCATCAGCTGGCGACACTCGCGCTGGCGAACGCGCTGATCGTGGTGCCGGAACAGGTGACCGGCATGCAGCCGGGCGACGTAGCGGAGGTGATCTGCCTTGATAGCTGAACGGCTCAGCCACCTCGACTCGGCCGGCCAGGCCCGGATGGTCGACGTGTCCGGCAAGAACGTGACGGCGCGGTCGGCGCGCGCCACCGGCCGGGTGCTGCTGTCGGCCGCCGCCGTGGCCGCGCTGCGCGAAGGCCGGATGCCGAAGGGCGACGCGCTCGCGGTGGCCAGGATCGCCGGCATCCAGGGCGCGAAGCGGACGCCGGACCTCGTCCCGCTGTGCCACCCGATCGGGCTGCACTCGGTAACCGTCGATCTTGAGGTGCAGGATGACGGGGTGCGGATCGTGGCCACGACGCGGACCGCCGACCGGACCGGCGTCGAGATGGAGGCGCTGACCGCGGTCGCGGTCGCCGCGCTGGCCCTGATCGACATGGTCAAGGCCATCGACCCGGCCGCGGTGATCAGTGACGTCCGGGTCGAGGAGAAGACCGGCGGCAAGACGGGCCGCTGGGCCCGGCCATGATCAGGGCGCTGGCCATCACGGTGTCGAACCGCGCCGCGGCCGGCGTCTACCCGGACCGCTCCGGGCCCGTGCTCGCTGCGCTGCTGGCCGCCGCGGGCTGCGACGACGTGGACGGCCCGCGGGTCGTGCCGGACGGCGAGCCGGTGCTGGCGGCGCTGCGCGAGGCCGTCGCGGACGGCTACGACGTGGTGGTGACGACCGGCGGGACGGGGCTCACGCCGGGCGATCTCACTCCCGAGATGACCAGCCAGGTGATCGACCGGGAGATCCCCGGCATCGCCGAGGCCATCAGGTCCGCCGGCGCCGCCGCCGGGGTCCCGTCCGCCGTGCTGTCCCGCGGCCTGGCCGGCCTGGCCGGACGGACGCTGGTGGTGAACCTGCCCGGGTCGACCGGCGGCGTGCGGGAAGGGATGGCGGTGCTGTCCCCGATCCTGCGGCACGCGGTCGACCAGGCGCGCGGAGGGGATCATCCGCGCCCGGCGTGAGGACGGCCGCAGGCCCGGTTAAGGGCTTCCCGCGGGCCGGATGAGGGCGGCCACCGGGCCAGCTGCGGTGTCACCTGGTGAATACAATTTGCCCTCATTGCATAACCGAATGGCGTTCAGCCACGTGACAGGGGAATGATGGTCTCGTGGGACGCATGCGCGGATGGCCAGCCACCCTCACTGAGCCGGGCCTCCTGGACGCACCCGTCGGCCTGCGGCCGGTCCGGGTGAAGGACGCATCCGTGTGGCGCGAGACCCGGATGCGGAATGCCGCATGGCTGCGCCCGTGGGAGCCCACCAACCCGGAGACCCCGCTGTACCAGACCAGCCTGGGCCCGTACGTGGCCATGGCGCGCACGATGCGGCGGGAAGCCAAGCAGGGCCTGACGCTGCCGTGGGTGGTGGATTACGACGGGCACTTCGCCGGGCAGCTGACCGTGGGCAGCATCGTCTGGGGATCGGCGCGATCGGCTCAGGTCGGCTACTGGGTCGATGAAAGGGTGGCCGGCCGGGGCGTGGTCCCGACGGCGCTGGCGATGGCCGTCGATCACTGCTTCTTCGTGGTCGGCCTGCACCGGGTCGAGGCCACCATCCGGCCGGAGAACCAGGCCAGCCGGCGGGTGGTCGAGAAGCTTGGCTTCCGCGAGGAGGGCATCCGGCGCAAGAGCCTGCATATCGACGGAACCTGGCGCGATCACCTGTGCTACGCGCTGACGGCAGAGGACGTGCCGGACGGCCTGCTGCCCCGCTGGCGCAGCGCCGTGTCCGCGGCCCGATCGCGAGCCAGCTGAGGCTATCTGGCGACACACCGGGGCCTATGCTCGTCAACGCCCCCTGCCTGGCCTTACCGTGCGTGACGTGAGCACGTCCAGCTTTGCAGCATGCCCGCCAGCGGAAGCCCCGGCGGATGGGCGTTGCCGAGCTGCCCGGAAGGCGCCGCGCGCTCGCGGGAGGACACCGTGAGCAGTGCGCTTCTCTACCTGGCGATCGTCGCGATCTGGGCGGTGGTCCTCGTGCCCCGGTGGGTGCGCAGGTCGCACGACGCATCCGGCCCGGCCGAGAACTCCCCCGGCCAGCCGGAAACCCTGACCGCCGCCGGGGACGCCCCGGTGCCTGAGTATGACGCGGCCGTCGAGTACAGCGAGACCGTCGAGTACACCGAGACGCGCGCGGACGGCACCGTGCGTGAGTACGGTGCCGCCGCCCTGTACGGTTCGGCCGTCGAGGACGGCACGGCCGTTGAGTACGGCACGACCGTCGGGTACAGCGCGGTTCTTGATGATCGCGCGGTGCCTGATGATCGTGCGGTGCCCGCTGATGCCGCGGCCGACCGCAGCGATGACAGTGGGACGGCCGACCCGGACGGCGGGGGCGAGCACCGGCTGTCGCTGCGCGGGCGGCCGCTGTGGTCCGAGGGACCCGGCTGGCACCCGTTCCGCAGGCCGGACCGGCCCCGCCCGGTGGTTACCAGGGCGAGCGCGCTGCGGGCACGGCGGCGGATGCTGACCATGCTGGTGGCCCTCATTGTCGTCGCCGTGGCGCTGGCGGCAAGAAGGATCGCCCCCCTGTGGATCATTGGTCCCCCGGTGGCGATGCTCGGGGTCTTCGTCTTGCTGCTGCGCGTGGCTGCCCGCGCCGATGCCGACACGGCACGGCGGCAGGCTGAGGCGAGCCGCGTATGCGGCCAGGGAGGCGCGCCTCGACGCCCGCCAGCGGTTGGATGAGGATGGGTGGGGGTAGGAGGGGAGGCCGATGCCGCGTATGCGGCCAGGGAGGCGCGCCTCGACGCCCGCCAGCGCGTTCGCGATGAGGCCATGGCCGCCCTCGGCCCGGAGCCGATAGCCGAGATCATCGACATCTCCGACCGGGTCGGCGACCAGCTCTACGACCAGTACGCCGACGCCGCCGTGCGCGCGATCGGCGACTGACGCAGGACTGCCACCGGATCGGCGGCTCGGCGCAGCAGACCGACCGGCCAGCCTGCTGCTGATTGTTTGCTACGCTGGCTGCCGGTCTTGGGGCTGTAGCGCAGTCCGGTAGCGCACCTCGTTCGCATCGAGGGGGTCAGGGGTTCGAATCCCCTCAGCTCCACCCAGGTCTGTAGCCAATTTCGAATATTTAGCCAGTCGATTTTGGCACCCGTACAGCACGGAAGTACAGCAACCCTAGCCATCGAGCTTCTTGCCCAGCCGCTTAAGTGCACTTCGGGTCTTGGGCTGTCGGTACCTCGCTGTATATCTCCATCGTCATCGCGATCTGGCTGTGCCGCAGGACCTGCATAGCCACCCAAGGATGCACGTCAAGGGCACGCCCTCCGGGCGTGCCAGCCGGGCTGAGGCCCGGCCACGAGCAGGCGCGGGAAACGCGATGTCATCGCGGAGGGGGATGCGTCAACCAGCGAGAGGAACGAGCGCCGGGAGCCGGGCGGGGGTCGACGGGGCTACTGCCCGACGGCGGGGCGACAGCCAGCCCCGCCCTTCCGGCTGAGAAGCCTACGGGCGGGGCACTGCCGCCAGGTCGGCACGGCGCTGCGCGCCGCCCTTGACCGCGAGCTTCCCCGGCAAGACCTCGGCTCCTATCAGGCAGACGGGGGTAGAGACGCGTCGAACTTGCCGCTGAATGCTGTGTGGGCCGCCTCACCAGCGGCCCACACAATCTGCGACCCTCGGGCCTATCTCCTCAATATCCTCTGGAGATCCCGGAGCAATGCTTGAAAC
>CAVPPJ010000031.1:0-15586 GCA_963707065.1 uncultured Actinomycetes bacterium
CCGCCGACCGGGTCGATCAGCGATCCCTCCCAGGCAAGTACCCGTCCCAGGCAAGTACCCGCCGCAGCCGTTCCGTCGGCCGGATGAAGCGCAACAGCGGCCGGCGCCCGTACTGGCAACGTGTACTAGCCGCGTCAGGCTGCCAGGACCTTGGCCTTCTCACGCTCGAAGTCCTCAGCCGAGATAACTCCCCGATCACGCAGGTCAGCCAGCTTGGCCAGCTGGTCTGCTGTGCTGGCCGGTGAGCTCGCCGCGGCTTCCTGGACGTAGCTGCGGTAATCCGCGTCCTGCTGCTGAGCCTGCTGCGCGGCCCGCTCCTGCATCGAGCCGCCGCGGGCGATCAGATACACCAGCACGCCAATGAGCGGGATGAACAGCACGAACAAGAACCACAGCGCTTTGGCCCAGCCGGACAGGTCCCGACTCCGGAAGATGTCGATGAACACCCAGATCAGGATCCAGATCCAGATTACCCACAGAAAGAAAATGAACATCGACCAGAAAAGATTCAGCAGTGGATAGGACGACGAAGCGGCCAGTGACATTTCCTCCTCCTTCATGCCAGGGAATTGCCGGTCGGGCAGACGGGGACTCCCGCGCCTCACGCAGGCTCAGCGTCCCTCCATGAGCGGATCGTCGGCATCACCCAGAATGGATAAAGTAAATGACCTCAGGCCACCTGGACGTGCCGCTGGCGATCGCGCCCGTAGCCGAGCTGGGCGGGATCGTCGCCGCTCATGATGTGGCGACCGCTCGGGTACGGCATCGCAGTCGCTGGAAGAAACCCGGCGATCTCTGACGGCTCCCAGCTGGTCACGTCGACATCTGCACGCCCGCAGAGAAACCGGAACCTTACCCCTTTGGGTGATGCGGCATGCTGCGGCCAGTGTTTGGCTTTGACCAGCAAGTTCCGTACCCGGGCAGGGTCAACGGCCCGGCGGCGGGCCCGCATGCGGCGCAACTCCGGGAGGTACCCAGTGCAAAGCAGGGCGGCTTGGCGACCCGTGATCAGCCCAGACACGGCTGGGCAGTGGTTCTGCGGCGGCACCCGGCCCGGATCGTACGCGCCGGCCACGCGCGACGCGCGACGAATGCTGGCTAACCGGCGATGAACGCCCAGTTCTTCGCGCTCGCGTTCACCGCGGCGCTGAACCCCAAGCTGCTGGCCATCGACCTGCTGCTGATCGAGAACCGGCGCCCGCGGCCGATGTTTTTGTGCGTCCTGCTTGGCGGCCTGACCGTGGCCCTGGCCATCGGCCTGCTGGACGTGCTGGTCTTCCAAGCCGACGCCATCAGCTCCCAGAAAACGGTGAGCGCAGGCGTCGACCTCGCCATCGGCCTGCTCCTGCTCGCCGCCGGCGCGCTGGTCGCCACAGGCCGCCTACACGGCCGGCGCAAGGCACCCGCCCCGGCGGGGGATGCGCTCCCGCAGAAGCCGGAGGAGAAGAAGGACGGCTGGGCGCAGCGAGTGCTGGCCGAGCCCCGCCTCGGGCTGGCCATGGTAGTCGGCGCGCTGTGCGGCATTCCGGGCGCCGCCTACCTCAGTGGGCTGCACATCTTGGTCACCAGCAAATCCTCCACTGCCAACCAAGTCCTCGGCGTCATCCTGTTCGTCCTCATCGAGTTCTTGCTGATCATCATCCCGTTCGCGTTCCTGGAGCTGCGGCCCGAAGCCACCAAGGCGGCGCTGAAGAAGGCGCAGAACTGGCTGCTGGGCCACGCCCGCCAGCTGATGGCCTACACCGCCCTGATCCTGGGCGCCTACCTGGCCGTTAGCGGGCTGATAGGCCTGAGCTGACCTGCCATCATCACAGACCTTCCCCGGCATCCTCATCCCTTCCCCGGCATCCTCATCACCCGCCAGGTGCCCATCGGCCAGTGGGCCGATGCCTACACCCGCCAGCCCGATGACATTAAGACCGTCCTGACCTTCCCAGACAGATCACCCTAGCCGCGGCCTGTGCGGTTCAGTGCGCGACGGCCGTGATGACCCCGACCGAGGCCAAGCCGTCGAGGACAAGCTGGACACCGATCGCGGCGATCAGGAAGCCGAAGACCTTCTCGGTGACCAGCATGCGGCTTTCGTCGAGCTTGGCACTGACCCCGTTCGCCCAGCGGAACACCGCCACGTCGATCAGCAAGACGACCGCGAGGATGGCGATCGCCACGGCGAAAACACTGACCGAGGCGGCCTCAGCGGAGATCGTCATCAGGCCGACAATCCCGACCGGATTGAGCAGGTAGGGCACGGCCAGCGGGAATCGCGCGAGCTGCATCGGGTCTTTCCCAGCGGTGAGGCGGTCGTCTCCAGACTGCCCGAGCACCATCCACACCGCCAGCACGAACAAGATCACGCCACCTGCGATCGACAAGGATCCGACCGTGAAGTGCAGTAACGCGCGCAACAGCTCGCCAAGCACCATGAGTATCAGGGCCACCGTTGCCGCGGTGACCATCATCTGGCGCTGCACCCGCCGCTTAGTCGCCGCGTCAAGCGACGCCGTGATCTCCACGAACGGGACAAGCGCCAGCTTGGGCCCGATGCCGATCAGCAGCACCAGGAAGGTGTCGATCACACCCGCCGCGGTGATCAATGTCTCGTCCATCATCGAGACACCACATCACTGTCTGACCCCGCGGTGGTGGCCTGCCGCTCCCGGGCTGCCGATCCGGTGGTCTCCGCCGGTGTGATCCTGGCCGCGGCCACGTAGGCAACGACCACGGCCACAATCACCACCGGCATAACGGCGAGGCCGTCGGAGGCGAGCAGGAGGGTGGCCAGCAGGACCGAGGTCAGCGGAAGGGTCAGCATCACCACCGTCATCGCGCCTATGCCCATGGCCACCGCTGGCACCAGTGGCAGCCCGGGCAGGTGTGACAGCGCGATGCCGCCCGCTGCGCCGATGAACATAGCCGGGAAGATGGGCCCACCCCGGAAGCTGCTCAGCGACACGCCGTAGGCGAGCCCCTTGCACACGATCAGCAGTAGCAGTGCGCCCACCGTGTAGCTAGCGGCGTGGTGGATCAGCGGCCCGATGTCATCCTGCCCGGAGAACAGCACGTCGGATGTTGGCTTGCCGGTCGCCTCGGCGTAGATGATCGCGAGCACGGCGATTACCACCCCGGCCAGCGGCACGGCGAGCATGGTCCACTTGTCTACATACGTTTGCAGGGACAGCGCCAGCCGCCGGATGGCCGGGCCGATCAGGGCGGCGGCCAGCCCGATCGCGACCGCCCAGCCGAACTCGGCCAGGTCGGGATGGGCAAAGTAGGGCAGGCTGGGGATGGCCAGCGAGAAGGTGCCCAGCCCGGTCAGGCTGTCCAGGCCGATGAAGATCAGTGCGCCGATTCCCGACGCCAGCAGGCCCGGCACCAGCACCAGCCCCAGCAGCGGCCCGCCCAGCCCGGACGCCTCCATCAGCAGGAACGCGCCGGTGAGGGGCGATCCGAGCAGCGTGCTAACGGCCGCGAAACTGCCGGTGGCACCCAGCACCCTGGCCGCCTGGTCCGGCACCGGCCGCCGGGACAGCCGGGTGGCCAGGACGGCCAGCCCACCGCCGAGCGCGATCAGCGGCATTTCTGGGCCGAGCACGGCGCCGAAGACCAGCGCCGCCAGCGCCGCCAGGATGAGGCCGGGAAGCTGGATTGGGGCCGGCGGGGCATGCAGGGCGAAAGCTGGGGCCGGTGAGGGACCGCCCCTCCCCGGCAGGTACCGGATCGCGAAGCCGGCCAGGACACCGCCCACCGCCAGCACTGGCAGCGGCCACCACACCGGCGCGGTGCTGTAACCGAGCCCGTGCGGAAGGTGGGTGAAGATCTCCTTCTGCAGGTAGCTGACGAGGGCCAGGAAGCCGTAGGCGACTGCGGAGATCGGCGCGCCGAGGATGGCGGCCAGGACCAGCAGCCGCAGGTAACTGCGGCTGCGCAGCAGGGCCATGGGGTCAGGTGTGCCCGGTACGTCCGGTGAGGCCGGGGCCGGGCGGTCCGCTGGCGTTGCCATCGGGCCATTTTCCCGGCCCACCGCGGGCGGCGGCTCACCTGTACCGGGTAACTTCTGCCTTCTCCGCCCGGTCGCGTGCCGCATGAACAGATCCGGTCGTGGTCGTTCGGATCGGCTCAGGCTGGACCAATGTTTGACCGGTCGTACTTGGACGGCGTCGCACGGTGGTGAGCTGCAACCCAAACTGGCCAGGTGTGGGCGGGCGCCATGACCATGTGTCCATGGCCGGGGTGCGCTGTCAGCAGTTCTTCGGGCACGCCGTGACTGCTGGGAGGGAGGGTCGTGAGTTACTCCGAACGGGTGATGCCCGGGCCCAGGCCTGCGCCATATGTTTCGGGGGTCTGGGTCCCGCGCGTGCGCTGGCCGAAGCAGACGTATGAGATGGCAGGTGCATCATGGCTGATAACCGGATCGACCGAACCAGGCTGCCGATCGCGGACCCGAATTTCGCTGGGGTGGTGAACCGGACGCTGCAGGGTTCGCGGCCGGACTGGGGCCTGCTCGGCCATGTGGCGCCGCCTGAGGGGGCGCCGAATGTGCTGCTGGTGCTGATCGATGATGCGGGTTTTGGCCAGCCGAGTACATTCGGCGGCCCGATCGCCGCGCCCGCCATGACCCGAGTCGCTGAGGAGGGTGCCCGGTTCAACCGGTTCCATGTGACGGCGCTGTGCTCGCCGACCCGGGCGGCGCTGCTGACCGGCCGCAACCACCACGCGGTCGGCTTCGGCTCGATCGGCGAGCTGTCCTCCGGTTTCCCCGGGTATACGGCATTCGTTCCGGAGGACAGCGCGCCGTTCCCGAAAGTGCTGCAGATGAACGGGTACAGCACGGCCGCGTTCGGCAAGTGGCACCTGACACCTGATGGGCAGCAGGGCGCGGCGGGCCCGTTCAGCCGGTGGCCGAACGGGTGGGGGTTCGACTATTTCTGGGGCTTCCTGGGCGGTGAGACCGGCCAGTGGGACCCGGTCATTACCGAGAACAACAAGACGATCGGGGTGCCGCAAGGCAAGGACGGTAAGAAGTACTACTTCCCCGACGACATGGCCGACAAGACGATCGAGTGGCTGCACGCGGTCCGCGCCCAGGACCAGGCCAAACCGTGGTTCGTGTACTTCTCCACTGGGTGCGCGCACGCCCCGCACCACGTGCCGGAGGAGTGGGCCGCCAAGTACAAGGGGAAGTTCGACAGCGGCTGGGACGCCTACCGGGAACAGACGTTCGCGCGGCAAAAGCAGCTAGGTGTGATCCCGGCGGATGCGAAGCTGACCCCGCGCAACGAGGCGTTCCCCGCCTGGGATTCGCTGCCGGAGGACCAGAAGGCCCTGTACGCACGGCAGATGGAGGTGTACGCGGGGTATTGCGAGAACGCCGACTGGAACGCGGGCCGGGTGATCACCGCGGTGGAGGAGATGGGCGAGCTGGACAACACGCTGGTGATCTACATCTACGGCGACAACGGCGCCAGTATGGAGGGCGCGATCACCGGCTCGTTCAACGAACTGACGATGCAGAACGGCATCCCGCTGACCCCCGAGCAACAGCTCGCGCTGATCAATCTGTACGGCGGGCTGGAGGTGTGGGGCACCGATCTGGTCGCCCCGCACTACGCCGCGGCGTGGGCGTGGGCCGGGAACTGCCCGTTCCAGTGGGGCAAGCAGGTCGCCTCCCATCTGGGCGGCACCCGGCAGGGCATGGCCATCCGCTATCCCCGGCTGATCATGGACCGGGGCGGGTTGCGCAGCCAGTTCACCCATTGCATCGACATCGGCCCGACCATTCTCGACCTGGCGGGCCTGCCGCAGCCTACCCACGTCGAGGGGATCGCCCAGGAGCCGATGCACGGCACCAGCTTCCTGCACACCTTCGCCGACCCGGGCGGCGAGGAGCGCCACACCCAGCAGTACTTCGAGATCGCCGGTTACCGGGCGATGTACAAGGACGGCTGGTGGCTGGCCCAGGGGGTGGCGCGGATCCCGTGGGACCTCACCCCGGACGCGATGAGAAAGCTCGCACCCGGAGTGTGGCAGCCGGACGACGACCCGGTGGAGCTCTATTACCTGCCTGACGACTTCAGCCAGGCAGACAACATCGCGGCGCAGCACCCCGAGAAAGTCAAGGAACTGCAGGACCTGTTCTGGGCCGAGGCCGAGAAATACAAGGTCCTCCCGCTGCTCGGCGGCATAAGCGTTTATTTCGGGCTGCTCCCGCCGCTTCCCGCCCAGACGACCTACGCCTACTACGGGGACGTGCAGAACATCGCCTCGGGCATGATCCCCCGGATCTACAACCACTCCTACACCATCTCGGCCGACCTGGTAATACCTGACGGGGGCGCCGAGGGCGTGATCGTGGCCGAGGCCGACCACCTGGGCGGCTTCTCACTGTTCGTCCAGGACGGCATGCTCAGGCACACCTACTCGATGATGGGCGTGCAGGTCTACCAGCAGCAATCCGACATCACCCTGCCCACCGGCGAGGTCAACGTCCGCCTGGAATTCCACGCCGACGGGCCCGAACTAGCCACCGGCGGGGACATCCGCCTGTTCGCCAACGGAAACGAAATCGGCAAGGGCCGGATGGACCACAGCGTCCCGATCCGGTTCTCCGCCTACGCGGGCATGGACATCGGCCGCGATAACGGCGGCGTGGTCGACCGCGGCTACGCGAACCGGGCACCGTTCGCGTTCACCGGAGTCATCAAGAAGGTCACCTTCGACATCAAGCCGCACCTGACCCAAGCGGACGAGCAGGCGCTGCACGAATCGGCCCACCACGGGCACGTGGCGCACGGCATCAATGCATAGCACCGGGAGCCGGGGAACTACTCCGTTTACCCGGCTCCTCCTACAGCCGGTTCGGGGGATACCCATCTTTCCACCTGCATGCTGACGACTGGGCGGCCTTACGCCCCCGGCCGTCGCAACCTACCTCGACAAGGAGAACGCCATGAGCCAGAGCCATCTGGTCGTTGACTTCCCGATCAAGGGTCCTGCCATCGCCAAGGCGCTACCCGAGGAGCTGCCCCCGCTGATGCCCGATCTCGCGACAGCGCAGGACGATCTCGGTACGGTGCATTTCTCCCGGTTCATGGTCGAGGGAGACGAGAAGCTTCTCTTCCTTTCGGACATCGACGGCGAGACCGACGAGCACATTGAGCGGCTCGTGGAAAGTGCCGGGCCGGTGTTTGACGCCATCTTCACATACGTGGACAACCCTCCGCCCATGCCCGTGGCTGATAACCCTGAGGCGGTCGCCAAATGGTTGAAGCGGCATGTCCGCGAGCCTCTTGACACGTACTTTGCTTATGAGGACGCCTCGGTTCAGGACATCAAGGCATGCGCGCGTTCGGCGGGCTTTACGGGTAATACCTCGCAGGGCACCTTGATGACATACATGTCCTTCAAGTCACGTGTGCAGTCCTTTGCCCTGAAGCTGGTCGCCGGGGCCCTGGTAGGGGACAAGGGACACAAAGCGTCGGATTCCATCGGGACGCTGCATGTCGCTCACTGGGTGCCCTTTGAGCACAATCACATAGGGTTCTTTACGGTCTTCGACGGCGATATGGAGAAGTACTTCCAGGACTTTGCAGACAAGACCTCCTTCGTCTTCGATGCGCTCTTTCCACGTGTCGTTGGCGGGGCGCCAACCCCGGTGGCAAAGAACGCTGAGGCGTTCTATCAGTGGGGACTCGACAACAACTATCCGGCCATCGGGTTTTACAGCGCCTATCCAGGTCTCTCGGTGCAAGACATCCAAGCCCTCCTGGCCGATCGCAAGTCACCACCGGCCACCGCTGGATAGGATTAGCTTCGCATGGTCACGAGCCGTAATAAACTCCGAGTGGGGCGCTGGCCAGGGAGTGCAACTCACCAGGAGCGCCGGCGATGAAGGGCCCGGGGGGTCTTCGCCGGTTGCTTGGTCGGAGGCGGCATGAGCCGTTGGGGACCGATGGCGGTTCGGCGACGGCGAAGGAGTCGGCGCTCGACCTCGCTGACATTCAGGGGTTCGTTCTCCGCGGTTACAGGATGCCGATGGTGCGGCATTTCTTGTTGACGGTAGGAACTCCGGCACAAGCGCGCAGGCAACTCGGACGGCTCGTGAGCGGTGACGAATCCGACGTCCCGCAAATCACCACTGCCGAGGACTGGCACGTGGGGTTCGCGCCCGGACCGGGAGACGATCCCGTGGCCGTCCCGCGTCGCAAGCCAGACTATTGCCTCAACATCGGTGTCACGTGGCCCGGACTGGTGGCGCTCGAGCTGGAGGAACGCGTCCCAACGCTGTCGTTCAAGTCATTTGGTGCGTTCATCGAAGGAGCCGCGCAACGAGCGGAGTCTGTCGGAGAAACCGGGCCAAGCTCGCCCGTGAACTGGATTGCCGGTTTTGGAAAAGGGCACGATCACGTCCTGGTGACGCTGCACGCGCTCAGCCCGGAAGCGCTGAACCGCTACAGCGACACTTTGCGCGCCTGGTTTGCCGAAGGAAACGCCTTTCGGGAAATCTGGCGGCAAGACGGGACAGCGCTAATTGAGATGCAAGACGGCCAACCCGTGCCTACCTCCAAAGTTCACTTCGGATATACCGATGGAATCACTACGCCCACCATTCGCGGCGGTCCGGAAGAGTATCGACCCGATCACCAGCGGCCGTGCGATCCATGGCTCTTCGTGTTGCGGGAAGACGCTGAGAACTACGTGGTGCCCGAGCCGCGGCAACTAGGCCTGAACGGTAGCTTCGCTGTCTTCAAGAAGGTCGAGACCGACGTCGTTGGCTTTGAAGACTTCTTGCAGTCGAACAAAAATAAGATCGATCCTGAGCTGCTAGCCGCAAAGATGTGCGGGCGATGGCGCAACGGCGTTCCTCTCGCCATGTCACCCGATACGGATAGCCCCGCCGGAGGAATATCGCCCGAACAGTTGAACAATTTCGGGTATGTTGATGCCGATGGTTCGGGGGATCCGAAGGGGATCCACTGTCCCGTCGGCGCACACATACGCCGCGTCAATCCACGAGATCAACCAGTCCAGGGGCAGGGGCTGCCCGGCGGCAGCAACAATTCCCATCGGCTCATCCGCCGCGGTCTGCCATACGGCCCGACCTATGATCCAAGAGAACCCTACGATGGAATCGAGCGCGGTATGCTCTTTCATTTCATCAGCTCGAATATCGAAAACCAATACGAGTTCGTGCTGCGACAGTGGGCCAATGACAGCGAATTCGCCGGCGCCGTCAGGCTTCACCCGAAGTCGAAAGATCCACTGATCGGCACCCAGAAGCCAGCAGAGAGCATTTTCGTCATGCCGCAGGCAAATGGAGACCCGCCGATCGAGGTTACGGGTCTCTCGAGCTTCGTTACGACCAAAGCCGCTGCGTACGTGTTTCTGCCGAGCATCACGGCCATCAAATTTGTCGCCAACTTGGGAGACGGCTTGTAATCGGTGGTGTCCGGCCCGCGGTGTGCGCCGAGGCGAGTTTCATCCCCCGTCGGGGTGAAACCCCAGTCGCTTCGGTTTCCAGCCTGGCCGGGGGACACTGGCGCGCAGTTGCCGGGTGTATGGGTGCCCGGGATTGTCGAGCACCTGGCCGGTGGGGCCGCGTTCGACCACCGTCCCACGGCGCAGCACGATCGTTTCGTCGGCGAGCTGGCGCACGACCGCCAGGTCATGGCTGATGAGGATGTAGGAGACGTGGCTCTCGTCGCGGATGTCGGCGAGCAGGTTCAGCACCTGGGCCTGGATGGACATGTCGAGGGCGGCGACGGATTCGTCCAGGATCAGGATTGCGGGCCGTGCCGCGAGCGCACGGGCGATGGCGACGCGCTGCCGCTGGCCGCCGGACAGCGAGCGGGGCAGTGCCCGGGACTGGCGCGAATCCAGGCCGGCCAGGTCCATGAGCTCGGCAACCCGCGCCCGCCTGCGGCCGGCGGGCCACCCGTGGTGCAGCCGCAGCACCTCGTCAACGGCGGACTCGGCGCTTTGCCGCGGGTCGAGGCTGGTGTAGGGATCCTGGAACACGATCTGGACCTCGCGGCCCCGGCGACGCCGGTCACGGGCGGAGCGGGCCGGCCGGGACCGATCGTGGCCGCAGGCGGTGATGAACCCGCTGGTGGCCTGCTCCAGGCCGACCAGCATCCGCGCGATCGTGGTCTTCCCGGCACCCGATTCTCCGACGATCGCGAGCGAGCGGCCGGGCGGGAGACGGAACGAGACGTCATCGACTGCGACGAGGCCGCCGAACTGTTTGCGCAGCCGGACCGCCTCAAGGACCGGCGCGCTGGCCTCAGGCATCGGGCACCGCCCCAAGGAGCCCGCGTAGCTCGCGCGCCCGGGCGCAGCGGGACAACGCGCCGTCGAGTTCGGCCAGATCGGGCATGGCGGCGCGGCAGAGGTTCCTGGCGTGCGCACAGCGGGGCGCGAAAGCACACTCTGCCGATGGTGCCTCGAAGGCCGACAGCGGGCTGCCGGGGATAGCGGGCAGCCGGTGCGCCGACTGGGTAATGTCCGGGCGGGCCGCGGCGAGCGCGGCGGTGTAGGGATGCAGCGGGTCGCTGTGCAGCGTGGCGGAGGCGCTGACCTCGACGACCTGCCCGGCGTACATCACGATCGTGCGGTCGCAGATGGCGGCCGCCAGGTCCAGGTCGTGGGTAATGAACAGCATCGCCAGCCCGAACTCGCGGCGAAGGTCGTCGAGGATGGCTATGACCTCGGCCTGAGTCACCACGTCGAGTGCGGTGGTCGGCTCGTCGGCCAGCAGCAGGCGAGGCTTGGTGAGCAGCGCGGCGGCGATCATGACCCGTTGCAGGATCCCGCCGGACATCTGGTGCGGGTACTGCCGCAGCCGCTGCGCCCCGTCCGCGATGCCGACCTGGCCGAGCATGTCCACGGCGCGGTCCCGCGCCTGTGCTGCCGGTACCCCGAAGCTGGTGCGCAGCGCCTCGGTCATGAAGTCACCGAGGCGCCGGACCGGGTTGATGTGGGCCCGCGGATCCTGGAAGATCATCGCCACCTGGGCTCGGTACCGCCGCAGGTCCGTGCCGGTGAGCTCGCTGACCTCAGTGCCGTCGAACCGGATCGAGCCCTGCACCTCGGCCCCGCGCGGCAGCAGGCGGTCGATCGCCCGGGCGGCCATGGACTTTCCGGCCCCGGACTCACCCACCAGGCCGACGGCTTCGCCGGATCGCACCGTAAGCGAGACGTCGCGGAGCACTGCCCGCTGGGCGCCATTCACATTCAGCATTACGCTCAGCGCCGCCACCTCGAGCAGCGGTGTGCTGGGCGCGCTCCGGGGAGCCCGCGTAGCGCCGGCAACGTCCAGGCCGCTCATCCGCGTGCCGCCTGGGCCTGGTCGAACAGTCGCTCGCCCAGTACGTTGACCGCGATCACCACGGCCACGATGCACACGCTCGCGGCGAGGGCGGGCTGCGGATAGCCCTGCAGGATGCCCGCCTGGTTTTCCGAGATCATCACGCCCCAGTTGGCGGTCGGCGGCTGTACCCCCAGGCCCAGGAACGAGATGGCTGCCAGATCGACCATAGCGTAGCCGAACAAGATCGTCGCCTGGGCCAGGATCAGCGGCGCGATGTTCGGGATCAGATGCCGCAGGCAGATCGAGGTGGCCGAGGACCCCTGCACCTCCAGCGCCGCGGCGTAGGGCTGGTTTCGTTCCCTGAGCGCCGCACCGCGCAGGACGCTGGTGACGTAGGGCAGGTAGGCAATGGACAGGGCGAGCACCGCCGCGGGCAGCCCTGCGCCGAAGACGGCGGTCGCGAGCAGCGCGAGCAGGATGCCGGGGAACGCGAACAGGATGTTGAGGCCAGAGGAGATCGCCGCGTCACTCGCGCCGCGCCGCCAGGCGGCGGTGACCGCGATCAGCGTGCCCACGGGCACGCTGATCGCGACGACAGCCACTGGCCCGAGCATCGAGGTCTGCGCACCGGCCAGCAGCCGGGATGCCACGTCGCGGCCCTCGAAGTCGTACCCAAGCAGATGGCCGCCCACCGGGCCGGCCCAGGCCAGCGACAGGTCCGGCAGGCTGGGATCGTAGGGGGCGAGCAGCGGGCCAAACAAGGCCGCGAAGGTGGCAACCGCGAGCACGATCGCCGAGGCGATGCCAGCCGGGCCGGTGGCGCGTAGCCGGGCCAGGGCCCGGCTGGGCGGGGAGGACTCACCGGCCAGGGGAACGGCGCTCACCGGGGCGGGCTTCCCAGCGTCACCCGCGGGTCAAGCACCGCGTACAACACATCCACCAGCATGTTGACCACGACGAACGCGGTGACCAGGACGAGCGAAATGCCCTGCACCACCGCGATGTCCTTGGACTCCGCCGCCTGGACCAGGTAGGCGCCGAGGCCATTCAGGCTGAACGCGACCTCGACCACCGCGGCGACCGCGATCAGCGAGGCGATGGTGATCCCGGTGATCGTGGTGATGGGGATGGCGGCGTTACGGACGATGTGCCGCCAGATCACATAGCGGGCCGGGATGCCGCGGCTGATAGCGGTCTGGACGTGCTCACGGTCACTCTCGGCCCGGACCGAGGCCCGGGTTACCCTGGCCACGATGGCCACCGACGCCGTGGCCAGGGCAATGGCCGGCAGCGTGAAGTGCCTGACGTTGCTCAGAAAGCTGGTCCCGTTCCCAAGCGCCGGGAACCAGCCGAGCTTCACCGCGAACAGCAAGATCAGCGCGATGGCGGCGACGAACGCGGGGATGGCCGCCGAGACCGCGGTCACCACGAGCGTGCTGGTGTCGAATCCTCCCCGCCGAAGACCGGACACGATCCCGAGGACAACCCCCACTACCACGATGATCAAGGATGCGTAGAGGACCAGCCCGGCGGTGGTCCAGATCCGCGACGCGATCAGCGTGGACACGTTCTCTCGCAACATGATCGAGATCCCCAGGTTCCCATGCAGGGCGTTGTCGAGCCAGTACCGGTACTGGGCGAGGAACGGCTGGTTCAGGTGGTAGCGCTGCTCCAGCACGTGGACGCTGGCCGGCGGCAAAGACCGCCCGCCGGACAGCGCGGCGATGGGATCCCCCGGGGCGAGGTACAGCGCCGCGAAGATGACGAAACTCGCGACCAGCAGGCTGGCCAGCAGTATCACCAGCCTGCGTGCGACAAACCGCCAGCGCATCGCTCAGCCAGTCCCGCCCGGGCTGTCAGCCCAGGGAGAGAACATGGCGGTGAACGACGACACCGCACCGGTGAGGCCTTTCCCCAGCAGCAGCAGGGTGTCCGGCTGCGCGTCGGGGAGCACTGCACACGCTGCGGCCACGGCAACAGCAATCCACCGCTTCGATCTCCAGCCCATCTGTCCTCCATGCCACCGACCGCAGGGAGTGGGGGCGCACTACTGTCGATGCCAGCCGAGCACGTTGGGCACGTGCCCCATCATCAACCTTCTCTGATCTCTGCCTGCTGACGAATCACCCACCTGGAGTGAGGTGTCAGCCCTTGTGCCGCGCTGCTGAACGTCGCGCCCGGCCACGGCGCATGGAATTGATGCCGGGACGGCTCGCGGCACCCTGGAGGTAGATCATCGTTCGCGCTGCAGCCGCGGATACCGGCCAGCTCTGGTGGCCTGGCCGGTATCCACGTCGTTACGCGTTGGGTCAGCGGGTGTGTGCTGTGCCTGCTTTCTGCAGGGTCTCGTAGACCGCTCCGGCCAGGTCGGCCAGGTCGTCGTTGCTGGCTGAGCTGTTGGCGGCGACGGCGATGAGCAAGCCGGTGCGGGGGAAGTAGTAGTGGATGACCCGGGCGCCGAAGGCCTGGCCTTCGTAGGCCCAGAAGATGCCGGTCTGGGGGTTGAATACCTGATGGACGCCGAGCCCGTAGCCGGCCGGGTCGGCGGCGGTGGTGCGGCGGATGGGCTTGCCGGTGGCTTCGGATACCAGGGACTCGAGCTGGTGCTGCTGGCGGGGCGGCAGGAGCCGTCCGGTGTAGAGGGCGCGATCCCAGGTGGTCATGTCGGCCAGAGAGCTGACGATTCCGCCGGTGGCCTGCGCCCAGGTCAGGGCGAGGCGGGGCATGGGTTTGCCGATCAGCGACGGCGGGGCGCCGGCGAGGTCGAAGTACCCGGCCGGCATCCGCCTGGCGTCGGAGGCGGGGCAGGTGTAGGGCGCCAGGCAGGTGGTGCGCAGCCGCAGCGGGGTGATGATGCGCCTGGTGAGCTGGTCGGCGTAGGAGCCGCGGGTGACCTTCTGGATGATCATCTGCGCGAGGATGTAATCGGTGTTGGTGTAGTGCCATCCGGCGGGGCCCAGGGGCAGATCGGCGGCGTAGGAGACCAGCCGGGCGGCGGTGAAGCGGGTGCGCTGATTCGCCGCGAACGCCGCGATGAAGGCGGGCTGGTAGATGTAGTCGGGGATGCGGCTGGTCATGTCGAGCAGCTGGCGGATGGTGATGTGGCGCCAGGCCGGGTACTGCGGCAGCCATTTCCCGATCGGGTCGCTGATGGACAGCTTGCCTTCGGCTTCGAGCTGGAGCATGATCACCGCGGTGAAGGCCTTGGTGTTGCTGCCGATCTGCCACAGCGCACTGGCCGGTACCGGCGGGCCGCCGTCGTAGCGAGTGGTGCCCGTGGCCAGGCTGATGGCCGGCCTGCTGCCGGGGAAGGTCACCCGCAGCGAGACGGCGGAGATGTGCTCGGCGCTGCGCCGTGCGGTCAGGTAGCGGCTGAGGTCACGGTGCAGCGCGGCCCGCAGCGCGACACTGCTTGTGCGCGGCAGGGCAGCCGACGCGCTGGCGGCGCCGGCTGATGCCATCGCGGCCGTGGTGAGCAGGGCGCAGGCGGCCGCGGCGGCGGCCAGCTTGGTCCGGATGGGCCTCATGCGCGGGCCGGTGGTTGTCATGTCAGCTCCCTGAAGTACTGGGCAGCGCGGTGGCTGCGGTGTCCGGCGACGTTGTGGCCGCCGGTGCGTGCGTGGCACCGGTCATCGGGGTGCGGCGGGCGGCGCCCCGCCAGATCCGGGCCGCGAGCAGGATCATCGCGACGGCGAACGGCAGCATGAACAGCACGACCTTGGGGCCGATGGCGCCCATGGACTCGGCGACCTCCAGGCCGGCCGTGAACAGCACGGCCAGCCAGCGCGGCACGGCGCGGCTGCGCCACAGCGCAACCCCCATGACGACCGGGGCGGCGTATTCGCTGGCGAAGTAGACGTACTCGACCACCTGGCTGGGTACCGACCCGAAGCTGGTCACCAGGAACCGGGCGGCCGCGCCCGGGGCCATGTGCGCGGACGCCGCTGCCGCGAGGCTGATCCCGCCGATGACGTTGAGCATGGCCCCGGCGAAAGCACCCAGGCCGCCCAGAAGCGCGGCAATCGTGGCGATTAGCCAGCCGCGTCCGGTGACCAGTGTGGCGATCGCCGCATACGACACCGCCAGGCCGCCGAGCGCCAGCACCGACAGCGAACCCGACAGATACAGCTGGGAGGAGTGGGCCGCCGCGATGGGCAGCAGCTTGAGCGCCACGGCCGTACTGGTGACCACCTGGTCGGTGCCCCTGGGGTCCAGCGCCTCGGCACCGACGTACAGCACGGCCGTGACGGGCAGGAAAACAGCCAGCAACCGCAACCGCAC
>CAVPPJ010000032.1:0-23306 GCA_963707065.1 uncultured Actinomycetes bacterium
CCGGTGGTATGAGCGGAACGGCCCGCTCACCGACGCGGTGCGGCACGCCAGGCAGGCTGGCGACTGGCAGCTCGCCGCCAGCCTGGTCGTCGACGGGCTGGCGATCAGCGAGATCATCGAGCCGCGGGACGGCCAGTCCCTGGCCCGCGAATTCGCGCGTATGCCAAACGGCGGTGCCTGGACCAGGCCGCAGCCCTACCTGGCCGCCGCCGCGGCCGCGCTGGCCGCTGGCCGACCTGAGTCCTGCGCCGCCGCGGTGGAGGCCGCGGAAGGCATGGTTGAGCGCCTTCCTTCCGGCCAGGAGGCCGCGGCCCGGCTGGCCGCCGCGACGATCCGCCTCGCCGCCGCCCGCCGTACCGGGGACCTCTCGGCGGCGGAGACAGCCGTCTCCCAGGCGGAGGCGCTGATCAGCAGGATGCCGGACGAGCTGGCCCAGCGCCGGCACCTCCGGGCGCGTGTGCTGTCCGGCCGCGGGGCCGTCGCGCTGTGGTCGGGTCGTATGGACGAGGCGGTCCGCATCCTCGATTCCGGTGTGGCTGCCGCGGCCGTATCGGGCGGGGAGTACGAACGGGCCGGCTGCCTTGGGAATCTCGCGCTCGTAGAGGCCCTGCGCGGCCGGCTCCGCCGCGCCGCAAAACTGGCCGGCCAGGCGACGGCGGCCCTGGCCGTCGACGAGCAGCGGCCCCCTGCCCCGCACCCGGACCCTCCGGCGCTCGCCGCTCTCGCCTGGGTGCACGTGGAACGGGGTGAGCTGCGTGAGGCGGGCAGCAGGCTCAGGCAGCTGGACGCCGCCCTGACCGCCAGCCCGGACAAGCTGATCGGGGCGGTGGCCTTCCTGCTGGCGGCCTGCGGTGGACTGGCTGAGGGACACGGCGAAGCGGCCGCGCAGATGATAACGAGGGCGCGGTCCGGGTGGGCTGTCCCCGGCTGGCTCGACCAACGACTGACCCTGCTCCAGGCACGGGCATACGCGGCGGCGGGCGACATCGGGGCCGCAGTCGCCGCGGCCGAGCAGGCCGGGCGCGACAGCTCGCCGGAGGCGGCAGTCGTACTCGCGCACGCATGGCTGGCGGCGGGGAATGACAACAACGCAAGGCGCGCGCTCGCACCCGCGCTGAGCGCCCGCAGCGGGGAGCCCGACCGAGTGCGCATGCAAGCGGCGCTGGCCGAGGCCCGGCTCAGCTACGACAGCGGTGACGGCGCGCGGGGGCGCCGATCGCTCGCGTGCGCGCTGCGGCTGGCCGAACGGGAGCAGCTGAAGCTGCCGTTCGTCATCGAGGGTGGCTGGATCGGGCCGGTCCTGCGGCGCGACCCTGAACTGGCCCGCATCCACCAGCATCTGTTCGCATCGGTCCCGGGCCACGATCAGCCCCGGGCCGCGCCAGGGGCCTCCGTCAAAGACACGGTCCTGGCGGTCGAGACGCTCACCGAACGCGAGCGGGAGGTGCTGCGCCACGTGTCAGGCATGCTGAACACCGCCGAGGTCGCCAGCGAGATGTACATTTCCATCAACACGGTCAAGGCACATCTCAAGAGCATCTACCGCAAGCTAGCGGCCACCCACCGCGGTGAGGCGGTCCGCCGGGCCCGGCAGCTCGAGCTGATCTGATCCCACCCAGCCGCGGTGCGGCGCGCAGCCTCAGCCCTTTCTTGCGCCGCCGACGTATGGCGTGACTCCTTTTGGGCCCGGAACCCTGGCGTTGCCTGCCGCCACAGGCGCGTAGACGACCGCTCCGAGGATGCCGGCCGACCGGGTCGATCAGTCATGATCCCTCCCAGGCAAGTACCCGTCCCACGGCAAGTACCCGCCGCAGCCAGTTCCGACTCGGCCGGATGAAGCGCAACAGCGGCCGGCGCCCGTACTGGCAACGTGTACTAGCCGCGTCAGGCTGCCAGGACCTTGGCCTTCTCGCGCTCGAAGTCCTCAGCGGAGATAACTCCCCGATCACGCAGGTCAGCCAGCTTGGCCAGCTGGTCTGCTGTGCTGGCCGGTGAGCTCGCCGCGGCTTCCTGGACGTAGCTGCGGTAATCCGCGTCCTGCTGCTGAGCCTGCTGCGCGGCCCGCTCCTGCATCGAGCCGCCGCGGGCGATCAGATACACCAGCACGCCAATGAGCGGGATGAACAGCACGAACAAGAACCACAGCGCCTTGGCCCAGCCGGACAGGTCCCGACTGCGGAAGATGTCGATGAACACCCAGATCAGGATCCAGATCCAGATTACCCACAGAAAGAAAATGAACATCGACCAGAAAAGGTTCAGCAGTGGATAGGACGACGAAGCGGCCAGTGACATTTCCTCCTCCTTCATGCCAGGGAATTGCCGGTCGGGACAGACGGGGACTCCCGCGCCTCACGTAGGCTCAGCGTCCCTCCATGAGCGGATCGTCGGCATCACCCAGAATGGATAAAGTAAATGACCTCAGACCACCTGGACGTGCCGCTGGCGATCGCGCCCGTAGCCGAGCTGGGCGGGATCGTCGCCGCTCACGATGTGGCGACCGCTCGGGTACGGCATCGCAGCCGCTGGAAGAACCCGGCGATCTCTGACAGCTCCCAGCTGGTCACGTCAACATCTCCACGCCCGTGGAGAAACCGGAACCTTACCCCTTTGAGGTGATGCGGCATGCTGTGGCCAGTGTTTGGCTTGACCAGCAAGTTCCGTACCCGGGCAGGGTCAACGGCCCGGCGGCGGGCCCGCATGCGGCGCAACTCCGGGAGGTACCCAGTGCAAAGCAGGGACGGCTTGGCGACCCGTGATCAGCCCAGACACGGCTGGGCGGTGGTTCTGCGGCGCCAGCCGGCCCGGATCGTACGCGCCGGCCACGCGCGACGCGCGACGAATGCTGGCTAACCGGCGATGAACGCCCAGTTCTTCGCGCTCGCGTTCACCGCGGCGCTGAACCCCAAGCTGCTGGCCATCGACCTGCTGCTGATCGAGAACCGGCGCCCGCGGCCGATGTTTTTGTGCGTCCTGCTTGGCGGCCTGACCGTGGCCCTGGCCATCGGCCTGCTGGACGTGCTGGTCTTCCAAGCCGACGCCATCAGCTCCCAGAAAACGGTGAGCGCAGGCGTCGACCTCGCCATCGGCCTGCTCCTGCTCGCCGCCGGCGCGCTGGTCGCCACAGGCCGCCTACACGGCCGGCGCAAGGCACCCGCCCCGGCGGGGGATGCGCTCCCGCAGAAGCCGGAGGAGAAGAAGGACGGCTGGGCGCAGCGGGTGCTGGCCGAGCCCCGCCTCGGGCTGGCCATGGTAGTCGGCGCGCTGTGCGGCATCCCGGGCGCCGCCTACCTCAGTGGGCTGCACATCTTGGTCACCAGCAAATCCTCCACTGCCAACCAGGTCCTCGGCGTCATCCTGTTCGTCCTCATCGAGTTCTTGCTGATCATCATCCCGTTCGCGTTCCTGGAGCTGCGGCCCGAGGCCACCAAGGCGGCGCTGAAGAAGGCGCAGAACTGGCTGCTGGGCCACGCCCGCCAGCTGATGGCCTACACCGCCCTGATCCTGGGCGCCTACCTGGCCGTTAGCGGGCTGATAGGCCTGAGCTGACCTGCCATCATCACAGACCTTCCCCGGCATCCTCATCACCCGCCAGGTGCCCATCGGCCAGTGGGCCGATGCCTACGCCCGCCAGCCCGATGACATTAAGACCGTCCTGACCTTCCCAGACAGATCACCCTAGCCGCGGCCTGTGCGGTTCAGTGCGCGACGGGCGTGATGACCCCGACCGAGGCCAAGCCGTCGAGGACAAGCTGGACACCGATCGCGGCGATCAGGAAGCCGAAGACCTTCTCGGTGACCAGCATGCGGCTTTCGTCGAGCTTGGCACTGACCCCGTTCGCCCAGCGGAACACCGCCACGTCGATCAGCAAGACGACCGCGAGGATGGCGATCGCCACGGCGAAAACACTGACCGAGGCGGCCTCGGCGGAGATCGTCATCAGGCCGACAATCCCGACCGGATTGAGCAGGTAGGGCACGGCCAGCGGGAATCGCGCGAGCTGCATCGGGTCTTTCCCAGCGGTGAGGCGGTCGTCTCCAGACTGCCCGAGCACCATCCACACCGCCAGCACGAACAAGATCACGCCACCTGCGATCGACAAGGATCCGACCGTGAAGTGCAGTAACGCGCGCAACAGCTCGCCAAGCACCATGAGTATCAGGGCCACCGTTGCCGCGGTGACCATCATCTGGCGCTGCACCCGCCGCTTAGTCGCCGCGTCAAGCGACGCCGTGATCTCCACGAACGGGACAAGCGCCAGCTTGGGCCCGATGCCGATCAGCAGCACCAGGAAGGTGTCGATCACACCCGCCGCGGTGATCGATGTCTCGTCCATCATCGAGACACCGCATCACTGTCTGACCCCGCGGTGGTGGCCTGCCGCTCCCGGGCTGCCGATCCGGTGGTCTCCGCCGGTGTGATCCTGGCCGCGGCCACGTAGGCAACGACCACGGCCACAATCACCACCGGCATAACGGCGAGGCCGTCGGAGGCGAGCAGGAGGGTGGCCAGCAGGACCGAGGTCAGCGGAAGGGTCAGCATCACCACCGTCATCGCGCCTATGCCCATGGCCACGGCTGGCACCAGTGGCAGCCCGGGCAGGTGTGACAGCGCGATGCCGCCCGCCGCGCCGATGAACATAGCCGGGAAGATGGGCCCACCCCGGAAGCTGCTCAGCGACACGCCGTAGGCGAGCCCCTTGCACACCATCAGCAGTAGCAGTGCGCCCACCGTGTAGCTAGCGGCGTGGTGGATCAGCGGCCCGATGTCATCCTGCCCGGAGAACAGCACGTCGGATGTTGGCTTGCCGGTCGCCTCGGCGTAGATGATCGCGAGCACGGCGATTACCACCCCGGCCAGCGGCACGGCGAGCATGGTCCACTTGTCTACATACGTTTGCAGGGACAGCGCCAGCCGCCGGATGGCCGGGCCGATCAGGGCGGCGGCCAGCCCGATCGCGACCGCCCAGCCGAACTCGGCCAGGTCGGGATGGGCAAAGTAGGGCAGGCTGGGGATGGCCAGCGAGAAGGTGCCCAGCCCGGTCAGGCTGTCCAGGCCGATGAAGATCAGTGCGCCGATTCCCGACGCCAGCAGGCCCGGCACCAGCACCAGCCCCAGCAGCGGCCCGCCCAGCCCGGACGCCTCCATCAGCAGGAACGCGCCGGTGAGGGGCGATCCGAGCAGCGTGCTAACGGCCGCGAAACTGCCGGTGGCACCCAGCACCCTGGCCGCCTGGTCCGGCACCGGCCGCCGGGACAGCCGGGTGGCCAGGACGGCCAGCCCACCGCCGAGCGCGATCAGCGGCATCTCTGGGCCGAGCACGGCGCCGAAGACCAGCGCCGCCAGCGCCGCCAGGATGAGGCCGGGAAGCTGGATTGGGGCCGGCGGGGCATGCAGGGCGAAAGCGGGGGCCGGTGAGGGCCCGCCCCTCCCCGGCAGGTACCGGATCGCGAAGCCGGCCAGGACACCGCCCACCGCCAGCACCGGCAGCGGCCACCACACCGGCGCGGTGCTGTAACCGAGCCCGTGCGGAAGGTGGGTGAAGATCTCCTTCTGCAGGTAGCTGACGAGGGCCAGGAAGCCGTAGGCGACTGCGGAGATCGGCACGCCGAGGATCGCGGCCAGGACCAGCAGCCGCAGGTAACTGCGGCTGCGCAGCAGGGCCATGGGGTCAGGTGGGCCCGGTACGTCCGGTGAGGCCGGGGCCGGGCGGTCCGCTGGCGTTGCCATCGGGCCATTTTCCCGCCCCGCCGCGGGCAGCGGCTCACCTGTACCGGGTAACTTCTGCCTTCTCCGCCCGGTCGCGCGCCGCATGAACAGATCCGGTCGTGGTCGTTCGGATCGGCTCAGGCTGGACCAATGCTTTGACCGGTCGCTACTTGGACGGCGTCGCACGGTGGTGAGCTGCAACCCAAACTGGCCAGGTGCGGGCGGGCGCCATGACCATGTGTCCATGGCCGGGGTGCGCTGTCAGCAGTTCTTCGGGCACGCCGTGATTGCTGGGAGGGAGGGTCGTGAGTTACTCCGAACGGGTAATGCCCGGGCCAGGCCTGCGCAATATGTTTCGGGGGGCTGGGTCCCGCGCGTGCGCTGACCGAAGCAGACGTATGAGATGGCAGGTGCATCATGGCTGATAACCGGATCGACCGAACCAGGCTGCCGATCGCGGACCCGAACTTCGCTGGGGTAGCGAACCGGACGCTGCAGGGCTCGCGGCCGGACTGGGGCCTGGTCGGGCATGTGGCGCCGCCTGAGGGGGCGCCGAATGTACTGCTGGTGCTGACTCGATGATGCGGGTTTTGGCCAGCCGAGTACGTTCGGCGGCCCGATCGCCGCGCCCGCCATGACCCGGGTCGCTGAGGAGGGTGCCCGGTTCAACCGGTTCCATGTGACGGCGCTGTGCTCGCCGACCCGGGCGGCGCTGCTGACCGGCCGCAACCACCACGCGGTCGGCTTCGGCTCGATCGGCGAGCTGTCCTCCGGTTTCCCCGGGTATACGGCGTTCGTTCCGGAGGACAGCGCGCCGTTCCCGAAGGTGCTGCAGATGAACGGCTACAGCACGGCCGCGTTCGGCAAGTGGCACCTGACACCCGATGGGCAGCAGGGCGCGGCGGGCCCGTTCAGCCGGTGGCCGAACGGGTGGGGGTTCGACTATTTCTGGGGCTTCCTGGGCGGTGAGACCGGCCAGTGGGACCCGGTCATCACCGAGAACAACAAGACGATCGGGGTGCCGCAAGGCAAGGACGGCAAGAAGTACTACTTCCCCGACGACATGGCCGACAAGACGATCGAGTGGCTGCACGCGGTCCGCGCCCAGGACCAGGCCAAACCGTGGTTCGTGTACTTCTCCACTGGGTGCGCGCACGCCCCGCACCACGTGCCGGAGGAGTGGGCCGCCAAGTACAAGGGGAAGTTCGACAGCGGCTGGGACGCCTACCGGGAACAGACGTTCGCGCGGCAAAAGCAGCTAGGTGTGATCCCGGCGGATGCGAAGCTGACCCCGCGCAATGAGGCGTTCCCCGCCTGGGATTCGCTGCCGGAGGACCAGAAGGCCCTGTACGCACGGCAGATGGAGGTGTACGCGGGGTATTGCGAGAACGCCGACTGGAACGCGGGCCGGGTGATCGCCGCGGTCGAGGAGATGGGCGAGCTGGACAACACGCTGGTGATCTACATCTACGGGGACAACGGCGCCAGCATGGAGGGCGCGATCACCGGCTCGTTCAACGAGCTCACGATGCAGAACGGCATCCCGCTGACCCCCGAGCAACAGCTCGCGCTGATCAATCTGTACGGCGGGCTGGAGGTGTGGGGCACCGATCTGGTCGCCCCGCACTACGCCGCGGCGTGGGCGTGGGCCGGGAACTGCCCGTTCCAGTGGGGCAAGCAGGTCGCCTCCCATCTGGGCGGCACCCGGCAGGGCATGGCCATCCGCTACCCCCGGCTGATCAAGGACCGAGGCGGGCTGCGCAGCCAGTTCACCCACTGCATCGATATCGGCCCGACCATTCTCGACCTGGCGGGCCTGCCGCAGCCCACCCACGTCGAGGGGACCGCCCAGGAGCCGATGCACGGCACCAGCTTCCTGCACACCTTCGCCGACCCGGGCGGCGAGGAGCGCCACACCCAGCAGTACTTCGAGATCGCCGGTTACCGGGCGATGTACAAGGACGGCTGGTGGCTGGCCCAGGGGGTGGAGCGGATCCCGTGGGACCTCACCCCGGACGCGATGAGAAAGCTCGCACCCGGAGCGTGGCAGCCGGACGACGACCCGGTGGAGCTTTATTACCTGCCTGACGACTTCAGCCAGGCCGACAACATCGCGGCGCAGCATCCCGAGAAAGTCAGGGAACTGCAGGACCTGTTCTGGGCCGAGGCCGAGAAGTACAAGGTCCTCCCGCTGCTCGGCGGCCTAAGCGTTTATTTCGGGATGCTCCCGCCGCTTCCCGCCCAGACGACTTACACCTACTACGGGGATGTGCAGAACATCGCCTCGGGCATGATCCCCCGGATCTACAACCACTCCTACACCATCTCGGCCGACCTGGTGATACCTGACGAGGGCGCCGAGGGCGTGATCGTGGCCGAGGCCGACCACCTGGGCGGCTTCTCACTGTTCGTCCAGGACGGCAGGCTCAGGCACACCTACTCGATGATGGGCGTGCAGGTCTACCAGCAGAATTCCGACACCCCTCTGCCCACCGGCGAGGTCAACGTCCGGCTGGAATTCCACCCCGACGCGCCCTCACCAGCCACCGGCGGGGACATCCGCCTGTTCGCCAACGGAACCGAAATCGGCAAGGGCCGGATGGACCACAGCGTCCCGATCCGGTTCTCTGCCTACGCGGGCATGGACATCGGCCGGGACAACGGCGGCGTGGTCGACCGCAGCTACGCCAACCGGGCACCGTTCGCGTTCACCGGAGTCATCAAGAAGGTCGTCTTCGACATCAAGCCGCACCTGACCCAAGCGGACGAGCAGGCGCTGCACGAATCCGCGCACCATGGGCACGTGGCCCACGGCATCAACGCATAGCACCGGGAGCCGGGGAACTACTCCGTTTTACCCGGCTCCCCCTACAGCCAGTTCGGGGGGATACCCATTTTCCACCTCCATGCTGACGACTGGGCGGCCTTTCGTTCCCGACCGCCGCGACCCGCCTCGACAAGGAGAACGCTATGAGCCAGAGCCATCTGCTCGTTGACTTCCCGATCAAGGGTCCTGCCATCGCCAAGGCGCTACCCGAAGAGCTGTCCCCGCTGATGCCCGATCTCGCGACAGCGCAGGAGGATCTCGGTACGGTGCATTTCTCCCGGTTCATGGTCGAGGGAGACGAGAAGCTTCTCTTTCTTTCGGACATCGACGGCGAGACCGACGAGCACATTGAGCGGCTCGTGGAGAGTGCCGGGCCGGTGTTTGACGCCATCTTCACATACGTGGACAACCCTCCGCCCACGCCCGTGGCTGATAACCCTGAGGCGGTCACCAAATGGCTGAAGCGGCATGCCCGCGAGCCTCTAGACACGTACTTTGCTTACGAGGACGCTTCGGTTCAGGACATCAAGGCATGCGCGCGTGCGGCGGGCTTCACCGGCAATACCTCACAGGGTACCTTGATGACATACATGTCCTTCAAGTCACGTGTGCAAGCCTTCGCCGTGAAGCAGGTCGCCGGGGCACTGGTAGGGGACAAGGGACACAAAGCGTCGGATTCCATCGGGACGCTGCATGTCGCCCACTGGGTGCCCTTTGAGCACAATCACATCGGGTTCTTCACGGTCTTCGACGGTGATATGGAGAAGTACTTCCAGGACTTTGCAGACAAGACCTCCTTCGTCTTCAATGCCCTGTTTCCACGTGTCGTTGGCGGGCCGCCAACCCCGGTGGAAAAGAACGCCCAGGCGTTCTATCAGTGGGGACTCGACAACAACTATCCGGTCATCGGGTTTTACAGCGCCTATCCAGGCCTCTCGGTTCAAGACATCCAAGCCCTGCTGGCCGATCGCAAGTCACCACCGGCCACCGCTGGATAGGATTAGTGTCACATGGTCACGGACCGTAATCAACTCCGAGTGGGGCGCCGGTCAGGGAGTGCAACGCACAAGGAGCACCGGCGATGAAGGGCCCGGGGGTTCTTCGCCGGTTGCGTGATCGAAGGCGGCATGAACCGTTGGGGACCGATGGCGGCGCGGCGACGGCGAAAGAGCCGGTGCTCGACCTCGCTGACATTCAGGGGTTTGTTCTCCGCGGTTACAGAATGCCGATAGTGCGGCATTTCTTGTTGACGGTAGGAACTCCGGCACAAGCGCGCAGGCAACTCGGACGGCTCGTGAGCGGTGACGAATCCGACGCCCCGCAGATCACCACTGCCGAGGACTGGCGCGTGGGGTTCGCGCCCGGACCGGGAGACGATCCCGTGGCCGCCCCGCGCCGCAAGCCAGACTATTGCCTCAACATCGGCGTCACGTGGCCCGGACTGGTGGCGCTCGAGATGGAGGAACGCGTCCCAGCGCTGTCGTTCAGGTCATTTGGTGCGTTTATCGAAGGAGCCGCGCAACGAGCGGAGTCGGTCGGGGAAACCGGGCCAAGCTCGCCCGTGAACTGGATTGCCGGTTTTGGAAAAGGGCACGATCACATCCTGGTGACGCTGCACGCCATCAGCCCGGAAGCGATGAAGGCCTACAGCGACAGGGTGCGCGCCTGGTTTGCCGAAGGAAATGCCTTTCGAGAAATCTGGTGCCAAGACGGGATGGCGTTAATGGAGGTGCAAAATGGCCAACCCGTGCCTACGGCCAAAGTTCACTTCGGATATACCGACGGAATCAGTACGCCCACCATTCGTGGCGGCCCGGAACAATATCCCCCCGATCACCAGCGGCCCTGTGAGCCGTGGCTCTTCGTCTTGCGGGAAGAAGCAGAGAACTATAACGTACCCGAACCGCGAGAACTCGGCCTGAACGGCAGCTTTGCAGTTTTCAAGAAGGTCGAGACTGACGTCGTGGGCTTTGAGGACTTCTTGCAGTCGAACAAGGACAAGATCGATCCCGAACTGCTGGCCGCAAAGATGTTGGGGCGATGGCGCAACGGCGTTCCTCTCGCCTTGTCACCCGATACCGATAGCCCGGCCGGAGGAATATCGCCCGAACAGTTGAACAATTTCGGGTATGTTGATGCCGGTGGTTCGGGGGATCCGAGGGGGATCCACTGTCCCGTCGGCGCACACATACGCCGCGTCAATCCACGAGATCAACCAGTTCAGGGGCAGGGGCTGCCCGGCGGCAGCAACAATTCCCATCGGCTCATCCGCCGCGGTCTGCCATACGGTCCGACCTTTGATCCAAGAGAACCCTACGATGGAATCGAACGCGGTATGCTCTTTCATTTCATCAACTCGAATATCGAAAACCAATACGAGTTCGTGCTGCGACAGTGGGCCAATGACAGCGAATTCGCCGGGGCCGTCAGACTTCACCCAAAGTCGAAAGATCCACTGATCGGCACCCAGAAGCCAGCAGAGAGCATTTTCGTCATACCGCAGGCAAATGGGGGCTCGCCGATCGAGGTTACGGGTCTTTCGAGCTTCGTTACGACCAAAGCCGCTGCGTACGTGTTTCTGCCGAGCATCACGGCCATCAAATTTGTCGCCAACCTGGGAGAAGGCTTGTAATCGGTGGATGCCGGGGAAGCCGTCGGCATCTTGACCAATTCACCGATCCTCATCGTCGGCGCCATGGTCGTGGGCAGGGTGGCCCCGATGGCCAGCGCGGACCAAGACAGAGCTCAAGTACGCTCCCTCTACGTCTCGTTCAGGGGCGGCCACCCGCCACCCCTCGGCGGCGTGGCCGTTGAGGTCCTTTTCGAGCTTGCAGGCGTTGAATGGCCCGCTGAGCACCTTGTATTCCATGGTCTGTCCTTTCACCCGGATCGAGCTGGCTGGTTCAGCCAGCCGCGGATACCGGCCAGCTCGGGTGGCCTGGCCGGTATCCGCGTCCTTACGCGGTGGGTCAGCGGGTGTGTACTGTGCCTGCTTTCTGCAGGGTCTCGTAGACCGCTCCGGCCAGGTCGGCCAGGTCGTCGTTGCTGGCTGAGCTGTTGGCGGCGACCGCGATGAGCAAGCCGGTGCGGGGGAAGTAGTAGTGGATGACCCGGGCGCCGAAGGCCTGGCCTTCGTAGGCCCAGAAGATGCCGGTCTGGGGGTTGAATACCTGCTGGACGCCGAGCCCGTAGCCGGCCGGGTCGGCGGCGGTGGTGCGGCGGATGGGCTTGCCGGTGGCCTCGGACACCAGGCTCTCGAGCTGGTGCTGCTGGCGGGGCTGGCAGGAGCTGGCCGGTGTAGAGGGCGCGGTCCCAGGTGGTCATGTCGGCCAGTGAGCTGACGATGCCCCCGGCGGCCTGCGCCCAGGTCAGGGCGAGCGGCGGCATGGCCTTGCCAATCAGCGACGGCGGCGCGCCGGCGATGTCGAAGTACCCGGACGGCATCCGCCCGGCGTCAGATGCGGGGCAGGTGTAGGGCGCCAGGCAGGTGGTGCGCAGCCGCAGCGGGCCGGTGATCCGCCGGGTTAGCTGGTCGGCGTAGGAGTCACCGGTGACCTTCTCGATGATCATCTGGGCGAGGAGGTAGTCGGTGTTGGTGTAGTGGTATCCGGCGGGGCCGAGGGGCAGGCCGGCGACGTAGGAGACCAGCCGGGCGGCGGTGAAACGGGTGGCCGGGTTGGCGGCGATGGCGGCGATGAAGGCGGGCTGGGCGGTGTAGTCGGGGATGCGGCTGGTCATGTCGAGCAGCTGGCGGATGGTGATGTGGCGCCAGGCCGGGTACTGGGGCAGCCATCTGCCGATCGGGTCGCTGATGGACAGCTTGCCCTCGGCTTCGAGCTGGAGCATGATCACCGCGGTGAAGGCCTTGGTGTTGCTGCCGATCTGCCACAGGGCACGGGGCGAGTACCGGCGGCCCGCCGTCGTAGCGGGTGGTCCCGGCGGCCAGGCTGATGGCCGGCCGGGTGCCGGGGAAGGTGACCCGCAGCGACACCGCGGAGATGTGCTCGGCCTTCCGCCGGGCGGTCAGGTAACGGGTGAGGTCACGGTGCAGCGCTGTCTGCAGCGCGGCGCTGCTTGCCGCGGCCGGTGCGGCCGACGCGCTGGCGGCGCCGGCTGATGCCATCGCGGCCGTGGTGAGCAGGGCGCAGGCGGCCGCGGCGGCGGCCAGCTTGGTCCGGATTGGCTTCATGCGCGGGCCGGTGGTTGTCATGTCAGCTCCCTGAAGTGGTGGGCAGCGCGGCGGCTGCGGTGTCCGGCGACGTTGTGGCCGCCGGTGCGGGCGTGGCACCGGTCATCGGGGTGCGGCGGGCGGCGGCCTGCCAGATCCGGGCCGCGAGCAGGATCATCGCGACGGCGAACGGCAGCATGAACAGCACGACCTTGGGGCCGATGGCGCCCATGGACTCGGCGACCTCCAGGCCGACCGTGAACAGCACGGCCAGCCAGCGCGGCACGGCGCGGCTGCGCCACAGCGCAACCCCCATGACGACCGGGGCGGCGTATTCGCTGGCGAAGTAGACGTACTCGACCACCTGGCTGGGCACCGACCCGAAGCTGGTCACCAGGAACCGGGCGGCCGCGCCCGGGGCCATGTGCGCGGACGCCGCTGCCGCGAGGCTGATCCCGACTATGACGTTGAGCATGGCCCCGGCGAAAGCACCCAGGCCGCCCAGTAGCGCGGCAATCGTGGCGATTACCCAGCCGCGTCCGGTGACCAGTGCGGCGATCGCCGCATACGACACCGCCAGGCCGCCGAGCGCCAGCACCGACAGCGAACCCGACAGGTACAGCTGGGAGGAGTGGGCCGCCGCGATGGGCAGCAGCTTGAGCGCCACGGCCGTACTGGTGACCACCTGGTCGGTGCCCCTGGGGTCCAGCGCCTCGGCACCGACGTACAGCACGGCGGTGACGGGCAGGAAAACAGCCAGCAACCGCAACCGCACCCGGGCCGCGATGCCGCCGACGTTCTCCACCGGGTGGCGATGGCCGGGGCGCTCGCCGCGGAAGAGAAACCTGCGGATCGTCGTGGCTCGGGCCGGCGCAGCCGGGGTATTGGTGCGGGTCATAGCGCTCATGTCAGCTTCCTTTGGCTGAGCCGGCCAGCTGGCCGGCGTGGTAGTCGGTTCGTTCCGGGTCGGTCGAAGAACCGCTCCTCGAGCGACGGCTCGATCGTCCTTTCCCTCGATATGCCGGTCTTCAAATGAAGCTTGCGCGGCAGGCCTGAGGCGGCACTGTCGCGGCGCTGAGGCGCACGGGTCAGGACGGTGCGAAGCTGGCCGGCTATCGGCGCGGTGAATGGCCGTACGGTGGGTGGTGGAGGTCCGGCTGTTCGGCGAGCTCGAAGTGGTGCGTGGAGGCGTGAGACGAGGGAACCGCGATGAATGAAGACTCACCCGGCCCGATGGCGGGCACGGCCACCCTGGTCACCGGCGGTACCGGCGGCATCGGCCGAGCCACCGCAGTAGGCCTGGCCGTGCTTGGCGCTCGCGTCGGCATCACCGGCCGGGACACCGCGCGTACCCAGGCAGCTGCCGCGGCGATCGCGCGCGAGTCCGGCAACCCCTGCGTGGACGCCTTCGCCGCCGATATGTCCTCCCAGGCCGAGGTACGCCGGCTCGCCGCCGCGGTCCTGGACGCCTACCCGCGACTGGACGTGCTGGTCAACAACGTTGGGGGGTTCTGGGCTACCAGGCACGTCACCGCGGACGGGCTTGAGCGCACCTTCGCCGTGAACCACCTCGCCGGGTTCCTGCTCACCAGCCTGCTCCTGGACCTGCTCAAAGCCAGCGCCCCCGCGAGGATCGTGACCGTCTCCTCTAACTCCCAGGCAACCGGAAAGCTTGACTTCACCGACCTGCAGGGCAAGCGCCGCTACTCCGGGCAGCAGGCATACAGCCAGTCCAAACTCGCCAACGTCATGTTCACCTATGAACTCGCCCGCCGCCTGGACGGCACCGGCGTCACCGCCACCGTTCTGCACCCCGGCGTGGTACGCACCGCCTTCGCCGCCGAGGACCCGTCACTGCTGGCGAAGGTCATGATCACGGTGTCGCGGCCGTTACTCAAGACACCCGCGCAGGGCGCAGCTACCTCCATCTACCTGGCCACCGCACCCGAGGTCGAGGGTGTCACCGGACAGTATTTCGCCAACCGCGGGCCCAAGACCTCGAACAAAGCCTCCTACGACACCACCGCCGCCGCACGACTCTGGGACACAAGCACTCGCCTGACCCACTCCGGCGGGGAGGCACAAGCGGCTAGCAGGACCGCGGCCCCGCCGGGTAACGCGTGCCGCGGCGTAAGGGACAGAAACGCAGCCGAGGCCGCGCTGGAGCCTGAGCCGCACCGGGTCGGGTGGGGTTTTATCTCGCTGTACGCGCTGGCGTACATGAGCACCAGCCTGCTGTTCCTCGCGCCCTTGCTGGTCACCCTGGCCTTGAAAGTGGACTCGCTCGTCGGGATCGGACGGGCACCAGGCAGCCTGGCGCTTGTCGCCGGGACCGGCGCCCTGCTGGCGATGGTCGCTAATCCGTTCTTCGGCAAGCTGAGCGACCGCACCGCATCGCCGCTGGGCATGCGGCGGCCATGGATGATCATCGGGCTGGCGGGCGGCTCCCTCGGCATCCTCATCATCGCGCTGGCGCCCAGCATCCCGGTCGTCCTCGCCGGATGGTGTATGGCCCAGTTGTTCTTCAACGCGCTGCTCGCGGCCATGGTGGCGGTGATGCCGGATCAGGTGCCGACCGTTCAGCGCGGCCTGGTCTCCGGTGTGCTGGGGGTCTGCATGCCCGTCGGGTCGGTGTGCGGCACCTTCGTGGTCAAAGTGTTCACCGGCCACCTGCTCGCCATGTTCCTGGGCCCGTGCGCGATCGCCGGGTTTTTCATCCTCCTTTTCGCGGTCAACCTGAAAGACCGCCGGCTCGCCAAGGCCGAGAAGCCCGCCTGGTCGCTGCGGGAATTCGCCAGCACGTTTTACGTCAACCCGCGGAAGAACCCGGACTTCGCCTGGGCTTTCGCCAGCCGCTTCATGTTCGTCATGGCCTACGCCTTCCTGGTTACCTACCAGGCCTACTACCTGCTGGACAAGATCGGCAGCGCCAAGTCCGATGTGCCGCAGCAGATATTTCTGGGCACGCTCGCCCAGTCCGCCGTCATCGTCGCCGCTTCCCTCATCGGCGGGAGGCTCTCTGACCGGACGGGCCGGCGGAAGATCTTCGTCTTCACCGCGTCGATCGTGTACGGCCTGGCGTTGTTCATGATCGCCGTCGCCAGCGACTTCAACGGTTTCCTCGTCGGCATGGCCATCAGCGGACTTGGCTTCGGCGTGTACCTGGCGGTCGACCTCGCGCTCGTGGTGGACGTGCTGCCCGGCAAGAGCAGCACGGCCAAGGATCTGGGCGTGTTCAACATCGCCGGCGCTCTTCCCTTCTCGATCGCGCCCGCGATCGCGCCGGCCATCCTGGCCATCGGCGGCGGCAGCTACGGCGTGCTGTACATGGTGGCCGGACTGTGCGCGATCACCGGCGCTGCCGCGATCCTGCCCGTGCGCCGGGTCCGGTGAGCCTGGCATCGGTGCAGCACCGCCATCGGCGCACGGCCGGGCTGCATACGCGGACACGGCCGGGCCGCCCTGGGGAGGGCCCGGCCGTATCGTCCTGCCGGGGGTCAGGCCGCGACGTCCTGGTAGGCGCGCGGCGTGCTGGCGGCGTCCATTGCGGCGGTGATCGGGGAAGGCCGGAAGCCCTTGACGACCAGCCACACGCCCAGCGACAGCTCCCAGGCAGCCACCGGGACTGCGGCGAGCTGGGGGGAGCCCAGCTTGAAGCCGCCGAACAGCGTTGCGATGACAGTGCAGATGAGGAACGGGGCTCCGATGAGCCCGATCACGGGAATGATGCGGGGCACGAGGCGGGAGCGGTACATCAAGGAGCCCAGCAGCAGTGCGTTGAAGGCCGGCATGAGGCTCTGCGAGAGCAGGAACGTCCAGTTGTAGACCGCGACGTGCGACGCGCCGGTGGTGACCAGCGCGGCCGCGTTCGCTCCGGCCGCTCCGCCCAGGTCCTGCCGCAAGGTCACCAGCGACAGCAGGCTGACGACGCCGGTGAAGATCATGCCGGCTTCCAGGACGCGGGCGGCGGCAAAGCCCAGCGCGAGGCTTTCGTTCTGCCGTTTGACCACCGGGTACAGCGTGACGGCGGTGCCGATGCCGGCCAGGGCGACGATCACCTCGAGGAGGGCGCCCACGGCCACGCCCGTGTGGGAGCCGGAGCTGAGGATCCAGTCCCGGTGGTTCTTCACCGGGCCGTAGAGGGCGAGGGTGGGGATCGAGATGAAGGTGATCAGGTAGAAGACGCCCGCGACGAACGCGATCTTTCTTGTCGAGCTCATCGGGACTCCTTTCGCCTGCGGTTTCGCTTGCCGGGGTTCGGACGGTGGTGGCCATGTCGGTCTCCTTTTCGTGGATTGCTGCGCTATCGGGTCTCGGCGTCGGGTGCCTGGGGATGGCCGGGTTCGGCGAACGTGACCGAGATCAGGGGCAGGCCCAGGTCGCGTGTTTTCTGGATCAAGCCGTGCAGCGCGGCCTGGTCGGCCACCGGGCCGTGAATGATCGTGGTGCCGTCGCCGCAGCGGGTAACGCTCAGTCCGTCGAACCAGGCGGCCCACCGGCTGTCGAGGTGGCCCTTGAGGCGGATCTCATACCGCCCGGGGCCGCCATTGTGGCCGGCCGGTGTCTGGCTCATGGCGCTCCCTTAGCTGGTGCTCGCCTGGCTGGGATCTCCGCCGCCATGCGGGCGTTTCTGGGTCTGGTCGGAAGCTATGAGCGGATGTGGTGAGCAGGCATCACCACACCTGGTGATTGACGTGGTGATTCAGCCGGCGGACGGCGCGGAGGAGGCGTGCGGTGAGCGGGTGACGTACCCCGGCCAACCGGCCCGCGGCGGCGCGATCACCACGGCTCACCGCCGTGCGCCTGTCGGTGAGCGACGGTCAGGGCTGGCGGCTGCGGTTTCGCGGCAGCAGGTCGAGCTCCGCGGCCCGCCGGACTGCTGCCCGGCGGCTGGTCACCGCGAGCTTGGCGTAGATGTTCTTGGTGTGAGTCCGCATCGTGTTCAGGGACACCATCAGCTCGCGGGCGATGGCCGGGCCGTCCAGCTCGGTGCCGAGCAGCCGGAGCACATCGAGCTCGCGTTCGCTCAGCGGGTCGATCAGTGTCGTGGGGCCGCTGCCGGCTTCGGTCGTGCCCATGGCCGCGAGGAGCCGGCGGGCATAGTTCTGCCTGGTCCCCTGTTTCGCGACCGCTCTCAGCAAGGGGACGATAGGTGGGCCCTCATCAGCGAAGATCCGGACGTAACCTTCCGGCTCGGCCAGCGTCACTGCCCTTCCCAGGGAGGCAAGCGCAGCCGGCATGTCCCGTTGCGCGTGGTGAGCGAGCGCCTGAAGCATGACGATCTCGATGACGCGTCCCGTCCTCCCCCCTTCTTCCGCCGCGAGCAGCAGGCGCCGCAGGAGCCCGGTCGCCTCATGAAGGGAAGGCTCCTCCCGCTCGCCCTGACACCGCGCCAGGAGCACCCTGGCCAGGGTGATGTGCTCGAACTCGCGCAGGTAAGACAGGTCGTCATCAACGGACAGGTCCTGCTCACGCACCCAGCGGAGGGCTTCACCGAATCTGCCCTGCCTGATCCAGACCCGTGCCCTCAGCGCCGGAACCGGCCGCACATTCGGGAAGAAGTCGCTGACATAGCAGCGCTCCGCCTCGTTGAGCAGGTCAAGCGCACCGGCCAGGTTTCCCTCAGCCTGCGCCACCCGGGCCATCGCGACTCGCAGGCGATACCGGTGCTGCGACAATCCGGTGTGCTCGCCCAGCTCCTGGCACGTCAGCAGATGCTGGGTGGCGGCGCGCAGGTCGCCGCGCTCGCAGTCGATCTCGCTGATCCCTGCGTGCATGTCTGCGGTTCCCCGCAGAACCGGGCCGCCTTGTTCACCTGCGAGCTGCAATGCCTGCTCGTAGGTGCGCATCGCCTCGCCGAGACGACCTTGCGTGATCCGGATGTCGGCAAGAGCGATCGAGCAGCCCAGGATGTCAGCGATGAACCCGGCCCGCCGCAGACCGTCCACACACGCGGAATAGGCCCGGTGCCCGGCCTCCAAGTCCCCGCTCCCCCAGGACGCGAGCCCCAGGAATCCCGCTGCCGAGGCACGGTTGAGGTGGTCCTCCTCAAGCGAAAGATCCAGCGCCCGCCGGGCGTGCCGGACAGTGCCGGCTGGCTCGCCCCGGGCCAGGGCCAGCGCGGCACGGTACACCGCGATCGCCGCCGGGAGGCGGCGGTATTCCTCCTCGTCGGCGACGACCATCTCGGCCGGCCGGGCCCGCGGTCCCTCGTGGAGTGCTGCTGGTGGGTCCAGCCATCGCTCGGCGTCTTGCAGCCGCTCCTCGACCCCCTCGATCTCGTCGGTCATCAGCAATGCCCCGGCAAAGGTGACGCTGAGCACCGGCCTGACCCGGACCACGTCGTCAGGGAGTTCCTCGAGCCAGCGACGCACCATGGCCTCCTGCCTGGTCGGGCGCAGGGCTCGGATCGCCAGCTCGACGAGGTCCGCTGCCCGCCCGAAATCCCCGGCGGCCAGCGCGTGGCCGATGGCCAGGGACCGCTCGCCGTTCTGCTCGTACCACGCGCACGCCCGCCGGTGCAGCTCCGGCACCTGGCCGGGATGCTCGTCGAGCAGCCGCGCCTGCAGCACGTCAGCAAACAGGTGGTGGTAGCGATACCACCGGCGGCGGTCATCCAGCGGGACCAGGAACAGGTTCCCCCGGTCCAGTGCCTCCAGCATGGCCTTGCCGCCGCCCTGCCCGGTGACGGCATCGCACAGCGGGCCGCTCAGCCGGCCAAGGATGCAGGTCTGCAGCAAGAAGGCCTGGACGCGGTCGGGCTGGCGCTGCAGCACCTCCTCGGCCAGGTAGTCGACAACGTAACGATCATCGCCCGCGAAGCCGGCAATGAACCCGGCGACGTCCTCTCGTCCCTGCATCGACAGCGCCGCCAGCTGCAGCGCGGCGATCCAGCCCTCGGTGCGGGCCTCCAGCACGGCCACATCCCGCGCCGTCAGCTGCAGGCCCATCATCCCGTTCAGGTACGCCGCGGCCTCCTCAGGGGTAAAGCGCAGCTCGGCCGCGCGGATCTCGGCCAAGCTCGCCGCGCGCCCGCAACCGGGCCAGCGGCAGCGCCGGATCGGCCCGGCTGGCGATCACCAGATGCAGCCGCGGCGGCAGATGGTCGAGCAGGAACGCCATCCCGTCCTGCACCGCAGGGCGCGTCGATGACGTGATAGTCGTCCAGCACCAGCACGATGTCCCCCGCGATCGCGGCCAGGTCGTTCAGCAGCGCGGTCAGCACCGCTTCGACCGCGGGCGGCTGCGCCGCCTGCAGCAGGGCCAGCGCACTCTCGCCTATCCCAGCTGCCACCGTCCGCAGCGCAGCGATCACGTACGCCCAGAAGGACGCGGGATGGTTGTCGCCCCGATCGAGTGACAGCCACGCGGTCAGACGCTCATCGGCAGGTGCCGCCGGTCCCGCCGCAAGCCACTCGGTGAGCAGCGTCGTCTTGCCGAAACCAGCGGGTGCGGAGACGAGCATCAGCTTCGACGCGGCCCCGCGGTCCAGCCGCTCGCTCAGCCGCGGACGCAGTACCAGACCGTGCCGCGGCCGCGGGACATAGAACTTCGTCTCGAGCAGGGCAGTCGGTGCCCAGACGAATCTCCGCCTCCCGCTGGCTTGGTCATCTCGGCGTCGCGGCCGGCCAAGCCGCTCAGCTGTTCCGTCAGATTGCCGGTCACCGCGAGCGGGACGGCCGGCCCCGCCATCGCCTGGACCGGAGGCGGCCTGGCTGCGGCAAGCGACGGATCCTGGGCCAGGATGCGGGCCTGAAGCTCGCGCAGCCCGCGGCCCGGATCGATGCCCAGCTCATCCACCAGGCGGTCACGGATCGCGGTATAGGCCCGCAACGCCTCGGCCTGGCGGCCGGACCGGTACAGAGAAACAATCAGCAGTTCCCACAGACGCTCGCGCAGCGGGTGCCGGCGGCACGCTGCCTCCAGCTCGCCGACCAGGTCGGCATGCCGCCCCAGGTCCAGGTCCGCTCCGGCGCGGGCCTCGACCGCCACCAGGGCCAGCTCGTCCAGACGCGCCCGCTCGGCGTCGGCGAAGCCGGCGTAGGCGAACTCGGCCAGCGGCTCGCCGCGCCGCAGGCCAAGCGCCTCACCCAGCGCAGCTGACGCCAGAGCCGCCTCGCCCTCCTCGGCCAGGCGGCGTCCCTTCGCCACCAGCTGCTCGAAGCGGATCACATCGACATCCCCGGAGCCGATAGTCAGGGCATACCCGGCTTCGCTAGTGACGATCGCGTCCGCGCCCAGGGTGCGACGCAACTGGCCGATCTGGGCCTGCAGAGCGTTCGCCGGGTTCGCCGCCTGCCCGTCGCCCCACAGCACGTCGATCAGGCGGTCGGCACTGACCGGCTCGCCGCGGTGCAGCACCAGCAGCGCCAGCAGGGCCCGCTGCTTGGCGCCCCGGACCGGCACGGCAACGTCGCCCTGCACCGCCTCAAGCTCGCCGAACAGCCGGACCTCCACGACCCCACCGTACGGCCATTCACCGCCCGGGCCCACCTACGGCAGCGGCCCTTCAGGCCGCCCGGACAGCGTGCCCGTCATGCAGCCATTCCCGGATGAGCGGCCCAGTCCCGACGACCAGCTGGCCGGAACGGCCGACGGCTCAGGCCCATTGCCGCGTGGTCACCCACAAGCCGCGTGCCGTAAATGCCGGTGACCACCAGGTCGGAGTCCTGCCAGACGTCCGGCTGCCCGGCTGCGCTCGTCGGCCTCGCGCTCGGCGTGCCATCGTCAGAGGAACGTCACGCGGGTCGCTTCCTGCTTGCCTTGGGCGAAACCGGCGCGGGCGGCGGGGATGCGGGTCGCCGGATCCATCTGGTTCGTGCCCATTGCGGCTCGGGAATCGGCGTCCGGTGTGATCACCTCGACGCGGCTGCCCTGCTTGCGCAGGCCCTCGACCTGGCTTGCCAGGTCCGCGCCCGGTAGTCTGCGCAGGCCCTCGAACTGGCCTGCCGGGTCCGCGCCCCGTTCCGGTGGTGTCCGGCTCCGTCCGCCCAACGGCGAGAGCACCACGACGTTCGCATAGCCCGAGGCAAGGTCGGCGTTTTCGGTGGAGCGCACGCCACCGTCGATGTAGCGAGTGCCGTTGATGCTGTGCGTGGGGACCAGACCGGGCAGCGCGCAGCTCGCGGTGACCGCGTCCACCAGGTCGACGCCGGAATCGCGGTCGAACGCAGCCAACTCGCCGGTATGCGCGTCGACGGCCACCACGATCATCGGCCTGTCCGGCCATTCAGGGCGAGGCAACCTGGCGGCGACCATTGCGCGCCGCTGTCCCGCCCCGGGTCCGAGTATGGAGTCGCTCTCCAGCCCGAACGCGCCCATCGCACGTTGGAGATCGGCTGCCGAGGTGGCGGCGGCGCCGATGGCTCTCATCCGCTCGAACACCGTGGCCATCGGCAGGGACGGCGGCCGTTCCCGGTTCTGTCCGACCGGTTGAACCGGCGGGGACAGCGTCGAGGCCAGCAGTTCGGCCGCCGGTATACCGCTGCGCACCTGCGCTGCCGCGGTGGCGCCGGCCGAGGTGCCGACCACCAGATCGGCGGCCTCTGTCATATCGAGACCAGCTTCGGCCAGGCCTGCGATGATACCGATCTCCCACGCATTTCCGGCAGCCCCACCACCACCGAGAACCAGAGCAACGTCGTGAACCATCTGCACACGATGTCAGCCCGTGGAAACTCCTGTCGATCGAAATACCAAGGCCGTGCCTTACGGCCAGTTTCGCTGGCCGTCACTAATGGCCCGCTAATGACCCGGCGCAGCAATCCGTCAGGGTCTGCGGTAGAGGACAAGCGCGAGATCGGGTACCTGCTCGGTGACAAAGCCGGCGTCGGATGCAGCAGCCAGACGTGCTCGAAGATCGTGCTCAAAGTCCGCCAGCTGGTCACCAAACAGGTGCGGTGCGCTGCCCGAGAGAGAGAGAAGACCTCGGCCACGAGGTCATCGACTGTTCGCTCCAGCAACTGCCGGCCGGTGACGCAAGTGATTGAGGGCGCTTCGAAGCCCGCCTCCCGCAGGACAGCCCATTCGCTGCCCGGCGTCCCATGCGGCAGGACTCCCTGGCCGGCCCGGGCCTCAGGCCCGAGGTAGGAATGCTTAAGCCGCTGAATTTCATTCGCTGGAGGCAGCGGATGGGGCAGCGGATGCTCGGGAGAAGGCGTCTCGATCTCCTGCCCGCCAACATGAACGAAAGCGCCACCAGGCTCCAGCATGTCGAAAACTCTGGCCGCTACCAGCTCGCGGTCCATCCAGTGGAAGGACTGGGCGAACGTCGCATATCGAAAGACACCCAAGCCGGCCGGAAGCTGCTCTGCCAGCAGCCGGAACCACTGTGCGTTGGCCAGGTTCTGCACAGCGGCCGCACGGATCGCCTTGTCGATCATGCCCCGATCAGCGTCGACACCTACGACCTCGGTGAACAGATCAGCCAACCGTAGAGCCACGGTGCCAGGGCCGCAGCCCACGTCGATCAGGCGGGGCGACCCCCGCAAGTCAGCCACGGCAGCGAATGCGTCGTGCAGTCCCGGCGGGTACGGTATGCGGCCACGGTCGTAGTACTCCGAGCTGCCTGCAAACAAGGTCTCATCCCAGACCCACCCCTC
>CAVPPJ010000033.1:0-32783 GCA_963707065.1 uncultured Actinomycetes bacterium
GGACAGATGAAACCGAGCGCCCGGCTAGCTGACCACAGCCCGGGCCGCTGCACGGTGGCATGGGGAGATGGTTCGGACGACACCGACTAAGGGCGAGGTCAATGACGTCGTTGCCTGCGGCTTGCTGTTCGTAGCGGCGCCGGGTCTTTGCATGGTCGAGCATCCGCCACCTGACGATGACGTGCAGGGGCCCGGTTGAGGTCGCGATCGCCGAAACGGTTGAGCCGGTGCCGGGTGATCTTGCCCGAGGACACCGGCAACGGGCTGACTCCGGCCAGGAAGCGAACGCAGCTTCGGATCGGCACCGGCCTTCGTGAGAGCAGGGACACGAACAGCTGCGCGGCGCTCATGGTCCGACGTCGAGCTGGTTGAGCAAGACCGGCATCGCTGCGGCGACCAGCTGCGGCAGCTGGGTCTTGTTGGCGCGGTTCCTTGTCCCCGCGCCGATTTTGGTGGCCAGGAGGCGCAGTTCCGCGCGCAGGTCATCGGGCGCGCTCAGGATCAGAGCCTTGAGCGTGTTCACGGCGGCAGTGCGGGCGGTGGTCGCCTGGTCTCGGGCGATCAGCGCCGTTGGTCAACCTGCCTGCCCGCGCGCCGGGCATGACCGGCTACTGACCCGTCGGCTTGTCTCAAGCGCTGAGTGGCTCAAGGTCAGCCGCGGACTCGCCGCGCATGACCACCAGGGGACAGTGCGCGAAGTGCAGGCAATGCTGGCTGACCGAGCCGAGCAAGACATCCGCGAATCCGCCGTGCCCCCGGCTGCCGACGACCAGCAGATCCGCATCCGCCGAGGCATCAACGAGCACCTGTGCCGGGATGCCATGGACGACCTGGCTTCGCACCAGCCGGCTATCGTCGGGGCCGACGACATCGCTGATCGCTTCGGCCAGCGCCTGCTTCGCGCTGTCCTCGAAGTCAATACCGTCCACCATGGCCATGGGTCCCATGCCGTAGCCTCCGACCATGGCCGGGATCTGCCAGGCGATGACGGCATCCACGGTGCCGCCGGTGAGCCTGGCCTGCCGGACGGCCCAGCGAAGAGCGCCTCGTGACGACGGGGAACCATCCACTCCGACCACGATGCGGGGTGCCTTGTTGTTCCTGGTTGCGGACATCTTTACCCGCTCCCTTCGTGTTATTGCCGGTCAGCGCAGCCGACGCAGGGTCTTTCCCTCATTACCGCCACGGTCGGCCATGCGGCAGCCGGCTGTCAGGAGCACTGCGGCCCGGATGCGGGGGACCTTCGGCCCTCGGTGGAGTCACCTCTGCGCTCGTCCCGCGCCTGCGCCGGTACGAGTGTCAGCGCGGCGGATCCGCTGTGAGTTCGGCGAGTACGGCCCGGGTCAGTTCCGGCAGGCATGCGCCGACCGCCGCGGACAGGCCAGCTCCGAAGCCGATGTCGGCGGCCTCGACGGCGAAGACGACCAGCCGCTTTGGCGCGCGGTCCAGCGCCTCGGCGAGCCGGATCGCGTCCGGGATGCCCAGCCCGTGCGTGCTGGCCGAGGCGCCTGGCCTGCCCGCGGCGGTCCCGGCAGGGGCCGCGCCCAGGGCTGTGCGGTGGATCCGGCCGGGCGCGGGATCGTCGCAGAGAACCGCGTCCACCACCACCGCGAGCGGTGCCCCGGACCAGGCGTCCAGCAGCAGGCTGGGCTCTCCGTCGGAGATGGTCACCGACACGCCGGGAGGGCGGAGCTGCTCAATCGCCGCCGCCAGCGCCGGGCCGATGCCGTCGTCGCGCCGGTAGGGATTGCCGATGCCGATCAGCACGGCGCGCGGCAGGCTCACCGGCGCTCTACGCGGAGATCGAGGAAGTGGGCAGAGCAGGAGATGCACGGGTCGTAGTTGCGGATGGCCCGCTCGCACAGGGAGGTGAGCGCGGCGTCGTCGAGGTGCAGGCTGGCCGACACGACGTCACGCAGGTCGGCCTCGATCGCGGACTGGTTCTGCGATGTCGGGGGGACGATGGCGGCCGACTCGATGCGGCCGTCATCGGCGAGCTGGTAGCGGTGGTAGAGCAGGCCGCGCGGGGCCTCGCTGACGCCGTGCCCAACGTTGGCGACCGGCGGCACCTCGGCAAACGATGGGTCGGGCCGCTCGTACTCATCGATGATCCGCAGCGCCTCCGCTGCGGCGTAGACGGTCTCGACCGCGCGTACCACGATGCTGCGGAACGGGTTTCGGCAGGTGGGGCCGAGGCCGGCCGCGGCTGCGGCCTGCCGGGCGACGGGCGACAGCTGGGCGGAGTTGATCGTGTACCGGGCCAGCGGGCCGGTGAGGTAGCCGTGTCCGTCCAGCCTGGCGTGCAGTGCGGTGGAGTGCGGAACCTGGTACTCGGCAACGTGCCGGCTGAATTCGGCGGCCGGGAACGCGAGCCCGCTCGCGGACGCCACCTGCCCCTGCTCGATCGCGTAGCGGCCTGGGTCATGCAAGGCCAGTAGCTCGTGATCCAGGTTCACGTCGGGGAAGTCGAAGCCGGCCACCCAGCTGACTGTCGCCAGCGCGTCGCCGAGAGCATGGCGCAGCTGTTCGGCGAGCGGGACCAGATCGGCCTTCGCGGGCGCGCGGTAGAAGCCGCCGACCCGCGTATTGACCGGGTGGATCGCCCGGCCGCCGACAGCCTCGAGGATCGCATTGCCGGCTTTCTTCAGGCGGAGTCCTCGCTCGACCAGGTCACGGTGGTCGCGGGCCAGGGCGATCACGTCCGGGTAGCCGAGGAAGTCGGGCGCGTGCAGCATATAGATGTGCAGGGCGTGGCTGGAGATCCACTCACCGCAGTACAGCAGCCTTCGCAGCGCCGTGACGGCGTCGCCGGCGGTGATACCGCAGGCGTCCTCGATCGCGTTCCAGGCACTGGTCTGGTAGGCGACCGGGCAGATGCCGCAGATCCGCGAGGTGATGTCGGTGACCTCGGTGTGCTGGCGGCCGCGCAGGAATGCCTCGAAGAACCGGGGTGGCTCGTAGATCTGCAGTTCGGCGGCGAGTACCTGGCCGTCCTGCACGACGACGCGCAGCGCTCCCTCGCCTTCGATCCGGGCCAGCGCGCTGACTCGCAGCTGCCGGCTGCGGTGCGTCATCGCCCGTCATCTCCCCGGGCGAACCCTGGCGCCGCGACGTTGAACGTGGACAGCACCAGGTCAACCGCGCGCGGGCTCATGCCGCAGGTGTGCAGCTGGCCGATCAGGGCCGGCAGGTTAGCGCCGCTCATCGGGCCGAAGCAGCCATAGCAGCCGCGCCGCACCGCCGGGCAGAGCGCACCGCACCCGGCGTGCGTGACCGGGCCAAGGCACGGCGTGCCGTCGGCCACCATGACGCAGGTCAGGCCGCGCCGCTTGCATTCGGTGCACACGCTGGTGTCGGGAATGCCGGGCTTGCGCCCGGCCAGGAACGCGCCGATCACCTCGATCAGCTGGCGCTTGTCGATCGGGCAGCCGCGCAGCTCGAAATCGACGGGCACGTGGGCGGAGATCGCCGTGGAGGTGGCCAGCGTGTCGATGTATTGCGGGCTGGCGTAGACGGCCGAGCGGAACTCGTCGATGTCGCCGAAGTTCCGCAGCGCCTGGATGCCTCCCGCGGTCGCGCAGGCGCCGATGGTGACCAGGACCTTCGACTGGTCGCGGACCTCCCGGATCCGCTGCGCGTCGCCGGGCGTGGTGATCGAGCCCTCGACGAGCGACAGGTCATACGGGCCGGGCAGCACTTTGCTGGAGGCTTCCAGGAAGTGCGCGATCCGCACCTCGGCGGCCAGGGCCAGGAGCTCGTCCTCGCAGTCCAGCAGGGTCAGCTGGCAGCCGTCGCAGGATGCGAACTTCCACACGGCCAGAGTCGGCGGGCTGTTCATCAGAGCTCCGGCACGGTCAGCAGGGCCCGGACATCCGCGTACTCGGTGACCGGGCCGTCCCGGCAGACCAGCAGCGGCCCGAGCTGGCAGTGCCCGCACAGTCCGATACCGCATTTCATGTCACGCTCCAGCGAGACCCGGATGCGGCTGGCCGGGATCCCCTTGCCTAGCAGCACGTTCGCCGAGAACCGCATCATCGGCTCGGGCCCGCACAGGAAACCGATCGTGCGCTGCGGATCTAGCCTCAGCCGGGAAAGCGGTTCCGTCACGAACCCGACGGGGCCACGCCAGCCCGCCGCGGGCTGATCGATGGTGAGTACCGCCTCCACGCCCGGTGTGGCGGCCCACTCGCCGAGCTGCTCGCGGAACAGGAACTCCGCCGGGCTACGGGCGCCTGCTATGAGCACGACGCGACCGTAGGCGCCGCGGTCGGCGAGGGCGCCGAGCAGTACCGGCCGCAGCGGTGCCAGGCCGACGCCGCCGGCGACGATCACCAGGTCGTGGCCGATGGCGGTGTCCAGGTCCCAGCTGGTGCCGAACGGTCCCCGGACGCCGATCACGTCTCCCGGCCTGGCCTCGTGCAGCGCATGGCTGACCGCTCCGACGTCACGGATCGTCTGGGTCAGTGACCCGTCACGGACGGACGGGTCACCGCTGATCGAGATGGCGATCTCGCCGACCCCGCGCCGGTAGAGCATCGTGAACTGACCCGGGCGGAACGGTGCCAGCGCCAGGCCGGCCGGCTCCATCCGCAGGGTCACCGAATCGCGGGTCTCGACTCGCCGGCCGGCCACCCGGTAGGGGATCGGCAGCATCGGCTCGCCGTCGGGGCTCACCACGGCCCCGGCAGCAGCCACGCCGGCTGTCGTGTCAGCGTTCACGGGGGCTCCCGTACAAATCGAGCAGCCGCGACCGGGTACTCTGCAGCCGCGCGAGCAGGAACTCGAAGAGCCCGAGCGCCAGCGGGTAGCCCAGGGCCGGATCCTGATCCGCGAACGTGCGCAGCTGAGTGGTCTCCAGCAGGACTGCGGAGACCTCGCCGTTGGTGGTGGCTGTGAAATGCCAGTGATGCGGCGGCACCAGCCATGACCAGCCCAGCACGTCGCCCGGTCCCAGGGTATGCACGACGACCTGGCCGCGGCCAGGCACCGACGTCGCCAGCGACACCTGGCCAGTCTGGATCAGCCAGCAGCCTGAGGCCGCCTGCCCCTCATCGAACAGTCTCGTGCCGTCGCAGTAAGTAACATCCTGCGCGGTCCGGGCAACCGTAGCGCGCTGCGGCGCGGTCAGCCGGTCGAACAGCGCGAAGCCGGCCAGCTGCTCAGGGTTCGTCACCGGGGTCGTCCTCTCCGGTCCGCATGGATTCTCTCAGCGTCCCGGTCCGCATGGATTCTCTCAGCGTCGCCAGCTGGGTAACCTCGGCCGTGATGTCGATTCCCACCGGGCACCACGCGATGCAGCGCCCGCAGCCCACGCATCCGGAGCCGCCGAACTGGTCGTGCCAGGTGCTCAGCTTGTGCGTGATCCACTGCCGGTACCGGCTGGCGCCCGATACCCGCACGCTGCCGCCGTGCAGGTAGGAGAAGTCGAGTTCGAAGCACGAGGCCCAGCGCTGCGAGCGCTCCGCGTGCTCGCCGGTCAGGTCGGTGCTGTCTTCAGTGGTGGTGCAAAAGCAGGTCGGGCAGACCATCGTGCAGTTACCGCAGGTCAGGCAGCGATCGGCAACATCGGCCCAGAGCGGTGACTCTCGGCTCTCCTGCAGTAGCTCGCGGATGTCGACGGCCGGCATCTGCCGCCCCATCTGCGCCGATGCGGCTTGCACGGCGGCCCGTGCCTCGTCAATCTCGGCGCTGGTAGCACCGCGATGCGCAAGCCCGGCGAGAACCCGCGCGCCCTCCGCGCTGCCCACGTCCACCACGAAACGGTGCCCGCCGGAGTCAATGCGCTCGGTCAGCGCGAGATCGTAGCCGGGACCTGGCTCTGGACCGGTGCCCATCGACGCGCAGAAGCACACCCCGCCGGGCTCGGTACATCCCGCCGCGACCACGAACAGGCCCTGCCGGCGCCGGGTGAACGAGCCATCCGGGTGCATGCCGCCGCCGAGCACGGTACCGAGCGTCGCGATCGCCGCCAGGTCGCATGCGCGCACGCCGAGGAATGCGTACCGGACGGGCTCCTCGTGGGCTGGCGAGAAACCATTTCCGTCGTCCGACCACAGCCGACGCCGGGGCGGATGCAGGAACTGCTTCCAGGACTGCGATCCGGCCGAGTGGCCGAATACGGCCTCGTCGCCGCGCCGGTGCAGACGGTACCGCCCCGGTGCGCTCTGGACGCCCCAGCCCGACGGCAGCTGCGCCCCGGAACCGAGCTCCGCCAGCACAATGGCGTCGTCGCGCACCGTCGGCCCGATCACGCGGTAACCCTCGGCGATCAGGACCGCGATCAGTTCGTTAAGCCCGCTGCGGGATAGGACGGCCGGGTCAGTCATCCGGTCCTCCAGCAGTTGATGGCCGCGGGCTGCCGATACAGCACCCCCGGTTATGCATGAACATCACCGGCCGGCGGCATCGCGGCCTCAGAAGAGCCTAGACGGCGGCGAGGTCGGCACGCGACGGTGCTGTTCATGCCATTCAGAGCAGGACCTCTTCGACTGGACGGCGCACGCTCACCGCGGCCTGGCCCGTTGTGCCGAGACGTAGCACCATCTGCGGATGCGCGCCTTCGCTGAGCGTAGCGCGGATGAGTTCGCGTAGCTGCGGCAGCTCAAGCGGCTGGCTGTGCAGCGCGGCAGCGACACCGCAGGCGCTCGCGCTGAGCAGCACGCGCTGCAGCGCCTGCCCGGCGTTCACCCAGTCCACTGGCTGATCCCCGGGCGTAGTGAGGATGCTGACCACCCCGGCTGCCCGCAGCAGCGGCGCCGAGCTTGCCGGCGAGTGCCCCCAGCCGTAGCCGCGGGCGAAATCGCGGCCCGGAAAATGCGGGTCAGTGCGCTCCGGCAGCGCGGGGTAGGCGGTATCCGGCACGCCGTCGCGCCGGGCGCTGCCTGACCGCGGCGACCACCGGGCCAGCTCCTGGGCGCGCGTGTCATCGAGGCGCAGCACGTTCTCGGCGGCATCGACGATCGCCGCGAGCGCTGCCCGGCTGCCGTCCCCGGCCAGGACATGCAGCATCGCGCCGTGGCGGGCAGCGTCCTGGCGCAGCTTGGCCAGCAGGGCAGCTGGCAGCGGGCCCGGATCGAATCCGCCGCGGTGCGTACGCCGCGAGGCGATCTGGCCGTAGAGTTCCTGCTCGTACTCGGCGGCGGGAACTTGCCGCTGCCAGCTGATGCGCGCGACCAGCATGGGCCGGTCCGGGTCGGGCAGGATGCTGATCTCGGGCACGTAGCCGAGGAACCGCAAGGCGAGACGGGTGGTGAACAGCGCGGCACCGCAGCTGATCATCATCTCGCGGCCGGCCGGATCGCTTACCGCGAGCCGCCGGTCAGCGTCGGCGGACAGGCTGATCTCGCCTGGCTGTGCGCGGAACCGCCACGGCTGCGTGTTGTGAACCGACGGCGACCAGACCGCCGCTCCCACCGCGAACCGGGCAACCTCCTCTGGCGTGCCTAGCTCGCCAGCGGATCCGGGATCCAGCAGAGCGTCCATATCCCCTCCCGGGTGAGACGGCGCCAGTTGGCCTGCCTTACCTCAGTTCATCGCCGCGCTTACCCCCGGCGGCAGGTGCAAAGGTCCGGGTCATGCGGGACCTTCGGCCCTGAGTCCGCGGCGCATGCTGACCGCGCCCAGCGCGACGTTCCCTTTCATCCCGACGCGGCGTAGCGTAACCCTGGCTGCTGCTAGCAGTACCCGGCGCACAGCCAATAGCGGACCAAGGAGCCCTGGGCACATGTACCGATCATCGAGCACGGCGCCCGGCTGACGATATGACTGAACGAGACGACCTCACGCCGCTGCCGGATCTGCTGCACGGCCGATCGCGGTCCGGTCCGGTGCGGGAGCGGCGCCCGATCTACGTGGACCTGCTGCCGCCGTGCAATGCCGGCTGTCCGGCGGGCGAGAACATCCAGGCGTGGCTGGCGCAGGCGGAGGCCGGCCGTCATGAGCAGGCATGGCGGCAGCTGGTCGCCGACAATCCGATGCCGGCGATCCACGGGCGGGTCTGCTATCACCCGTGCGAGAGCGTCTGCAACCGCGCTAGCCTCGACAGCGCCGTCTCGATTCACTCGGTCGAGCGGTTCCTCGGCGATCTCGCGCTTGAACGCGCGTGGTCATTCGACCGGCCGGCCGTCCGCAGCGGTAAGCGCGTACTGGTCATCGGCGCCGGTCCGAGCGGGCTTTCCGCCGCCTACCACCTGGCCCGGCTCGGCCACGAGGTCGAGATAAGGGATGCCGGTGACCGGCCTGGCGGGATGATGCGTTACGGCATCCCGGCCTACCGGATGCCGCGTGACGTCCTCGACGGCGAGCTTGACCGCTTCACTGCGCTGGGCGTGCGCATCACCTGCGGCCACCGGGTGGAGGACCTGGACGCCGAGCGGCGCGAGGGCGGATTCGACGCGGCGTTCGTCGCGGTGGGCGCCCACCTGTCCAAACGCGTCGACATCCCGGCGAAGGACGCGGGCCGGATCGTGGACGCAGTCTCATTCCTGCGCAGTGTCGCCTCCGGTGACCGCCCGGTAATCGGGCGGCGCGTCGCGGTCTACGGCGGCGGCAACACCGCGATGGACGCTGCCCGGGTAGCCCGCCGCCTGGGCGCGAACGACGCGCTGATCGTCTACCGGCGTACCCGCGCCCAGATGCCGGCCCATGCCGAGGAGGCGCAGGAGGCCGAACGGGAGGGAGTGCGGATCAACTGGCTGCGCACGATCACCGCGTTCGACGGCCCGGAGCTGACGGTCGAGGCGATGGAACTGGACGAGAACGGATTCCCACGGCCGACCGGGCGGTTCGAGACGCTCGCCGCGGACACCGTAATCCTCGCGCTCGGCCAGGAGACGGACACGGCTTTCCTGCGCCAGGTACCCGGCGTGGAGTTCGGGCGGGACGGCACCGTCAAGGTGTCGGCGTCCATGATGACCGGATGCGGGGGGGTGTTCGCCGGAGGGGACATGGTGCCGTCGGAGCGAACCGTGACGGTCGGCGTGGGGCACGGCAAGAAGGCGGCCAGGAACATCGATGCCTGGCTGCGGGAGCTGGCACCGCAGACGCTGCCCAAGCACGAGATCGTCACGTTCGATCAGCTGAACCTCTGGTATTTCGGCGACGCCGCCCGCCGGCAGCAGCCGGAGGCCGCGCCGGAGCAGCGGATTGCGGACTTCGGCGAGGTGCTCGGCGGCCTGTCGGAGCGGGCGGCGACGTACGAGGCACGCCGCTGCCTGTCGTGCGGCAACTGCTGCGAGTGCGACGGCTGCCTGGGCGCCTGCCCCGAGGACGCCGTGATCAAGCTCGGCGCCGGCCACCGGTACCGGTTCGACTACGACCAGTGCACCGGCTGCGGCGCTTGCTTCGAGCAGTGCCCGGTGCACTCGATCGAGATGGTCCCGGAGGACGGATGACGCGCGTCACAGTCGACGGCAACGAGGCAGCGGCGTCCGTCGCCTACCGGCTCAGCGAGGTCTGCTGCATCTACCCGATCACGCCCTCATCACCGATGGCCGAGCTGGCCGACGAGTGGGCCAGCCAGGAGCGGCCCAACCTGTGGGGCAGCGTTCCGGCCGTCATGGAGATGCAGAGCGAGGGCGGGGCAGCGGGCGCGTTGCACGGCGCACTGCAGAGCGGGGCCCTGGCCACCACCTTCACCGCATCGCAGGGCCTGCTGCTGATGATCCCGAACATGTACAAGATCGCTGGTGAGCTGACTCCCGCGGTGCTGCATGTCGCGGCCCGGTCGCTGGCCGCGCAGGGGCTGTCCATCTTCGGTGACCATTCGGACGTGATGGCGGTGCGGCAGACAGGGTTCGCGCTGCTTGCCTCCGCCTCGGTCCAGGAGGCGCACGACCTCGCGCTGGTGGCGCACGCCGTCACGCTGGCCACCCGGGTGCCATTCGTGCACTTCTTCGACGGGTTCCGCACCTCGCACGAGCTGAACACCCTGGAGATGCTGTCCGACGACGACCTGCGGGCGCTGGTGCCCGAGGAACTGGTCCGCGCGCACCGCGGCCGGGCGCTGTCACCGGAGCAGCCGTTCATCCGGGGTACCGCGCAGAACCCGGACGTCTACTTCCAGGCGCGGGAGAGCGTCAACCCGTTCTACGCTGCCGTGCCGGACGCGGTCGAGGACGCAATGATCGCCCTCGCGGGGCGCACCGGCCGTCGCTACCACAACGTGGAATACACCGGGCACCCGGAGGCCGAGCGGGTGATCGTGGTGATGGGCTCGGCCGCGCAGACAGTCCAGGAAACCGTGGCCCACCTGCTGGCCCGCGACGAGCGGATCGGCGTCCTTCAGGTCCGGCTGTTCCGGCCGTTCCCGGTCCGGGCGCTGCTCGATGCCCTGCCCGCGAGCGTGGCGCGGATCGCCGTGCTCGACCGGACCAAGGAGCCAGGCTCGAACGGCGAGCCGCTCTTCCTTGACATCGTCGCGGCGCTGGCCGAGGCGCATACCGACGGTGACCGCGCGATGCTGCCGCTGGTGACCGGCGGCCGCTACGGGCTGTCGTCGAAGGAGCTCACCCCGGGCATGGTGGCCGGGATATTCGCCGAACTGGCCCGCGAGCGGCCGCGGCGCCGGTTCACCATCGGCATCACCGACGACGTGTCCGGCCTGAGCCTGCCGTACGACCCGTCGCTGGACATCGAGCCGCCCGGCACCATCCGGGCGGTGTTCTTCGGCCTCGGCTCGGACGGCACGGTCGGCGCGAACAAGAACACGATCAAGATCATCGGCGCCGAGGAGAACCTGCATGCGCAGGGCTACTTCGTCTATGACTCGAAGAAGTCGGGCTCGCAGACCGTCTCGCACCTGCGTTTCGGGCCGCAGCCGATCCGCGCCCCATATCTCGTATCGCAGGCCAGCTTCGTCGGCTGTCATCATTTCGGGCTGCTCGACCGGGTCGACGTGCTCGGCCGGGCGGCACCGGGCGCGACGCTGCTGCTCAACTGCGCGCAGCCGCCGGATGAGGTCTGGGATGCGCTGCCGCGGCCGGTGCAGGAGAAGATTCTCGCCAAGCGGATCGACGTGCATGTGATCGACGCCGCCCGGATCGCCCGCGAGGTCGGCCTGGCCGGGCGGACCAACACCATCCTGCAGACCTGCTTCTTCGCGATCTCCGGCGTGCTGCCCAGGGACGAGGCGATCGAGAAGATCAAGGCGGCGATCGCCAAGACCTACGGCCGCCGCGGCGCCGAGGTGGTCGAGCGGAACCAGGCCGGGGTCGACCGCGCGCTGGCGGCGCTCAGCCAGATCGAGGTGCCGGGCCTAGTCAGCTCCGCCCGTGAGCTGCCGGCGATGGTTCCGGCCGGCGCGCCGGAGTTCGTCCGCACCGTCACCGCCGAGATGATGGCAGGCCGCGGCGACGACCTACCGGTCAGCGCGCTGCCGGCGGACGGCACCTATCCGAGCGGCACCGCGGCCTACGAGAAGCGCAACATCTCCGACCTGGTCGCCAACTGGGATCCGGACACATGCATCCAGTGCGGCAACTGCAGCTTCGTCTGCCCGCACAGCGTGATCAGGTCCACCTACTACGACGAGTCGCTGCTGGGCGGCGCGCCGCCGGGGTTCCCATCGGCGCCGCTGGACACCCGCGGCCTGCCGGATACCCGGTTCACGCTGCAGGTCTACGTGGAGGACTGCACCGGATGCGAGCTGTGCGTCCAGGTCTGCCCGGTCACCGCGCCGGGGAATCCGGAACGCAAGGCGATTAACCTGGCCCCCCGGGAGCCGCTGGTGGCCGCTGAGCGAGACAACATCGCGTTCTTCGAGACACTGCCGGTGGCCGACCGGTCCAGGGTGGATTTCGGCACAGTGCGCGGCACTCAGTTCCTGCAGCCGCTGTTCGAGTTCTCCGGCGCCTGCGCCGGGTGCGGCGAGACGCCGTACGTCAAGCTCCTGTCGCAGCTGTTCGGCGACCGGCTGATGGTCGCCAACGCCACCGGCTGCTCCTCGATCTACGGCGGGAACCTGCCCACCACGCCGTGGACGGCCAACGCGGACGGGCGCGGCCCGGCCTGGTCGAACTCGCTGTTCGAGGACAACGCCGAGTTCGGCCTCGGATTCCGGCTGACTGCCGACGGGCACGCCAGGCTGGCCCGCCGCCGGCTGACCGAACTGCGGGACGCGATCGGCGCCGAACTGGCGGACGACATCCTCGGCGCCCCGCAGCTGCGCGAGTCGGAGCTGCGTGCGCAGCACGCCCGCGTCGCTGAGCTGAAACGGCGGCTTGATGATCTTGGTTATTCTGACGGGCCCGCCGCCGACCTGCGCAGCGTGGCCGATCACCTGCTCCGGCGCAGCGTGTGGATCGTCGGCGGGGACGGCTGGGCCTACGACATCGGATCCGGCGGCCTCGACCATGTCCTGGCGAGCGGACGCAACGTGAACGTGCTCGTTCTCGATACCGAGGTCTACTCCAACACCGGCGGCCAGTCATCGAAGGCGACTCCGCTCGGCGCCGTCGCCAAATTCGCCGCCGCCGGCAAGACGATGCCGAAGAAAGACCTCGCGCTGCAGGCGATCGCCTACGGCTATGTCTACGTCGCCAGGGTCGCGATGGGCGCCGACCCGCAGCAGACCCTGCGCGCCTTCCGCGAGGCCGAAGCTTACGACGGGCCGTCGCTGGTGATCGCCTACAGCCACTGCATCGCGCACGGCATCGAGATGCGCGACGGGCTCGGCCAGCAGTACCGCGCCGTGGCCAGCGGATACTGGCCGCTGATCCGTTACGATCCGCTGCTCCGCGCGGCAGGCGGCAACCCGTTCCTGCTCGATTCCCCCAGGCCGCGCATCCGGCTGGCCGATTACACCCAGCGGGAGCTGCGGTATCGCACCCTCACCAATACCGACCCGGCCGAGGCCGAACGGCTGGCGGGCCTGGCCCAGGAAGCGGTCGATCAGCGCTGGGACACCTATGAGGAGATGGCGACCCGCGATGCACGCCGGTTCCCCGCCGACGCGCGGAAGGACCGCTGATGGACCTCTCGACCAGCTACCTTGGCCTGCCGCTACGCAATCCGCTCGTCGCCTCCGCGTCGCCGCTCTCGAACACCCTCGACGGCGTCCGGCGGCTGGCCGGCGCCGGCGTCGGCGCGATCGTCCTTTACTCCCTGTTCGAGGAGCAGTTGCGCCGGGAAGCGGAGCTGAACGCGCGGCTTGCCGACGCCGGCAGCGAAAGCTTCGCTGAGTCCCTTTCCTATTTTCCGGCTGGCGCGGCGGAGGCCGGCGTAGCCGAGGAAGCTGGCCCGCGCCGGTATCTCAGCCTGCTTGAGCGCGCCGCGGCCGCCGTGGAGGTCCCGGTGATCGGCAGCCTCAACGGCGTCACGCCCGGCGGCTGGACCAGCTACGCCCGCGCGATGCAGGACGCGGGCGCGGCGGCGATCGAGCTGAACATCTACTACCTGCCAGGCGACCCGCGCACTTCGGGCCGGGACGTGGAGCAGCGGCACGTCGACATCCTGCGGGCGGTCAAGGCCGCCGTCACCGTTCCGGTGGCCGTCAAGCTGGGCCCGCATTTCAGCTCGACCGGCGAGATCGCGCTGCGGCTGGACCAGGCTGGCGCGGATGGCCTGGTGCTCTTCAACCGGTTCCTGCAGCCCGACATCGACCCGGAGATCATCGCGGTGGTTCCCGCCGTGGACCTTTCCAGCCCGGCCGAGGCCCGGCTGCCGCGCACCTGGATCTCCATCCTGCACCGGCGGGTCAGTGCCTCGCTCGCGGCGACCACCGGCGTCGAGGGGCCCTCCGATGTCGTCAAGTACCTGCTGGCCGGGGCCGATGTCGTGATGACCGCGTCCGCGCTGATCCGGCACGGCCCGCAGCACGCGGCCGTGCTGCTGGACGGCCTGTCGGAATGGATGCTCCGCAAGGGATACACCCGCGTCAGCGAAGTGCGGGGACTGCTCGCCATGCCCGCCGACGCGGACCAGACGGCATACGAGCGGGCCGGCTATGTCAGTGCCTTGCAGGCCGCTAACAACGCCAAAGGATCGTGGTGACCGGGCTCGCCACAGCCAGACAGAAAGCACCACCACCGGCGCGGGCGCGTCGGCGTGCCCGTCGGCCCGGCTGATCGGGACCTTCGCCCCTGCCGGGCCGTCCCTGCCTGGCGGACAGTGGGACGTGAACAGAATCCGCCAGTCAAGGAGGCCGAAATGAAGGAGAACGCGCAACAGCACATACTGGCTGGCTTCAGCGGATCCCAGGCGTCCCTGATCGCACTGCGGTGGGCGATTGACGAGGCCAGGCTGCGGCGGGCGGAACTGCAGGTCGTGCGGGTGTGGGATCCGGCCCGGCATGCGGCCCCTTACGCCTCCGCCGGGCAGCGGCCGACCTGCGATGAGCAGGAGACGGCCGTTCGCGCCGGGCTGGCTGCGGCCATGCAGGCCGCGTTCGGCCCCGCCGTACCCGATGGCGTCTCCGCCGAAGTGACTGAGGGCAGGCCCGAGCGCGTACTTGTCGCCCGCTCTGCCGCTGCTGACCTGCTGGTCATCGGCGAAGCCATGCCACCCTGGCACGCCGGCCAGCCCGCAGGACCGGTGGTGCGCGCCTGCCTGGCACACGCCAGCTGCCCGGTGGTCGTCGTCGGCTCAGCGGTCAGCCGGCCGACGTCAGCCCGCCGCGAGCTAGCAGATGCCCTCGCCTAGCCCCGGATCTCTATGCGCCGGTGGAAGGCGGACCGGGCTGGTGGGCCGGCGGATTTCTGGGTACCCACTCGACCCGGCCGATTCAGTCTGTGCCATCGCCCGGATTGGCGCTGCGCTAGGGTCAGGTGTTCGTCAGGTCGCGACAGCAGTGAAGCAGCCCCAGGCGGGCGGATGTTCAGCACACGTGGGTCGGGCCTGTAGCGTCAGATCGACTAAGCGGTGCAGGGTGGCGACTTCAGAATCGGTCAGCCGCTGAGTAACGCGGTAGTCATCGCCTCGCCTCGTCGCCGGCCTCGGTGCCGCGGACCACGGTCACCGGGCAGAAGGCGCTGGTGACGCAGTGGGTGCTGACCGAGCCGACTAGCATCCCGGTGAACGCGCCGTGCCCGCTGATGCCCACCACGAGCAGGCCGGCTTCGTTGGACTCGTCGATCAATTGCGCGGTCGCGGCGAACCGCTTGGCCCTCATAGAACCCCGGTGACAGGTGTTCCGACACAGAGTCATTGGTCCTGCGCGCCGGGCCGGTTGCGTGCCGTTCGGGCCACTGATCTGGGACCTTTGTCCCTGCCCGTGCGCACGGCCGTCGGTGCACTCTGCTGGGCAAGCGAGTGAGATCACGTCACTGGGGCGTCTGCCGGCGTCTCGGGAGGAGGGTCCGATGTCCACCAACGTCAGCGCCCGGTATGGCAGCGGCGCGAGTCAGGAACCCGCGCCCGGGAGGGCGCAGCAGATGGCCCGTACGCTGAGCCTGAACTCGGCGACCGGCCTGGTGGCCGGTAGCGGTTCAACCGTCCCCGGAGCGTCGGCGCTGACCGCCGCCGAGCTGCGCCTGCTGCCGATGCTGTCCACCCACCTGTCGTTCCCCGAGATCGCCGCGCAGATGTTCCTGGCCCTCTCCACGATCAAGTCACAGGCGATGTCGATCTACCGCAAGCTGGGTGCCTCCTCACGCAGCCAGGCAGTCGCCCGGTCCCGTGAGCTCGGGCTCCTGGAGGGATGGTCACCCAGTCTTTCATCCCATCAGGCGGATGGAACTCGCCCGGCTCGACCGCCTGCTTTGCAGGCCGGACATGATCCAGGCCCGACGAGTATGCCAAGGGGCGCCCCTTTTGCGGGGCCAGTGATCGCCAGTGACTTGGCGGTGTCAGACTCTAGTGGTGACGGCTGAACGTCCGCGCCGGGTGGAGGTGCGGTCCTTTTCCTCTAACCGACGGCTGGTCACTGCGGCCATGCGCGCTGGCCGAAGCAAGATGCCGATGTACGGGCTGGTCGATGTGGACATAACCACAGCGAACCGGCTGCTGGCCGGGCACGATCCCGCCTGGTCGCTGACTGCCTTCGTGGTGGCCAGCGTGGCCCGCGCAGCCGCCGCCCACCCAGTCGTCCATGCTTACCGGAACTGGCGAGGGCAGCTGGTGACCCATCGGCACGTTGATGTGGGCACGATGGTGGAGATCTCCACGCCGCAAGGGCAGTTCGCCATTCCCCATCTCCTGCGCGACGCTGACATCCGCGAGGTGCCCGACCTCACCGCCGAGCTGCGCCGCGTCAAGCGCGACCCATCGGCCAGCAGCAGCGGCAGGTGGCTGGAGCGAGCCGGGCCGACCGCGACCCGGATCCCGGGCGTGATCCCGGCCATGTATGCCGTGATGGCCAGATCGGTTGCTGCCCGGCAGCGCATCGGTACCGTCGCTGTAACAGCTGTGGGCATGTTCGCAGGCGGCGGAGGCTTCGGCATCACGTCCCTGTCCTTGATGTCCCTGGAGGTCATCGTCGGCGGGATAAGCCAGCGCCCGCGCGTCATCAACGGCCAGGTCACGGTCCGCGACGTCCTGGACCTGACTGTGGCAATCGACCACAACGTGGTGGACGGCGCGCCCGCCGCCCGCTTCGCTGCCGAGTTTCGGGAACTTCTGGAGAGCGCCGCCGTGATATCGCCGTCCAGCGTTGGCTTACAAGCCCCAGGGTGATCAACAGGCCGGTTCCGCGTCAGGCGCCGACGACTTGCTGCCAGGCTTCGGTGCGTCCTGGTGCGCCTCGGCGGTGTCCAGGCTAGGCGGCCTCTCCGGAAGGGACCGCTTGCGCCCGCCCGGGCCGCGCACGATCTGGCCGCACTCCTCCCCGTTGCCGCCCATGACGCTCAGCAATGCCAGGCGGTCATTTTCAGGCGGGGTCCCATTGGTTAGGTGAACAGGGACCATTGGCCCTGGCGGTCGAAGCAGGTCCGGTCGACCATGACGTCAGGAGGTGATTCTCATGCGCATCCTCGTTGTGTACGCATCCGCCGACGGTTCGACCGCAGAGATCGCCCGCCGCATCGCCCAGCGCCTGCGCGAACGCGGCCACGACGCCTCAGATCTGCCAGTGGGCTCAGCCGGAAGCCTCCAGGGCGTCGACGCGGTCGTGCTGGGCAGCGCCGTTCACGACCGTCAATGGCTCGACGAAGCCACCAACTTCGTCAACGCCAACCGCCCGGCCATTCGCAACCTACCGTTTTGGACCTTTAGTGTGGGAATGCCCGATGCCCTGCCCAAAGCCGTCCGAAAGATCGCTCGCAGGGAAGAGAACGCCATCATCAACCAACTGGGCGACCTGCGGCCGCGCGGTCATCGGCTGTTCTCCGGCGTTGTAAAGCCCAGCCAGTTCCCCCTCGCCGGCCGAATCTTCCTGCGCCTCGCCGGAGGACAGTATGGCGACTTTCGAGACTGGGCCGCCATCGACGGGTGGGCATTAGAAATAGCCGACCAGTTCGACGGGGCGGCCACGATGGCCCATGAGGCCAAAATGCGGCCAGCGTAGTCCGATGCCAGGCCGAGTCTGGACGAAAGTCCCGTGCTTAAGGGTCACGAGTCCCTTCGCCGCGGTCACCCGCAGCGAGCATCGTGGTTATGGCGGGATATTGGCCCATCGATCCGGGACGGCCGCCGGGAAAGGGAAGGTGAGTGGCCATGCGGACACTGGTGATTTACGCGAGTAAGCATGGTGCCACGCAGGGCATCGCCGAGCGCATCGCCGGGAAGCTGGCCGAAGCAGGTCTGCAGGCGGAGGCGCGCCAGGCGGCGGCCGCAGGCAGCCTGCGCGAGTGGGACTCGTTCGTCATCGGCAGCGCGGTCTATGCGGCGCACTGGCAGAAGGAAGCCTCGCATTTCGTCCTGCGCAACCGCGCGATCCTGGCCAGCAAGCCGGTTTGGCTCTTCAGCAGCGGCCCGCTGGGCACTGAGACCGTCGAAGCCAAGGAGCGAGACGCGGCGACCGCCGCGGAGCCGAAGGAGATCGCCGGGTTCAGGGCACTTATCGGCCCTCGGGATCATCGTGTTTTCTTCGGGGCGCTTGACCCGGGTAGCCTCGGCACCGCCGGACGCCTGATCAGGAAGATTCCGGGAGGCGCGGCGCTGCTGCCCACCGGCGATTTCCGTGACTGGGCAGAGATCGAGACCTGGGCCGGCCAGATCGCGAGCCAGCTGCGCCAGGCGCCCGCGACATCGGCATCCCGATGAGCCGAGGCTGCTCGTTTCGATGGAGCCCAGGACTCCGCTTGGGCCGTTCCGGCCTGGCGCTGCCCCCGGGGCTGCTGCGATGGACTGGCAGATAAGGCTGAGGTGATGGCAATGGTTACCGGTACCGCGGCACTGGCTCAGGCGGGCCCGGCAGATGGTGCCGCCGGGCCGACTCCGCGGCCCGGCAGTATCGCTTACTGGCTGTCCGGCGCGCTCGCACTGAGCGCGGCAGCGAGTTCCCTGCTGACGTTCCTGATCCCGGATGTGCTGCGCGGCCCGGCGGTCATGAATGGCTCTGCCCGCGGGACCGCGCTGGTGGTCCTGCTGGCCGGGGTGCCCGTGCTCGGCTGCTCACTGCTGCTCGCCTGGTGCGGATCCGCCCGCGCCACGGTGACGTGGCTCGGCTCGGCAGCGTTCTTGCTTTACAACTCGCTGATGTTCGTCTTCGCGACGCCAGCCAACCGGCTGTTCCCGCTGTACCTGGCGATGCTCTCGCTGTCGGTCTGGTCGATAGGCACGCTGGCCTGGCAGGCGGACGTTCGCGCGCTGGCCATGCGGTTCTCCCGGCGGGTGCCTGTCCGGGGGATAGCGGTCTACGTCTGGGTCGTCGTCGCGCTGAACTCGGCAGGCTGGCTGACCAGGATCGGGCCAGCCGTTGCGCACGGCGGGGCGCCGGCTTACCTTCGCGGCACCGGCTTGATGACCAACGTGGTCTACGTTCAGGACCTGGCCTGGTGGCTGCCGCTGATGGCAGTGGCGGCGGCCTGGCTGTGGCGGCGCCAGCCGCGGGGGTACCTGATCGTGGGCGCCGGCCTGGTCATGTGGGTGATCGAGAGCATCAGCATCGCAGTCGATCAGTGGTACGCGCACGCGGCGGACCCGGCGTCCGCGGTCGCGTCGGCGGCTCTTGCCCCGGCCTTCGCGGTTATCGCACTGATCGGGCTGGTGCCCATCTACTATCTGCTGCGCGACTTCGGCCATGGCCAGCCGGCGAGCATGCCCGGATTCACCGTTCCTTTCGCCGACCGCCGTGCCTGGCCAGCGTGGATGCTGGCTATCGTGGCGGCGATCGTCGGCGCGGGCGCGGTGCTGGGCGGAGCGCAACTGCTCGGCAACGGCTACGGCATGCCGCTGAGCTGGCTTGGCCATACGCCGCTCACCACCTGGTTGCTGCCCGGCCTGGCGTTGCTGATCGGGGTCGCGGTGCCTCAGCTGACTGTGCTCGCACTGGTCACGGTGGCGAGCAAGTGGGCCCTTTTCGCCGGCTATCTAGCAGGCGTGGCCCTGGTGGCGTGGATCGCCGTGCAGCTTCTTGTACTGCAACGCTACTTCTTCCTACAGCCGGTCATTGCCTGCCTGGGAGTCTTGCAGGTTGCGCTGGCCCGCGCATGGCAGCGCAAGACCAGCGGCCGTCCGCCGCGGAGGACAGATCCGGTCGGCCAGGCCTCCGGCTGAGGCTGGTGACTTATCGGCCGTGCCGGCATTGGCATCAGCGCTGGGGGCGACGAACGAGGAAGCTGCTGAGTAACGCGGTAGTCATCGCCTCGCCTCGTCGCCGGCCTCGGTGCCGCGGACCACGGTCACCGTGCAGAAGGCACTGGTGACGCAGTGCGTGCTGACCGAGCCGAGCAGCATCCCGGTGAACGCGCCGTGCCCGCTGCTGCCCACCACGAGCAGGTCAGCTTCCTTGGACTCGTCGATCAGCGCCTGGGCCGGGTGCCCGCAGCTGAGCCGGGCCTCCAGTTCGGCGGGCAAGCGGTCCGGGAAGGCCTGAGCGACCGCGTCGTTCAGGGCGCCCTGCATGGTGGCCTCGATCTCGGCCCTGACACTGGCGGGCGCCAGTCCCACTGGCGGCTGAGCGGCCGCGCTGGGGTAATGCCAGGCGAGTACCGCCCGCATCGCCGCGCCAGTCGCGGCGGCGTACCGGGCAGCCCAGCGCAGTGCCGCTATCGACTGCGCGGATCCGTCCACGCCTACCACCACGAGCCCTCGCTCGATCTTCTTGCCGGCCATATGCGCTTCGCCTCACTACCCGTGCGGCCTCCCCATGCGCCCCGTTTGCGAGGAGGTGGGGCCGCGAATCGTCTGGCTCCAGGAAACGCGACGGCAGGCCTTCCGGTACAGAGTCATTGGTCCCGCGCGCCGGGGCCGGTTGCGTGCCGTTCGGGCCACTGATCTGGGACCTTTGTCCCTGCCCGCGCACGCTGCGGTCGGTGCACTCTGCTGGGGAAGCGTGAGATCACGTCACTGGGCGCCGGTCAGCGTCTCGGAAGGAGGGTCCGATGTCTACCAACATCAGCGTCCGGTCTAGCAGCGGCGCGAGTCAGGAACCTGCGCTCACAGCTCAGCCACAAGGAATCGATGAAGGACACCGCTCGCGTGCTCAGCCAGGGTAGGTATGGGCGTGATCTCGGGACTCGTCGTGCTGCGCGGCTACCGGCGCCGCTGGCTGCGCGGTGACCTTATCGCCGGCGTTACCGTGGCGGCCTATCTGGTGCCGCAGGTCATGGCCTACGCGACGGTCGCGGGCGTCGATCCCGTCGCGGGTCTGTGGGCGGCGCTGCCGGCGCTAGTGATCTACGCCGTGCTTGGCTCGTCGCGGTCCCTATCGATGGGGCCGGAGGCGACGACCGCGCTGATGACCGCCATCGCGATCGGGCCGCTAGCTGCGGGGCATTCACAACGGTACGCCGCCCTCGCCGCTTCGCTGGCGCTGCTGGTGGGACTCATGGCGTTTGGCGCCTGGCTGCTGCGGCTGGGTTTCCTGGCGGACTTGCTGTCACGGCCTGTCCTGGTCGGCTACATGGCGGGCTTGGCGATGATCATGATCGCCGATCAGCTCCGGCGGGTGACCGGCGTGCCGGTCACCGGGCAGGCCTTCATTGCCCAGGTCGTCTCGTTTGCCCGTGGCCTCGGCGAGATTCAGCCAGCGACGGTCTCCGTCACGGCCGCGGTCGTCGTGTTCCTGCTACTGGTGCAATGGCAGCGGCCGCACATGCCGGGCCCGCTACTGGCCATGCTGCTGGCCACCGCCGCCGTGGCGGTGTTTGGCCTGAGCAGCCGCGGCATCGGCGTGGTCGGGACGATCCCGGCGGGCGTGCCGGTCCCCAGGCTGCCCGACGTTGACCCGCATGATCTGCGCGAGCTGCTGCTGCCGGCGTTCAGCGTGCTGATCGTGGGATTCACCGATGATGTGCTGACCGCGCGGTCGTTCGCCCGGCGCGGCGAGGAAATCCGGCCCAATCAGGAGCTGCTGGCGCTCTGCGCCGCCAATGCGGGATCGAGCCTGCTGCGCGGATTCCCGGTCAGCAGCAGCGCGACCAGAACGTCGATCGGCATCGCGGCCGGGAGCCGGACTCAGCTGTATTCACTCACCGCGGCTGCTGCGGCGCTCGCCGTCCTGCTGTTCCTGCGTCCGGTCCTGTCGCGCTTTCCGACTGCCGCGCTCGGCGCGATCGTCATCTATGCGGCCCTCCGGCTGATCGACGTCACGGCATTCAGGCGGCTGCTCGCCTTCCGCCGCACCGAGCTCCTGATCGCGCTCTCCGCCTGCGCCGGCGTGCTCGCCTTCAACATCCTGTACGGGGTCCTGGTTGCGATCGGACTATCAGTGGCAGACCTGCTCGTCCGGGTGGCCCGGCCGCACGACGCGGTCCTGGGCCGCGTCCCCGGCCTGGCCGGCATGCATGACGTGGACGACTACCCAGGTGCCCAGACGGTCCCCGGGCTGGTCGTGTACCGCTACGACGCGCCGTTGTTTTTCGCCAACGCCGCAGACTTCCGCCACCGCGCACTCGAGGCCGTGGACCGGCAGCCGGGCACAGTCCGCTGGTTTGTGCTCAATGTCGAGGCCAATGTCGAGGTGGACTTCACTGCCCTGGAAGCAGTGGATGTGATCCGCGACGAGCTCATCAGCAGAGGGATAGTCTTCGCCCTCGCCCGCGTCAAGCAGGATTTGCTGGCCCGGCTGGACTCGTTCGGCCTCAGCGAGAAGATCGGGGCAGAGCGGATCTTCCCCACCTTGCCCACAGCACTGCAGGCCTACGAGAACTGGGCGCGCCAGCATCCGGCGGGGGAGGAAGGCCCCGGGCAAAGCTGACTCACACGCTCGCGCGGATCCGTCGGCCGGGCACGTTAGTGGCGACGATCCGGATATAGGTGTCCCGGTCCGGTTTCCGTCTCTCCTCTCATTCGGGAACAATGACGACTGGGCCGTGCGCGTGGTGCAGGACCGCGTGCGTGACCGCGCCGGTTCCCGGATGAGCTGAGTCCCCGTCGGTGTTCCGTCCCAGGACGACGAGGTCGGCGCGGGCCGAGGCGCCGGAAAGCACGCGTCCGGGGTGAGCGTGCACGACGTCCTCGATGACCTCCACGTCGGGATATTTCTGGCGCCAGAACGTCAGCAGGTCGCCTATCCACCCGGCTGCCTCGGACGTGACCTCGCGAGCGTCGGCTCCTGGCCGCTCGGTGCCGGTCAGCCGCATCTCCGGCAGGAACAGCGGCCAGGCATGCACGGCGCGCAGTGTTGCCTTGCGCAGCATCGCCTCCTCGAACGCGAAGCCGATCGCGCTGGGCTGATCAAGATCGCGGACGCCGACGACGATCTCGCGGCGGGTGGCCATGGCCTCCTCGCGCACAACCACCACCGGGCACTGCGCGCGGGTAGCGACATACCGGCTGACAGAGCCCAGAACCAGCGCGGCGAAGCCGCCAGCGCCGCGGGAGCCCACGACGAGCATGGAGGCGCCGGCGGCAGCCTTAACGAGCGCCTCGCCGGGCGGTCCGGGCAGCAGGGCGGTATCCACGGCGAGGCCAGGCTCCGCCTCGGCAGCGTGAGCGGCTCCTGTGGCCAGCGCCTGCTCACAGGACGCGCGGATCGTGTCCGCGACGACGTCCGGCCTGCCCTGCGGGGCCCGCTGCCAGTCCATCAGGGGCGGCAGCATCGGCACGGACACGATCCGCAGCGTGCCACCGCGCAGCACAGCCTCACGGGCCGCCCATTCCACAGCGCGCAGGGACGAGTCAGAGCCGTCTGTGCCTGCTATCAAGACATTCCCTGCCATTTCAATCTCCTTATCGGGAACTGCTCTCCTGGTCATGCCACCGGGTCGGCAACGGCCTTCCTGTCTTTCCCAAGGTGATCGGCCTGCTTCCACATTTCACGACGTGGTGAACTGCGGCCCAGGGGCATTAGCCCATCCCGGCAGAGACGTTGGTCCCCATGGCCGGAAGAGGATAGGCCGGGGCCAGGCCGCTTTTGCAGCGGCTCGCGCTCGTGGATGTGGTTACCGACCGTGAAGTCTGGATGATCTACTCATCGTTCATGCGAGTGCTAGGTCCGGGCTTGATCTGGGCCTATGGACCGGAGGCCCCGGCGACCGGGGTCGGCACCACGGGTGGTGGTCCCGATATACCCGGTTCCCCGCAGATGCCCTCACTAAGCTGCGATGAGCTGGCACGAGATTTGCGCCTGGCCCGGCATTGGTGTGATCAGATCCTGATCCACAGCCTGGAAGGGTGTATCTGGCATGGGCACCTTCGCAGGCTCCGCTCCTTCGACTGGACCGACACCGCCCCAGCCCCTGATCATGCGCTGGCCGCCAAAGGTCTTCGCGTGTTGCTCCGGATGGGTCTGCGGGCCAGTGCTCACCCGTGGAGAACCATGAGCATCACGTCGGCCTCATGCTGTGCGTTCATGCTGTTGGCACACCGGGGCCACCCGTTAAGACCTGGTGACTCCGGCAAGAGAGAACGGCTCTGCGACGGATTCCTCGCAGCAGCCGCCATCCCTGATGAGCGGACGGCGGGTCAAGGTTCAGCAAATCTGATCGCAGCGGCTATTGGCGGACGACGAGAACCCGCAGCGGCATCCGGCACGGGGTTCAGGATTCCCGCCACAGCGACTTCGCTCAAGAGCGCGCTACAGAGGAAGGTCGTCGCGCGTTCCCGCAGCGGCCGGGTTGTTAATGCTCGCTCCGCTGCCCGATGCGGCTGGCCGGAACGGAGTGTCCGCTGGCTGGCTGGTGTTTACCGCACGACAAGCACGGGCCTGTCTGCCAGGTGGATGACCTTGTGGGCAGTGCTGCCCACAAGTAGCCCGCTTAGGTCGCCGCGGCCGCGTGAGCCCATCACGATGACGCCGGCGTCGTGTGCTTTGGCGTCCCCGATGATCTCGCGGGCGGCGTAGCCGTACAGGACGTCGCGTACCGAGCCATGAGCCTCGATGCCCGCGCTCGCCAGTTTCCCGACCGCAGCGTCAACGGCGGCTTGTGCGACATCGGTGGGCTCGCCGGAGGAGACGCCGAACTTGTGGGGTTCGCGTTCTCGCAGGTGCAGCACCCAGACCTGGCCGTGTGACAGCGCAGCCATTTGGGTGGCGGCCTCCACCACCCGCTCGGCAATCTCCGAATCGTCGATAGCTACCTGTATTTTCTCGTACATCGGCCCTTCCTTCCGGCGCTTGCTACATCAAATGTCGGTGCTCTCCCAGCGCGGCGCAAGGCCCGAAGGTCACGCAGTCCGGGGTCCCCGCTTCCTGCCTGCTGGTCATTGCGCTGGGGCCGCAACGCTCGCGGGGATTCATGACCGGGCGGCATCGGTGCGGGCCAGCCTGATGCCGGTCACGGTGTCCGCCTGGATCACGATGATGTCGTCCTTCGCCGTGGCTGCCCACGGCTGCAGGAGATTCTGGTTGTGGCCGGGTTGCGGGTCGTCGTCCCGGAGGAGGCGGGCGCCGCCCACCACGACGACGTTCCATCCGGTCCGGTTGAAGGGATCGATCGCATCCGCCTCGAAGGCCACGATGGTGCCGATGCCATCTACGGCGGTAGTGAAGACCACCCGGCCCATCGGAACGCTGCCGAGCAACCGCAGTGATTCCTCACGGCTCATCTCCTCCTGTGTGCGGGTGTCAGCCATTGCCGGCCGGCTCCACGGCGGCCGGCAGAAGCGCCACCATGGCCGCTGCGCGCTGCCCGCCGCGCTCGTGCAGCCGTACCTGGAACATTAGCTGTGCCCTCCTTCTGGCTGCGCTGGCCGGATCTGGTTCCTTCGATCTCAGCGCGCGGCGATCGCTGCGGCCTTGGTCTAAAGGCCCGGGAATCGCGGCCAGGGCTTGGTTATGTCTGGGGTGTTGTTGCTGGCTGGTCGGGAGGGGGGGTTGGGGATGTGCCTGGGGTGGCTGGGTGGTTTGTGCTGGCGGGGGTGCTGGCGCCGGGAGCTGAGCGGTTCCAGGAGCGCCAGATGAGGCGGTGCACGGGGATCAGCCTGGGGATGTCGCGCAGGCCGGGGATGAACGGGATGAGCAGCAGCAGGATCGTGCAGATTCCGGTCAGGTAGACGGCCCAGATGTCGACGCTGGCGGAGCTGGCGAACGGGGATACGTGGTACCAGAGCTGGAATAGCCACAGCCATGGCTGACCGGGGTAGCTTCCGGTCTCGTTCATGACGCCCCACTGGTCACCGGTCAGGTGCATGTTCGACGCGAGGGTGTTGTAGTAGCCGCCGTCGGCGATGAACAGCAGCGGCTTGGTGAAGTTGGTGCCGTAGAACTGCCGCTGCGCCAGCAGGTCAGAGTCCAGCGCTCCGTTCCTGGCCATGGCCAGCTCGGCTGACATCAGCACCGGCACGGGCCCGGCGGCCGGCAGGTTCAGGTCCCCGTTGTTGAACGGCACCTTCTTGGCGCCGGGGGCGGTCGCTGCGTCGTATGCGGACGCCCACTTTTGCTGCTGGGCCGGCGGCGCGCTGTTGTAGGTGCTCAGCGCGCTGGCCAGGGCCGGGCTGGTATGGGCGACTACGGACAGCGGAGTGAGTACGAAGTCCTGTGCCGCGTTGACGGGCTGGGTGATGCCGGCCAGCTTTTGCCAGTTGACCGGGCCGACCTGCTGCACCGACCCGGACTGGTTGTTGTAGGGCGGCCCGTAGCTTGCCGCACCGCCGGTTCCGTCCAGTTCGGTGGCCGCTGTATTGACGAAGCCGACCTGGTCGATCCTCGCCCAGGTCTGAACGGTGACCGGCGGCACGTCCGGCGAGGAGAGTACCCCGGCCATCACCAGCACCAGGGCCGTCACGATCACCGTGGCGATGGTGCCCTCCTTGAGGATGTCGTAGCGGCGGTTCGGCCCTCGCCACGGGCCGGCATCGGCTGCGGCGGCCGCCTTGCGGGCGGCCCGGCCACGCACTGACGTGCGGTGCTCGGGCAGCGGGTGGCTGACGCCGCGGACCCGGACCAGCAGCACGTGCGCGCCGACAATGGCGACCAGGACGATCGGGATCAGCACGATGTGCCACATCAGCATCTGGCCGAAGTTCATCACGTTGAAGAACGCGCCAATGCCCATCGCGTTGAGCGCGTCCTTGCCGTTGGTGGCGATCCACTGCGAGTCGAAGTTCTGCTGGGCCACATAGCCGCTAAAGCACTCCACGATCGAGGCGAGGAAGGCGACCACTCCGGTGATCCAGGTCATCGCGCGGCGACCGCGCCAGGCCGCCATCCAGAACTTCCCCCACAGGTGGATCACCAGCAGCGCCATGAACAGCTCGACGCTCCACAGGTGCGTGCTGTTGAAGAAGTGGCCCACCGGGTTGTAATGCCACCAATCCGGGCCGCCGAGCGCTAGCGCGAAGCCGGACACAATCGCGATGCCGAGCGCGACCAGCGAGGCCACGCCGAACACGTACACCCATGAGGCCACGTACGCGGGCTGCCGGTCGGGCAGCAGCTTCTTCGGAGGCAGCAGCCTGGCTGCCGTGGTCCGCACCCTGGCCGTCCACATGCCCTCGTCGCCCGGCTGAGCAGCCGCCGCGACGGTGGCCGGGTCGGTGCCGGCCTCATCAGGGTCAGCGGGGCCCGCAGCACCGGCGACCTCGCTGCCCGCGTGGAAGGGGATCAGCAGGGCAGCGCCGAAGATGACGACCATCACCGCGATCACAATCAGGTTCGCGACGCTGATATCAAAGATGCCCCAGCTGAGGAACTTGCCCGGCTGATTCAGATTGCCGGCCAGCGGAATCGCGTGTGAAAGCGGAAGCGCAATCATGTCGGTTTCCTTGTCAGTTAGTCGGGATTGTCAGCAATCTATTTGTGCCGGGAAGCCAGGCCGGGCTGATGGCGTGAATATCCCAGGCGAGCCGACCCTCGACCGCGAGCTCCGAGCGCTTTGGGCAAACTCATAGGGCAAATCTTGCCCCATGAGTGGCGGATTGTCATCGACGTAGCCAGGTACTCGGAGCTATGCCGCATCTCGCGCAGCTCAACCCGGTCCAGGTCATCCAGATGAATCCCGCCGTGAAGCAAAGCTCATCTCCTTTCCCGAGCGCGTCCCGGGAGCCCGCAGCGGACACCGGCCCGCCCACTGTGCGTGCTGGCGGCCCGCCTGCGGGAGGGCCGCCAGGCCTGTGATCTTGGGACCTACGTCCCGAATCAGCTCACCATGACCTTGCCGGGACTGTTCAACTTCGGGAACACCTCGGCAGTCGGCTGACGCGCCGGGTAGCACCAAGCCGACGGCTGTGAGGCGTTCAGCAGCATGCCGCGCAACGTGGTGCCCTTGAACACGGTGCTGCCCTGGGCAGCCAGTACGGCGTTTGCGGCTACGCCAGTGCCTTGGCCGACAGCTGGGAGTAGGTCAGCCCGCCGCCGATCACCTGAGGTGGTTGCCCCACTGGAAAGCATCCTGTCCGGTTTGGGGGTGCCGAAATCTCGTCCACCTCACGCGACCAGGCGGTATTCGTTGATCAGGCCACCGGTGCGAGAATGTTTTCGCACGATGATCGCGTTCATCCGGGGTTTGGACGTTGCCGAGCACGGTCCGGATGCCGGCGTCGGCGAGGAGGCGTCGAATACGGCGGTGAAGTTTGATCCGCGGTCGCGGATCATGAACTTGACTCGGATTGGTATCCGGTCTTCGGCCTCACTGTTCCGGCTGGTACCTGTCAGGGTCCCTGGTCCGCTGAGATAGGGCCGTTTGGCACTGCCGGTCAGCGCTCGCCTGGGCAAGGCTGGCGTGCGGGGTGGTGGATATGCAGGAGACCGCAGGGCACGGTGGCGGACCGGCGCACCCGGGAGGTGTCCCTGGCCGGCGGTTGAGGGCGGATCTGGTGATGAAGCCTGCGGAGTTCGCCTACCTTGCGGCGACGGCGGCCAGGGCGCCATCACTGCACAATAGCCAGCCGTGGAAGTTCCGGTTCTGCAGGGATTCCATTGAGCTATATGCGGACCCGGCCAGGAACCTGCAGCAGGCCGATCCGCTGGGCCGGGAGATGCTGATTAGCTGCGGGGCGGCGCTGTACGGGCTGAGGCTCGCGATGCGTAATCTCGGCTACCTGGCCGCGGCCGAGATCCTGCCTGATCCGGCGCAGCCTGGCCTGCTCGCCCGTGTCTGGCCTTGCGGCCATGAGCCGGCCAGCTGGCAGGAACGGGAGCTGATCGCGGCGATACCGCACCGGCACACTCACCGGGGGCCGTTCGCGCCGGCCCGGGTATCTGCCCGGCTGCTCGCTGCCATGTGCCGCGACGCGGCCGCCGAAGGCGCCAGCCTGGTCCTGCTGGACCGGCCCGGCCAGGTGCGTGATCTCGTCGGGCTCACGGCTGCCGCGGGCCAGGCCCAGCAGGCAAGCCCGCAGATCCAGGCCGAGCTGCAGATGTGGGCCCGCCCGGCCGGCAGCGCGGCCCGGGACGGTATCCCGGGGCACGCGCAGGCCGCCCCGGATCCGGCGGACGAGCCCGGGGCGCCAAGTGCCCGGCAGCCGCAGCCAGAAGAGCCCGCGCATGAGCGGCTGCCGCAGCGTGACTTCGGGATACCCGGCACGCTGCCAGGCGGCGGGCCGCTGCCCACAGCGACGGCAGTGCTGATCACCCGGGCCGACGAGCCCGCGGACTGGCTGAAGGCCGGCCAGGCCCTGGACCGGCTGTTGCTGCATGCCGCGAGCCGCTGGGTGTTCGCCCGCCTGCAGTCCGAGCCGCTGGAGTCACCCCGGCTCCGGGCCGAAATCCGCTCTCGCCTGTGCCTCAGCGGTGTCCCGCAGCTGCTCCTGCAATTCGGCCGGGCCAACATCGCGCCCGCGACGGCCCGGCGTCCGGCCGCCGAGTACACCGTGTCAGACCCGGCCGGGCCGCCGGCCTCAGCATGAGTCCTCCCTGATCAGCGGCTCAGGATCACCTTGAGCGCTCTTTGCCAGCTGCGCGGGCGAACATGCCGGAGGCCCCGGCGGAATCGCCCAGTCAAATCATGCATGGCGAACCACGCGGCGTCGATCGGGTGGCTGGCGAGCAGCCTCAGCGGGGTCGGCGTGGAGTAGGTGCCTGACGGTCAGCCGGCGGCCGGCCGGGGGCGCTCTGGGCCGCGGTGACCGGAGCCTCCGCGGTCGGCGGCGGCGTGATCTGCCGGGCAGGGCCAATGGTCCCGGGTTTGTCCCGGCTGCCAGGGCCCTTGGACCCTGGCTGGTGCCGGGCACGCGCAGTGGGATGGGAACGGAAGGAAGCAGGGGCGGGCCACCTCCGGCCTGCCATCTTGCGCCGGAGGGCATAGCTAAGGAGCGTGCACGTTGACCAGACATGCCAGAGCTCTCGTTGAGGAGCTGGACGAGACGGAATGCCGCCGGCTCATCGAACCGGGCGGCATCGGCCGGATTGCCTATCACGGGCGGTACGACCTGACCGTCCTTCCCGTCAATTACCGTGTCGTCGACGGCGCCATCTTGTTCCGCACGGGCCGGGACAGCCCGACAGGTGAGGATCTTCGCACCGGTATCGCGCACGCCGACTACAAGGTGGCCTTTGAGATCGACCGTCTGGACGAGAGGGCCCGTGAAGGCTGGAGCGTCCTCATCCAGGGCCCCGCGCACCATCTTGATTCTGACGCAGAGCAAGCGGCAGCACTGGCCGCGGGGGTCACGCCATGGGCAGCCGGAGAGAAGGATCACTTCATCCGGATCACCCCCGCGCGCATGACCGGGCGGCGTATCCGCCAGGCACTCTAGCCGGTCCAGAGGGAAGCCGAGAAATGGGGCGCGGTTGTTCACGGAGCGCGAAGAGAGCGCTGTTACTGGCCCGCCAGGCGAGGGTGGTCTTGAACTGCCGGGTTGTGTCGGACCTCCGGTTTCGTGGCCCGGCAGGTGCGTGCAGAGCCGTCTGGCCTGGCGTTCTTGTGAGTGATGCGGCTGCACGGCGGGGCCACGGCCCGGATCCGACGGCTGAGATTGCCCCGCTTTGAGGTCTGGATGATGACGTGGTCAGGCTACTTTCCGGGTTGCCTGTGCCCGGTGGGGTGCCCGGCTTCGCTGGGTCTGAGCGGATCGCGTGGATCGTGGCGGCGTGACTGGGGGCCGGGTTATGTTGCGGCGGTAGCGGCGAGCACCGCGAGCACGATCGTGGCCATGGCGGTCAGGCCGTGAGCGGCCGGGATGAGCGGCGCCAGGTGCCATTTTGGCGTCCGCGCGGCCGGCGGGCGGGCGGCGAGCATGCTGGCCAGCAGGTCGTTGACGAGCCTGCTCGTGAGCTCCTCGTCGCGGAGCGCGCGGGCAAGCATCTCGTCGGTGAGCATGCCGGCCAGCGCGTCGTCGCTGTGTGCGGGTGCAGCGGGCGAGGCGGCGGCGCCGGCGCCGGCCCGGTGATCGCCCGGGCCGTCGTCCGCTGTTTCCTTGCCGGGTCCTTCGCTGCCCGGGCCCTGGCCATCGGGACCGTTACCGCTGGCCGGCGTCCTGGCTCCGGCTCCGCCGCGGCGTGCAGGGTAGGGGGTCCATAGCGTCACCGTGGAGATGCCGAGCCCGACCGCGGGAATGAGGAAGCCGACGGCCAGCCAGGCCAGCGCCGGCGAGCCCGTCGCCAGGTAGCTGACCCAGCCGGCGAACCCGGTGAAGGCCAGGCCCGCGTGCCCGAAGATCACCGGCGGGGGCAGGCCGCCGGGCCGGGCGCGCTGCTGGCGCGGGCCGCCGGCGGCTATCCAGGTGCCGAGCATGTAGGCGCCGAGGCCCTCGGTGATCAGCCAGCTGACGAGCGTGGCGAGGCCCAGGGCGCGGCTGCTGGCGAGCCCCGGCGCAGTACCCCTGGCCGCGAGCAGGCAGCCGTGCAGGCGCCATCCCGCCGGGTCGGCTTGATCGCGACGTTGATACGCATCATCCCTGGCGTCGCCGCCAGCTGGCAGCATCGCGGCGATCTCCTCTATCACAGGATGACCTGCGTGCGCGATATCGCAAGCCCGCCCGGGCCGCCATGCGCTTCGGTCGCCAGACGGGCGCCCTGAAGTTGGCTGCAGGCCCTTGCCGAAGCGCTGGCGCGGGAAGACCTCATATTTCTCCAGATCATCCAGCAGGGCATGGCCGTCAGATTGTTCATGCGGTTCTTTCTTTCTTGAAGACGGTTTTCCAGTCGTTTTTCATGCTGACGACCGTCCAGCCCAGCTCGTTTGCTTTAGCCAGCGACTTCTCGGCACCCTTGGTGTAGCCGAACTCGCGCTTATCATCGTCATGGTTAACGAGTACGGAGAATTTGGCGGCCTCCAGCATCTCGATGTCTACGTCGGCGTTCCCGCCCGCGAAAACCGGAAGCCGCCCGGTCTGAGCGAAAATGTGCTCCGGCTTGCCCGGGCCAACGTCGAGGTTGCCGAGAGCGTGCTCGGCGCGGACGATCTTGCCATCGGCGTAGGTGTACTCGGCAGCGGTGCCGATCACATTCTCCTTGTAGATGCCCCATGTCTCCTCGGCGAACACTCGCATGAAATCGCGGCCGCCGCCGGAGCATACAAACACCCGGAACTCGTGTGCCTTGAGCAGATCGAGCAGTTCGAGCATTGGCCTGTACACAAGCTCGATGTATGGCACGCCCAGCTTCGGCTGCTTAACGGTCCGAAGCCACTCGCGCACCTGCGCGTCGAACTCATCCGGCGTAGTGCCCGCCCAGGTACGAGTGAAAGCCTTCAGAAGGGTCCCCACCACCTCCGGGTCCTGAACCGCCACGCGCTCGAAGAACGTCATGTCTCTCTCGATGATCGCCTTGTATGGCTGCTGACTTGCGAGCGACGGGTCCTGCTTGATCTCCTCGCCCCACTTGCGAAACACGAAGTCGAACTGCGGAGGCAGCGGCTGCTCCACCCACAACGTGCCGTCGTTATCGAACGTGGCTATACGATCCGCCGCCTCGACGAAACCCGGACCTGGCGTCGTCGCCGATGCCACGTAATCAGCAATGGCCTGCTTAGCTGGTCCATCGTTCCAGCTTTCAAGCACTGTTTTAGTCATGAATACCACCATTTCCGAACGCTATTACTCTCAATGTGTGGCGCCGATCTTCAGCGGCCCTCGCCAGCCTCAAGCCCCTTGCTCGGCGGCGTGACCGCGCTCTGTCCTGCCCCAGACACCCCACGGCCCCCGCCCCGAGGGCGTCCATCGCGTAGTGCTGGACGACGGGCTTGCCTGCACGCTCGATGCTGGCTGCCAATATGTCCGGATCCTCAGGACTTCCCGGCTTCGTAGGCCTCGGTGAACAGGTCGCCTTGCGCGGCTCCGAGGGCGGACTTGTCGCCGCCGCGGCCGCGCAGGACGAAGGCGATGACCACGGCGAGGACGGCGCCCGCGATCGGCCCGGCGATGTAGACCCAGTAGCTGGTGAAGGTGGTGGAGGCCAGGTCGGGCCCGAAGGTGCGGGCCGGGTT
>CAVPPJ010000034.1:0-145498 GCA_963707065.1 uncultured Actinomycetes bacterium
GGCGAGCGCGAACCGCCGCGAGGTGTGGCTTGGGCCTCGCTTCGTGCATGGCGGCCGTCACGCCGAACAGGTCATACTGCAGCGTCGGGCGGGCCGCCGATCCACGTTATCGGGACGGCTGATCTGGCGCGAGGAGGCACGTGTCAGCTGGGCTTGTCAGCAATTGGCCAGGTGGCCCTGCACTAGGTGAGCTGCTCCATCTGTGGGCTAGCGCCGCGCGCATGTCAAGGGGACCAGAAGTAGTCAGTGGGAGAGCACCGCCACCACAGCGGCAGAGTTTGCGATCGCGGTACCGATGAACCATTGCCAGTTGCCAGCTACGAAGTGCGCGACAAGGGCGGGTGCCCCTACCTGGACATCGATCGTGGCTTCACGCACTGGGATGCTCCTGTGCTCCGCGGGGCGGTCCGGGGAGAGATCGCAGGCTCACGCACGTGACCGCAGGCGCTGTGGACCTCGTTTGAGAGCTTGGATGTCGAACTCCCAGGTGGTGATCTCCTCTTGGGTGACGCTTTGCTCCTCGTCGCTGTAGGCCGTGATCCGGAACCCGTCACCCTCTTGAGAGTGACCGCCGTGGGCAGTACGGTCTGGATTTCTTCCACCTGGGGTTCGCCGTGTCCGCGGAGATTTTCAAGAAGCTCCGGGCCAGGCGTACCTCGACTCGTTCCGTCTGACCGAATTGCATCCGGTCAGGCGGATTAAACAATAGCCGACCCGGCTTAACCAGGGCGGCGAAGGCACTGCCCACCAAGTCGTCGTAGACGGCATGGTGCGGCCGTGGGCGGCGGGCCGACGCGGCACCAGGTTGCTCCGGTGCCCTGCCCCCGCATCCTGCTGAGAGGCCTGGGCGGGGAGCTGCGCGGTGGTCGGCCTGGTATATCCCGCTCGGCCTCGACCGGCTGGCCCGGGGTTGGAGTGAGGTCGTCGATCAGGTTCTCCGGCGTGACGGGCGGTTCCGCGTCACCAGGCCCGGCGCCGAGGATCGGCCAGGGCGCCCCCCGCTGGAAGTCGCCCGCGCGTGCCAGCATTTGCAGCGCATCGATCTGCTCTGGCGGTTCCATGGTCGGCAGATCCTGGCTGAACTGCGCAATCGTTGCGGCGCGGGCGACCTCGACAGGATCCATGCTGTCTGGCGATCGTCAATGGCCGACCGCAGCGAATGGTAGATATCGCGGATGGGAAGATCGGTCGGCATCGGCAGCATTGCGGTGAATTCGACGAGGCGATTGCCGATGCCATCTCCCCAGTGCGCGTCCTTGTCCTCCCAGCCGGTCGCTTCTCCTGTGATGCGGCGGATCGCCTGCACCAAGACGGTAACGGCTTGTTCGGGCGTTAGCGACCAGAACACGGGGGAGTCGTAGATCGGCCCGCCGGCCAGCAGGCTGGCCAGGGCCCGCTCGACCGGGTCCTCGGCCGTCATTCCCTGATCGCGCTCACCGGCGAAGTGGCCGAGACCGAGGGCGTCGTCGGCCGCCTGCAACCCGGCCGCTGCCACTGCTCGGACTCTTCCGCCCTCTGGGCCGACTCCTCAGGTCCCTAACAGGCAATCCCTGCGCGTCCGCCGAACCGGTGAGCGCCCACGCCAGCAGGGCAGCGCCGCGATCGGAGTCTGGTTCCTTTCCAGCCAGCCCAGAAGGTGATCATGGAACGCGGCTGGGATTGGCCGCAATCTCGCCAGCATGTCGTAGGCGGTCCACGGGCTGCCCCCAAAAATTCTTGCGTCCAGCCCTTGACCGTTGAGCACCTGATCGAGCGCCATGTTGTCGCCCAGACGGGCCAGTGTCAGCAAAGTCCACAACCTGACATCTTCCGTCCGGTCCTTAGCCAACGTACGAAGCCGTTTTTCCAGCGCACGCTGCGAGGAAGCGTCGTAACCGATTGATCGATGGGCAGAGCGGCAAGCTCCTCGCCGCGCTGACATCGAGCGGCTCGTTCTCCAGGCGCTGAAGAAGCGCCTCGACGTCGCTGGACGAAGGCCGATGGAGTACGCGGCGGGCACTGGCGGCGTCCGGGTCGTCAGCTGCGTCACTGAGCGCCGTGAGCTGAGAACGCACCGAGGTCAGCGGCGCCCGGGCCGCCAGCTCGATAGCTGTCGCCCAGGCAATCCCTGCGCAGTCTCACCAGGACCCGGCGCAATGCCGGGCCGACGGCCCGCCAGGCGTCCGCGGTCAGCTGAAAACGGGTGACAGCGTCAAGCCCGGCGAGCCGAATGTCGAGTTTCTCCGCCGATGTGATTATCTCGAGTACGGCCCGAGATCTTCCCGACCGAGCATTGACCCCCCAGCCCCGCCTATCCTCAGGCATTCGTACCACATCATGCAGAATCCTGCCGCACCCACTCGGCGGGCGCCCCTCGGCCCGCGCTCGGGTCGTTTGACGCCAATGTCTGAGGTCTGCCCGCTGGGCTGATCAGCCGACCTGCGACAGGTCCGGGACGTCATGGTCGGTACCGAGAGGCCTCGCAAAAACCGCACCAATTCATTGCTGCGCGAGCATCACGGAACCTCACCGGGCCTTGAATCTGTCAGAATTGCCGCATTCGGTGTCTCGGCACGATTACTTGGGCTTTTCGTACGCGGTACGTCGGTCCAGCAGGCGGCCCGTCGGCGTCGGCTTTCCTGGTTCATGACGGCCTTGACCGCACTGGCCGCATGCCGATGAGGCCCGATCCCGGAGCGGCGCTTCATGACGGAGATGACCGTGCTGCTGGCCATGCCGGCGGGGCCTGGCCAGCAGGGTTACGGAGGTTCATCCGAGGAGGGGGAGCCGAGGGTCGGCGTGCGGTGAGCGGCCGGACGCGGCCCGGATCCAGGCCATGTCATCGGTGAGGTCGGCCGGACGGCCCGGCACGGTCCGCCGGGCGAGCAGCTCGTCGAAGATGGAGGCGGTCATCGCCACCCCCTCGGGCGTGGCGACAGGGTCTCGGCCTAGCGCGTCGGTGAGGTCCAGGCCATGCACGACCGCCTCGACCATCCGGCTGGGCACGAACTCGCCCAGCCGCATGAGGGTCTCGTCGCCGTCATCGAACTCGAACTTCCCGACCACATCCGGGGAGGTCGCCTGGGCCTCGGCGATCGTGCGGGTGAAGGTCTCGGCGAGCACGTCAGCCATCTGCATCGGCGACTTGCCCTGCACCATGGTGTAGGCGTAGTCGTAGAAGACCGGGGCGACTTGCGAGCGAGGGAAGATGAAGAAGCTGACCCGGTCCCGGCCCACCTGGCCGTCTGCTGGCTGGAGATGAGCAGCCGGGTCACGCCGACGGCGATGTCAAGGTGGCCTGCGAGCTCGAAGATGGTCCACGGCGGCTGTGTGTCGACCGGCGGCTGTAGCAGGGTAGGCCGGCGCCAGTCGGAGTTGGTCAGCCCGCGGAACGCCTGCTCGACCCGCACCAGCTCAGCCTCGAGCAACTGCACATCGGTGAGGTAGTCACTCATCTGCGGCCTCCGTAGGTCAGGTCCGCCGGTCTTATCGCATGGGCGGCCACGTGATGACCTGGATTGACTTTATGCGCTGACCGGCTCGAGTGCGTTCCACTTCGCCGGTGTCCGCCTGCGGCGGTGCGTTGGCGTTAAGCGCTCGCCTCTGACGGGCGGGCTGCCCGACCATGGCACGGCCGGGTCGGGACTGTGGGCGGCCCGCTGGGCTTGGCTCTATGAGCGTCGGCAGGCCGTTGCGGACCGCGGGCCTACTCGCCGTCGCCACGCGAGCGAGCATGCTCCAGACCGGCCTCGTTGTGATCTTGACGGCGTTCGGCGTGACCGCGGTAACCCTGGCCACCGGCCCGGCCCTGTTCCCCGTCGGGCCGGTAACGCTGTCGGGGACCACCGTCCCGCAGGCCGGGGGAATCATCCGGCTGCTATTCGTCGCGCTATACGTGGCCGCCGCGATGTCCTCGCTCGGCGCGATCGGCATGGCGATCTCCACCCTCACCGAGCACGCCATCGGCGCCGTCCTAACGCTGGCGGTCCTGGTAGTGACCAGCGAGGTAGCTGACAACGTGCCCCAGTTCGCCGCGATCCATCCCTACCTGCCCACCCACTGGTGGACCTCCTTCGACTCCCTGCTCCGCGTCCCGGCCGACACCGGAACCCTGCTACGCGGCCTGCTGTCCTTCGGGCTGTACCTGCAGCTCTCCGGCACCATCGCCTGGGCCCGGCTCACCACCGCCGACGTGACCTGCTGAGGCACGCCGCGCGCACCGGGCTCGCCAGCCCCGCCTGCGCAAGAACGCTCGCCACCACGGATCATCTCTGGCCGGCACGCGACCAGACACGCAGATAACGCTGCTCTGCGCCCGGCCGTCCGTCGCCAGCGCGAATACACAAACGCACCCGAGCCGCATCAGTGGCCCGGCGAACCCGCAGGTCAAACGTCGCGGCGAGTTTTGAAGCGGTACACGTCGCCCATCCGTTGGGTGTCCTACATCGCCGGCATCCCGGTGGCGTGCAGGCCCGGAAGCAGCCAGGGGAACCAGATGGCCAGGACGCCGGCTGAGACCAGCACGATCCCGACTGCCTGGCCGAACGGCTTGCCGTAACGCCAGAGCTTCTCAACGAAGATCACAATCGCTAGCGCGGCCATGACGGCCACGTTCATCACGCCGACCGCGATCAGGACGATCATCAGGCCCCAGCAGCATCCGACGCATGTCGCCCCGTGATGCAGGCCGACGCGGACGTCGCGGCTGCGGCCCTTGAAGCCGATGTAGTACATGAGCGCGCCGACCGGAGAGCGGCAACGGCGCAGGCACCAGTCCTTCCACGGGGTCAGCTGGTAGATGCCCGCGGCGGCGAAGATCGCCACGCCAAGCCATTTCGCCGCGGTAGCGGACACCGTGAGCAGCCGCCCGGTTCCGGCCAGGACCGCGAAGGCGACGGCCCCGCAGGCAGCCCAGGCCAGCAGGTAGCCGCTGATGAACTGGCTCATCCTCGCCACTCGCCCGGAGCCGGTCGAGAACCCGCTGATAGACCGGGTCCACAGCACGGCGACCGGCGCGACCGACGGCAGCATCATCGCGGCCATCATCAGGACCCACAGCGCGAGGAAGGGCAGCAGCGCAAGGCCCATCGTGCCGGGCCCGTTGCCCATGTTCCGGGCTTGCGCGACGGTGACCACCCACGCGACAGCCGCGAGCGCCACCAGGGCGATCCATGGCAGGGCGAGCTGGCGCGGCGGGACACCCTGCACGGGCCGGATAGCGGATGCTGCGCCGGCCTGGTCAGCCACGGCCGGGCCCCTCGTCAGCCTGCGTACTTAAAGTCAGTGATGAAACTGTTCGTTCCGGTGAAGTCCGCGCTCCAGTGGCCGTGGTAGCTCACGTCTTTCGACGTGCCCTGCCGGACGGGCTGCGGGACCGCGCCGAACGGCGCGTTCGTGATCACTGCCGGTTCCTGGCCGTCCATCCCGACGAGCTGGTCGCTGCTCATCGACAGGGCGCCCGAGACCTCGGCGTGCAGCGAACCGTCCGACTTCTCGAACGTGATCGCGGCCGGCTCCACCCCGGCCACTTCGCCGATCAGCGGGGCCAGGCCGGCGAGGTAACCACCGGCGCCGCCGGAGAAGACCGCGCCCAGGGCTGCGGACTGCTCGGCGGAGGCGCGGTCGTCCAGGTACAGGGCCACCTTCCAGTTGCCGTCGGTCATCCGCTTCGGCGAGTGGACCGCCATCACGGCGTTGAGGCCGGACAGGTCCACGCCGTCTTTGTCGCCGTTGGTGACATGCCACGCCAGCAAGACGTCGCAGTTGTCCTGGGTGGCGGTCCCGAGCCATACGCAGTTGCAGCTGACATCACAGTTGCACACCTCGAAGTAGTCCCCTTCGACCGAGAAACTCATGTCGCCCTCCCTCGAATGGTTCTGGCATGTGCACCGGGCAGACGGCACAGCCTCATATCACCGCAGACCGGAAATCCGGCTACCAGCATAATCCTCACGCGCATTGCAGTCCCGTTGCAGCCGCGGCGATGCCGGCCCAATCAGAACCGGCATGCCTGTCCTCCTGATCACCAGGATGCCGTCGCGTGATCCAGATCGTAGGCCAGCGACGGCAAAGAGGCTCGTCTAAATCCGGCCGGCACGTATCTGCGGCCCGGCTCGCTCCCCTCAAGCCAGAGGAACACATCAAAGGAGGAGGAGCCATGGCTCACGACGTGGATGGGATCTGGGATCTGGTCCAGAGCAACGGTTTCAGGGTGCGAGTGGACATCGTGCAGCCGCGATGCCCCGGCGGCCTCGCTGACGGGGAGCTGCAGGGAGCGGCCAAAGAGGCTGGCGCCAGCCGGCTGAGCTGGCACCGGTGAGTATCCGGTACCAGCGTCGTCTCTTTTTCATTCGCCAGCACCGGGGCGCTCCTATTAAGTTCAGTGGGCGCGGACGTTGAGATGGCGGCTGGCCCGTTCAGGAGGATGTGGTGTCACGGATGAGCTCGGAACCGGCGATCCTGGTCGAGGGCCTGACGAAGTCATTCAAGGAAGTGCACGCGCTGCGGGGCATCGACCTGTCGGTGCCCCGCGGGTCCGTGCTCGGCGTGCTCGGCCCGAACGGTGCCGGCAAGACGACCGCGGTGCGCATCCTGACGACGCTGCTGCTCCCGGACGGCGGCCGGGCAGTGGTGGAAGGCCACGACGTGGTGCGGGAGGCCGCCGCCGTCCGCCGGTCGATCGGCCTGTCCGGGCAGTCGGCGGCCATCCAGGAGGAGCTGACCGGCCGGCAGAACCTTGAGATCATCGGGCGGCTGTATCACCTGAGCTGGCCGAGCGCCCGCAGCCGGGCCGACGAGCTGCTGAAGCAGTTCGACCTGCTCGATGCGGCCGACCGGGCCGCCAAGAACTTCTCCGGCGGGATGCAGCGCCGCCTGGACCTGGCCGCGAGTCTCGTCGGGCATCCCCAGGTACTGTTCCTCGACGAGCCGACTACGGGCCTGGACCCGAGGTCGAGGCTGGGCATGTGGGACATCATCCGGTCGCTGGCCGCCGGCGGGACGACGCTGCTGCTCACTACCCAGTACCTCGACGAGGCGGACGAGCTGGCGGACGAGATCGTGGTTTTCGACCGCGGCCTGGTCATCGCCGCCGGGACCGCGGAGGAACTGAAGGGCCGGGTCGGCGGGGACGTGGTCGAGTTCACGGTGCCCGACCGCAGCCGTGTCACTGACGCCGTGACGGCGATCGCCAAGGTCGGCGAGGGCGAGCCGCACGTCGACGCGGAGACGGGCATCGTCAGCGTCGGGGTCGGCAGCCGCGGCTCGGAGGCCATGATCGAGGTGGTGCGCGGCCTGGACGGCGCGGGCGTCGAGATACGCGGCCTCGCGCTGCGGCGGCCGTCCCTCGATGACGTGTTCCTGGCCCTGACCGGGCACGCGGCCGAGGAGGAGGCCGAGGAACCCGGCGGCCGCCGCCGTCGCCGTCGCGGCCGGGCCAGTAAGCGTGGCCGGGCCAGTGAGAAGGACACCGGGAGGGCAGCATCATGACCGCCATCGCCACCCAAACCGCCGCGGGACTCAGCGCGCCGGGCCCGGTCACCCGGGCCCGCTGGGCGGTGAGCGACACGCTCACCATTACCCGGCGCAACCTGCTGGTCTGGCTGCGGGTACCCGCCTTCCTCGTGTTCACCGTGGTCCAGCCGGTGATGTTCGTAGTGCTGTTCACCTATGTGTTCGGTGGCGCGATCCAGGTGCCGAAGGGCACACCCACCTACGTCGATTTCCTGATACCGGGGATCCTCGTTCAGACGGCCGCGTTCGCGACATTCGGCACTGCCATCGCCCTGGCGCAGGAGCTGAAGAAGGGCGTAATCGACCGGTTGCGGGCGATGCCGATGGCGCGCTCGGCGGTGCTGGCCGGCCGCCTGGTCGCCGACACGGGGCGGATGCTCGTGACGATCCTGATCGTCACCGGGGTGGGCTACCTGGTCGGGTTCCGGTTCGGCAACGGCGTGCTGCCCGCCATCCTCATGATCGTGCTTGTCACCGTGTTCGGCACGGCGATCTGCTGCATCTCGGCCTATACCGGCCTGGCCATCGGGGACGAGGAGTCGGTGCAGGCCTTCGGGCTGATCTGGATCTTCCCGCTCACGTTCCTCAGCTCGGCGTTCGTGCCGATCTCGACCATGCCCGGCTGGCTGCAGGCGTTTGCCAGCAACCAGCCGGTCACCTACGTCATCGACACGATGCGCGCGATGGCACTGGGCGGCCCGATCGAGGCCAACCTGTTGAAGAGCATCGCGTGGATCATCGGGATCTTCGTCGTATTCCTGCCGCTCGCCATCCGCGCCTACAAGAGGGCCGCCTGACGCTGCGCGGGCCTGGCAGACGCTGCTGGCAAGATCCTTGCTGACGCTGCTGGCAAAGGTCACTGTCAGCCGGTGATGCGTCGTGGCCAGTGTCAGCCGGGTGCGTCATGAGCTGAGGCCGGCGAGACGAGGAGCGTGATTGCCTGCTCCTCGGTCAGCGCGCGGCCGGCGGCCAGCTCGGCATCCCACGCGTCGCGCGCGGTCATCGCGCGGGCCGGGGCAAGGAACCGCTCAAGCAGGGCCGCGTCGAGGTCCGGTATCGGCATGCGTGCCCGCTCCCGGATGCCTTCCGCGGCACCAGCCAGGCGGGCGGCCGGCAGGCCGTCGCCGAGGTCTGCGGTGGCCGCGGCATACAGCTCCATCGTCGTGGCCAGGAACTCGGTATCGCCGCAGCTGGCGACATAGTCAAGGATGGGGGATAGCAGGTGACGGGCCTCCCGGACGCGGCCCGCGCGCAGGCTTGCTGTCGCCAGCGATTGCACGTCAATGGCCGCACCTACCGTGTCCCCGCGCGCCCGGTCGAGCGCGAGTGCCTCCCGTAGCAGCTCAGTGGCGCGGCTCAGGTTGCCTGCCGCGCTCTCCACCTGGCCCAGGTTCGTCAGCGCGGTGGGCAGCCGGCTGCCGCCGAGCTTGCGGGCGATGGCGACGCTGTCCTCCAGCAGGGATCTGGCCGTGTCCAGGTCGCCGAGGTAGCGATAAATGATGCCGAGGCTGTTGAGTTCTCGTGCCACCTGGTCCTCATTGCCGAGGTCACGCCAGATGGCGAGACTGCGCTGCAGGAAGGGCAGCGCCGCGCCGCTCTCGCCCTGCTGTGCCAGCAGCACCCCGAGCCAGTGCGCCACCCGGGCCAGTGATTCCCCGGCATCGTCGGACGCCAGCTCGACCGCACGCTCCAGCCACCGCCTTCGCGGCGCAAGCAACGCGGCGGCGGGCACCGGCGGCGGGCATCGGTTGTGGGCGCCGGCCTCAGGCACGCCGACGGTACGGCCTGAATGCGTCGCGGATCTCGGCGACGAATCGCCCGGGTGATTCGAGGGCGAGGAAATGGCCGCCTTCGTCGAGGGTGACGAGCCGCGTCAGGTTCGGGTAGGCGCGGCGCAGCCAGGACTCCGGTGGGATGGGCAGCCTCGGCTCGTGCGTGGCGAGTACCGATGCCGGGACGGTGATCAGGTCGCCGGGGCCCGGCAGCGGGGCGGAGTCCGGCGTGTAGAGGCGGACGGAGCTGCCGATCGTCTCGGTGGCCCAGTAGATCATCACCGTGGTGATCAGGTCGTCTGCGTCCATCCGGCCGCGGGTGGCCGGGTCGCTCCAGGTCAGGAACTTCTCCAGGATCCACGCCGCAAGCCCGGCCGGCGAGTCGTTCAGGCCGTACGCCAGGATCTGCGGGCGGGTCTCCTGCACGTGCGCGTAGGCACCTTCGGTGCGGTCCCATTCCGCAGCGGCGGCGCTGTAGGCGATCTCGGCCGGGGTGAGCGGCGCGGTGCCCGCCCCGGTGTACGGGCTGATCCAGTTGGCGGTCTGGATGGCGCGCACCGTCTCGGCATGGCGCATGCCGAGCCTGTTCACCACGCCGCCGCCGATGTCGTCGCCATGCGCCACGTAGCTGCGATAGCCGAGCTGCCCGGTCATCAGCTGGTTGAAGAGCGCCGCGATCGAGACCCGGGTCACCGGCCGGTCCAGGCACCGGTCGGAGAAGCCGTAACCCGGCAGGGCGGGGACGACGACGGAGAAGCTGTCCGCCGGGTCGCCGCCGTGCGCGGCCGGATCGGTCAGCGGTCCCAGCACGCCGAGATACTCGGCGAAGGAGCTCGGCCAGCCGTTGCTGAGCAGCAGCGGCAGCGGATCCGGGCCGCTGACCGGGGATATGGATGAAGTGGATCCCGGCGCCGTCTACGGTGGCGCGGTAGTGCGGGAAGGCGTTCAGCCGGCGTTCCTGCGCCCGCCAGTCATAGCCGCTGCGCCAGTAGGCCAGGAGTTCCTCGATCCGCCGGATCGTCCCGGCATCCTCGCCCCCGCCGGGAACCGGCGGTGCTGGCATGCGGGCCCGCTCCAGGCGGGCGGCGAGGTCGTCGAGCACAGCATCACCGATACGGATGCGGAACGGAGTTATGGCGTTCACCGGCGCCTCCACCAGCCAGAGTCGTTTCGGGCGCGGACCCGGCTTCCGTGAGAGCGCCTCCCTGCACGACCGCCGCACGCTTGGGCGAGATCACAATTCTGCAGCCGGAGAGGCGTGTCGATCGGTTTGAGCCGCAACCGAAAGCGGGTACGGGTAATGTCAGCCTCCCCGGGTCCCGTTTGGCATTCGCTGGGCCCGGCTACATGCATTCTCGCCGCACACTAACCACTTTCCCGCCCCAAGCCTGCCAAACTTATCAACTAGCTATGCCGGCTCTCAGTCGGCACTCCAGAACGGGCCAAACAATGATAGCGACTGAGGACAAGCGTTCGGAGTACCCGTCGGACCTGGCAGATCTGCGCCGGGTGCCGCTTGCGGACGTCCCGGCGCTGACTGGCGACATGCTGAACAGCCCGTTGCGGCGGTTCGTTTCGGCGCCGCTGGCCGGGCAGCTGCCCGTAGCCGCGTTCAACTCCTCTATCTGACCTCGGGGGCACAGGCATGCAGGCCTGGCTGTACCGCTGCGTCAGTTCGTCCTGAAGGTCCACAGTCGCTGCGATCTTGCCTGCGATCACTGTTACGTCTATCAGGGCGCTGACCAGAGCTGGCGCGGTCGGCCGATGACGATGTCCGATGAGACGATCGCCTGGACTGCGCAGCGCATCGCCGAGCACGCGAAGGCTCATCAGCTGGCCGGAGTGCATGTCGTCCTGCACGGCGGGGAGCCGCTGCTCGCCGGTCCGGCGCGGCTGCGTCATATTGCCGGGACGCTGCGGGCGGCCTTAGCGGGCGTGTGCGAGCTCGACCTGCGGATTCATACCAACGGCGTGCTGCTGGATGAGGCATTCTGCGACCTGTTCGCTGACTGCGGCGTGCAGGTCGGCATCTCCATCGACGGCTACCGGGCAGCGAATGACCGGCACCGCCGGTATGCCGATGGCCGCAGCAGCTACGACCAGGTGCTCCGCGCGATCAGCTTGCTGCGCACGGGCCGGTACCGGGACCTGTACGCGGGGCTGCTCTGCACGATCGACGTGGCCAACGACCCGGTCGCGGTCTATGCGGCACTACTGGAACTCGGCCCGCCGCGGATCGACTTCCTGCTGCCGCATGCCACCTGGGATGAGCCGCCCGCCAGGCCGCCGGGGGCAGCGGCGGCGACCGCGTACGCGGACTGGCTGATCGCCATCTTTGACCGCTGGGAGGCGGACGGGCGGCCGGTCGGGGTCCGGACATTCGACTCGATCATCTCCACCGGCGGCGGCGGTGAGAGCCTCACCGAGGCGCTCGGGCTCGGGCCCAGTGACCTGGTGGTGGTGGAGACCGACGGCAGCTACGAGCAGGCCGATTCGCTGAAGACCGCCTACGACGGCGCCCCGGCCACCGGGTTCGACGTCTTCACCCAGACCCTGGACACGGTCGGGCAGCACCCGGGGATCCTCGCCCGCCAGCAGGGACTCGCCGGGCTATGCCGGACCTGCCAGAAATGCCCGGTCGTCGCCAGCTGCGGCGGCGGCCTGTACGCCCACCGTTACCGCACCGGCACCGGCTTCGACAACCCGTCTGCTTACTGCGCCGACCTGCTCAAGCTGATCGGACATGTCCGCTGCCGGACCCGCCGGCCGTCCCGCGCAGCCGCCACGGCCAGCCCCGCGCACGGCGTTCCCGCCGCCGAGTTCCGCGCGCTGGCAGCCGGCCTCGGCGCGGCAAGCGCCATCGAGCATCTCGCCGAAACACAGGCGAGCCTGCGCCGCGCGCTGCTGGCCACGGTCTACGCCGAAGCCACGGCAGCCGCCGTGCCCGGCACGGACGCCCTGGACCTGCCGGCCGCATGGGATCTGCTGACCGTGATCGACACCGCCAGCCCCCGGGTGCTCGCCGATGTACTGGGCCATCCGTACGTCCGGGTCTGGGCAGTGCGCTGCCTGGAGCAGCTCAGACTGCCTGCTGACGAGCGCGCCCGCACCGGCCAGCCGCTGGCCGCGGATCTCGGGCATCTCGGCGCGATCGCCGCAGCCGCTGCCATCCGGGCCGGCGCCGGCGCCAGCGTCACCACTCCGGTCCGAGACGGCGCCATGCACCTGCCTACCCTCGGCCGGCTCGTCATCAGCCCGGCGGAACCGCCGTCGCAGCGACCGCCTGAGCCTGCCGCGGCCCCGAGCCGGCGATGGCGCCGGTGACCGTCACGGTCGAGGTGGCAGACGACGCGGTCACGGTGCAAATGCCGGACCGCCAGTGGACACTGTCCCGCGGCTGACCTGCTGGCCGGCCAGCCACCAGATTCCGGCCTTGAATCCGCCTGCTGGCAGCCGGTGCGCACGCTGACCGCACCCGGTATCTCGGTCACGCTTGAAGACACCGATCCCTACCGCGACTGCCATCAGTGGGCCGCAGCGCCCCGGCTGGCCGACCCGGAGTTTGCTGGCTGGCAGCGGGGATTCCGCGAGGCGTGGGCGCAGACCCAGCGCGAGCACAGCGCCTACGCCCCAGGCCTGGCCGCCGGGCTGCATGCGATAACGCCGCTGTCGGCGGCCCCGGCCGGCCGGGATGTGAGTGCCACCGCGCGGCAGGCGTTCGGCGCGGTCGCCGCCGCGCTCCCCGGCGACCATTCCACCCTGGCGTTGCTGCTGATCCACGAGTTCCAGCACGTGAAGCTGGGCGCGGTGCTCGACCTGTATGACCTGTACGACGCGGCTGACACCAGGCTTTATCACGCGCCATGGCGGGACGATCCGCGGCCGCTGGAGGGCCTGCTGCAGGGCACCTATGCGCACATCGCCGTCACCGACTTCTGGCGAGCCCGCCGGAGCACTACGGCCGGCTTGGCGGCCGAGGCAGCCGAGGCGCGTTTCGCGCACTGGCGAGACCAGACCGCCGACGCGATCGAGTCCCTGGCGGCGTCGGGTTCGCTGACCCCGCTTGGCCAGCAGTTCATCGACGGGATGCGCGAGTCCATCGCTGCCATGCTCGCCGAACCGGTGTCAGCGCACGGCCGCTGACCCTGCTGCTGACCAAGGCCGTATCACGCCCTGATGGGGCAACGACGGGCTCTGGCCACCCTCAGAAAAGCCATATATCATCATCTAGGCAAGTCGGATTGGTCAAAAAACCGGCTTCCGTGCTAGCTGAGGAGGATGGGGCCAGGGTGCCCGCGTGATGGGGGAAAACGCGCTGATATCTACGGGAGGCGAACCCGGGCCAGTCGGCCAGATGCCGTACTTCTTTCTGAGTTATGCACGAACTCCGAGGCGGGATCAGGCTGATAGAGATGATCCGGACCGTTGGGTCTATAAGCTCTATCAGGATCTGCGCGCGGCCATTTTGCAAATGACCAGTGCCAGCCCCGAAGAAGCCGGGTTCATGGACCGGGAGAATAGGCTAGGCGCCGAATGGTCACCTGAGCTAACCAGCGCACTAGCAACCTGCCGGGTCTTCGTTCCACTGTATTCTCGGCGCTATTTTGAAAGCGATAACTGCGGCAAGGAATGGTTTGCGTTTGCTCGTCGCGGGGTGAATCAGAACGCGCGGGGACTGCAGGCAGTAAACGCTATAGTGCCTGCCCTGTGGACCAAACTTGATCAGCACAGGCTGCCGAGCGTGGCGCAGTCCATTCAGTATCATCATGCCGACCTCGGCCCGCGTTACAGTACCGAGGGTTTCTACGGGATAATGAAGCTGCAGCAGTACCGGGGCGATTATCAGCGAGCGGTCCACCGGTTAGCTCAGCGTATCGTGGATGTCGCTGACGAGACAGAACTCCTTGCGGAGAAGCCCGCCGACTACCGAGTCGCTGCCGAGCGCCTTCGGGCCGGCCAGCATTAAGCAGACCGCGGCAGATCATCTGCAGATTACCGTGCTGGCGCACGATACCTCGACGCTGCCAGAAGATCGCGCCGATCATTACTATGGCAACACGCCGCACACGTGGAGCCCGTACAGTCCGGATTACCCGCAGCCGTTGGCCGACTACGCGATGGAACTGGCCAGGAAATGCCTCGGCTGCCGGCCCTTCGTCGTGCCCTTTGAGTACGGTCCCTCAGGCTCGGCAGGCAACGGACCGCTGGTGCCGCCGGGCCTGTGCCTTGTCGACCCCTGGGTAACTGTCTCATCTGCGCATCAGCAGAATCTTCGCCACCTTGACGGGCTTGACCAGGCCTGGGTCAGCGTGCTGGTGCCATGGAATAGCCAGGATGCCGAGATGGCAAGAGCTCAGCAGGAACTCCGTGACGGCCTGGGAAAGTCCCTGGGCAACAGGCTGGCTAGCGTGCCGCACCAGTGCCGGATGGCGGCCACCGGAATCCCGACCCTGCAGGAGTTCGGCCAGCTGCTGCCCCAGATGACAATGATCATGCTGAAGAGATTTCGCAAGCGTGCTCCCGCCTATCCGCCCGCCGGTCCACAGCTTGAGCGCCCGCGACTCAGAATGGCGGACCCAGACGAGACCGGAGGATGCCCGATGAGCGAGGGTGACCAGGGCCAGATCGTCACTTTCTACTCGTACAAGGGCGGCACAGGCCGCACGATGGCACTCGCTAACGTGGCCTGGATCCTCGCCAGCAGCGAGAAGCGGGTCCTGTGCGTTGACTGGGATCTAGAGTCGCCGGGACTGCATAAATTCTTCCATCCGTTCCTCAACGAGTCGACGGTCAGCGCCACGCCCGGCGTGATCGAGATAATCAACGACTATGCTTCGGCCGCGCATGGATCCCTCACCGCGGCCCGACGACTGGCACCTCGAATACGCGCAGGTCAAACGGCATGCCGTCTCGCTGAACTGGGATTTTCCCGGACGATGGCAGGCTGGATTTCCTGTCCGCTGGACGCCAGAATCGTGACTATTCCGCGGCCGTGTGCTCCCTGGACTGGGATAACTTCTATGACAGGCTCGGTGGCGGTCAGTTCTTCCGCGCGATGCGCGAGGACATGAAGCAGAAATACGACTATGTTCTGATCGACAGCCGCACCGGGCTGAGCGACGTAGCAGACATCTGCACGATCGAGCTGCCCGATGTCCTGGTCGTCTGCTTCACCCTGAGCGATCAGAGCATAGAGGGCGCCGCCAACGTCGCGCGCCAGATCAGGGGCAGGTACCGCGACCGTAATATCCGGATACTGCCCGTGCCGATGCGCATCGAGGATGGCGAGAAGGAGAAGCTGGACGTCGGCCGGGCGATGGCCCGGATGAGGTTCGAGGGCTTCCCGGAGGGACTGAGCCAGGAGAAGTCAGCGCAGTACTGGGCCTCAGTCGAAGTCCCGTACAAGCCCTTCTACGCCTTCGAGGAAACCCTGGCGACATTCGGGGACGAGCCAGGATCACCGACCTCGCTGCTCGCCTCGTTCGAGCGGATCAGCGACGCGGTCACCGGCGGCCAGGTGGCGGCCATGCAGCCGATCGCCTGAGATCCGCCGGCTGCAGTACCGGGATGCCTTCACCCGGCGCCCGCCGCTCTCGTCCACGCAGGTGTTCCTGAGTTACGCGCCAGAAGACCGCATGTGGGCCGACTGGATCGAGGCCATCTTGACCCGCTCGGGCTTCCGCGTGCTGCCGCGCAGCACGGTGGTCACGGCGGCCAAGGGGGACGGCGGCGCGGCCGCCAGCCTGCAGGCTGAGCGCGAACTGCAGGCCGCTCCCCGTGCCATCGCGGTGCTCTCGTCCGCCTATCTACACTCGCCGGACGCCCGGTCCATCTGGAAGGCCATATCGGCCACCGACGCCGCCGGCACGCAGCGTCAGCTGGTTCCGATCAGGGTCAGCGACGTGCGCGTGACCGAGCCTTTCACCGACCATCCTGCGATCGACCTGGCGCGGCTGGACGCAGGCCAGGCGACGGCGAAGCTGCTGTGGGCACTCGACCGGCCCGCCCAAGTCCCGGCAAGCGCGGTTCCGCAGGCTGAGGAACCTCGCTTTCCCGGCACCATCCCGCGGATCTGGAATGTGCCGGCGAGGAACGCCGACTTCACCGGCCGCGGCGGCACCCTGGAGCTGCTGCGCGACAAACTGGCGGGCGGCGGCATGGCCGTCGTCGTTGCCCAGGCCCTTTACGGGCTGGGCGGCGTCGGCAAGACCCAGGTCGCGCTGGAGTACGCGTACCGGTTCATGTCCGACTACGACCTCGTCTGGTGGGTTCCAGCCGAGCAGACCGAGGAGATAATCCTGGCGCTGGCCGAGCTGGCCCGCAAAATGGGCCTCAAAGTCGGCGACAACATGGCGGAGGCAGCAGAAGCTGCCCAGGAGGAGCTGCGCCGTGACACCACGCCGCACTGGCTGCTCATCTTCGACAACGCCGATAACCCCAAGGAACTCGAGCCCTACCTGCCCACCGGCTCCGGTCACGTGCTCATCACCTCACGCAATCAGGCGTGGAGCCATTCGGCCGAGCCACTCGAGGTGGACGTGTTCACCCGGGACGAGAGCATCGCCCATCTCATGCACCACGTGCCCGACCTGGATCCGGCGGACGCGAAAAGAGTCGCCGACGCGCTGGGTCACCTGCCCCTGGCGGTCGAGCAGGCCGCCGCGTGGCTGGAGGAGACCGGCATGCCGGCCCGGGCTTATGTCGAGCAACTGGCGACGCAGTCCATCCGGATCCTGTCGCTGAATCAGCCGGCCGACTACCCGACGCCCGTGGTGGCAACGTGGAATCTTTCCTTCGAGCAGCTCAAGGAACGGTCGCCCGCGGCGGTGCGACTGCTGCAGCTCTGCGCCTTCTTCTCCCCGGGCCGATCTCCATGGCTTTGCTGTATGGCGATCAGATGATCGCCTCACTGCTGCCCTTCGACGAGTCGCTGACCGAGAAGCTCATGCTCGGCCGGGTGATTCGGGATATCAGCAGGTTCGCCCTGGTCCGGGTGGACCAGGGCAGTAACTCGCTGCAGATCCACCGGCTCGTGCAGGCCGTGATCCGCTCTCAGATGACCGATGAGGAGCAGCTCAATGTCAGTCACGAGGTGCACGAGATCCTGGTGGGCGCCCGGCCGTCCCGCGGGGAGACCGACGATCCGGCGAACTGGTCCCGGTACAACCTGATCTGGCCGCATCTGGGGCCGTCCGGGGCGGAGGAGTGCGATGACCCGCGGACCCGCCAGCTGCTCATCGACTGGGTGCGTTACCAGTGGAAGCACGGCGAGTTCGACGCATGCCTCGGCCTGGCCAACCGGCTGGAGAATCTCTGGACTCAGCGGCTGGGGCCCGACCATCAGCAGACGCTGCACCTGCGCTTCCACATCGCCAACGTGTTGCGATCCCTGGGCCGCTTTGCCGAGGCCCGCGAGCTCGACACGTACGTGCTCGAGCGGCAGCGGGCCGTGCTGGGGCCGGACCACCCGCACGCCCTCATGACGGCGGGCGGACTGGCCGCCGACCTGCGTGCGCTCGGCGAGTTCCGGCAGGCACTTGCCGCTGACCAGGAAACCTATGACAGCTTTAAGGAGCAGTTCGGCGAGGACTACCCGCGGACCCTGATTGCCGCCCACAATCTGGCGGAGTCCCTGCTGCTGACCGGCGACTGCTTCGCCGCGCGCAGGGTTGATGAGGAGACCCACGCCCGGCGCAATGCGGTACTGGGCGCTGATCATCCCTACACCCTTTACTCGCTGGCCAATATCGCCCGCGACCTCCGCGAGGCCGGCGCCTTCCGGGAGTCCGTTGACCTACTCCGCATCACCTGGAATAAGTACCGGGCGGTGCTCGGCGACGACATGATCGAGACCCTGCGGACCGCAAAGAGCCTGGCCGTGTCCCTGCGCAAGGCGGGGGAGGAGAGCGAGGCGATGGGCCTGACGCAAGAGACCTATGAGCGCTACAAGCGCCGCTATGGCGGCGAGACCCCCGATGCGCTGGCCTGCGGGCTCAACCTTGCCTGCGACTACTCCGCGGCCGGTGACATCCCCCGGGCGCTGGAGCTCGTCACCGAGACCAGGGCCGCCTACCAGGCCCGGCTGGGCGAGGATCATCCGTATACCCTCGCTGCCTCCAACAACCTGGCGATCTACTTGCGCGACGCCGGGCGGCTGGCGGAGGCGCGCGAACTGGCGGCCGAGACGCTGCGGCTGATGCGGCGAAAGCTCGGGGACAGCCATCCCTTCACCCTCTCCTGCGCGGTCAACCTCGCTAACTGCCTCGGCGAATCAGGGGATCTCGCTGACGCCGAGGCGATCGAGCGCGAGACCATCTCCCGGCTGCGCACGACGCTAGGTAAGGACCACCCGGACACGCTCGCCTGCCAGGCCAATCTCGCCGTCACCCTGCACGAGGCGGGGCGGGCGGAGGAGGCCGGGCGGCTCAGGGAGCAGATGCTGGCCGATTTCAGCCGCGTCCTGGGGGTGGGTCACCCGATCACGGATCTGCTGAACAACTGGCAGCGGATCAGCCGCGATCTGGAGCCGCATTCCATCTGAGCAGCCTGCCGCCGGACGCCGGCCAGGAGCTGTGCGCGCCGGTGATCACGCCGCCGGGCGGCGGCCGGCCGAGAGCCAGCGCAGAATATCCGGTAGCACGTCCAGGGCACCGAAATGAGCGGCGCCCGCCTGGACGATCACGGTCGCGTCCGGGATTCGCCTGGCCAGCCACCGGGCGTGGCTGGCCGGGGAGAAGACATCATTAGCGCCGTGCCAGAGCAGCACGGGAACGGTGATGGCAGCCGGATCGAATCCCCACGGGGAGCTGAACGCCAGCGCATCGTCGATCCAGCCGTAGGCAGAAGTGCGCAGCGCCTCGGCGTAGGTCTCCACCAGCATCGAGCGGATCCGGCTGTCTGCCACCACCCGCTGGTCCGGAGCAGGCAGCTCGGCCTGGAGGCTGGCCATCAGACTGGCCGGGTTGGCTCGGATGGTGTCGACCGGTGCCTTCAGGAAGAAGGCGATGCCGTCATAGCCGGCCGCCGCCGCGGTGAACTCCAGGACGTTCGACTGTGCCATTCCGTCAAACCAGTCGAGCCCTTCAGCGCCGCGCGGGGCAAGTCCCACCAGGACGGCGGCCCTGGTCATCCGCTCCGGCAGCAGCGCGGCGCAGGCCAGCGCATGCGGGCCGCCGCCGGACCGGCCAACGACCGCGAACTTCTTTAACTTGTACTCATCAGCGATCGCCTCGACATCGGCGGCCACGTCCGCTACCCGCCGGCCCCGCAGCCGGTCGGATCGCCCATACCCCGGCCGGTCGAAGGCGATCAGCCGGACGCCGAGCCGGTGCAGCACCTGCCCGCGCGGATGCGGCCCGCGCCGGCTACCCGGTGTCCCGTGCAGCAGGAAGATGGGAATGCCATCAGGATCGCCATACACCTCCACGGAAAGCCGCCGCCGCCCGCCAGCCGTCCACACCGTGTCCGCCAAGACATTCCTTCACTGGACCACGTCCGCTCGTGCCGCCGCCTGCCCGACCCGAGACGGCGCAAGTTCCAGCATTACCCGGTCGGCGCTGCATCGGAAGGGATGCTGGGCGGGCAATGCCCGGCCAGCCGCGATCCAGTCCGGCGCGCCGCACGGATGGGGCGGAAGTAGCCAGCTGAGAAAGCAGCAGCCGTCAGTTAGCCGACGGCTGGCTCCGCGGTATCGGGCGGGATGCGCCGGTATCCCCGCGCGAACTGTTCGGCTTTGACCGGCCACCGCACGCTGCGCGGCCCCTGCACGATCCAGTCGCCGCGATGAGCAACGGCGCGCCCTTCCAACGTGCGCACGATGACCCGTTCGCTGACTCGCCAGGCGCGAACGGTACCGGTGCGGCGCCAGCGATCGCCCTCCAGCCGCTCGTGGGTCTCCTGGAACTCCAGATCGCGGACTGTACGCTCATCGCCGTGCTCATCGGTGACATGCCAGTCGCCGTCGGCGCCGGACAACTCGTCGCCGGATCGGTTCCGCCACGGTTGGCTGGCGGTGAGCCGCTCGGCACGGACCTCGCCGATGCGGAGGAAGTCGCTCGCGCCGGGCGGTCCGCAATCCGGCAAGACCGGCATGAAACCGACGGCCTCGAGCTTCTCGAGCTGGGATCGGACATACTCGCTGTTCCGCTCGCGGGTTTCCCGCCGAAGATCGGCCCAGGGACGCACGATGCTGTTGATACGGGCATTGTCGTCGTCTTCCTCGCCCGGTCTGGCCGCCCGCCATCCTGCTGCCCGGCGCCTCTTGTACCAGCGAGAGTGCTCCTTGCGGGTCACTTCCTGAACTTCGTCGTCGGTCAACTCAATGAAGCTTCCCGGTGCAACGGCGCGGCTTGGTACCCATCGCCGGCCTTGTGCCACCACCGCCGCCATGACGGAGCGAAGCTGAAGGATGTTGTCCTCGCGAAAGAAATCGTCTAGCTCCTCCCACGGCTTTCGGGCGAGCTCCTTTGCCCCGCCCGGCACGACAGGGTGCGCCAGGCGATAGCACTCGTGCCAGTGCCGGGCGATCCTGGTCCAGGTATCTTCCGGCGCCTGGTTGTTGACCAGGAGTGCGCGCTGAAAGGACTGCAGCATGTCGAAGACCGTGCCGGTGACGCCGGCACCATCGGAGGACAGCACGAACACCGGGGTGCCCGGGTGCAGCTGAGCCGCCCTGCCTGCCTCGTGCATGGTCGCGTCCGTCGGGGCGTCGGTGATGACCACCGCGGTCCGCCCGGCCTCCTCCTCCGTCATGGCGTCCAGGCAGGCAAGCAAATGATCGCGCCAGGTCTGCGCCCGCGAGCTCACCGCGGGCAGCGCCTCGGCGACAGCCCGGGGTGATGTTGCGCGGTACTCACGCCGCAGGTCTTCTGCCCGCCGGTCCAGCAGCACCACGCGCTCGACCTGGTGCGGGCTCGTCGCCAGCCGGGCGGCTGCGGCCACCGCCAGGGCCGCCGGGCTGGCAGCCTGGGCTTCGCCGAGGTCCGCCGCTTCGACGAGGCCCCAGTCCTCCCATGCGCGATGGGCGATTTCCAGCAAGGCTGCGAGCGCGAGCGTGCTATCGCCGCAGAGCAGGACCTGCTTCACGCTGCCGCTGAAGACCTGATGCACCAGCGCGCGCGCAGTCGATTCCTGCGGGCTGATGGCATCCTCGAACCACCGGTCCGACGCGCCGATCCGTTCGCCGCGCCAGAGGTCGGCATGCCGTGGATCGTCGATGCGCGCGATCAGGTGCGGAGGCTTGTCGGGATCCCCGATCTGGGTGAGCACGGACTTGGCCGCGTTAAGGACTTTCTCATTGTCCGCCGCCTCCGGACGCAGTGAATACAGGTAGCGGAGCTGCGGACCGCGCAAACCCCGGAGCAGCGGCAGCAGCAGTCGCGGCGACGTCGGATCGGCCACGACAATCTGCGCACCGGTGGCGCGAGCCTCTTCAAGTAAAGGATGATGCCCGTCCGGCTCGATAACCACGACGCGCTTCTCGTGTCCGCCGGAAGTCAGGCTGTGCAGCAACGGGATCGTCATCGCGTCCAGGCCGGTGAGAATGGTGGCATCCTTCACCATGCGCGCGCGGATACGGCCGATTGGCTGCCGCCAGAGCACCGCTGCGACCGCGAGCACGCCGACAAAGGCGGCAGCGAGGCAGACGGCGCGCGCTAGTTGCAGTGCTAGCGGCAGCTGGGCCGACCGGCAGGTCGTGGTTCCGTATCGTCCCTCCAGCGATCCGACATACAAGCTGAGGACCCAGGCGGCCACGGCTGTCCGCGATTGCCCACCCCGGCATGGAGCTAGCGACGCCGTGCCGAGAAACCCGCCGATGACGACCATCGCGGCGACGATGATCAGCCCTACGGATTCGCGCTCCTGCCGCCTTGGCCGCCAATACATGACCGCCGCGATCACCCACAGGATGACGACAACAAGCAGCGTGCCGTCACCTTCGTGCGGGCTGAGCCACGCGTGCCACCATTCGTGATCCAGGTAAAACAATCGCGGGTGACGAGCGGAAATCCACGCTCCCCAGGCCAGGTACACAGTGACCACCGCGGCCAGGATCGCTGGCAAGCCCCATAGCGCCCGGTGCCAATCGAACCTGGCAATACGCGGGCCGACCATGAGCACACGCTGCCACAGCAAGACGTAGCGCGCCAGGATCAGGTGATCGTCAAGGGACGGCTGGTCAGCACCGGAAGCGCTGCCGGGCACCGGGACGCCCCTGGCACCGGGAGGACTTCACGCGGCGACGGCGGGCTGGCAAGATCATTGCCATGGCACCGGGCAGCCAGGCCGCATCATCCGGCCGTGACCAGAGGCGACCCGGCAACGCGGCGTGGAGGCTGACATGAGTGACCCGCAGGTACTGTCGTTCCGGCCCGAGGTGGAGCAGTACGCGTGGACGTTCGGCGGCGCCGCGCCGGTCGCGCGTATTCAGCCCGGGACCGTGCTCGAGCTCTGGACTGAGGACTGCTTCGCTGGCCGCGTTAAAAGTAAGGAAGATCTCGTCTCCGTGGTCTGCGAATTCCCGTTCCTGAACCCGCAGACCGGGCCGTTCCACGTGGAAGGCGCCGAGCCGGGTGACACCCTGGCGGTGCATTTCGTGTCGATCGAGCCGAGCCGCGACTGGGCCGCCTCCACGACCGTGCCGCTGTTCGGCGCGCTGACATCCACCCACCTCACCGCCACGCTGCAGGACCCGCTGCCCGAGGTGGTCTGGATCTGGGAACTCGACCGGACAAAGGGCAGCTGCCAGTTCACCGCGCGGGACAGTGATTTCACCGCCGAGCTGCCGATGAACCCGATGCACGGCACGGTCGGCGTCGCGCCGGCCAACCTCGAGGTCCGCTCGGCCCTGGTGCCGGACGCCTTCGGCGGCAACATGGACACCCCGGAGATGACCGCCGGCGTGACCTGTTACCTCGGGGTGAACGTCCACGGGGCGCTGCTGTCGCTCGGCGACGGGCATGCCCGCCAGGGCGAGGGCGAGACGTGCGGCGTCGCGGTCGAGTGCGCGATGAACACCGTCCTGATCGTCGAGCTGCTCAAGGGCATCGCCACGCCGTGGCCGCGGGTCGAGTCCGACACCCACATCATGTCCGCGGGCTCGGCCCGGCCGCTGGAAGACGCGTTCCGGATCGCCCAGCTCGACCTGGTGCAGTGGGTCGCGGCGGACTACGGACTGTCGCCGCTGGACTCTTACCAGTTCATCACCCAGGCGGTCGAGGCGCCGCTGGCGAACGTCTGCGACACGAACTACACCTCGGTGGCCAAGCTGCGCAAGGACTACCTGCCGGGCGGCGTGACCACCATGCGCGGCGCGCACGCGCAACTACGCGAGATAGCCCGTGCCTACCGCGGGCACTGAGACAATCAAGGGCCAAACGAGCCGCAGCCGCCAGCGCCCAGGCGAGGGGATAAGCCATGTGCCGGCTATTCGGAATGACCTCAGGGACCAGGCCGGTCGGCGCGACGTTCTGGCTGATCGACGCCCCTGACTCGCTGTCCGTGCAGAGCCGCCGCAACGTCGACGGAAGCGGGATCGGCTACTTCGATCAGGCCGGGCAGTCCATTCTCGATAAGCAGCCCGAGCCGGCGTTCTCCGACGAGGAGTTCATCCGCGAGGCGAAGCAGGCCGTCTCGACGACGTTCGTCGCCCACGTGCGGTGGGCGACGGCCGGCAGCCGGACCGTGCGCAACACCCACCCGTTCGCGATGCGCGGCCGGATCATGGCGCACAACGGCGGCTTCGGCGAGCTCGCGCGGCTGGACTACCAGCTGGGCACCTACCGCAAGCTCGTGCTGGGCGACACGGACTCGGAGCGCTACTTCGCGCTGATCACCCAGCAGATCGACGCTCACGGCGGGGATGTCGGGGCGGGCATCAGCGCCGCGGCGCGCTGGATCGGCGAGCGGCTGCCGGTGTCGTCGCTGAATGTCATCGTCGCCGCGCCAGGCGAGCTGTGGGCGCTGCGCTACCCGGGCCAGCATGCGCTGCACGTGATCGAGCGCCCCGCCGGGGACAGCATCCCGGCTGGCCAGCACGGCTCGGCCACTCCGGACGGCTCGGCTACTCCGGCCGACGCCGCGGGCCATGCACCGTCGCCCGGCCTGCACGTCCGCAGCTCGACATCGTCGGTGCATGCGCCTGGCGTTGCGGTCCGTGCCCACTGTCGTGGTCGCGTCGGAGGAACTCGACGGCGAGCGCGGCTGGCGGATGCTCGGGGACGGCGAGCTCATCCACGTCCGGTCCGATCTCAGCGTCGAGTCCGCCGTGGTGATTCCCGGGCCGCCAGCCCGGCTGGTGCCGCTGCCGGCGGACAGCCCGAACATCGACACCTGAGAAGGCAGCTGCGATCGGGTCCCGGCGGCAGTACGCTCCGGGGTGCGCGCCGGTAAGGCGCAGGAAAATACCCAGCGGCCAGGGTCGCGCCGGCTATGGGCTGTCAGCTGCGGTCTGCTTGTCCTTGATAAGCTGCCTAGCTTGGTCGGTGTTACGTGGCACGCCGCCGGCCCTGGCCATTTCGATGATGAACCTGCTCGCTGCATGGACGCCGTTGAGGAACAGCTCATCTTGCTGGGCTTGTGTCAGGTCGAACTGGGTGGCTGTCAGGCCTGCCCTGTCGACGAAGATGGTGCGGGCGGCGGTCGTCTGATCGACGTTGTAGGTGTCCCACTCGTTCATCATCGTGTGCAGTGCGCGGATGCCCACGCTGAGTGCTGTGCTGCACGCCTGGGTGGCCGAGAACGATGTCCGCAGCGAGTTCAGCTTGATCCCGATGGTGGGCCAGCGCGCTGGCCCGCCATCGGCGCGGTCGAACGCGCCGATCGGGAAATTCGCCAGCATGCCGCCGTCGACCCAGGTGACGGTGCCGCCGTCGTAGTGCTGCCGGACCGAGCTGCCGTTGGGCAGCGGCACCTCGATATCGGCCGCCTGGGCCTGGACCGTGACCGGCTCGAAGAAGAACGGGATGGACATGGACGCGCGCACCGCCCCGGCGATGTCCTGCCCGTCAGGCGGCAGCCCGTAGTAGACGTAATCCCAGGGCAGGCGCACGAGCTGCCCGCGCGTGATATCCGAGGTATGCACGACGAGCCGGTACTGACGGTCCGGGGGCAGGCTCATGCCCGGATCATCGGCCTGATCGATCTTCAGGTCACCGAAAGTCCTGACCCCGAGCCCGCTGAGGATCGGCTCCAGCCACTGGGCCAGGTAAGTCCCGGGATACAGGCCCATCTGGCGGGCGAGGATGGCCGCCTGGTCAGCATGCTGGACGGGCCCGCCCAGATGGTCGAGGAAGTGGTGGATTTTGCCCTCGGGCATGAACTCGGTGAAATGCAGCTCATTGAGGTATCGGCGCAATTCCGGCATGGGCTGCCCGGCTTTGGAGATCGCGGCGATAAGGCTCGCCGCGATCGCGCCCGCGCTCGTTCCCGCGACGCGGGCGAACGAGTACCCGGCCTCGTCCAATGCCAGGACCGCGCCCGCCAGCCCGATTCCCTTCACGCCGCCGCCTTCGAGCGCCAGGTCAGCGCGGAGCTGCCGGCGGTGCTGAGGGTCCAGCGGATCGACATATCCGTCGGCCTCGCGCAGGTGGTCAGCGGCCGCCGCGAACTGCTGCTGGAATCCCGGGCTGCGCGCATATCCGCGCACGCTGCCGGGGTCGATCCGCACATCCGGGGAAGACGACGAGCCAGACTGCGTGGGGTCACTCACCGGCGCCTCCAGTCAGGGTAAACCTTCAGGCCTGGCGGCCTGTGAGCATTCTCCGCCTGGCCACGCTCAAAAGGAAGGCGCGGCCATTGCGCTTCTCCCGGCGTTGCTGACCGGCGTATTGACGGATAACACTGATTCCTCGACACTGCTCTCTAGCCGTGACGTGGCGGCCCCCAAAGCCGTGTTTTGCCGCGGGTACCCATGCGCGGACGGGGGGAACGATGACCGAGGATGCTGCCGGCGACGGTGTCGTGCTCGGGCTGGACACCGGGGCCTGGGCCTTTTCGCCGGCCGATCAGACAAGCCCGGCTCTGGCCGCGCGGGCGGGAGCGCTGATTGATTCCACGCTGGCCGGCGAGCGCGTGACCGAACTGCGTATTCATGGGGTCTCGGGGTCAGATGGCCCGACGATGCTTGAGCACCCGACAGCGTTGCAGGTGGCCGGGGACACCATCACGGGTTTTCTGCGGCGGTGGAACCCGGGCGGCGAGGGGCGGCCCAGCGTCCCCTGGAAGCTGGAGGCATATTCGTGGGGCGGGCTGACCGAGCAGCCGCTCGCGTCGGCGTCCTGGCTGGTGCTGGCACCGTTCATGATGTACAACCTGGCCCATTTCATGCTGCCCGAGGAGCCGGGCCCGGGCCCGGACGGGCCGACCCGGCCGGCCGAAGCAGCGCCGGGCCCAGCGGCGAATCCGGAGCCGGCGGCCCCCGGGCCCAGGCCCGTTGCCCCGCGGGCCCGGCCGGGCCGGGGTCACCGAACCGCGGACGCGGTGCTGCGGCTGCTGGCGCTGGCCGCGACCGTCCAGTTCACCACCGCGATCGCGACGGTGACCGTGAGCACCGTCGCCTGGCAGGCCGCCGGCCATCCGGGCGCGCTGCCCCAGTGGATGAGCTGGTACGCCGATCGCCTTCCGGGCTGGCGGGTTGCCATCGCCTTGATTTCGGTCGGCGCGGTGGTGGCCCTGCTGTGGGTGATCAGCGTCGTGACCGCTAACCGGTACGAGGCACGCACATCCAGGAGCAGCCCCGAGGCCCGGGGCAACTGGCAGCTGACCGAGCCCGGGTTCTGGAAGGGCGTTCTGCTGGTGCGCCGCCAGCGCGCCATCCACGCGGCGGCGGCCCTGGCCGCTGCCGCGCTGCTGGTAGCGCACCCGGCCGGCCACCCGGTCTGGGCGCAGCGGGCGGCGCTGTTCTTCTCGGCGGTTGTCCTGGCCGCGGCGGCCGTCGCCATCACTTTGCCCGTGTCCGGCCGGCACAACGTCACGATCGCTGGCGGCGGCCCGGACAAGGACGCCCCGATCGGCTGGTGGTGCTGGGTCATACTCGCCGCGGCCGTGGCCGCCATCGTGGGCACCGCCGCGGTCAGCGGCTGGACCGACCAGAGCGCTGACCCGCAGCAACGGGTGTTCCCCGGCCTGAGCGGCTTCCTCCTGTCGCTGCTCGTCGCGCAACTGGCGCTGCTCATAGTCTTCGGGGTCGCTGTCGCCGTGCTCGCACGCCGCGCGCCGGCCGGGGGCGAGGGGTTCCAGCCCTACCTCGGCGGGCAGCTCGCGACGGTGATCGCGCTGCTGGCGTTCTTGCTCGGCGGGCTGCTGACCGCCGCCATCAACCTGGGGGTGGCCGGCTTGCTGGGCACGGCGGTGCCGGGCCGGCTTCTGCTGCCGCCCGTACCAGGCAACGCGCTGTACGTGCCATGGCCGGTGTACGCATCCGGGGCGGCTGCGGTGGGCATGCTGGCCGGTGGCCTGGTGGCAGGCGTGATCCTGTATCTGAGGTACCGCAAGAACTGGAAGCTCTTCAACGGCCCCGCAGGCACTGACCCGCCGCTGGTGACCGGCGATTACGGCAGCGATGCCGCTGGCGCCGGCCCTGAGAACAGCAAGAAAGTCGCGAAGGCCTGGGCTGTCGGGCTGATCGCCGACGACGCTGCCCGCGTCGTGGCATGGCTGGTGGGCGGTGGCCTGATCGTGCTGGCGGGAGTCGAGATCGTGGCGCTTGTCACGGCTGCCCAGGCGAGCCGGCTGCACATCACCGCGGGACTCCTGCACCAGATCGCCACGGTTATCAGCCTCCTCACGGTGGCGCTGGCCGGGTACCTGGTCGGCCTGCTGCGCGCTGCCTATTCGAACCCCGCACAGCGCAAGACCATCGGCGCGCTGTGGGACGTAGCGACGTTCTGGCCGCGGGCGGTGCATCCCTTCGCCCCGCCGTGCTACGGCGAGCGCGCGATACCCGAGGTCGTTGACCGGGTCCTGCTGCTCATGGGCCCGAACGTACCCGGCCAGGCCCTGCCCGGGCAGCGGGAACTGGCTGACCAGTACCGGCTCACGGTGGAATGCGGACCGGTCCTGCTGACCGGCTACAGCCAGGGCTCGATCATCGCTCCCGCGGTCGCCGCGCAGCTGCCGCTGGAGGTGCTGGAGGGGCCAGGCTTCGCCCTGCTCACGCTGGCCTGCCCCGCCCGGCGGCTCTACGGGCGGGCCTTCCCCGCCTACTTCGGCCGGCAGCACCTGGACGAGCTCCGGCGCCTCCTCAGCCACGGCGGCCGGCCGCGCTGGCGCAACGCCGTGCGCCGCAGCGACTACATCGGATCGTGGATATTCTCCCCGCCCGAGCCGGAGCGGACTCGCGAGTACCTGGAGGAACACCTCGACCAGCTGTGCTGGGACCCGGTGGTCCTCGCCCCGGACACCGAACCCACGCCGCCACCGATCCACCGCCATTCCGGATGGTGGCCGGACCCGCGAGCCGGCCAGATCGGCTCCTACCTGGCCGACCTATTGCGTGGTCCGCCACCACCCCCTGGTCCGGGAGGAGCGCATGGCTGAGCAGCCGTCAGCATTCGCGATCAGGGACGTTAGCCTCGTGGATGGCCGGGGCGGCCCGGCAGTCCCCGGCCAGGCTGTGATCGTCGAAGGCACCCGGATCACCTGGATCGGGCCTGCCAGCCAGCTGGCCCACGGCGATCGGCTGACCGTCGTCGAGGGCAATGGCCGGTCGCTCCTGCCCGGGCTCATCAACTGCCACGTGCACCTGTGCCATGACGGGTCGCCCGACCTCTTCGCGCAGGCGCAGACAGGACAGTCCGACAACGGCCGCCCTCCGCGGGTTCCTCAACCTGCAGCTGACCCTTCAGTCCGGCGTCACCACCGTCCGGGACTGCGGAGCCGCCAACAATGTCGCGATCGAGTTGTCCCGTGCCGTCGAGAGCGGGCTGGTCAGCGGGCCGCGCGTGCTCGCGGCCGGGCGCGTCATCACGATGACCGGCGGGCACGGCTACTTCATCGGCCGGGAAGCTGACGGCGCCGATGCCGTCCGTGCGGCGACCAGAGCAGAAATCAAGGAAGGCGCCCACTTCATCAAGGCCATGGCCACCGGCGGGGTTCTCACGCCGGGCGTCACTCCGACCCAGACGGCGCTTCAGCCGGACGAGCTCGAGGCGGTCGCTCGCGAGGCCCATAACTCGGGTCGCCGCGCCGCATGTCATGCGATCGGGAATGCGGGCATCAAGAACGCGGTCCGCGCCGGGATCGACTCTATTGAGCACGCCTACTACCTCGACGATGAAGCCCTGGAGCTAATGGTCGACCGCCGCACCTACATCGTCCCCACGTTTCTGGCCGGCCATCAGATCATCTCGAACGGCCAGGCAGGCAGGGTCCCGCGATGGATCACCGAAAAAACGCTGCCGATCGCCGAGCAGCACCGGGCGAGTTTCGCCGCCGCTGTGAAGTCCGGCCTCAAGATCGCAGCAGGCACGGATGCCGGCACCCCCTTCAACCCGCACGGGGATCTGGCCGCCGAGCTGAAGCTCATGGTGGACTACGGGCTCCGGCCAGCGGACGCGATCGTCGCCGCGACCCGCAACGCAGCCGAGAACCTCGGCTTGCTGGACGATACCGGCTGTGTCGAGGTGGGCAAGCGAGCCGACCTGATCCTCGTGGACGGCGACCCGACAGCGGATATCAGCTGCCTCTCGAACGTGTCGCATGTTGTCAGCAATGGCATGACGATCGAGCGTGAGGCCTGAATGGTGCTGGGACGAAGAGCTCATTGAGTCACTTGACGACAAGGTAAATGTGGCCTTAGGTACTTCGGAGTAGTGGTCGAACTACCCATCGGAGCATTCTTATGTCCAAATCCATCGCTGTGTTCGGAGCCGGGCCCGGCCTCGGCCAGGCTGTCGCCCGTCGCTACGCGCGAGAGGGTTACGCCGTCACGTTGGTGGCTCGCCGCTCGGAGCTACTTGGCCGTCTGGCGAAGGATCTGACCAGTGCCGGGGCAACCGCGCACGTCATCACAGCCGACCTGTCCGACACCGGCGCCACACCCCGACTGGCCGAGCAGATTCGCGCTAAGGCCGGCAACCTCGACGCCTTTTACTATGCACCCACCCCAGCCACCGGGTTCGTTTCCGCAGCCAACCTGACCCCACAGCACGCCCGGAGCTTCATGCCGCTGATCTTCTACACGATGCTGGCACTCGTGCAGGAGTTCCTGCCGCACATGCTCGAGCAGGGGGACGGCGCCATCCTGACCGCACAGGGCGGCAGCTCCGTGCAGGGCCTGCCGAACATGAGCGGCCCCAGTCCTGCACAAGCCGCCCAGCGCAACTACCTGCAAGCCCTGCACGCCGAGGTAGCCGGGAAAGGCGTCTACGTCGGCATGCTCTACATCGGTGCAGCCATCAAGAACAGTGCCTTCCACGCCGAGATGGAGAAGGCCAAAGCTGCGGGCGACCCGGTCTGGGAAATGCCTACCGTCGACCCCGAACATCTCGCCGGCCTGCTCTGGACTATGCACGGCACGAAGGGACAGCGGGAAGCCATCTATCCGTGACATCGCGTGCCATGGATCCGCTCCATGAACGGCTGGCCGCAAGCCGGTTGTTGGTGTTCCCGGCGAACGGTCTTGCCGTCCAGCGCGATCATCAGCGGCGGCGCGTTGGTCAGGCCCGCGAGGACTTGCTCGGTGAGCCAGCCGCGGCGGCAAGTACCCGCCACCGGCATCGCATAGCCCCCGGGGCGCACCTCCGTGGTGTCCCGGCCAGCGGGGGAGCTTAGCTCAGCCGGGCTCAGCCTGCTCAGCCGATGAGCGGGAGCCGGGGGTCCGGGTGCGGCGTACGGCCTGACGCGGCTCGCACCCAGGCCATGTCGTCGGCCAGGTCAGCGGGCCGTCCCGGCACGTACCGCCGGGCGATCAGGTCGTCCAGGATCGCCGCGGTCATCGCGAGCCCGTCGGCGGTGGCCATGCTGTCCCGGCCGAGCGCGTCGGTGAGGTCGAGGCCGTGCACGACGGCCTCCACGACCCGGCTCGGCACGAACTCGCCGAGCTGCATCAGCGCGTAGTAGCCGGAGCCGACCGTTTCGGGCGGGGTCGCCCGGGATTCCTCGATGGTCCGGCTGAAGGTCTCGTGCAGGACGTCGGCCATATCGGCGGGCTGCTTGCCCTCCACCATCGTGTACGCGTAGTCGTAAACGACCGGGGCAACCTCGGCGCGGGGGAAGATGAAGAAGCTGACCCGGTCACGGCCGACCTGGCCGTCCTCCTGGCTGGAGATCAGCATCCGGGTGAGCCCGATCGAGATATCGAAATGGCCCGCCAGCTCGAATAGCGTCCAGTGCGGCACCAAGTCGTCAACGGGCTGGAGCAGGGTGGGCGTCCGCCAGTCAGCCTCGGTCAGGCCGCGGAACGCCAGCTCCACCTGCCGGAGCTCCGTTTCCAGCGTCTGAACCGCACTCTCATAGGTGCTCATCCTTACCTCCAGTTTCGCTACCGACATCGGAGCGCCTGGCCCGCACGCTGTCAATAGGCCGCGTCGCCGGGATGGTCAGCCAGCTGAGGAAATTTCTGAGCATGTTTCCTCCTGCCGTAATCCGTGGGCCGGCGCGTCTGGTCGCCATTCTGGCGGGCTCGTAGTCAGCAAATGATGAATTGACCGCACTTCGGCGGGTAAATGAGATCCGGCGCGGCCACCCGGCCAGCGTGCGGACACCGAGCGAAATGGACGGGAGGCCGTCAGATGGCTCGCATACCAGGTGGCCGAGGGTGGGCCGGGAGGCTGGCAGGGCTGGTGGCCGCGGTGGGCGCCGTCATCGTCCTGGTGATCGTGCTGTCCGCGGTTCACCTGCTGCCGCAGCTGCGCAACCCGTTCGGGGAGACCACCACCGACCGCAGCGGCCCGGTGCTGCTGAAGTCGATTACCCAGCTGAGCCGTTATGAGGCGGCCAGCGGATCCTTCCAGGTAGTAGTCGACCTGACCAAGCATGCCTCGTTCATGCCCGCATTCATCGAGGGCAGTCAGACGCTCTTCGTCGGGCAGGGCACCGATATCGCCTTCGTCGACTTCTCGCAGCTGAAAGGCCGCGCGATCCGGGTCTCGCCGGACCGTACCACGGTGACGGTGACGCTGCCGCCCGCCCGGCTAGAGCCCGCCGTGCTGAATGTCCGGCAGTCCTACGTCTTCGCCCAGCAGCAAGGGCTGCTGGACCGGATCGGGAACTTCTTCGCCGGCAACCCGAATAGCCAGCAGCAGGTCTACATCCTGGCCCAGCAGAAGATCGGCACGGCCGCGCTGCACAGCCAGCTCCGCGCCGAGGCGCAGAAAAACACCCGCAGCATGCTCGACGGCATGCTGCGCTCACTCGGATTCCAGCAGATCACCGTGACCTTCGGCACCGCCGCCTAACCTGCAGCCCGGCCCTCCAGGTCGGCAGCTGGCGCTGAGCGGTGCAGCGTTACCGCGATGAGCGGGTACACCAGGACTGACAGCACGCCCGCGCCGACCAGGGCGGCCGCGGTGGAGGGGAGCATGACGCCGTCCCGCTCGCCGATCTCGGCGAGGGCAACCAGCAGCGGCATCGTGGTCGCCATGATGAACGTCATCTCCAGCCGCTGCCGCGCCGAAAGCCGCCGCCGGTAGACAAGCAGCGAGGGCAGCCCGCGCACGAGCAGCAGCAAGATGAAGAAGATCAGCAGCCGGAAAGGGTCCGCGGTGATGGCGTGGACGTCGAGCGTCATCCCTGCGGCCACGAAGAAGATGGGGATGAAGATGCCATAGCCGACCGCGTCGAACTTGCTCTCAAGGCCGGTGGTATCCACCTTCATCCGGCGGGTCCAGCGGCGCAGTACCATCCCGGCCAGCATGGCGCCGAGCACGACATCGAGGCCGAACCGGCTGGCGACGGCAAGCAGCAGGAACAGCAGCGCGAGGGCCCAGCGCAGCGTGATCTGCCCGGTGGCGTCCTGGCCCTCGCTGATGATCCGCTGGACCCGGCGGTTCCCGGCCAGCCGCGGCACGGCGGACAGGACGAGGGCCAGCACCCCGACCAGGGCCACCGACGCAAGCGCGACGAAATGGCCCCGCTGCGTGAGGAAGACGGCGATGACCAGGATAGGGAAAAGTTCTCCGACGGTACCCCCCGCGCGCACATGCCGGCCGAATTCACCATCGAGCATCGAGGAATCGCGCAGGATCGGCAGCAGCACGCCCAGCGCCGTGGTGGTAAGGGCCAGCCCCACCGGCACGTAATCCTTGATGTAGCCCGCCGCGCCCAGCCCCGCCGATACCCCCACCGCGATCGCAGCCGAGATCAGCCAGCCCGCGATCCCGAGCCTGCCCGGCCGCTCCCGGAGCAGCAGGGGATCCAGCTCGTAGCCGGCCAGCAGGAAGAGGAAACCGAGACCGATATTCGACAGCAGCGTGATGCTGGCCGTTTCGGCCAGGCCCAGCCCATCCGGGCCGATCAGGACGCCGCCGATCAGGAAGATGACGACCTGCGGGAAGCGCGGGCCGGGCAGCACCGCAATCACGAGCGGCGCGAGCGCGGCCACCAGCGCCACGGCCACCAGGTCTTCTAGCCCCCGGGTCAGGTCCATGACGGCCGCAGCTGATCTCCTCTGAACGGATCAAGAATAGCCAGGCTATCGGACCTGATCGAGGTAGCCGGTGACGTGCGGTCCGCGGACGGCCCTTGCATCTTTCGCGTTACCCGGGCAGCGTCCTAGTCAGCCGCCGAGTCGAAAGGATGCCGTGATGTCCGAGGAGAGCATGGTCGAGCTGGTGCAGGGCGCCCTTGCCGCTCGCGGGATCGCCGACGAGGTGCTCGCGGCCGGCCAGTTCAACCCGCGCGGCCACACCGGCGGCATGTTCGCCGGCGGACTCGCGGGCGGCGAAGCCGGCGGCCTGCTCGGTGACGTGGCGGAAATCGCGGGCACGGAGGCAGGCTCCCTGGCGGGAGCGCACGCCGCGGACGCCCGCGCCGGACTGCCCGCCAGGATGCTCGTCGGAGTCTCGGCCACGACGGTATACGGTTTCGCCGCGCCCACCAGGCACGATGAGCCCACGGCTCTTGTCTTCCAGGTCCCGCGTGCGGGCCTCACCGCCAGCGTTCACCAGCGAGTGAACGTGCGCGTGCTGGAGCTGATCGACAATGCCAGCGCCGCGCGTATCGAGCTTGAGGGCAGCCGGATTCCGCTGACGCACTCCAAGGACGTGATCGACGTGCTCCGCGGTTAATGTCCCCGCGCTGGCCGTGCTAGCTGCCCTGGGCCGGCGCCCACTCCAGCCATCCGGCGCCGGGGTGGGCGAGCCCCAGCAGCGCGCCCTGGCAGCGCCCACTGCGGTAGCTGAGGCGCCCGACGACGCCGAAGACGCCTTCGCGCAGATTCCGCTCGACGAGTCCTGGTGGCGCAGGCAGCCCGGGCACGCTGTGGGTGGCGTGCCTGCCCATGGGCACGAGCGGATCGACCGAGATCCAGTCCAGGTCCCGCTCCGCTCCGGCCGCCTGCACCAGCGCCCGGAAACTTCTCAGCGCAGCGGGCGGAAAGAAGACGCCCGCGTAACTGTCGACTATGCAGACCAGCGCGCCCGGGTCGCACTCCCGGAGAATCCCGGGCAGCAGGTCGCATGCGTCGCCCCGGACCGTCCGGGCCGGGTGCGCTCGTCGCGATCTCGGTGGCCCGCTGGAATCGGGTAACAGCCGTGATTTCCTGCGGGACGCATGCCGCAAGCCACCGGCGGACGGCGGGCTCGGACAGGTCGAGTGGCTCGGTGTCGATACCGACGCGATCAACGATCGCCGGCAGCGTGGCCGGGAGGGCAGGCGGCTGCTCGCCGCGCACCTCCACCTCGATCCTGACTGAAGAGCCGGGATCGCCAGCCGAGGAGCTTCGGCCACCGGGGCCGCGGTACACATAGTGATAACGGTCCAGGTGCAGGCCGAGCCCGGCACCGGTGCCGACATCGACAAGGACAACGTCCCTGCCGTCCGACGCGACAGGCGTCAAGGCTGGTATCACGTCGGCGCAGCGGCCCACCTCGTTCATCTGGTAACGGTGCTCCGAGCAGAGCTCAAGCAGCTGGTGACGGTTATCCAGGCAGAACTCGCGGTACTCGGCGGGGAACGCCGCGTCCACCGCGGGCTGAGGCTCGCCCGCTTTCGGGAACCAGCTCCTCAGCGGCTCCGGCCGCAGTTCCAGGATGAGGAACGTCGCCGCGGCCGTGAACAGCAACGGCGGGAGCTTCTCCGCCGGCACGGCCGCCGCGATGCTTAAGAGCTCCGCATCGTCGCGGAGCGTCCCGAACTGAGCGGCGGTGAGTCGCCAGGACGGCGGAGCACCGGCCGCGGACCAGGCGGAGGCAACCATGCCAGCCTGGTCAGCGACCACACGAGGATCGGTGGCAGCGGCCACGATGAAAGCCTAGTGCAGCGCCGCGTTGATCCCCCGGGAGCTCAGGTCCGGGCGGCCTAGTCACCGTCGAGCGAGTGCCGCTGGGGCGTGATGCCGGCGAAGCTGGCCGGGGTCAGCGGCATCGGGTGGAGGTGCCCGGCGCGGATGGCGGCCAGCAGCTTCTTGAGCTGATGGCCCAGGCCAGGGATCCAGTGCAGGAGCACGATCTCGCCGGGCTCCAGCCGCCGCCCGTCCCAGGTATGGATGCCGTCACTGTCCGCGGTGGCACTCCAGCCTGCCAGCGCCTTGAGCCCGCCCCGGTAGGCCGCCGCCTGCACGGCGCGGTTGAAGGCCCCGTACGGCGGCCTGCCCATGACGGGCTGCTGGCCGAGCCACCGTCCGAGCGTCCGGCGGGCCTGTCCCCACTGGATAGTGGCCTGGCCCAGGGTCAGCTTGGTGAGGTTGGGGTGGGACACCGTATGGTCCCCTACCATCCCGCCTGCCCGGACGAAGGCCCGCCAGTAGGGCAGGTTCCGCTGGGCGGCTTGCTCGATGAGGAAGGCCGTGACCGGGAGATGGGTTTTGCGCATGATGGCCAGCACCTCGCGGCTCGGGGTCCAGCCGTCATCCACGGTGATGTAAATGGCCCGGTGGTCCGGATGGGCGAAGGAGTAGAGCGGCACCTCAGGTAATGCCGGGATGGTCACCGGCACCACGGCCTGCTCGCCGTCCGTGGCCGTCAGCCTCAGCCTGGTCCTGCACACGTCCGGGCTCCTGGCCACGGCCACCTGCGACTGGTCAGGGAAGCTGACGCCGTCCATGCCGCACAGCGGCTTGTGCGCTCGGTGCAGCGGGCTGGACAGCGAGAGCAGCAGCCCCCCGGAGCGGCGGCCGGACGCGGTGACCCGCAGCGCCGGCGGGACGGTGACGGTCAGCGTCTGCTCGGACGGCTGCGGGCCCTGCACCCGGACCAGCAGCCGGGTCTGCCTGCCGGGTGGCACCGGTACCCGGACCAGAACACCGTCCGCGGACCGTCTCCCATGGTGCCCGTGCCCGTTCTCGGTCACCGTCAGATGGCTGCGGGCCACGATCTGGCGGCCGGAGGCACCGCCCCTGGGAGTCAGCCGGACGATCACCCTGTTCGAGGCCGGGTGCAGAACCCACGCCACCAGGGGCGCGTCCGCGGCCGCGCCGGACTGGGCCACCCTCGCCACGACAGCGACCACCAGAACCAGCAGGCTCGCGACCGCCAGGATGACAAGCCGGGGCGGCAGCCGCCGGGACGGAGCCGAGGACAATGCGGCCGAACGGCGGGCGGGCGCGAAAGACGGCCCGTACTGGGAGCGCCCCCCGGTATCCCTGATCCGCCGCGGTCCGCCCGGCTCCGGCATGCCGTCCCCCGTTCCGCGTCGCGGGCAGGCGTCTTCTTCCCCGCTCACAACGCCCAGGCTTGCACATTCCGCCCAGCACGGCCCCCGCCACGCCGGCCGCCGTCCAATCACGGCAACCGGGACTGACCGCCTGAGCACAGCACCCAGGCGGTCAGGCTGCGGCGGGCACCGCGGTAATACTGGCCGCGTTTGGCGTTACTGATCTGGTGTCGCTAGTACCCGCGCGGAGGAGATGGCGTCAAGGAGCCGCTGGTAGTCCTGCTGGTTCTGGTCGGCGTAGGCGATCGCGAAGTCCGCGATGGCGTAGTCGAAGTCCTCGCCGGCGCCCAGGTAGCCGGAGATGACCGATGCCCGCCCGGTGCGGGCGTGCGCGCGGGCGAGCGCCCAGCCGCAGAGCCTGGCGTAGTAGTTGAGCTGCTGCGGGTCCATCAGGGGGACGCTCATGCTGCCCTTCATGTCGCGCAGCTGCCGCACGTAGTAGTCCTTAGTTGCTACACGTAGTCCTTTAGAGCCGCTGCTGCTCTCTGCTCCTGCCGCCGCCGCTGCCGATGCCGCGCGTCCAGCCCAGGAACGGGTCGGCGGTGGCCTGGGTCAGCCGCTGCCCGCGGACCACCCGCTCGCCCTGGTGCTTGTATTCGCTGGGGCCGGCAAACGGGGCCAGCACCGACTCTTGCGCCTCCTTGAGCTGGAGGAACAGCGGCTCGTCTGGCCGGTCGCCGAGCAGCAGCAGGACGAAGGCCTCGGTGCCGACTGACCCGACGCCGACGACCTTGCGCGCGAAATCGCCGAAATAGTACCGGCTCATCACCTCGCGCCGGTCCGCCCCCAGCGTCTCCAGGTAAAGCGCGATGGCGTGGCGGAGCTCCTTCAGGATGTCCGGGTGGTTCTCGATGGGGAAGCGGACGATCACCGGATTGGCCGGCCGGATGCGGTACTGCCCCTCGACCTCCTCGCACATCTGCAGGAATGCCTTCAGGCTCGTGCGACGGTGCGCCTTTTCTATGTCCTTGCGCCGGCGGCGCACGGCCGCCTTCGGCTGGATCGCGTCGAACAGGCTGGTCACCTCGTCGACATCGAGCCTGGAGTACCAGACCTCCAGGAACCGCATTGCCGCGTAGTTCGCCATCTCGGTGCGGTAACTGTGCACGGCCAGCCGTGCCGCGGCGCGGGCATCGCGGTCGCCGAATGCGTGATCATGGGCGGCGACGACGAAGCTGGCCGCCAGCCGCTTGACATCCCACTCGAACGGCGCCGGGAGCGTCTCATCGAAGTCGTTGACGTCGAAGACCAGCCGCCGGTCCGGCGCGGCGAACATGCCGAAATTCAGTAGGTGCGCATCACCGCAGGCCTGTACCCGGATATCGGTCGTTGGAGTATGCGCGAGGTCCCACGCCATCGGCGCCGCGGCGCCGCGGAAGTAGGAGAACGGGGAAGCAGCCATCCGCCCGTACCGGATCGGCACCAGATCCGGCACCCGGGTCCTGGCCTGCTCCTCCAGGATCGCTACCGGATCCGGCCGGTCCGGCGGCGGATCCCACTGCGCATGACTCGAGCGGGGCGCCAGGCTGCGCTGTTTGCGGCCCCGGAGCCGCCACTCATCCGGCGTTAGCAACTCATGCGGCGGGGCAAGGACACCCGGAGACACTCTGCTCATAACTCACCGACCCCCGATCGTGGCCGCTGACATGCAGCCCGCTGCTGTCATAGCAATGAGCCGGGGCCTACGGCGCAATGAACTCAGGCCTACGGCGCCATGAGCCAAGGCATAAGGCCATCTCAAGGCATGATCACGATTAGATTTTAACGGTTAAGGCGACAATGCGCATAGCCGCAGCGGGTTAGCCGGTCTCCTCCACGTGTAGCGGCTCGGGCGCCGGCCGTGCTGGCGCGAGCAGCCGCAGGGCAGCGCCGGGGAACAGGGCTGCCGACAGCAGCCCGGCGGCGAGCAGCGAGGCGCTGGTGGTCGGAGTGAGCTTGCCAGTAGCAAGGCCGATCTGGGTGGCCACGATCACGAAGGTGAGCGTGGTCGCCTGCATCAGGCCGGCAACTTCGGCGCGGCGGATACCGACGAGGCGCGCGTACAGCAGCGCGGGAAGCCCGCGTACCAGCAGCAGGGCGACGAGGAACAGCGGTATCTCCGCGACCGCCGTGGCGTTGCCGAGCAGGGCCTTCAGGTCGAACTGGACACCGGTGGCGATAAAGAAGATCGGGATCAGGAAGCCGAAGCCGATGCCCTCCAGCTTGATCTGGAACTGCGGGTGCGGCGCGTGGCCGGAAAGGTCGATCATGCGTACCAGCAACCCGGCGGCGAAGGCGCCGAGGATCGACGCGAACCCGAATCGGTAGGCGAGCACGCCGAAGCCCAGCGCGAGCGTGAGGGCGGCACGCACGCGCAACTGCGCGCTGCGGTCTTCCAGCCGGTCGAGCAGCCGCGCCAGGCCCTCCATATTCCGGACCCGGCCGAGGGCGAGCCCGATCGCGGCCAGCAGCGCGATGAAGATCCCCAGCGAGGCCAGCTGGTCGGGTGTGGTCTTCGATGTCGCGGAGAACAAGAGCGACAGCAACACGATGGGCATGACCTCCGCCAGGGCCGCCGCGGTCATCACGAGCTGCCCGAAACGGGTGTCCTCCTCGCCCGCGTCCTTCAGCAGTGGCAGCAGCAGGCCCGCCGACGTCGACATGAGCACGATTGCCAGGAACAGCGGCTGGGTAACCAGGCCGGCCAGGCGCAGCGCATAGGCGCACCCAATGCCCAGCACTGCTGATCCGCAGAACCCCAGGCCTGCCACCCGCCCGAGCGGCCCTCGCAGCCGCTGAACGTCGATCTCCAGGCCGGCCAGGAACAGCAGCATTCCCAGGCCAAGATCGCTCAGCACCAGTATCGGGGCATCAATATGCACCCAGCCCAGCAGCGAAGGCCCGATGACGATGCCGGCGATGACCTCCAGCACCGCGCCGGGCAACGGGACCTTCGGCAGGAAGCCGAGCACGACCGGAACCAGGACTGCGATCGCGGCAATGATCAGGACGCCATTGAACGAGATGGCCGGCATGCGTACCCTCCACGGCAAGCAGGTTTCAGTGTGGCATGCGCGAGTGACCGGCTACTTCCGGCAATACCGTTCCTGAAATACCGTGCATGGTGCGCCGGGACCGGCCGCGAAGCCGGGCCCGGATGACCGAAGACGGATGCCCGGCTTCGTCTGCCCGGGTGCCTAGTCGGCGCCGAGCACCGGCTCGGCCGCAAGCGTGCTGGCCTCCTGGAAGAGGAGCTCGCCGGCCGCGCCCGGCAGCCACTCCAGGTGCTTCTCGAAATGGACGGTCGTGCCTTCCCGCCCGTTGCCGGTCAGGCTCAGGTTCTCGACGACCGCATCCATGATCTTCAGCCCGCGGCCGTGCTCGGCCCCCGGCGGGGGGAAACTGCCGCTAGGAGCCGCCACCTTCGCGCCATTCCCGGCGTTCACCACCTCGATGACGCACCGGCCATCGATGACGCAAGCGCGCACCTCGTACTCGTCATCGGTCCCGGCGTGCTGGACGACGTTGGCGCAGGCCTCGCTCAGGGCAAGGGTGATGTCCGTCCGCGTCTCGGGCGTAACGCCGAGGATCCCCAGGCAGCCATCAAGGACCTGGCGGCTGACCGGCACGCTCGCCGCATCCCGCGGCAGCGACAGCACCATCTCGATCTCCACGCCAGTACCTCCGGGTCTGCGGCCAGGCCCGCTATGGGCTTCCGGAGACCAGCCTTACCCCGTCAACGGCCGTCTAGTCGCGGGCAGGCAAACGGCCCGCTGCTGCCGGCGCTAGCCGGCCAGCTTCGCTAGCTCGGGGACGAAGTAGGCGGCATCGATCGTGCCGAGGCCGGTCACGAGGTCGTAGCCGCGGCGGGCCGGGAACCCGCGCACGGACGCCGAGGTGTTGTTGCCGCGCACGACGTCCACGATGCCGCGGTCATGGGCGGCGGCCATCCGGTAGAGCACCGGGTTGATCATGCCCAGCGGGTGCCCGGCCTCCTGATCGGCCAGGGCCACGATCCCGGCGAACAGCGGCGTCGCGAGGCTGGTGCCGCAGACCATCGACCAGTGCGGCTGCCCGCCGCCGTAGCTGCTGTAGGTTTCCATCCCGCTTTCGCAGGAGGCATCCATGGAGATGTCGGGGATGCCGCGGTCCTTCCCGGTGATGCCCGCCACGCCGTCCTGGTAGGCCGGCCGGGCGAAATCCGCCGACCGGCCGCCGCCGCTGTCGTTCCAGGCCACGTCAGGGCGCCGCCTGGCGCCTGCGGGCGTCAGGTAGAGCTGAGTGCCGCCGACCGCGGTCACCAGCGGGTCGCTGGCCGGCCACCCCACCGCGGGCGTGCTGAAGGAGCTGTGCGTGCTGTAGGTCAGGCCGGCCGCGCCGGTGTCGCCGGTGGCCGCCAGCACGGTCACGTTGTAGGCGGGCCGGGCGGCCAGCAGGTACGGGCCGCGCAGCTGGCGGAGCGAGGCCTGGGACCGGAAGGTCTGCTCCGTCGCGCCGAAGCTCTGGCTGATCACGCCGCCGAGGTGATGCCGGATGACATAGTCCTCGGCCGTGACGATCTGCGGGAAGCCGCTTCGGCCTTCCTCTTCCAGGGTCGGCGTCTCCACCAGCAGGATGCTCGCGTCCGGCGCCATCACGTGCGCCGACTCCACGTCCAGGGTCGTCTCGCCGGCCTCGCCGGTCCGGTGGGGCGTCGGCCGGAAGGCCGGCACTGGCCCCGCTGGCTGGATCACCCGCAGTGACGGCGGTGCCGGGAGGCCGAACTGCTTGTCGAACACGGCCAGGTCACGGCTGATCGTGGGCGATCCGAAGGAATCGACGATCACGATCGTCTGGCCCTTGCCGTTAATCCCGTGCCGCAGCAGCGGGCCCAGGTCATAGGCCGTCCTGAGCTGCGCCGGGGTCAGGCCGCCGCCGGGCGGGTCCGGTGCTGCCGCCACCGGGCCGGGAGCCTGCCCGGGCGGCGGGCTGACGGCGTGGTCAGCGGAGCAGCCCGCGGCCAGGGTTAGTGCCAGCGCCGCGCCGCAGGCACCGGCCGCGGCTGGTCGGCTGATGCGCATCGGTCTCTCCGTCTCACCGGGCCATGGCGCGGCCGGGGATCGGCTGCCCGATACCTGTTTACACGGCGATTTGCCTGAACTGTGCAGCGACCGTGGCGGGCCGGCCGGGAGACGCCGCGCCGCCGCCAAGGGACGCCGGTGTCTCCCGAGGGCACCAGATCGCACCGGCTCATGATCGGCAGCGATGCCGGGCACTGCACCGACCCGGACGGGTTCGCGTGGCAGGCCGCACCGCTCTGAGCCGGACGCGACGTACGATCGTGCGTGTGACCAGCAGACCTGCCGAAGAACAGCATCTGCGCGACCTAGCGCGGCTGCGCCGCGTCCGCGACCGGATCGACCGGGAGTACGCGCAGCCGCTGGACGTGGAGGCGCTCGCCCGCGGCGCGCACATATCGGCCGGGCACCTCAGCCGCCAGTTCCGGCTCGCCTACGGCGAGTCGCCGTACAGCTACCTGATGACGCGGCGGATCGAGCGCGCGATGGCGCTGCTGCGCCGGGGCGACCTCAGCGTCACCGAGGTCTGTTTCGCGGTCGGCTGCTCGTCGCTGGGCACTTTCAGCACTCGCTTCACCGAACTGGCCGGCATGCCGCCCAGCACCTACCGGAGCCAGGCAGCCCGCGCGACGGCGGGGATGCCGCCGTGCGTGGCGAAACAGGTGACCAGACCGGTCAGGAATCGAGAAGCGCCGGTCACCGGGCCGCAGCTAACCTGACCGCCATGGACATCACCATTCACGCGAGCTTTCTCCCGCATGACGACCCAGACGCCTCCCTGGCCTTCTATCGCGACGCCCTCGGCTTCGAGGTCCGGGGTGACGTCGGGCGGGGCAAGATGCGCTGGATAACGGTCGGCCCGGCCGGCCAGCCCGGCACGTCCATCCTCCTGGCGCCGCCGGTCACCGACCCTGGGGTCACCGACGACGAGCGCCGCACCATCGCCGAGATGATGGCCAAGGGCACCTACGGCTGGATCCTGCTGGCCACCAAGGACCTCGACGGCACCTTCGAGCGGCTGCAGGCCAGCGACGCCGAGGTCGTCCAGGAGCCGGTCGAGCAGCCGTACGGCATCCGCGACTGCGCATTCCGCGATCCTGCGGGCAACCTGGTCCGCATCCAGGAACTGCGCTGAGCCGCCCGGCGATCGCAGCCATGTGCACAGAGGCGTACCGTGCGGCGCTGACACGAGACCTCTCAGTCCGTCTTGAGGTAGGTCAGGCCGAAGTCGTGCTTCCACTCGAGCCCGTCCGCCGAGGCCTCCCAGGCGCCCTTGATCGCGGAGCCATCGCCGGCGATCACTCCGGTAAACCGCTGCCAGAAGCCAGCGGCCTCGCGCCACACGTTCCAGATCCCGCCATCCAGGCTCATCTGGTAGACCCGGGCGACTCCGCGCGAGTCGTAATAATGCTGTGAGAAGGTCTCCGGCTCTTCGCCCGCGCCGATGATGGCAATGCCGCTCGGAGCCGCCGGATGCTCGATGACGAACCGCTGGGTGAGGAAGCACTTGCCCGCTAGCCACTCGAAGGTGACACGGCCGCCGCGGTCGGTGATCGCAGGGCTTCCGGGGCCGAAGTACCCGGCATCGAAGGATGCCTCCATCTCCCATTGACCGATCAGTACGTCCAGGCGGTCCAGCGATACGGGCCGTCCGGCGGGGATGTCACCCGGGCTGTCGGCGTGACCGGCTGCCTCCCGATCCTGGGGCTCCCTGCTGTCTGTCATCGTGCGCTCCTTCCGGTCGAGGGTGTGCAGGTGTGCTGCTAGTTGGCCTGCAGCCTGGCGAGCAGCTCTTCCAGGCGGTCGGCGGAGTCACGGACGCCCCTTTCCATGTCGGCGGCGACCATGCCGTCGCGATCTTCGACCGACTGGAAGCTGGAGACGGTGCGCATCAGCGTCCTGCTACTGCCCTCTTGCTCCAGGGTGACGGTGTCGAGCTTCACGTGGCCCGGCACGCCTTCAAACTCGAAGGTCTGCACGATGGCGTCCGGTGACGGGGTGCCATGGAAGACGCCGTGAAATCCGTACTCGTTGCCCTGGGCATCGGCGTGGACGTAGCGCCAGGTGCCGCCATCGCGAGCCTCATAGCGGTCGATCGTCATGGTGAGGTCGCGCGGTCCCAGCCACTGCACCAGCAGCTGCGGGTCCGTGTGCGCCCGGAACACCAGTTCGCGCGGCGCATCGAACTCCCTGGTGATGGTGATCTGCGGGATGCCGGGCTCGGCGGTGATCGTTGTCTTATTCATCGTGGTTCCCTTCCGGTTCATCATGATTTCCTTCCGGCGGGGCCGCCTGGCGGCGGCCGTCATCGTGGTCGGCTTGCAGCGCCGCGAGCAGGTCGTCGAGCCGCTCATGGCTCTCGTCCCAGAACCGCTGGTAGCGGGCAAGCCAGGTGGTTACGTCGCGGAGCGGCTCAGCCTGCAGGTGGCTGAGCCGTGCGGTGGCGCGCCGGGTGCGGGAGATCAGCCCGGCGTTCTCCAGCACCTTCAGGTGCCGGGAGATCGCCGGCTGGGACATGTCAAACGGCTCGGCGAGCTGGGCGACGGTCGCCTCGCTCTCGGCCAGCCGGGTCAGGATCGCCCGCCTGGTCGGATCAGCGAGTGCCCCGAAGACGAGGCTGAGCTGGTCGGCCGCCATTTATAACCATCCTCTTTTAGAACGAATTAGTTATAGATTGACTCAGAAGGCGCTGCCTGTCAAGCCGTCAGGCCGGCCGGCGGAGACGCCTTACCAGGTCGGCATGGCCGCAGTGAGCGGCACGCTGCCGGGCGGCGGCGTACGGGTAACCGTCATGCCCGCATCGCGGGCCAGCGCGGCGAATACGGCGGAGTTGACGACGGCAGCCCCGCCCGGGTCGTTGTTGAAGTAGACGTACACGTCGGCGTCACCCGGCCACGCCTGCCGCACGCGCGATGCCCATGACTGCAAGGCCTGCCTTCCGTAGCTGGGCCACGGGTCGGCCGCCCCCTCATGAAATCGCAGGTATCCCCATCCGGCGGTGCGCCACAGCGGCGTGACTGGCCGGCCGAGCCGGTCCGCCCAGCACAATGCCGCGTCGTGGGCGGCCAGGATCTGCCGGACCTCATCGGTCCACCAGGAGGGGTGCCGCGGCTCCACCGCGATCCGCAGCCGGCCATGGTCGCCGGGCAGCCAGGCGGCCCGGAATTCCGCCAGGCAGGCGTGCAGCAGGGCCGGCTCTGCAGTGAGCGTTGGCGGCAGTTGCAGCAGGATCGGGCCGAGCTTGGGGCCGAGGGCCGCCGCCACGCCGAGGAACCGGGCGACAGGCTCGGCTGGGTCGCGCAGCTTCCTGACGTGGGTGAGGTACCGGCTTGCCTTTACTGCCATCACGAAGTCGTCAGGCGTGCGGGCCCGCCAGCCCGCGAAGGTCTTCCAGGCGGGCAGCCGGTAGAAGCTGCTGTTGTTCTCCACCGTCAGGTACTGGGTGGCGTAGTGCTCCAGCCAGCGGCGCTGGGCCACCCCCGCCGGGTACAGCCCGCCGCGCCAGTCGCGGTACTGCCAGCCGGAGGTTCCCATCAGCACGGGCATGCTACCTATGCTCCCGCGCCCGGCTGTAGTTCGCCGCCGGGCATGTTCAGTCCATCGATGGCGCGGCATGGCACGCGGACCTGGAGCAGAATCTCACCAGCGTCTTCTACAGCCTCAGCTGGCACTGCCCAAATCAGCCCCGATACGGGCGGCCAGAGTGCGAGTTTCTCCAATTCTGGCCACTCTTCCCAGCTGGCCGGCCGGCAGAGCACAATAGAGCGATGACTGAGGGCCAGGCGGCAGCGGTATGCCCGCAATGCGGCAGCGCCGCTGCCGTGCATTCGATCCAGGAGCTTGCCGCGCTGGCCAGGGGCCGTATGGGCGGGCAGCCGCCAGGGACCCCGGGCGCGCCGCAGCAGGGATATGCCGCGGAGCCCCAGCAGGGACCGCTGCCGGGATACGCGGCCGAGCCGCGTTCCGGGCCGCTGCCCGGCAGCCAGCCAGGCCGTAGCTCCGGTTTTCCCCGCAACCCGATCGGTGACGGCCTCTCGTCGATCGAGGATGATATCGCCGGCGTTGCCCTGACCGCGGCCACGAAGTTCATCGGCCGGGCGATCGGCCGCCGGATGCAGCGCACGTTCAACGAGCGGGTTCAGCCGGCCCTCGCCGCCAAGCAGGAGGCAATGCTCCGCGAGCAGGTCGCGATAGCCGAAAAGTATCCCGGCCTGCGCGCCTGCCTGACCGACCAAGTGGTCTTCCTGGCCGGCGGCAGCCGCGTACTGCCCATGGCCGGGCTGACCGGAACGATCACCGTCGCGCAGGCGGACGCCGTGGTAGCCAGGCTGCAGGACGGCTGACCGGCCAGGCCGTGGCTACCGTCAGTTCCAGCCAGCTCCGGTCGGCCGCCACCGGGTTGCCTGCACCGTCAGTGACTGCTGCGGGTCTCCGCTAGCCGCCGGGTGAGGTAACGCCGTTCCACCTCGGTGGGCGCCAGCGCGAGTGCCTCCCGGTAGGCGGCGGCTGCCTCGTCGGGCCGGTCAAGGCGTCGCAGCAGGTCGGCCCGGGTCGCGGGCAGCAGGTGGTAATTGACCAGCGCGCCCGTACCGGCCAGCTGTTCCACCAGGGCGAGGCCGGCGGCCGGGCCGTCGGCCATCGCCACGGCGACCGCCCTGTTCAGCTCGACCACCGGCGACGGCGCCAGTCTCGCCAGCTGGCCGTAGAGCAGCGCGATCTGCGCCCAGTCCGTGTCGGCAGCGCTGACGGCGGTGGCATGGCAGGCCGCGATGGCCGCCTGCACCTGGTAGGCGCCCGGCCGCCCCCGGCGCAGCGCGGCGTCCAGTAGCCGCACCCCCTCGGCGATCCGGTCGGCGTCCCAGCTGCCGCGGTCCTGATCCCTGAGCAGCACCAGGTCGCCGGCGTCATCGACGCGGGCATCGCGGCGGGCATCGTGCAGCAGCACGAGCGCACGCAGCCCGAGTACCTCGGGCTCGTCGGGCATCAGGTCGGCCAGCGTGCCGGCCAGCCGGATCGCCTCGGCGCACAGCCCCTGCCGCACCAGGTCGGCTCCCGCAGTCGCGGCGTAACCCTCGCTGAACAGCAGGTACAGCACGCCGAGCACGCCGCCGAGCCGCTCAGGCAGCAGGTGACCGGGCGGCACCCGATAGGGAATGCCGGCATTGCGGATCTTCTGCTTGGCGCGCACCAGGCGCTTGGCCATCGTCGGCTCGGGCACCAGGAACGCCCTGGCAATCTCGGCCGTGGTCAGCCCGGCGACGGTACGCAGCGTCAGCGCGACCCTGGCCTCCAGCGCCAGCGCGGGATGGCAGCAGGTGAAGATCAGCCGCAGCAGGTCGTCGGTGATGCCGCTCTCACCGGCATCGTCGTCCTGCTCGCTGAACGCCGGCAACTCTGCCACCTCCCGCAGTTTCGCGGCCTCAACAGCCGACCGCCGTAGCCGGTCGAGGGCCCGGTTGCGGGCGGTGGTGGTGAGCCACGCGCCGGGGCGGTGCGGGACGCCGTCGCGCGGCCAGCGCTCAAGCGCTTGGGCGAAGGCGTCCTGCACGCACTCCTCGGCCAGGTCCCAGTCCCCCGTCATCCGGATCAGGGTCGCCACGATGCGGCCCCGCTCCTGCCGGTAGACGGCGGTGATCTCGGCGTCGGCCGGCATGATCAGTCCTCCGCGAACGGCCTTACCTCGACCGCGCCGAACCGGGCGCACGGATGGCGTGACGCGATCTGGATCGCGTCGTCCAGGTCGGCGCACTCGATCACGTCGTACCCGGCGATGAACTCCCTCGTCTCGGCGAACGGGCCGTCAGACAGCAGTACCTCGTCGCCGCGCGTCCGGACCGTCGTCGCGTCACGGACCGGCCGCAATGCAGAGCCGTCCAGCCGCTTTCCCTCGACCTCGTCCAGCCACTGTTCGATCGTCGGCTCGCCGGCCGTCGGCTTCATCGTGGCGTCGACGCAGATGAGCATCATGTACTTCACTGTGTTCTCCCGTCCTTCGGTGCATGTCAGTACTACGACGAACGGGCACCGGCCTTAATGGACAGCCTAGTTACGGCAAATCTGCCGCCCGTGCCGCCCGGTGAGCAGTTCTGCCAGCCGCTCGGCGCAGGCGCGGATGCCCCGTTCCACGTCGGCGGCGGCCAGGACCGGCACGGACCTCATAGCGGTCGGTCATCGCCCGCTGCCTGGCTGGCTTCGGCCGGGGCGACGGCCGGTGGCCGGCCCCGGGGCCGCATCGGCCTGGCGCGACCGGGCAGCCGCCCGGCATCGGCGAGCGCGCGGCGGAGCAGGAACTCGATCTGGGCGTTGGTGCTACGCAGCTCGTCCGCAGCCCACCTGGCGAGCGCATCGTGGACGGCAGGGTCGAGCCGCAGCAGGACGCTCTTACGCTCGGTCACCGCGGTTCCGTGCCTCCCGTCACTGATAGAGGGTGCCGGTATTGACGATGGGCTGGGTAGCCTGCTCGCTGCACAAGACCACGAGCAGGTTAGAGACCATGACGGCCTTCCGCTCCTCGTCGAGTTCGACGACGCCCTCTTCCTCCAGCCGCGCCAGGGCCATCTGGACCATGCCGACCGCGCCCTCCACGATCCGCTGCCGGGCACCGACGACGGCGCTGGCCTGCTGCTGGCGCAGCATGGCCTGCGCGATCTCCGGGGCATACGACAGCCGAGTCAGCCGCGACTCGATGATGTGCACGCCGGCCGAGATGACCCGCACGGCGATCTCGGCGGACAGCTCCTGGGTGATCTCCTTGGCGTTGTCGCGCAGCGACAGCGCGCCGCTGCCCCGGTTGTCGTAAGGGTAGCTGGAGGCGATGTGCCGGACGGCGGTCTCGGTCTGGATGGTGACGAACTGGGTGAAGTTGTCAACGGAGTAGACGGCGCTGGCGGTGTCCTGGACCTGCCAGACGACCACCGCCGCGATCTCGATCGGGTTACCGTCGGCGTCGTTGACCTTGGCCTGCGCTGATTCCTGGTTGCGGATCTTGGTGGAGACCTTGATGCGGCGGGTAAACGGGTTCACCCACTGCATGCCCGGGTCGCGGATGGTGCCGCGGTACTTGCCGAACAACTGGATGACGCGTGCTTCCCCGGGGACGACAGGGGTAAGGCCCCCCAGCACGAGGGCGCTGACGAGAAAGAGAACGATGGCGAGCCAAGTCAGAGTCGTGGCGAGGGCATGGCTCTGGTGATTTCCCAGCACGATGATCACTACCCCGGCCGGTATCAGGATGATGCCGAGCACCAGCATGGGCAGGCCGGGCGCGGACCGGGCCGCGTGCTCGGTCACCGGCGGGCTAGGCAGTTGCGGTGCTGCGACCGCTACATCGTGGGTAGTCATCCGATTTCCTCCGGAACTTGACGGATCTGATAACGCATGCCTAGCATACTGATATCTATTTTTTTTGGCAAGGAGCCACGCCGGTCCGGCGTCCGGCAAAGCGGGAGATGAGTCAGATGAGGTGCTTAGTTCAGCGGCCCGCAGTGGCCGGCCTGGCCCTGCTGGTTGCCGCGGGCCTGGCCGTCGGCGGCTGCAGTAGTAAGAGCAGCAGCAGCTCGAGTACGGCGAGCTGCTTCGCTAAGCACGCGGCCACGGGCCCGGCAGGCAGCGCGCCGGGCGGCCCGGCGAATCCGGCGGTGGCGCCGGGCTGGACGCTGCCGGGCGGCAACCTGGCGAACACCCGCGATGTGGCCAGCCCGATCACCAGCTCGAACGTCACGACGCTGGGCGTGGCGTGGTGCGTGCCGGTGGAGTCGACCGGCAAGTCGCATGCCGCCGGCCTTGCGGATTCCTACGCAACCACGCCGGTGGTGGTGAACGGCGTGGTCTACACCCAGGATCAGGAATCGAACGTGATGGCGATCAGGCTCGCCACCGGCAAGGTGCTCTGGACCCACAACTACAACTCACTCAACGGCGGCCCGGACGGCGTCAACGTGGCTGGCGGAGTGGTGTATGCGGCGACGGACAGCGCGGCGGTCGCGCTGTCGGCGGCCACCGGCAAGCAATTGTGGAGCCGGACGCTGACCGGCAATGACCTCGAGGGCATCGACATGGCCCCCGGTTACAACCACGGCACCGTCTACGTCTCGACCGTGCCGGTCAACCCCAACAAGGGCCAGTACCTCGGCGGCGCCAAGTCGGCCCTGTGGGCGCTGAACGCGAAGACGGGCGCGCCGCAGTGGTCCTGGGATGAGGTGCAGAACCTGTGGGGAAACCCCGCCATCAACTCCGGCGGCGGCCTATGGGACCCGCCCTCGTTCGACAGCCAGGGCAACCTGTACATCGGCATCGCCAACCCGGGCCCGATCGGCCAGGGCAGGTGGCCGAAGGGCTTTCCGCTGGCCACCAGCCGGCCCGGCCCGGACCTGTACACCGACTCGGTGGTCAAGCTGAGCCCGGCCGGGAAGCTGCTGTGGTACTACCAGCTCACCCCGCACGACCTGTTCGACTGGGACCTGCAGAACTCCCCCGTCCTGACCACCGCACACGGGCAGCCCGTCGTCATCGACGGCGGCAAGGCCGGCATCCTCATCGAGCTCAACGCCATGACCGGCAAGCTGATCTGGAAACTCCCCGTCGGCGTGCACCACGGACCCGCGAACGCCGGGCTGCTCACCGAAAACGCCACCCCCGCCACGGCCAGCTCACTGCTGCCCGCGAAGTTCGAGCTTGAGCCCGGCGTGTTCGGCGGCGTCGAGTCCCAGCTAGCGACCAACGGCTCGACCACGTTCGCAGCCGTCAACAACCTCGGCGTGCCCATGTCCACCGATGGCGTGACGGAAAGCGGAAAGGCATTCGAAGCCGCTATCCCCAAGGCAACGGGCGAGATGGTCGCGGTCAGCCAGGACACCGGGAAGATCGAATGGGACGACAAGCTGCCCTCCTCGCCCTACGGCGCGGCCACGGTCACGAACAACGTCGTGTTCACCACCACCTACAGCGGCCACCTGTACGCGTTCAACGCGAAGACCGGCGCGATCCTGCTCAACATGCCCCTGTCGGCCGGCTCGAACGCGCCCGTCACCATCGACGGCGACTACGTCATCGCCGGAGCATCCGTACCGCTATCGGGCCAGGCACTGATCATCGCCTACAAGCTCGGCGCCCACGGCAAACTCCCCCACACCGTGCACTGACCCGGGGACGCGGCTGGCCCGCGCTGCTCACGAGTGACCGCGAAACGCGGGCCGGGCTCGTGCCCACGAGGACTTCTCGTGCCCACGAGGGCTTCAGGCCGGTCGGGAGGAAGATCTGCCCGGCCCGTAGCGATCGATGGCCGCCCAGCGGCCATGTCGTCACCGGGATCAGGCCGCGGAGTGGGACAATGAAGGCGCCGGAATGCCGGATGCGGGCGGCTGGAACGAGAACTCTCGAGATGTCCGAGGGGGTCCAGGATGCATGACGAAGGCCCGAGCGACCAGCGTGCCACGCGGATACGGCCAGTGCCGCGGATACGGCCCTGGACACGGCTGCGGCCCCGGACACGGAAGTGACCGGGCGGCCAGCCCGCCGCGGGGTAGCCGCCCTGGGCGCGGTCGTGGGCGTGGCGGCTATCGCGGTCGTGGGCGGTTCCATCGCGCTCGGCCGCCCGTCCGTCCGACCGGCGGTCGCCGTCAGGCCGGGCTCGCACCCGGTCCCTCGCTGCGCGGAACGTGACCTGCGGGTCGGCGGGCCCGACTCCGCGGCGGAGACCATGCCGGGCATCGTCGCCGTGATCGTCTTCCGCAATGCCGGGGACATCACCTGCTCAATCGAAGGCTGGCCGAAGGTTGCCATCCTCGGGCCGCGGCCGCGGCCGGCCGCAGTACCTATCAGGTACGCGGAGGCGACTGGCGCATGGTCCATCGGCCGCACCCGCGTCGTGCTCCGGCCCGGCGCGAGCGCGGCATCCTCAATGCTGATCGGCACGCCCGCAAACGCCAGCGGCTGCGGCTCGCCTAACTGGGCGATCACGCCACCGCACGGTACGCGGAGACTGACCGTGCACCGGCAGCAGACGGCGCCGCAGGTATGCGTTGGTGACAGTATCGTCGTGTCCCCGGTGTACCCCGGTCATGCCCCGCGGGTCTCCTACCCGCCGTCACCGGCGCCGCGTCAGTCATCGCCGAGCTGATCTCTATCTCATTAACCCGGGCATTTGCCGTTGTGACGCCCGTTGATCTGATCGAGGTCGCCACCGAACCTATTGAGGTCCCCGTTGCCGCCCGACCACTGCCACATCAGCCGGCATCGAGCATGCTCGCCGCCGAAGAAGATCGCTCTCACGCTCCGCACCGACCACCTCGACGGAAACCTGCTGACCGACCGCGTTTCGTTGACGAAAGTCCACTCTGAAGTGTCACGCAGCCTCTCGCCGCCGAAGATTCCTCCCCACGAACCGAACCCGATGCCGCCCGCGCTGTAGACGGACGGGAAGTAGCTCGTGTTCGCAATGATGTAGGCCGAGAACCCGCTCAACGTCGCGCGGTCCACGTTCGGCGGAATGAAAGTGCCCTCCACACTGCCGCCGCACGGCCCGTTCCAGACGGTGTTCCAGCCATTGGCGTCCGGAGCCGCACCATTGTTCTCGATGTCCATGACGACGTAGGGAAAGGAGAAGGCATCGACGAGGTCCGTCGAGACGACCCGCCTCGCCTGGGCTCTGCCCCAGGCGCGCGCCTTCGATACGGAGCCGCTATAGCCTGGTTCGCGGCCGGGTCCGGCCGCGAACCAGTACGCCGCGGCGCCAAGGCCGTCCCCATGGGCGGAGTTGGCCTGGGCGGCGTCGTAGTTGCCCTGAACCCAGTTCAGGCCATCGCCACAGCCGTGCCATCGCCGGAATGATCCCACCTGTCCGATGTAGGCGCCGTACTTGCCGGCCGTGCCGTTGCTGCAGTCGCCCCTCGGCTCGCGGTAGGGAACGTGGGAGCCGCACGCAAACGGGAAGGAGCTGTCGGTGCCATGCCACCACCTGGCCAGATTGGCACCGGAGGCGCTCGTTTTGGCTCCCGTCTTAGCTCCCGCAAGTACCCCCCGCGCGACGCTCACTGCCGTGCTCCTGGTCGGCAGGAAGGGAAGGATCCGCGGCTCCCCGCAGATGCTCATCGGCCGGGCAAACGTGACCTTAAGGCCAGCACCGGTAGCAATCGGGGACGGGTAGATCGTCGCGGCTCTCAGCACCCTGCACGATGATCGTCCCGTGGTCAGCAGCGCGATTGACGCTCCGTGATCTCGCCGCAGCGTTAGTACTGTGCGCTGCCTGCTGCCGCGACCATAGGTGGTCAGCACCTTACGTGCGGCGCTGAATGCCCGGGTGTCAGGGAGCGCCTTGGCTACCTGGCTTGCGCCCGCTGACTCGTCCAGCCGGACAGTCGGCCAGCTCTCGGCCAGGTCGCATGCGCTGCCGGTGGTATGCAGCCGAAGCACGACAATGCCCCCGGCCCGCGCGGATTCGGTGGCGACTCTCGCCCGGAGATCCGCTGGCTTGCAGGCCGGCGGATCATGGTGCTTCGCCGCTGGGATCGCCGACGGGATGCGCGAGACGCTCAGCGCCCTGATAGCGCGCTTCAGCGTGCTTTGCAGGTAGACCGGGGACAGTTGCAGGTGCCCGCCCGCGCACGGCGGGTTGGCGCCGGCCGGTCCGGCGACGGTTACCGGCCGGCTGGCTCCCGGCAGGGTCAGCCGGAGAGTCCACCGGGAGACGCACCCAGTTGCGGCAGCCGCACTTGTCACCGTGACAACGGCTCCCCGGCCAGGACGGATGGTGATCCGGCTATCCGGCACCGGGCCGAGGTTGCTGAACTTTACGTCGCTGACGCTGGTGGCGACCTCGCGCCCGGAGGCCTCAAGAACGACGATTCGCGGCCATCCCCGAATCGCGCACACCGAAGCGCTGACGTTGCGCAGCAGAATGTTCCAGGATCGGCTGCCCATTCCCTCAGCTGGGTCGCCCCGGATTGAATCCGGAACGCTAATGCGCAATTGCCGGGGGCCGCAATCATGTGAGCTAGAGCGAGCTGAGACGGCTACGTTATGGACCGTATCAGCCGCTGACGGCTGCGCGGCCGCCATGCTGCCAGCCATAGCGAGCGCGACGGCCGCAGTGGCCGTCATTACCCGCAGAATGCTGCCGGAAGCCACGAATCGTCTGGCGTTTGCCCTGGTTCGATAATTACGGTCCATATGCGCCATTCGCCAATGGTTCGTATCTCTTATCTACGCAGTTGCCGGAGCCTGTCCGCTGACGTTGCGACCGAAGGGCTCATCGCGACCGATGCGAAGCCTGCTGGACTGACACCGCAGCAGCGCGCCCCGCGGCCGGGCTTCGCATCGACGCCCCCGGCGCCAGACGTCTCATTGTCGCGGCGGTAAGGCGCCAGGGCAGTACGCCACGCCGCGAACTGCCCCGATATTTCGGTGAATCCCCGGGCGAAACGCGGCGGGTCTCCCCGGTAATCCATGCCGGTTCTTGCATACTCGTCGTATGAGCATCAGTCCGTCACGGTCTCAGCGGAAGAAGCCGCGGCGCGCTACCTACTGGCGGCGGCGGTTCATCACACTGGTCATTGGCCTGGCCGTATTCGCCGTCATTGCCTGGGCATTGTCGGGAGCACTTGGCACCGGGGCCGCCACAGCCAGAACAGGCTCAGCCACTGGCAGCGCAGCGGGCCATCACGGGAATTCAGGTATTGCGGCTGGCTCGGGCGCCGCGGCTGCGGGTGGTTCGGGCGCCGCGGCTGCGGGGGGCAATGCCACCAAGGCTCCGGCTAAGGCCACCGAAGCTCCGGCCAAGGCCAGCACGGCTCCAGCCAAGGCGGTCTCCGACCCGTCCGCAGCACCGTCGGGCCGGACCCACGGAAAGCCGGCTCTCTGCGCACTGAAGGAAGTCGTGCTGAGCCTGCAGACCAGCCACGCCAGTTTTGGCCCGCACACGCAGCCGCAGTTCCAGGTAAATGTCGTATCCACGTCCGCCGCGACGTGCAGGTTCAATGTCGGCGCTCAGCACATCAAACTGATAATCAGGTCAGGCCAGGCCAGGATCTGGAACTCGGCTGACTGTGCCAGCGAACCGGGCTCGCTGGTCACCGACTTGCACCGCGGCATACCGACGGCGCTGCCCATCTCCTGGAACCGGCAGAAATCGACACCCGGATGCACCAAGGCGAAATCACTGGTTCCGGCGGGGACGTACTCGGCGACCGCGATTGATAGCACGCTGGCCAGCAATACTGAGAAAATCCGGCTGCACTGACCGCCCTGGCGGCGGATCGGCCGTTTCACTGGCGGCGGGCGCCGCCCTCCGGCCGCCGGCGGCCAGCAATACCTCCCGGATCTGCCCGGCGATCGACGGACCGCCCGGCAGCCTGCCTTCGAAGATCGCGCTGCCGATGGTGAATCCCCACGCCCCGGCGCCCTCCAGCGCCTTGATTTGCGCCACGCTCGCCACTGCGCCGGCCGCGATCACCGGCCCGCTCGCGGCCTGCACCACGGCCCGGGTGAGTTCGGCCACGTCGGCGGTCTCATGCCGGTAGGCGAGCAGGTCCAGGCCGAACACGCCGTCCAGCGCGGTGATCTCCCGGGCGCTGCCGGCGATCTCGGCGATCTGGCCTTCCAGCACGCTCGGGTGCCCGACGACCCGGCCGGGAAACGGGCAGTAGCGTGCCTTGCTGCCGGCCAGCACGCGCACCCCGTCCTGCGGATGGGTTCCGCCGAGCACCCAGTCGACGCCGATCTCGGCCGCCGCGGCTACCGACCGCAGCTCATCCTCCCGGCTGTTCGATACGACCTCGAGCATCACCTCCAGGCCGTCATCCTGGGCACTGACGCAGACCTCGCGGAGCTGTGCCGCGGAAGCGCCGATGTCCTTAAAGCCGATGTAACGCAGCCCGGTCCCGCGGATTTCGGCGTAGACCGACACCGCATCATCGACGGTGCGGTCGTGGCGGGTAAGCATGAAGACGAACTCGATCACCGTATGCTCCCGTTGGTAGCACCGAACGCGGGCTGGCTGGCGGGGCCGTCCGCCTGATCATGGGCAGCAGCTGCCCGATTCCCTGGATGACGTAGTCGGGGCGCACCGGCGAGCGCGCCAGATCGCCGGGGTGGTAGCGCCGGACATGACCAGGCCTCGGTGCACGCCTCCACGGCGGCGAGCATGGCCGCGCAGTCCGGCCAGCCACCGTCCGGGTCGGGCAGAACGGGTCCGGGTTGGTCGCCACGATCGCCGCGCCGAAATGGCGGACGGCCCGGTAGGCGTGCAGCAGCTTCGGATAGCTGAACGTCCGGTCGAACGAGACGACCACCACGCCGGCAGCGGCCGGCTCGGTGGTCACCGTGATCCCGGCGGCGGCCAGCGTCGCGTCCACTAGCGGCTCGGCGACGGTGAGCACGGCCGCCCCGGCGTGCCGCTGCCGCAGGTAAGCCGTCAGCACGCCGAGCGGGGTCAGCACGTCCGCCTCGGCCGCAGGCACGCCGAGGCCGGACAGGTACTCGGCGTAGCCGGCGAAGAACTTGCCAGGCCGCTGCGGTTCCGCCTGCGTCGGCCGGACGGCCGCGGTCATGCCGCCGCCGTCCCGACCGCGGTCACGGCGGCCGTGCCGCCCGGAGATGCCGTCACGGCCGCTCGCCGGGCCCGGATGCGGTCATGGCCGCCCCGTGAGTACCGCGGCATCGGCGAGTACCTCGTCGATGTCATCTTCTTCCCAGGCCCCGAGCAGCATCGCCAGGTCGGCCACGCCGAATCGCTGCCGCTGCAGCGGGCAGCTGGCAACGGCCCAGCGGGCATCCTCGTCGCTGACCGGCTCGGGCAGCTCGCCGAAGCTGGCCGGCAGCCCGGCCGAGCGCAGTCCGTCGGCTAGCTCGCCGGGCTCGATCAGCGTCTCGGTCAGCACGGCCTCGTGGCTGTCCCAGCAGTTCCGCAGCCTGGCCAGCGGGTCACTGCCGCCGACCAGCGGCCGCAGCTTCCTCGCGTAGTCGGCGAAGCATTCCGCCGCCATCAGGCCGGTCGAGTCGGTCCCCTTGAACGCCTCCCGGATACGGTCCCTGGCCTGGTCGGGGTCGGGTATCCGGGCCAGGCCGAGCGCGCCCGCGCCGATGCGCCGGCGCATGTGCGCCCAGGTGGCCGCCGCGACGACGCTCGCGACGCCGACCTGGGTGCCGTGAAAGCTGGCGGGCTGTCCCCGGGCATTGGCAGCCATCTCGAGCAGGTGGCTGACCGCGTGCTCCATCCCGGATGCCGGGGCGGTTGAGCCCGGCCACGCCCATGGTGATGCCGCTGAGGGTCAGGATGCGGGCTAGTTCGGCCAGATCGGCGGTCAGTCGCTGGCCCGTGGCCGCGCCGCCAGGGCCGGCCTCCGGGCCAGCGCCGGCCGCCAGGTCCGCGGCCAGCGTCAGCAGCCGGCCGCCGTGTGCCCGCACGACCCCGGCGACCGCGGCGTTGTACGGCGGTCCGGCTGCCGCCGCGTCATGGCCGCTGTCGTCAGTCATGGCCGAGGCCAGGTACCAGTCCGCGGTCGCGGTGAACATCGCCATCAGGTCGCCCACGCCGGCCAGGTTGAGCTCCGGCGGCGCGGCGCGCAGGATGGCGGCGTCGATGAGCAGCGTGTCCGGCCAGCGCGCGGGCGTCGTGCGCTTGACGCCGCGGTGCAGCAGCACGGAGAACGAGTCGGCGTAACCGTTGACGCTGGTTGCCGTCTGGACGGCCACCAGGGGAGTGCCGTTCCTGGTGGCGGCCTTGCCGATATCAGTGATCGTCCCGGACCCGATGGTGACGACGCAGCCGGCGCCGGCGGTTGCCTGCCGGGCTGCCGTCACGGTCCGCTCGTCCGCATGCACCTGCCCGTCAGCCGGCCCGAGGGTGGCCCAGTCGACGGCGAAACCGCGGCCGAGTACCTCGGTGGCCTCAGCTCGCAGGTCCCAGCCGGCCACCCGCATCGGCGTCGCCGCCGCGAGCACGACCACGCCCGCCCCGGACCGGGGAAAGTCGGCGACCGCGCGGGCGAGTTCGTCGAGCGCGCCGTCGCCCTCGATGACCCGGCCGAGGCCGAGCGGCTGCAGCCGCCCGGCTCCGGGAGATGCGGCAAGCTCGGCCCGCAGCGCCGCCAGGTCGAGCCGGACCGGCTCGCCCGCGCTCATCTGACTCGCTCCCGGTTCCCGGCCCGAACCCGGATCCTGCCCCGCTCCTGGATGCTCATCTCTAACCGGCTTCCCAGCGCTTGCCCGCGCTCCGTGCGCACCGGGCTGACTGGCCCCGGTTCGCCTGCCCAGACTGGCCGGCCCGGCGCCGCCGCGCTGGCCTGACCGGCTTTCTGGCGCTCATGCCAGCGCTCCTCCGGCGCGCCGTCGTACAGTGCACGGTACTGGGCATACCGCTCGTCGTAGACCATCTTTACCCGCTCATCAGGCTGGTAGCAGCGCGGCGCGACGGCCACCGTCCTGGGCACACCGCGTCAGCGGGTCGGCACGGCGGTGGCGGCTAACGAGGCGGCGCAGGCCGCGCCGGAGAACACGCTGGTTGACGTGACCATGATCGGAGCATCCGGTCGGGTGTACGTGGCCGGCCGCACCGAGGGAGTCAGCGTGGCCAGGGACAGGATCGAGCGGCTGCTGGCCGGCATCTCCGGACGCAAGCAATGAGCACGCCGGAGGCCAGCTCTGGGGTGAGCCTGCGAGCAGGTGGCTCACCGGAAGACAGCCCGCCGGAGTCGGGCGCCGAGGAGTCGCCGGAGCAGATCCTGCTCGGCTATGACCCGTTCGCCCGGGCCGCGCTTGACCCTTTCGGGTTCTCCGGGCAGGCGCAGCTGTCGCTGCTCGGCCTGTCGGAGAACGCGACCTACCAGGTCGACGACGCGGAGGACGGGCGCACCGCCGTACTGCGGGTGCACCGGACCGGCTATCACCGGCCCGGTGCCGTCGCGTCCGAGCTTGCCTGGCTGCAGGCGCTGCGGCGGGACGAGGGGCTGCTGACCCCGGCCGTGTACCGCACGCCCGATGGCCGCGACGTGGTGGACGTCGCGATCGGGCCGGTGACCCGCCAGACGGTGCTCTTCGAGTGGCTGCCGGGCACCGAGCCGGCGGAGGATCAGCTGGCCGAGAAGTTTGAGCTGCTCGGCGGGATCTGCGCGCGCATGCACCGCCATTCCCGCCGCTGGGCCCGGCCGCCCGCGTTCGTCCGCTTCTGCTGGGACTTTGACTGCTGCGTCGGCGACTCGCCCCGCTGGGGGCGCTGGCAGGACGGCATCGGGGTGGGCAGGGAGGAACTGCAGACGCTGGGCCGCGCGGCCGCGCTGATCCGGGAGCGGCTGCGCCGGTTCGGCACCGGGCCGGACCGGTTCGGCCTGATTCATGCCGACATGCGGCTGGCCAACCTGCTGGTGAGCGGGGCCGACATCCAGGTGATCGACTTCGACGACTGCGGGTTCGGCTGGTTCCTCTTCGACATTGGTGCCTCGCTGAGCTTCATCGAGCATGATCCGCGGGTGCCCGCGCTCTGCGACGCGTGGCTGCGCGGTTACCGTGACGTGCTGCCGCTGCCGGACGAGGACGCGGCGGAGATCCCCACCTTCGTGCTGCTGCGGCGGCTCCAGCTCGTTGCCTGGGTCGGCTCGCACCGGTTCGCGGACTCGGCCCGCGAGCTGGGAGCGGACTTCACCAGCGGCGCCTGCGAGCTGGCCGAGCGGTACCTGCTCACGACCTCGACGCCTGCCGACCACTAAGCCCCCGACAAGCAAGGCTCAAAACAGTAAGCCGCAAAACAGCAAGCCGCAAAACAGCAAGGCCCCATTAGCCCGCTCACTAATCGCGGCCAGCAAGCCCGACCTGCGCCCGCCCGCCTCGGCTGGTTAGCGGTTAGCTTTTTGCCGGTATCCGCCGGTCATATCCGAACCGCTGATTTGATCTTGAGACTGCTGTGACCAGCGGGACGGGTGATCCCCTTCGCGGAGCTGGCTAGCCGCCATCCGGGGCTGGCTAGCCGCCATCCGGGCCGGTTGGCAAGCCAGGGGTCCGGCCGACTGGCTAGCCGCCATCCGGGCCGGCTGGCCGGCCGGCGTCCGGGCCGGGTTCCGCTTGCCACTGCCGGTAGAGCTCGATGAACTCATCCTGCATCTGCGGGGTCAGGTCGTCCGGGGTGACGCGCCCGGCGAGCTCGATGGTGGCCCGTATCTGGGCCAGGTACTCGGTGCAATGCGGGCAGCCGGCCAGGTGCCGCTCGAACCGCCGCCGCTCTGACTCCGGCAGGGCGCCGTCAAGGTAGTCGGTGACCAGTTCGACGACCTGCTGGCAGACGAGGTCACGCCGTCGCAGCCGTAGACCCAGGCGCATCGTCAGGCCCTCCCGAACTCTGTCTCGAGGACCTGGCGGACCCGGCTCCTGCCCCGGTGCAGCAGGACGCGCTGGTTGCCGTCGGTGATCTCCAGCACGTGACATACCTCGTCGCTGCTGAGCCCCTCGACGTCCCGCAGCGTGACGACTTCCCGCTGCCGGGACGGCAGTTCCTCGATGGCTGACCGGATCCGGTGGGCCATCTTGCCAGCACGCAGCCGGTCGTCGATGGCCTCGATCCATTGCTCCGGCGGGGCCGCCCAGGCACCGGCCGCATCGAAGCGGGACTGGTCCACGGCCGGCCCGGCATCACCGATCGCGATGCTGCGCCCTTCCCGCGCGCCTGCGGTCCTAGCCCGGTTGACCAGGATGCGGAACAGCCAGGTACGGAACGACGAGCGTCCCTCGAAGCCGCCGATGCCGCGCAGGACTCCCATCCAGGTGTCCTGGACGACCTCTTCGGCCACTGCCCGGCTGGGTACGAACGACGAGGCAAGCCGGATCATCGAGTCGTGATAGCGCCGGACGAGGACGACGAAGGCCTGCTCCTCACCTGCGCGCAGGCGCTGCAGCAGGTCCATGTCGTCGTCCACGGCCGGCCGCTTACGGCGTATTCGGGGTAGTCGGCCTGGCTGGCTGCGGCTCCAGGTCCAGGGCGCACGAGTTAATGCAGAACCGCTGGCCGGTCGGCCGCGGGCCGTCGCGGAACACGTGGCCGAGGTGCGAGCCGCACTGCCGGCACCGGACCTCGGTCCGCACGCCCAGGAAACCCCAGTCTCTGTGCAGCGTCACGGCGTCGGCCATGGCCGGCTCGGTGAAGCTGGGCCATCCGGTGCCCGAGTCGAACTTCGCATCGGACGAGAACAACGTGGCCGAGCAGGCCGCGCAGCGGTAGATCCCGTCGTCGTGGCAGTTGACGTACGCGCCGGTAAAGGGGCGCTCGGTGGCGGCCTGGCGGAGCACCCGGTACTGCTCGGGCGTCAGTGTGCGACGCCATTCCTCATCCGTTGCCCGCTGATAATCCATCCGGGTCCTCCTGACTGGTTCGAACTACCTGCTAGTAACTAGCCAGGCCGGGAAATCATTTCGGCCCGCGTCCCGGCGGCGGGCCTCCGGGCTGGCGGATGCGGCGCCCCGGCACCGGGGCGCCGCCTCCGGTCATTGCGCTATCAGGCAGCGACGATGCCCTCGCCGCCGACCGCGTCCGCAACGGTCACGGACCCGATCTGGGTGAGCGAGCCCGCCGGGCCGACCCGGTACTCGTCCACGATCCCGCTGCCGCCGGTCTGCACGTACAGGAAGTGTCCGCCGAGTGACGCCGAGGCGTCGACTGTTCCCGCATCGGTAGCGGTCTCGCCGAGCAGCGTGAGGTTGCCGCTGGCGGCGGCGGAATACCGGCTGACGTCACCACTGCCGGCATTGGATGCGAAGAGGAAGCCGCGGGCGGGCGCGACCCAGCAGGTAGCGGCCTGGCTGTTGCCTGCCGAGTCGATCAGGGTGACCGCGCCGTGCGCGCTGAGGGAATAGGTGGCCAGCGCGTTAGTGCCGGCGTCGGCGATAACGAGGTGGCCTGCCTGGTCAAAGGTAATTGCGAACGGGACGGTACCGGGCACGGAGTTCACCACCGGGCGGTGGGACAGACGGCCGCTGAAGTGAACGGCGAACACGTCGATGTCACTGCCATTCGCCTTGGTCGTCACGATCAGCTGCGAGCCGCTTGGCGAGAACGCGACCTGCCCGGGCGTGTTGGTGAATTGCGGGGTTGCCGTGGGGTTCAGGCCCAGCGGCCGGTTCGAGCCGGCGATCGGGAACAGGCGGCCGAGGAAGACCCGGTAGCCCTGGACGGATCCGCCGTTCTCCGCGTTCACCGCGTAGACGAGATCGCCATGCACGGCGACGCTGACCGGGAACGTCCCGCCCGAGCTGACGACCTGGCGGAGGCTGAGCTTGTCGCCATGAACTGAGAAGACCGACAGGGTGTTGCTGCCGGCGTTCACTGCGTAGAGCAGCCCGTGCCCGGGGTCGTAGCTGAGCGATCCCTGCGATGCCAGGTGATCGACCACGGAGCCGGTCAGCTCGCCGCCCAGCCCGTCGGTCGAGTAGCTATGCGCCCAGGTCAGCCTGCCGTCGCCCGAGCGGTGGTAGGCGACGACCCGGTTGCCAGCCGTGGCGTCGGTCTGGACGAAGACGGCGTGGCCGGCGCCGGGGAAGGAATCGCGTGCCGTCGCCGCGCTGGCCGGGCCGGCGAATGCGGCGGCCGTTGCGGCGGTGAGCGTGACCGCGGCCAGCGCGGAACCGAGGCGGTTCAGGGCTCTCATGCATGCTCCTCGCGTTGAAGTTCAGGGACGTGCCGAACTTCAGTCCCCGCCGGAGCCGCCGCGTTACGGTCCTGACCGGATTTTCCCCTCAACCGTCAGCTGCGGCTGCACCGGGCACCGGCAGCGGCCGGGGCGGCACAGGCGCCGAGTGCACGATCGAGGTGGTCGTGCGGCCATGCGGGGTGAACAGGTCCAGTATCGGCTCGAGCTCGTCGATCGTCCGCAGGTAGAGCTTCATGAAGTAGCAGTCCTCGCCCGTGATCCGGTAGCACTCGGTCACGCCCGGCACCTGGCGGGCGATTTCGGGGATCACGTGAATGTCCCGGCTGTTCGGGCTGACCCGCACGATCGCGCAGAGCGCGAATCCGAGCGCCCGCGGGTCCACCTCGGCCCGGAAGGACAGCACGGCGCTGTCCTCCAGCCGGCGCAGCCGGTCGGCGATCGCGGGCGGCGAGAGTCCGACCCGGCGGGCGAGCTCGGCAATCCGGAGCCTCGCATCGGACTGAAGCTCCGCGACGATGCGCCGGTCCAGCACGTCTAGCCGTTCGAAGTTCTGCCACCCAGTATTCCTCTGTTCCAATAGCTATCTCCTTCAAACTCCGATGTTTCAGTCTTCAGAGGCAAGATCTAACTTCGTATGCTACAAGCATGCATTCTCCGGCACGGCCGGCTCCGGTCCTGGACCGGCAGCCGGCCGTTGGCAGCCCGGCGCGGCTGGACCGGCTACCCCCGCAGGCGTTCTTCCTGGTCAGTGCCGTTTTCCACTATCTCGGGCCGTCGCTCGCCGTGCTGCTCTTCGCCCGGGTCGGCGTGCTCGGCATGACCTGGCTGCGGATCGTTACTGCCGCTGCCGTCTTCGCGGTGTGGCGCCGGCCGTGGCGGATGGCACTCCGGCTGGACCGCCGCGGGCGCTGCGTGCTCGTGGCGTTCGGCGGCGTGCTCGCCGCCATGAACACGCTGTTCTACCTGGCGGTGGACCGGCTGCCGCTGGCGACCGTGGGCGCCATCGAGTTCCTCGGCATCGTGCTGCTCGCCGCCCTCGGCGCGCGGACCGGGCGCAACGCGGCCGCCCTCGCGCTCGCCGTCGCCGGGGTGGCCACGATCACTGACATCCGCATCGCCGGGCGGCCGCTCGGGTTCGCGTTCGCGTTCGGCAACTGCGCGCTGTTCATGCTCTACGTGATCCTCGGCCACAAGATCGCCAACACCGGGCCCGGCCGTGCTGAAGCGCCCGGCCGTGCTGACGTCTCCGGCGTTGCTGAATTGCCCGGCGGTGCCGCAGCGCCCGGCGCCGCCGCGGCCGGCCGCGACATGATGAGCGGTATCGACCAGCTCGGCGCGGCCATGCTGATCGCCGCCCTGGCCATCACCCCGTTCGGCCTCGGCCCGGCGGTCCGGACGCTGGCCAGCCCGCTGCTCCTGCTCGCCGGCGCGGGCGTTGGGGTGTGCTCCTCGGTCATCCCCTACGTGACGGACCAGCTGGCGATGGCCAGGCTGCCGCGGGCCACGTTCGCCCTGATGCTGGCCCTGCTCCCGGCGTTCGCGACACTGATCGGCGCGGTAGTCCTTGGCCAGATCCCCACCGTCCCGGAACTGGCCGGCATCGCGCTGGTGATGGCCGGGATCGCCATCCATCAGGTTCCGGCGCGGCCGGCCGCAGGGCAGCGGAACTGAACCGCCAGGCGGCAGACCGCCAGGCCGGAGATCGTCAGGCAGGAGATCACCCAGCAGGAGGAGGACCCGATGGACTATGTGCGACTCGGCTCGTCAGGACTGAAGGTGTCCCGGATAGGCCTGGGCATGATGAGCTACGGGGACACTACGGAGCGGGCCTGGCATCTGAGCGAGGATGCGGCCGAGCCGATCGTCCGGCAGGCCGCCGAGTCCGGCGTCACGTTCTTCGACACCGCCGACATGTACTCCGGCGGCCTGACTGAGGAGATCACCGGCCGGCTGCTCGGTAAGCTCTTCGGCCACCGCGACGACTACGTCCTGGCCACCAAGCTGTACTTCCCGACCGGGCCCGGCCCCAACGACCGGGGACTGTCCCGCAAGCACGTGCTGGCCAGCATCGACGCATCGCTGCGCCGGCTGGGTACCGACTACGTCGACCTCTACCAGATCCACCGCTGGGACGACGAGACGCCGGTCGAGGAGACGATGGCGGCGCTGCACGAGGTCGTGCAGGCCGGGAAGGCGCGCTACCTCGGGGCGTCCAGCATGTACGCCTGGCAGTTCGCGAAGGCGCAGTACGCCGCCCAGTCGGCCGGGCGGACGCGGTTCATCTCGATGCAGAACCACTACAACCTGGTCTACCGGGAGGAGGAGCGGGAGATGATCCCGCTCTGCCTCGACCAGGGGGTGGGCGTCATCCCGTACAGCCCGCTGGCGCGGGGGCTGCTCGGCGGCAACCGCCAGCGCGGGGAGCGCCAGCAGACAGTCCGGGCCGGCAACGACCCACTGGCCGACCAGTTTTACGAGCAAGCTGACTTCGATGTCGTGGACACCGTGCGGGCCATCGCGGCCGGTCACGGCCTGTCCATGGCGCAGATCGCGCTGGCATGGCTGCTCGGCAAGCCCGGTGTGAGCGCGCCGGTCATCGGCGCGACCAGGCGGGCCCACCTGACGGAGGCCGTCGCGGCGGTCGGGATAACCCTGAGCGAAGATACGGTCGCCCAGCTGGAGAAGCCGTACCGGCCGCACCGCATTCTCGGCCATTGAGGCAGGCCGGGCGCCGGCTTTGCCGAAGCGGTGCCGCACTGCCGGGAACGGGCCGGCGGCCAGGCAGGCGGCCCGCGGAGCGAATTGCAGGCGGCCCGCGGGGGCGAATAGGTAGCGCTGGATTGTTTAGCTCGCTCCATCTGGGTGACACAAGGGGCGGCATCTAAAGAAGGAGTTCGCCATGATGATCATTCTCCTGGTACTGCTGCTGGCAGTTATCCTCGGCGTGGCCGGTTTCGCGCTGCACCTGCTGTGGATACTCGCGCTGATCGTGCTGGTGCTCTGGCTGGTCGGGTTCCTGTTCCGCGCGGTCGACTCGGCGGGCTCCGGCCGCCGCCGCTGGTATCGCTGGTAGCCGCAGGTACCGCTGCCGCCTGGTAAAGGAACCCGGGCGGCTCGACTCAAGACAGGGCATCCAGCTGCTGCGGGTGCCGGTGACAGCCGCTTGTCGGCCGGCGCAGTCAGGGCCCGCTGGCCGGCAAGCGGCCTTCTTGTCCTTCCCCGGCAGCTGGCTTGTGCTTTCCCCGGCAGCTGGACGGAGCGAGCCAGCCGGGACGAACGAAACCGAACGGGACGACAAAGCCGAACGAGACGAACGAAACCGAACGGGATGACGGAGCCGAACGGAAGGGAGGCGGGATCGATGCCGGCCGGAAAATGGCGACGCCGCGTTCCTGACCGCGGCCGCGCGGATCAGCACCGGGCGGCGGTTCACGGTATCGACCGGCTGGTCCGCAACGTGCGGACCGGCCGCTTCGAGCGCGGCCTCTCGGCGCTCACCGCGGCCGGCGCGCTGGTCACGGCAGCTGAGATCTACTTCGAGCACGACAGCGCCAGCTTCGGGAACAAGATGATGTGGGTGCCGGTAGCCCTCGGCCCGATCGGGGCCGCGGCCGGGCTGGCCGGGTTCTTCAGCCGCCGGATGGCCAAGACGGCTCTGCCGCTGGCCTCGGCGATGATCGTCGCCAACGGGGTGCAGGGCACGTACCTGCACGCGCGCGGCATCGCGCAGAAGCCGGGCGGCTGGGCCAACGCCAGGTACAACATGGAGATGGGGCCGCCGCTGCTCGCCCCGCTGCTGGTGACCATGGTCGGCGGCATGGGCTTGCTCGCCGCCATCCTGCGGCGCGAGCAGTGACCGGCGCCCGCGACCCTGCGGCGCGAGCAATGCCCGGCGCCCGCGACGGCTGGCAGGACCGGTTCCCCGGCTTCGACGTAGCGTCCCAGGCCGGCCAGTGGGACCCGGTGACGGCCGGCGCGGTGCTGGCGCGCCTCGGCCCGCAGCCGGACCGGTGCTTCTTTACCCCGGCCGAGCAGGCGGCGGCGGCTGCGCTGATCGACCAATTGCTCGGCCAGCAGGAGGAGCCGCTGGTTCCCGCGGTCGCGATGGTCGATGCCCGGCTGGCCGCACGGCAGACCGACGGCTGGCGGTACGAGGACATGCCCGAGGACGGCCAGGCGTGGCGGGACTCGCTGGCCCATCTTGAAGCTGACGCGGGGAGCCGGTTCGGGTCCGGATTCGCCGCATGCCCGCCGAAGGAGCAGGCGGTGCTCGTGCAGGCCGTCCACGATCTCGGATCCGGCGACTGGCACGGCCTGGTTGCCAGTCACGTGTGGAGCCTGTGGACCCGGTATGCGTGCACCGCGTTCTACTCGCACCCGCTGGCGTGGAACGAGATCGGGTTCTCCGGGCCGGCCTACCCGCGCGGTTATAAGAACCCCGGCGTCGACACGCTGGAACCCTTCGAGGTGCGCGACGCGCACCCGTCCGATGACCCGGTACGGGAGGAAGCCTGATGCGCGGAGTGCGTGCGCGCAACGAGTCGGCGTGGCTGCTCCCCAATGACGGCACCCGCACCAGCCACCGGCTCCGCCGCGACATGCGGCAGTTTTCCGACGATGACGAAGTCGACCTGGTGATCGTCGGCTGCGGGGCAGGCGGATCGACGCTACTGCAGCGGCTGGCCCGGGCGGGCTGGCGGGTCGTCGCGCTGGAGGCCGGCCCGTTCTGGGATCCCGACGCCGACTGGGTCAGCGACGAGGCAGGCTCCCATCACCTCTACTGGACCGAACCGCGGGTCATCGCCGGCGATGACCCGATCCCGATGGGCTCGAACAACTCCGGCCGCGGCGTCGGCGGCTCGATGGTGCACTACGCCGGCTACACGCCGCGCTTTCACCCGAGCGACTTCATGACGTGGACCCAGGACGGGGTCGGCGCGGACTGGCCGATCCGCTACCCGGACCTGCGGCCCTACTACGCCGCGATCGAGCAGGAACTGCCGGTCGCCGGCGAGCACTGGCCATGGGGCGACCCGCATTCCTACCCGCACCGGCCCCATCCGGTCGGCGGCAACGGCGAGCTCTTCCTGCGCGGCGCGGACCGGCTGGGCATCACCGCGAAGGTCGGCCCGGTCGCGATCACCAACGGCCGGTTCGGCAACCGCCCGCACTGCATCTACCGCGGTTTCTGCCTGCAGGGCTGCAAGGTGAACGCCAAGGCGTCGCCGCTGATCACCCACATTCCGGACGCGCTCGCCCGCGGCGCCGAGGTCCGCCCGGACGCCATGGTCAGCAGCGTCGGGATCGACGAGCGCACCGGGCGGGCGACGGGCGTTCATTACTCCCATGGCGGTGTCGCCCGCTTCCAGCGCGCCCGGATGGTCGCCGTGGCCGGGTACTCGATCGAGACGCCGAGGCTGCTGCTCAACTCAGCCTCGAAGCGCTTCCCGGACGGGCTGGGCAACGATTTCGACCAGGTCGGCCGTTACCTGATGGTGCAGGGCGCGCCCCAGACAGCGGGCCGTTTCGACGCCGAGGTGCGGATGTACAAGGCGCCGCCACCCGAGGTCAGTACCGAGCAGTTCTACGAGACGGACCCGGCGAAGCCCTACCAGCGCGGGTTCTCCATCCAGACCGTCTCGCCGCTGCCGATCACCTGGGCCGAGCACGTGGCGGCGCAAGGACACTGGGGCACGGCGCTCCGTGAGTACATGAGCGATTACGTGCACTGGTCGTGCCTCGGCGCCTTGTGCGAGCTGCTGCCCCGGGCGGAGAACAGGGTGACCCTGGCCGAGGAGACCGATCAGCTGGGCCTGCCGGTCGCCAGGTTCTGCTATTCCCGGTGCGACAACGACCGGCAACTCATGCGTGCGGCGCAGCAGGTGATGGAGGACATCCTGCGCGCGGCCGGCGCGGATGAGGTGATCACGATCGACCGCTATGCCCACCTGGTCGGCGGCGCCCGGATGGCGGCGAACGAGCAGGCCGGCGTGGTGGACGCCGACTGCCGCAGCTTCGCCGTGCCCAACCTCTACATCACCGACGGAAGCGTCCTGCCCACCCAGGGCAGCGCCAACCCGGCACTGACGATCATGGCGATCGCGGCCCGCGCCGCCGACCGCCTGATCGCGGGCGCCCGGGCGGGCACAGGCTGAGCCGTCCGGGTAGCCACACGCCGAGCCACTCGGGCGGGGGACAGGCCGAGCCACCCGGGCGGCACACGCTGACCACCCGGGCGGCACACGCTGAGCCCGATCTACCCCACGGCCCCCTTGGGCAGTTTCCTGGTATCGCGCAGTTCGACGAACGGTTCGGAGTCGGCCGGCGCTCCGCCGGCCATCGCCCGGCCTCGTTCGAGCTCGGCATTGAACTCGGCGCCGAGCAGGACGGCAATGTTGGTGATCCACAGCCACACGAAGAAGATGATGACCGTGGCCAGGCTGCCGTAGATCTTGTTGTAGTGCCCGAAGTTCGCGATATAGACGGTGAAGAGACCGGAGGCGATTAGCCAGCCGACGACGGCCACGAAGCCGCCGGGGCTGACCCAGCGGAAACCCTGTTTCGCGTTCGGGCTGGCCCAGTAGAGCAGGGCGAGCATCAGGCTGACGAGGATGAGCAGGACGGGCCATTTGGCAATGTCCCACACCGTGACCGCCGTCGAGCCGATGCCCAGCACGTGCCCGAGGCGCACGGCGAGCCCGCCGGTGAAGACGACGATGAGCGCTGACGCGACCAGCAGCACCATCAGCACGAGCGTGACGCCCACGCGAATGGGCAGCGTCTTCCAGACCGGCCTGCCTTCCGGCACGTCGTAGATGACGTTGGACGCCCGCATGAATGCCGCGGTATAGCTCGACGCCGACCAGAGCGCCGCGGCCATGGCGACAATCGCCAGCAGGCCCGCGCCGGAGTGATCTCCCTGCAGGTGTCTGACGGCGGCAAGAATGGTGCTCTGCGCCCCGCCGGGTACCACTGTGGCCAGGTTGTTGATCAGCGGCTGGGCATGTGCACCGAACAGCCCGAGCAGGGTCACCAGGAACAGCAGGGCCGGGAAGATCGCGAGCACCCCGTAGTAAGTGAGCGTGGCCGCCCGGTCGGTCAGCGCGTCGGCCTTGAATTCCTTCAGCGAGCGCCGCCCGGCCGCCAGCCAGGAGCCGGGACCGAGCTCGGTGGGAGTCTCGGGTTCCCCGGTGGGAGTTCCGGGTTCATCGCCAGTCCGGCGATCCGGGGAACGGCCGTTGTCCTGTGCCGTGCCGGTTTCGCCGTTACGTCTCGTGTCAGGTTTGCCCATGGCCTGGCCTCCTTCCAGTCTGTCAGTGGCCTTGGCGGTACTTCTTTCGCTGGCCTTGGCGGTACTTGATCACCGTCTGCGCTGGCGGACGGTCAGCCAGCCGGCCAGCAGGGCGCCGCCAACGGCGACGGCGATCAGTACCTCGCGCTGCTGCGCGATGCCGGCCGCCCGGCTGGCGGCGCGGCGTACCGGCTCGGGCGCGGCGGCGCTGGCGGCGCTCACCCGGGCAGCCGCCTGCTCCTTCGCCTGGCTGGCTGTGCTGGAGACGCGCCCGGCAACCTCGGCCGTCTTATCCCGCGCCCTGGCTTTCACGTCGGCCTTGGCCACCAGCGCCTCGACCGTCTCGCCGAGTTCCTCCCGGGTCCGCTCGATTTCCTCGGTCAGCGCCTGCTGGCCTTCCGGCGGGGCCGTGCTGCTATCCGGCGGGGCCGCGCTGGGCGCCAGGCCGGTGCGTTCTTCTTCGGTCATCGGTGCGCACTCTCCTTGATTTCCTCGACGTCGGCCTTGACACTGTCCACGGCGTGAGCGGGGACGGGCGGCGTGGCCTTGCTCAGTTGGGCCTTGCCGAACAGGGCAGCGCCCGCCGCGATGATGAGCAGGCTCACCCCGATGATCAGGGCTGCCAGCCAGGCGGCGACCGCCGTGGCCAGCGCGATGATCGCGGCGGCCAGCAGGCAGCCGATGGCGTACAGGGCGAGAACGCCGCCGCCGCCGAACGCCCCGATGCCGAGCCCCGCGCGCTTGCCCTTGCGGGTCATCTCCAGCTGTGCCAGCCGCAGTTCGTCGCGGACCAGCTTCGTAACCTGATCAGACATCTGCTTGATGAGTTCCGAGGTGGAGCTGTCCTGGGCCTTGGCAGGCCGTACCCCGGTCATTTCTTCCATGACTTTGCCCCTCCGTCGACGACTTGGGGCACTACCCCGCTGCCGCCAGGTAAACACGATCGTGCGGGGCGGCCACGCCGGGTTCAGCCCGGCGGACGGGGCGATGGACTCCCGCCGACGCGCAGGACGATCTCCGTGGCGAGGTCGCGGAGCTTCATGTTGCGGTTGTTCGACGCCCGCCGGAGCGTGCCGAAGGCCTGATCGGCGTCGCAGCGTGATTCCGCCATGACGATGCCGATTGCCTGGTCGATCACGGCCCGGGATCGCAGCGCCTGCTCGAGCTGGGCGGCCAGGTCACGGGCCTCGGCGTAGCGGCCCGCGACGACGATGACGGCCGCGGCCGGCGAGGTGAACAGGGCCAGGATGCCCTCGTCGAGCTCGCTGAAGCCGTCGCTGTCCCGGCTGGACAGGTTCAGGGCTCCCAGCGGGCGCCCCGCCCAGCCGAGGCCGGCTGACAGGTAGCTGCGCAGGCCCATCTCGGTGGCTATCTCGGTAAATTCCGGCCACCGCTGTTCGGCTTCCCGGTGATTCCACCGGTTGACCTGCTGACGGCGGGCGGCGTCCAGGCACGGGCCGTCCCGCAGGGCATTCTGGCGGCGATCCAGCTCGTAGGTGTCCTCATCGGTGGCCGCGATGGTGCCTGGCTTGCCCTCTTCATCGATCATGGTGACGCTGGCCCCATGGCAGCCGGGCACCGACCGGAGTGCGAGCTTGAGGATGCTCTGCATGGTGTCGGGGACCGACTCGTCTTCGGCCAGCGCCCGGACGAGCTCGCTGAGTGACGCGACAGCGTCCTGATACCGCTCGCTCAGCAGCGCGGGCGGTTCACCGCCTGCCGTCATCGTCATTCCCCTTCGCGCCTGGTATAGCTCGCTGACCGCTATGGCCGCCGGCTTGGCCCGCCCCGGCTGGCCGAATCGAAGTCCCCGGTGCCGTCCGGCGCGCCGCCGCCCGGGTGCTGCGGGTAGGCCCGCCTTCCCGCCACCGGCACGTTCTCCGGGTGGCCGTGGCCCTGGGAAATCTGCTTGATCTTCAGGTAGCGCCTGACGTCCTGCCACTGACTCGCGATGAGCAGGGCCAGGGCGGTGGGGATCAAGACCTGCAGCGGCTTGCGGATCATCGTGCTCCTCCTGCCGGACCTAGTTCTCCTCGGTAACGATGGGCGTCATGTGCCCACGCTGCCCGCGAGCTAACAGCGGGATGCATGCCGATCCGGCAGGCGCCGCCGCTGAGCGTCATTTGTCGGCCAGCAGGCTGGTCCGCAGCCGGGCGAGCGTCGCGGCCAGCAGCCGGGAGACCTGCATCTGGGATACCCCGAGTTCGGCGGCTATCTCGGACTGGGTCTGGTTGCCGAAGAACCGCAGCAGCAGCAGCCGCAGCTCCCTGGGCGGGAGCGCGTCGAGCAGCGGAGTGAGCGACTCGCGGTCGATGACGGCATCCAGGTCGTCATCGACGGTGCCGAGCGTGTCAGCGAGCGTCCTGTTCTCATCCGGCCCGTCGGGCAAGCTGAGGGAAAGTGCGCTGTACGCCGTGGCCGCCGCCATCAAGCCGACCAGATCATCTATCGGCAGCCCCAGCTCAGCAGCGAGCTCGGGCATCGTCGGCCGCCGGCCGAGCTGATGGGAGAGAGCGCTGATCGGCCTGGTTGAGCTCCATTCGCCCCTCCTGAACCTTGCGCGGGACGCGCACGGCCCAGGTCAGGTCCCGGAAGTGCCGCTTAACCTCGCCGTTCATCATGGGGCGCGCATAGGCCAGGAAGTCGGGCCCCAGCTGCGGGTCGAATCCGTTAATCGCCTTGACCAGTCCGACGAGTGCGGCCTGCTCCAGGTCCTCAACCGGTTCGCCGCGGTTGGCGTAGCGGCGGGCGATCCGCCGGGCCAGCCCCATGTGCCGGGTGACCACCTGAGCGCGCAGCCCCTCGTATCGCGGATCATCTGGCGGCATGTCCCGCAGCTGGCTCAGCAGTTCCTCGGTCTTGCCGTCGCCGGCGTCGTAGGGGGCAGACATCCGTCGTGAGCGCTGTGTGGCAGCGCCGGCTGGGGGCAGATCGGCGGGGGGCACTGATCGTTCCTCTCGGACCAGCGGTGTACCGGATCCAGTGGCAGAACGCGGTTCAGGTGACTGTGCCAGCTGCCTGGCTAGCCCGCTCGTTGCGCGTGGCCGCGCGCTGCCCGTCGGCGGCGGTAACCGGACCACCGCGCTGATCGCGGACGGCCGCTCGGGCTTCACCGGCTCCGCCGAAGGCCCACTGCCGGACCCCGGTACGCCTGCGATCGTAGACGCCGCAGTGCCGGAGGGACAAACGCGGCAGCGGAGATGGCCGCGGTAGGCGGTCAGCGGTTGAGCGATGTATGCACCGGCCGGGCAAGTGAAGCCATAACAAAGTCCCATTTCCTGTTACGACGGGAAATGGCTGAAATTGCGAAATTAGCTATTTTTTCGCAGTAAGGTGTCGGCTTCACTACTAACGGTCGTTATACCCTCCTGGAGGCAGCATGCTTGCGTTCATCGCCGCGATCCTTTTCGCCATAGCCCTTATTTTCAACCTGGCTGGTACCACCTTTGGCACGCACATCAGCTTCGACACGTTCCTGGTGGCCGGGCTGCTGGCCCTGTCCTTGCACCTGGCCGGCGTCGGCACCGGCTGGAAAGTGCGCCGGTGACAGGCCGGGCGGCCGCCGCTCAGGATTGACCCGGCTCGTCGGCGGTGGCTTGCTGAGGCCCGGCGGTGGCTTGCTGGGCTGAAGCCGCCGCCGGCGCGCCCGGCGCGGGCCTGGCGTCGATGCGGCGGTGACGGCGGGCCACCATCCGCAGTTGCACGATGCGCCCGGTTCCCGGGATCACTACCAGCAGCACGCCCAGCACCGCGGCGAGGAGCAGCGCGACTCCCAGCGGCAGGTGGCCGTGCGCGCCGAAGTAGCCGATATTCACCCGTTGCCCGTTTTCCAGAATGAAGATGAGCAGCAAGAGCAGCATCAGGGCAAAGAGCGCGGACGCAAGCCACATCCCGCCGATGCGGGTGCGCTTTACGACATGCTGCGGCGGCACTTCTCGCGGTGCCTGCTGCTGAGGCGAACTGGCATTGTTCTCGTTCGCTGGCGCTGAAGTCATGGCAGCGTCACGGCCTTCCTTCCGGGTGGTCTGCGCACGCATATGCCCAGGGGAGCCCGGTCTAATCGGCGCTGGCGCAGGCGGCCAGCGCGGCTCGGGGCTGCCGCCGCTTTAGCTCGCAGGCCCGGTGCCTCATCCAGCCCGTCAACTCCAGCAGGACAACGACCTGGACTTCGTGGTCCAGTACCTCGGGTCAGGCCCGGTTGAGGTGCCCGGTTGGGTTTGAGGCCGCCGTTCTCAGGTAGGAGAGCGCGATACCCGGGCCACCGCTCTGGGCGCCGGCCGCCCAGCGCGCCTGGCGCCCTGAGCGGCCGGCTTGAGCCAGGCAGTGACCAGACAGCGGGCAGGACAGCGACAGGAGGGCGGCGGCCATGATGAGGGGCGCGCGATGACCGCGGACGCGCCCGCCGTGCTCGGGCTGGACACGGCCGTCTACGTAGTTCCGACCGATGCGCCCGAGGCCGACGGCACGCTCGCGTGGGACAAGACGACGATGCTGCTGGTTACCGCCCGCGCCGGAGGCGAGCAGGGGATCGGCTGGAGCTACACGGCTGCCGCGGCCCAGTCCGTGGTGACCGACATTCTGGCCGGGGTGGTTACCGGGCGCAGCGCGCTCGACCTGGCGGGCGCGGCAGCGGCAATGGCGCGGTCCGTCCGCAACATCGGCCGGGCGGGCATCGCGGCGATGGCGATATCTGCCGTTGACATCGCGCTGTGGGACCTCAAGGCGCGGCTGCTCGGCTGCCCGCTGACGAGCCTGCTCGGCCGGGTCCGCGATGACGTGCCGGTCTACGGCAGCGGCGGCTTCACCAGCTACGACGAGGAGCAGACCCGCCGGCAGCTCACCGGCTGGGTGGAGAAGGACCGCATTCCGCGGGTCAAGATCAAGATCGGCGAATCCTGGGGTAGCAAAGAGCGCCGGGACCTTGAGCGCGTCGCGCTCGCCCGCGAGGTGATCGGCCCGGACACGGAGCTGCTCGTCGACGCCAACGGCGGCTACAGCACCGGCCAGGCCGTGCGCGTCGCCCGGCTGCTGGCGGACTACGGCGTGACCTGGTTCGAGGAGCCGGTGTCCTCGGACGACCTGGCCGGCCTGGCCGTCATCCGAGGTCAGATCCTGCCCGACGTGGCGGCGGGGGAGTACAGCTGGTCACTGGCCGATTCCGCGCGGCTCATCGATGCGGGCGCGGTCGACTGCCTGCAGCTCGACGTGACCCGGTGCGGCGGGATCAGCGAATTCCTGCGCGGGGCGGCGCTGGCGGCTGCCAGCAACCTGCAGGTGTCCGCGCACTGCGCGCCGAACCTGCACGCGCACGTCGCCGCCGCGGTCCCGAACCTGCGCCATGTGGAGTACTTCCATGACCATCAGCGGATCGAGCAGATGCTCTTTTACGGTGCGCTCGATCCAGGCGGCGGAGTGCTGACACCCGACCCCGCCGTGCCCGGCCTGGGCCTGGTGCTGCGGGCGGCAGATGCGGAGCGATACCGGCATGGCTGACCGGAATGGCGGGCAGGGCGCCATGACATCCGGGAACCCTCGCGACGAGTCCGAATTCCAGCGCGATGACCGCAACCTGGCGGAGCTGCTGCAAGAACTCCGGGTCGCCGGCCTGGGCGTGCAGGTGCTGTTCGGCTTCCTGCTCTCGCTCCCGTTCACGATGCGGTTCACGCTGCTCAGCCACGCGCAGCGGCAGCTTTACCTGGCCAGCCTGGTGCTGGCGGCGCTGTCGACCGCGCTGCTGCTCGCGCCCGTCGCCTATCACCGGCTGGTCTTCCGCCAGCAGCAGAAGGAGCGCCTGATCCGGGCGGCTAACGTGATGGCGATCTGCGGCCTGGTGAGCGTGGGGCTTGCCATTTCCGCAGCGGTACTGCTCGTGACCGGCTTTGTCGATTCTGGCCTGCCCGCCGTGCTCGTTACCGCTCTTATTGTCTGTCTCTTCGGCGGCCTCTGGTTCGTGCTGCCGCTCACCCACCGCCATGGCAGGTCCGTAGCCGGGCGCGGCCGAACGGCATAGGCCGCTGCTAGCTGGGTACCCGGCAGCGGCGGGACATCAAGGGGTAATGCGAGAGAGGCGGATCGGCGTGGGCAACATGCAGGACCGGACCCGGCCGCATGCCCTGCGTGACTACGCGCTGCTCGCCGACGGGGAGCGCGGGGCAGTCGTCGGGCCGCGGGGCGAGATCGTCTGGATGTGCGCACCGCGGTGGGACAGCGATGCGGTGTTCGCCGCGCTGGTGGGCGGCGAGGCGGCCTATACGGTCACGCCCAGGTCCCGTTTTGTGTGGGGCGGCTATTACGAGCAAGAGCTCGCTGATCTGGCGCAGCCGGTGGGTCACCGACGATGGGGTCATCGAATGCCGCGAGGCGCTGGCGTTTCCCGGCGATCCGCACCGCGCCATCCTGCTCCGCAGCGTCGCCGCCGGGGAGCGCCCCGCGCGGGTCCGGGTCAGCCTGGATCCGCGCGCGGAATTCGGCCGCCGGGGGCTGCGCGCGCTCGGCCATGAGGACGGCGGTCCGTGGGCGGCCCGGCTCGGTGACCTGTACCTGCGGTGGTCCGGCGATGTCAGCACCGCGAGGGTGCTGCGGGCGGGCCGGGGATCGAGGCTCGCGCTGGACCTGAACGTGCCCGCTGGCACGCGCGGCGACCTCGTGCTCGAACTGTCCGACCAGCCATTCGAGGGCAGGCCGCCAGCCGCTGCCGCCGCCTGGCGGGCGACGGAGGCCGCCTGGGCGCAGGCGGTGCCGTCGCTGGGCGGCGTGACGGCCGGCCGCGACGCCCGGCACGCCTACGCGGTGCTGCGGGGGCTGACGAGTTCCAGCGGCGGCATGGTCGCCGCGGCGACCACCAGCCTGCCGGAGCGCGCCGAGGCGGGCCGCAATTACGACTATCGCTACGCCTGGATCCGGGACCAGTGCTACGCCGGCCAGGCGGTGGCGGCCGCCGGTGCCGGCCCGCTGCTTGACCAGGCAGTCAGCTTCGTATCGGAGCGGCTGCATGCCGACGGGCCGCAGCTGGCACCCGCCTACACCGTCTCCGGCGGCCGGGTACCCGACCAGCGCCGGCTGGACCTGCCCGGCTATCCCGGCGGCTTCGATCTCATCGGGAACTGGGTCAACAAGCAGTTCCAGCTGGACGCGTTCGGGGAGTCCCTGCTGCTGCTGGCCGCGGCCGCACGGCACGACCGGCTGGACTCCAGCGGACGTCAGGCGGCCGCGATCGCGGCCGGCGCGATCGCCGAACGGTGGCAGGAGAGCGATGCCGGGATCTGGGAAATCGACAACCAGGCCTGGACCCACAGCCGGCTGACCTGCGCGGCGGGGCTGCGCGCGGCCGCGAGGTCATGCGCGTCGCGGTCGCTCGGCACGGACTGGTCCGGGCTGGCCGACGTCATCGTCGCCGATACCGCCAAGCACGCGGTGCACCCGTCCGGCCGCTGGCAGCGCTCGCCGGATGATGACGGCCTGGACGCCGCGCTGCTGCTGCCGCCGGTCCGCGGCGCGGTCCCCGCCGATGATCCCCGCACGCTGCAAACACTGCGCGCCTACCTGGCGGAACTGACCCAGGACGGCTACGCCTACCGGTTCCGCCACGACGAGCGGCCGCTGCAGGACGCCGAGGGCGCCTTCCTGCTCTGCGGTTTCGTGCTGGCCCTGGCCCTGCACCAGCAGGGCCGCGAGGTGGACGCGGCTCGCTGGTTCGAGCGGAACAGGGCAGCCTGCGGCACTGCCGGGCTCTACTGCGAGGAGTACGACGTGGCCGAGCGGCAACTGCGGGGGAACCTGCCGCAGGCGTTCGTGCACGCCCTGATGCTCGAATGCGCAGGCCGGCTCGACACGGCCTGGCAGCCGGACTGACGTCCCGGCCACCAGGCAACCCCGGGACGAAGGCCGCCCCGGCGAAGGCAACCGACTGAAGAGAGGACTGACGACTCCCATGACCGAGACTGTTGTCATTACCGGCGCCAGCGCGGGCATCGCCCGGGCCACCGCCCGGCTGTACGGCGAGCGCGGCGCGAACGTCGGGCTGATCGCCCGCGGCCAGGCAGGCCTGGCCGGCGCGGTGCGTGATGTCGAGGAGGCGGGCGGCAAGGCGCTGGCAATCAGCGCCGATGTGGCCGACTACGGGCAGGTCGAGGACGCCGCCCGCGAGGTGGAGGATTTCTTCGGCCCGATCGACGTCTGGATCAACGTGGCGTTCACCTCGGTATTCGCGCCGTTCGCCGATATCTCGGCGGCAGAGTTCCGGCGCGTGACCGAGGTCAGCTACCTGGGCTTCGTGTACGGGACCATGGTGGCGCTTGACCGGATGAGCGGACGGGACCGCGGCACCATCGTGCAGGTCGGATCGGCGCTCGGGGACCGCAGCATCCCCTTGCAGTCGGCCTATTGCGGCGCCAAGCACGCCGTCAACGGGTTCACTTCCTCGCTGCGCTGCGAGTTGCTGCACCAGCACTCCGGGGTCAACGTGACCGTCGTGCAGATGCCGGCCGTCAACACGCCGCAGTTCTCCTGGGTGCGCTCCAAGCTGCCCAACCACCCGCAGCCGGTACCCCCCATCTATCAGCCGGAGGTAGCCGCGCGCGGGGTGGTCTTCGCCGCTGATCACCCGCGCAGGAAGCAGTACTGGGTCGGCGCGAGCACCGTGGCCACGATCCTGGCCAACAAGGTCGCCCCTGCCCTGCTGGACCGCTACCTGGCCCGCACCGGCTATGACGCCCAGCAGACGGCACAGCACGCCGAGCCCGGCCGGCCCGACAACCTGTGGGCGGCCGTCGACGATCCGGCCGGGCATGACCACGGTGCGCGCGGCGTCTTCGATGACCGGTCGCACGACCGCAGCCCGCAGCTGTGGATGTCGCATCATGCGGGCGTGCTCACCGGGGCCGTGGCCGGCTCGGCGATCCTCGGCGGCGTGCTCGCGGCACGACGGGCCAGGCAGCGGTGACCGACCCGGGACGGATGGCGTTTCCGCTGGTACGCGGCGGCTACGGCGCGGTCCTGCTGTGCGCTCCTGGTACGGCGATCCGGCTATCCGGTGCCGGGCCGGCCAGCTCGCGCACCCTGGCGGTGACTCGGGTGCTTGGCGCCCGGCACCTGATCCAGGCGGCGGTGACCGCGGCGGCGCCGAACGCCGCGGTGCTGACCGTCGGCGCTCAGGTCGACTGCGCCCATGCCGCATCGATGCTGGCGGTTGCCGCCGCCAGCCGGCCGCTGCGCCGGGCCGGGCTCGCGGACGGGCTGATCGCGACCGTTCTTGCCGTGGCGGGCCTTGCCGTGGCGGGCACGGGCACGGCACGGCCTCCGCGGCGGCAGCGGGCACGGGCACGGCACGGCCTCCGCTTCCTGGCGGCCGTCCGCTGGTTACGCCGGGCTGAGGCGCATGTGCAGGCGGACGCTGGTTCCGGCCGGGCCAGAGCGCAGCTCGACCAGGTCGCAGACCTGGTTGACCACCCAGAGTCCCTGGCCGCCGAGAGTGCTGAGTGACGGCGGGCGCCGGCCGGCCAGCGGATCGGTGATCCGGCCCTGGTCGTCGAGCTGGCAGATGAGGCTGTCCCGGGTGCGCCAGACATGCAGGATGCCGCCGGCCCGGGTATGGCGGAGCGTGTTGGCGGCGACCTCGCTGACCGCCAGCACGAGGTCGGCGGTGCGGCCGGAGGTAAGCCCGGCCTCGGCAGCGTGGCTGGCGACGAAGTCGCGTATCGAGCGCAGGTTCGCCGCGTAGCGGAGCCTGGCCGCGCGCGACGGCGGCTCGGACAGCGGCGAGTCGCAGCCTGGCGGGATGCCGCCCGGCCCCGGGTACTCGGCGCTGGCCTGCTCTTCGCCGCCGTGTACCAGGACGGGATGGGTCCGCCGGGCGTCGTCGATGACCGATGACGCGAGTGCGCTGGTGTCGTAAGGGCACAAGATAGTGACCGGCGCATCGCAGAACGCCGGGTTGATCAGCGCCTCGTGCCTGGCCGTCTCGCGCAGCTCCTCGGCGGAGCGCGCGGGCCAGGCAGGCTCGCCGACATACCTGATGCGCCGTCCCGGGTGAGCATCGACGAAGGCGCTGACTGCCGGGATAATCCGTGCCGGGTTACGGCCCATCATGGCCATGTCGTCGAAGACGACCTGGCCCGAGTATGGCGTCAGCCGGTCACGCAGCAGGTCGGCGGCCGGGCCGGGCACGGCCACGTAGACCGGCTCCGCGCGGGCCAGGCCGGTACGCACGAACGCCAGCAGGGTCGCCAGGTACTCCTGGCTGCTGCGGTACAGCAGCGCCAGATGATGGAATCCGTCATCAGCGTGTTTCGCGTCAGGCATCATAAGCAACCGGGGCGGTTCCGGTCGGCTAGCTAGCCGACCAGCCACGTCGGCAGGCGGCAGCGCGGCATGGCCACGCCGGCCGTCTCCCTTCCCCCCGGGCAAGCACCTCCCTCAGTCCAATCCGGGCGCGCCGCTGGCAACGTACCCGGCAGTTGCCGGAATCGCGTCACCAGAATGTTACGCGCACCTAATTTCGTCTAGTCCCCCGCAATGGCGAGGGCATGCACGCACCGATGACATTCGTCCGGGCTTACGATGGTCACCTATCGCCGCCCCGGCCCTGGGGCCTCTTTCGCGGGAGGCAGGTTGGACGCACTCCGGCTGTCGTCCGAGCAGCGCGGCGACAGCGTGATCGTCACGATCCGCGGTGAGCTTGACGTTGTTACCAGCGGGCAGTTCGACGAATGCCTGGCCCGCGCCCGCCGGGACCATGACCACGTCATCCTCGATCTGGCCGCGGTCGATTTCATGGACACCAGTTCGCTGGCTGTCATCGTCGGCCACTGGAAGAAGCTCACGGCGTCCGGCGGGACGCTGGCGCTCGCTGGCGCCCGCTACAAGTACACGAAGGCGCTGTGGATTACCGGGCTGGCCGACCGGCTGCCGTTTTACGAGAGCGTGGAGCAGGCACTCGCCGCGGGCCCGGCAGCCCCGTCCGCCGGGATCGCCGCTGACCGCCAGCCCGGCCCGGCCGGTGACCGCCAGCCTGACCTGGCCGGTGACCGCGGCCGGCCTGGCCGGGGATGCCGCCGCTGATGGCGCCAGGCCGGCGTAGCCAGCCCGCGCCGTCACTGCACGGTCAGCCCGCGCCGTTACTGCAGGTGGACGGCGACGAGGCAGGCGTCATCGTCGGTGTCCGATGCCGCGTGGCTCAGTATGTGGTCGGCGTATCGCGCGACGTCGGTGACGGGCCGGCTGGCCACCCGGAGCAGGGACTGCATCGCCTCGTCGATCGGATCGCCGCGGCGCTCGACCAGTCCGTCGGTGAACAGCAGCAGGGTGTCACCAGGGCGCAGTGACGTCGTGACTTCCTCATACGAGAAATCCGGGTCCGCGCCGAGCAGGATTCCCTCGGGCAGCGAGAGCTCGCTGGCCTGGCCGTCCCGCACCAGCACCGGCGGCAGGTGACCGGCCCGCGCCCACCGCAGGGTCCGGCTGGCCGGATCGTAGAGGCCGCAGACGGCCGTGCCGATGATGCCGTCGGTGAGATGGCAGGCGACGTTGTTCAGCCAGCCGAGCAGCGTGGCCGGTCCCGCGCCGGTGATCGCGAGCCCGCGCAGGCAGTTCCGCAGCGCCACCATCCCGGTAACCGCGTCGATTCCGTGCCCGGCGATGTCGCCCACCGTGAGCAGCACCTGCCTGGTCGGCAGCATGACCGTGTCGTACCAGTCGCCGCTGACCAGGTTCCCGGTACCGGCCGGCCGGTACCGGGCCGCTACCTCCAGCCCGGCCGCCTCGACCGGCTTGGCCGCCCGCGGCGTGATGGCCTGCTGCAGCCGCAGCGCCAGCCGGTGTTCCTCCTGGGCGCGTTCCTCCGTATCGGCCAGCCGGTCACGCGTCGCGGCGAGTGCTACCTGAGTGTGGTACTGAGCCGAGACGTCCTGGAACGCACCGCGCAGGGCAACCAGGGTGCCCGCCGGATCGGTGACCGGCTCGGCGAAGACGCGCATCTGCCGCGTGCTGCCGTCATCGGCCCGGATGATCCGGAATGCGGCGGCTGTCGCTCTCTTCTCCTGCAGCAGCGTCTCCTGGAAGCGCTCGACGCCGGGGATATCGTCGGCCGGGACGTGCGCATGCAGGTCAGCGACCGGGATCGGGGTTCCCGGCTGCTGACCGAACAGGGCGAACGTCGGGCTCGTCCACCGGACGTCGCCGGTGAGCAGGTTCTCCTCCCAGCCGCCGATCCGGCCAAGCCGCTGGGCGTGCTGGAGCAGCACCCCCAGCCGCTCGGCGTCGTCTGCCCGCCGCCAGGCGATCACCACGCCGTCGAACAGGCGCGCGATGCGGATGCTGAGCACCGGCGCCGCTGTCGCGTCGCCGAGGCCGCTGCTGACGCCGCCGGACATGTGCAGCGACTCGCCGGTAGCGAGCACCTGGGCCGCCTGGTCATACAGGCCGCCGTCGGCGGCCGCGGCCGGATACGCCTCCAGCAGGGTCATGCCCGCCAGCTGGGCCGCGCTCCGGCCGGCCGGGTCACCGAAACCCTCGCTGACGTGGTCGATGCGGAAATCGGTCAGCCGCCCGTTCTCGTCCCGCAGCGCGGAGGTGACCACGGCGGACTCCACCAGCCCATCCAGGAGCCCGAGCAGCCAGGATGCGCCGTGGTCGGCGGCGAGATCGCCGTTGGGCAGCCGGGCGCCGAGTGCCTGCGCGCACACCTCCGCGAGGGCCGTCAGCTGGCGGCGCTGCGCGGTGGGGAAATCCTCGACGGCGCCGGCCAGCAGGCCTCCATCACCCCGAACGTGGTTCCCGCGACCCGCAGCGGCAGCACCGCGCGGGCTCCCTCCGGCCAGCGGCCCATCAGCGGCGTGCTATCCCCGTCCGGGCGCCCGGCGGGCCACCACAGGCCGCCGCCGTCCCTGGCCACCCGCGGGATCAGCGAGTTCATCTCCGGCGGCAGTCGCCGCCACCGGCTGGCCTCGGCCAGCCCGAAGCCGGCCTGGCAGGCCAGCTGCAGGCCGCCATCGGCGTCGATCAGCCAGAGTGCGACCGCGATCGCTCCCGCCGGGGCCAGGGCCTGATCCAGCAGCGCAGCGGCCATGCCGGCGCCGTCAGCGGCGAGCTCGATGGCGGCCCCGGCCAGGCTGAGCCGGCCGCCGTCCGGCTCGGCGGCGGCCACCGGATGCTGGCTGGTCACCTCGGCGGCCAGCTCGGCGACCGTCGTCCCGGCTTCCGCTGCCAGGTGCGCGAGCTGCCGCTGCGCCTCGGCCGGCCCGCAGCCGAGCCGCTCCATCAGCATTCCCCTGGCCAGGTCCACGACGGCGCGGGCGGCGGCGCGGGAGCGGACTGCGTCCAGCTCATTCCGCTGCCGGGCGATCAGCGAAGTCAGCCGGGCGGCCGCCTGGTCGCCGCTTGCCGCTGTCACAGTCGCTCGCTTTCCTGGGCCGGTCGGCGGGGCCGGGCCGCCCGCGGCCGGAGGCCGCGTTGCCGGGGCGCGATTTGTCCTCGCCGGTTACGACCCATCATCCCGCTAACGCCGATCGTGGCAGTATCGAACTGTCAGTTACAGCAGTGGACGACGGGATGCTGCCCGGGCCGGGCAGCTACGAGGAGCACCGATGACGAAGGTCGCCGAGGAGGGCAAGCCGCCTGCCGATGCGGGGTTACAGCATCTGCTGGCGGGCCTGGTGGCCGTGCGGGGCGGCGATTTCAGTACCCGGCTGCCGCAGGTGGGTGACCCGCTGATGGACGAGATCGCCACGGTATTCAACGGCATGACCGACCAGCTCGCGCTCTTCACCTCCGAGGTGACGCGGGTGGCCCGCGAGGTCGGCACCGAGGGCGAACTCGGCGGCCAGGCCCAGGTACCCGCCGTGGCGGGCACCTGGAAGGACCTGACTGATTCGGTCAACGCCATGGCCGGGAACCTGACCAGCCAGGTCCGCAATATCGCCCAGGTGACGACTGCGGTGGCCAGGGGAGACCTGAGCCAGAAGATCACCGTCGGCGCGCGCGGGGAGATCCTGGAGCTGAAGGACACCATTAACACGATGGTCGACGAGCTGTCCTCGTTCGCCGACGAGGTGACCCGGGTAGCCCGCGAGGTCGGCACCGAGGGCATCCTCGGCGGCCAGGCGCAAGTGCCCGGCGTCGGCGGGACCTGGCGCGATCTCACCGCCTCGGTGAACTCGATGGCCGGGAACCTGACCGCGCAGGTCCGCTCGATCGCCCAGGTGGCAACGGCCGTCGCGGAAGGTGACCTGAGCCAGAAGATCACCGTCGACGCGCGCGGGGAGATCCTGGAGCTGAAGACCACCATCAACACGATGGTCGACCAGCTGTCCTCGTTCGCCGACGAGGTGACCCGGGTGGCCCGCGAGGTCGGCACGGACGGCAGCCTCGGCGGCCAGGCCGACGTGAAAGGCGTCTCCGGCACGTGGAAGGACCTGACCGAGTCAGTCAACGTGATGGCGGCCAACCTGACCGGCCAGGTCAGGAACATCGCCCAGGTGACGACCGCGGTGGCCAGGGGAGACCTGAGCCAGAAGATCCGCGTCGACGCGCGCGGGGAGATCCTGGAGCTGAAGGACACCATCAACACGATGGTCGACCAGCTGTCCGCGTTCGCCGACGAGGTGACCCGGGTCGCCCGTGACGTCGGCACCGAGGGCATCCTCGGCGGCCGGGCAACAGTCCCGAATGTCGCCGGCACCTGGAAGGACCTGACCGACAACGTCAACTCGATGGCGACCAACCTGACCAGCCAGGTGCGCAACATCGCCCAGGTCACCACCGCCGTCGCCCAGGGCGACCTGTCGAAGCGGATCGACGTCGACGCGCGCGGGGAGATCCTGGAGCTGAAGACCACCATCAACACGATGGTCTACCAGCTATCGTCCTTCGCCGCCGAGGTCACCCGCGTCGCGCGGGAGGTCGGCAGCGAGGGGCGGCTCGGCGGCCAGGCCGAGGTCGAAGGCGTGTCCGGTACCTGGAAGCGCCTGACGGAGAACGTCAACGAGCTGGCCGGGAACCTGACCCGCCAGGTACGGGCGATCGCCGCGGTGACCAGCGCGGTCGCCACCGGCAATCTCACCCGGTCCATCTCCGTCGAGGCCCAGGGCGAGGTAGCCGAGCTCAAGGACAACATCAACGCGATGGTCCAGTCGCTGCGGGAGACCACGAAGGCCAACCAGGAGCAGGAGTGGCTGCAGACCAGCCTGGCCCGCATCGCCGGGCTGATGCAGGGCCACCGCGATCTTGCCACCGTCGCCGAGCTCATCGTGAACGAGCTTGTCCCGCTGGTCGGCGCTCAGCACGGCACGTTCTTCCTGGCCGACGGCACCGGCGATGATGCCCGGCTGCGCCTGATCGCTGGGTACGGCCTGCCGGCCGGTATCGAGTCACCCAGCCAGTTCCGGCTCGGCCAGTCGCTGATCGGACAGGTGGCGAAGACCAGGAAGCCCATCGTCGTGACGGATGCCCCGGCCGACTACGTGAAGATCTCCTCCGGGCTCGGCGAGGCCACCCCGGTCAACCTCGCCGTGCTGCCGGTCGTCTTCGAGGACCGGGTCCTCGGCGTGTTCGAGGCAGGCTCGTTCAACCGGTTCACCCAGGTGCACCAGGACTTCCTTGAGCAGCTGATGGAGACGATCGGCGTCAACGTCAACGCCATCATCGCGAACTCGCGGACCGACGCGCTGCTCGCGGAGTCCCAGCGGCTGGCCGCGGAGCTGCAGGCCCGCTCCGGGGAGCTGCAGGCACGGCAGGAGGAGCTGCAGCGGTCAAACGAGGACCTGGAGGATAAGGCCGAGCAACTGGCCCGGCAGAACCGGGACATCGAGGTCAAGAACGTCGAGATCGAGCAGGCCAGGCAGGAGATCGAGGAACGGGCCAGGCAGCTGGACCTGGCCTCCAGGTACAAGTCGCAGTTCCTCGCGAACGTCTCGCACGAGCTGCGTACCCCGCTCAACAGCCTGCTTATCCTGGCTCGGCTGCTCGCGCAGAATCCCGCCGCGAACCTGACGCCCAAGCAGGTCGAGTACGCGCACGTCATTCACTCGTCGGGGTCAGACCTGCTGCAGCTCATTAACGACATCCTGGATCTGTCCAAGGTCAAGGCCGGCCGGATGGACATCCATCCGGAGCGCTTCGCGCTGAGCACGCTGGTGGAGGAACTGCAGGCCATCTTCCAGCCGCTGACCGCGGAGAAGGGCCTGGAATTCGTGGTCGAGCCGCAGGACGGGGTGCCGGCCGAGCTCTTCACGGACAAGCAGCGGCTGCGCCAGATCCTGCACAACCTGCTGTCCAACGCGGTCAAGTTCACCGAGCGAGGACGCGTGAACCTGAGCATCGGCGTGGCCGGACGGCGAGATCAGGGCGCCGATCCGGTCATCGCCTTCTCGGTCACCGATACCGGAATCGGCATCTCGGATGACAACCTGACGACTATTTTCGATGCCTTCCAGCAAGGCGACGGCACCACCAGCCGCCGCTACGGCGGGACGGGCCTCGGCCTGGCGATCTGCCGTGAGGTCGCTGCGCAGCTCGGCGGCCGGGTCTGGGCGGAAAGCCAGCTCGGCAGCGGCAGCACCTTCACCCTTGACCTGCCACGTTCCTATCCGGGACTGGCCGACGCCGTCGCGTCCGGCCGGGCCGACGCGATACCGTCCGGCCGGGCGGACGCCGTCCGGTCCGGCCGGGCGGACGCCGCCGGGCCGGATGAGGCGCTTCAGCCGGCCGGACCGCCGCCCCGCCTGACACCAACGCTGTCGCTGGCCCCGGATCCGCTGCGGCCGGCCCTGGATCCGCGGTGGGCACAGGATTCGCGGTGGGCACAGGATCCGCCGGCGCCGCCCGGTGAGGTGGCTGCGTCCGGCCAGCCCGGCGCCTACCCCGTCCTGCGCGGCAAGAAGGTCCTGATCGTCGACGACGACGTCCGGAACGTGTTCGCGATCACCAGCATCCTCGAGCTCTACGGGCTGGCCGTCGTGCACGCGCCCGACGGCCGTAAGGGCGTCGACATGCTGCAGGACAGCGACGACATCGATCTCGTGCTGATGGACGTGATGATGCCCGAGATGGACGGGCACGCGACGATGACCGCGATCAGGGCGATGCCGCGGTTCGCGAGCCTGCCCATCATCGCGGTGACCGCCCGGGCCATGCAGGGCGACCGGGACAAGAGCCTGTCCGCCGGCGCCAGCGACTACGTCACCAAGCCGGTCGATACCGAGGAACTCCTCGCCTGCATGGAGCGCTGGCTCGCTCCCGGCGAGCCCGTCCGGTGAGCGCTACCGCACCAGGCTGACGACGGCGATCACGGCGAGGGTCCCGGTGACCGCGTAGGCGGCATAGTCGTTGGCCGACCCGTTGTGCGCGGCGCGCAGCACGCGGACCGGCGCGGGTTCCCGGATCCGCAGGTAGCCCCAGGCCAGCGCCCCGGCGACGGCAAGGCCGGCGATGGCGGAAGCCAGCTCACCAGGCGACGCGTAGTCAAACGGAATGTACAAGCCCGGCAGCCGTCCACCACCCGACAGCACCGCGCTGGCATACCGGGCCGGATGCAGCAGGCCGGCCACCGCTGGGGCCATCACGGTTTCCAGGAAGAACCCGGGGGCCACGCCGAACACCACGCAGCATCCGGCCAGGCTGGCCAGCCCCGCCAGCATGCCGGGCCGCAGCTGCTCCAGCTCCCCGTGGCCCTCCTGCCGGGGACGGAAGAACGCCAGCCATGCTGCCCGGCCCAGCGCAGCGATGGTGATCACCTGGGCGATCAGCATCAGGATGTACGCGGCCACCTCGTGCTGGTCGAGCAGTCCGGTGTGGATCAGCCCCAGCGACACATAGCCGTTGAACGGCGGGATGCCCGCGATGGACAGCGCGCCGATGACAAACGCCGTCGTGACCAGCGGCATCCGGCGAGCCAGGCCGCCCATCTCGGACAGCCTGGTGAGCCCGGTCCGGTGCACGATGGCACCCGCGCACAGGAAGAGCAGCGACTTGAACAGCGCCTGGTTGACGAGATGGTAGATGGCGCCGCCGATTCCGGTCGCGGTGCCGGTTGACAGGCCGACGGCGAGGATCCCCATCTGCGAGACGGTGTCGTAGGCCAGCAGCCGTTTCAGGTCATCCTGGGCGAGGGCAAGTATGGCGCCGAGCAGGGCTGAGATCAGCCCGACGACCAGCAGCAGCCCGAGCACCGGCGCGCTGCCCGGGCCGTAGATAAGGAACACCACCCGCACGATCGCCACGATGCCGAGGTTGACCATCAGGCCGGAGAAGAGCGCCGAGACCGGTCCGGGCGCCGCGGTGTGCGCATCCGCGAGCCAGCCGTGGAACGGCACCAGCCCGGCCTTGGTGGCGAAGCCGCCGATGAGCAGGCCGAGCGCGATCAGGTCCGGCGCCGCGACATGGCCGCGGAGCGCGACATACAGCTGCGCGTAGTTCAGCGCCCCGTGCCTGGCGTACAGCAGCCCGACGCCGATGAAGATGCTGAAACTGGCCAGGGTCGTGAGTACTAGGATTTTGAACGAGGCCTCCAGCGCGATCGGCCGTTCCAGGAAGAACCCGGTCAGTCCGTAGCTGGCCAGCGCCGCGACCTCGAACCAGACGAAGAGGTTGAACAGGTCCGCGGTCAGCGCCGCCCCGATCAGCGCGGCCAGCAGCAGCTGGAAAAGGCACGCGTAGCCGCCCAGCTCGCGGCGGCCGAGACCGCCGAGTTCGGACAGCGTGTACATCAGCAGGATGGCGCCGATTACCGCCGCGGTCAGGGCGAAGAGCAGCCCGAACGGGTCAGCGGCGAACGCGATGCCGAGCGCGTGACCTCGCACGGGCTTCCAGAAGCCCATGTAGTGCACGAGGATCCGGCCGCCGAAGACAGCGGGCGCCTCGAGCAGCAGGACCGCGGCGGCGCCGCCGAGCGCGACCAGCGACACGATGACGGGCAGCCGGGCGGATATCCGCGCGAGCAGCGGTGCCGCGACGGCTCCGGCGATCGGCAGGGCAACCGGCAGCGGCAGCAGGGCCGCCAGCGCGGCGGCTGTCATCCGCGCATCTCCCTGACCTTGCCGGAGTCCAGCGTCCGGTAGTGCTGCGCGATGCGCACCACCACGCTGAGGAAAACCGCGGTGACAGCCACCCCGATCACGACCGCTGTCAGGCAGAAGTTCTGCAGCACCGGGTCGGCCACGTTGCCGTGCGCGAGCGCCCGCATGCTCTCGCCGGGCGGCGGGTTCAGCAGCACCGGGGCGGTGGAGCCGGCCCGGTAGGCCAGCGACAGCATGAACAGGTAGGTGGAGGCCTCCATCAGTGACAGGCCCATCACCATCTTGATCATGTTGCGCCTGGTCAGCACCGCGTACAGGCCGATGCAGAACACTGCCGCGGAGGTCAGGTAGTTCGCCAGGATCACCGCCGGCCCCTGCCGCCGGACTGGCCACGGGCATCCCCGGGTCGGCCTTCCTGGCCGCCGGAGTCCCCTGAGCCGCCGGAGCCTCCCGGTTGGCCCGAGCCACCCGGCCGGCTGCCGTCTCCCCGACCCCCGGAGGTTTCGTCCTGCCTGTCCGGCGCCCAGTCGTGCTCCATGGCGAGCAGCGCGAAGACGGCGATGGTCAGGCCGGTGCCGACCTCGATCAGCTCGCTGGCCGAGAAGAGCTGCGCTACCCCGCCGGAAAGGATGGTCCGCGGCGCTGCCAGCGGCAGCCAGTTGGCACTGAACGAGCCCTTGAGCACGAGGCCGAGTGACTCCGTCCCGATGATGGCCGCGGCCCCGGCGATCTCGATCGCCTCCAGCAGGCCCGGCCGGACCACCCGGCTGACCTTCCGGTGCCCGAATCCGGCGTAGGCCAGCAGGACGATTCCCATGATGACCGCCCCGCCGGGGAACCCGCCGCCCGGTGAGTATCCCCAGGCGACCAGGTAGAGCCCCGCTACCGCGAGGATCGGTAGCGCCAGCCGGATCGCGGTCCTGACCACGACCGTCATCGTCTCCGCCGTCTCCGGCGCGGGGGAGCCCAGCGGGGTGCGGTCCGGCGTCCGCGGGCCGGCCTGATCCGCCGGGCGGCGCTCATCCTGCTCCCGGCGCTCTGCCGAGCGCGCGGTGTCCTCGCTCGCGTCATCCGCCCCGGCCGGATCGGACTCGGACTGCTCTCGCCCCGCCGCGGTCTCCTCGCCGAAGTACCCGCGCCGGGACTCCCGCGGCCGGGTGATCATGACCACGCTGATGATTGCCGCCAGCAGCAGGAACGTCTCGCCGAAGGTGTCGAACCCGCGCGTACCGTAGACCACCTCGTTGACCGGCTCGGTCAGGCCCCACTTCGGCAGCGCTACCGTGAGCGCGTACCGGGCGATGGCCGGCAGCGCCGCGTGCTCGCGCGGTATTCCTGCCATCGCCGCAGCCAGGGCGACGGCCATGCCGGCCACGATCAGCGCGCCCAGCCAGGGCCGGTGGAGCGGCTCGTGCTCGGTCGCCTCCGTGCCGCGCGCGGCGGTCAGGCGGCTGTGCTGTCATGCTCGCCGGTTTCATCAAGTGCCGGATCATCGACCACGGTCCGTGACTTGCCGATGGCCAGCAGATAGAGCACCGGGAGCGCGATCGCGCCGACCACGACCTCAGCATGCGCGACGTCCGGTGCGCCAAGGACGATGAACAGGACCGACAGCAGCGTGCCGGCCGCGGACAGCGCCATCACCGCGCCGTTGAGGTTCCGGAGCCTGACTACCAGCACCGCCGACGTCAGGATGAGTGCGAGGAGGAGATAATCGAGCACCCAGAATGCGCTCATTGCGCCTCGCTTTCCGCTTCGGCGGCGGCCTGCTCCCTGACCTGGTCGGTGACGGCGCCAGGCCACATCGGGATGCCCGCCTTGTAGGCCGCTCGCGCCAGTGCGTGTGATGCCGCCGGGTTCACCACCAGCAGCAGCGCCGCGACCAGCAGCGCACGGCTGCCATAGGTGCTGACCGGGCCTTCCCCGACGACGAGCGCGGCCAGCACCGGCAGCGCTCCCATCGTGATCGCCATGCTGGAGCACTGGATCCGGCAGTACACATCGGGCATCCGCAGGATCCCCACCGCGCCGGTGAGCGAGAAGAATCCGCCGATGGCGGCCAGCGCGATAACGATGCCTTCTCTCATGCCATCCCCCGTCTTCTCACAGCAGCCCTCGTTCCAGGTACCGCGACCAGACGATGGCCCCCAGGTAGCTGAAGGACGCCAGCCAGAGCGCCACGTCGACGTAGACGGTGCGGCGCGCGAACGCGGCGAAGTACAGCACCGCGAGCGCCGCCTGCGTCGAGATCGTGTTCAGGGCCACGATGCGGTCCGAGATCGTGGGGCCCGCTGCCAGCCGGATCAGCAGCAGGGCCGCGATGGCGACCTCCCCGATCGCGACGGCCCCGTAGAACGCCGTCACTGCCTGCCCGCCCCTGCGCGCGGGCGCGATCGCGGTCGCAGCAACCTCAGCAGGCGCTCCGCCGGACGGGTGATAGCCCGCGACGCGCCCGCCCGGCCGCCATCGGGGACGGCGACCGCGTGGTACTGCAGCTGACCACGGCTCGGGTCGAGGTCGACGAGCTGGTTGTCGACCACGACCGACGTCATGAGGCCTATGGCGGTGAGTCCGCCAGCGCTCCGTTGCCGAGTTTCAGCGATCACCATGCCGCTGGTCAGCGGCCTGCGCGGGTCCCAGATCCGCCGCGCGAGCCGCACGTTCGACGTGACGATCCGGCCGCCGGTCGCCGCGAGCAGCCAGATCACCCCGGCCAGCCAGCGCGGGTCGAGCAGCAGCCAGGGACCCGCCGCGCTGCCCAGCGGCGCGAGCGCGACGGCGGTTGCGGCGGCCACCAGGGCGCCGAACAGGAGCTGCTCCGCGGTCAGCGTCCAGGTCAGCAGCACCCAGACGAGGAACGCCCAGCAGAAGATGGCCCCGGTCCGGATGGACGCGGACTGCCACGATGCCATGTCAGCTCCCTACGTCGAACGGCACCTGCCGTACCCGTGGCCCGGGCGCCAAACATGCCAGACTGACTGCCAGAATCCGCTGGGTGTTTGCGGGCCTCCCTGAGCGGTAGTGGTCAGGGAAAGCTAGTAGATAGGACGTGGCCGATGCCGCAATCGCCTGGTCGCCCGGGGCTGGAGAGCGAGATCTCCGGGCTGGCCGAGCGTCGCGGGCAGTTGCGGCAGGCCGCCTCGCTACCCGGCGCGCAGCTGCCGCAGCTGCTTGAGGCCGCGTTCGCCGAGCTGGACGGGGCGATCGACGCGCTGACCGCGCTGCGGGCGCAGACGGCCACCGAGTCGGCGACCGACCGGCTCGCCGCCGGGCAGCAGGGAGACCGCCGGCTGCTGCAGGCGGTTTTCCAGGAAGCGCCGGTACCGCTGTTCCTGCTCGACCGCGATGGCACCGTCCGGCGGGCTAACCGGCGGGCCGGACACCTGCTCGGCTTTTCCCCCGGTTACGCCACCGGAAAGCCGTTCACGGCCTTCGTCGAGCTGCCGGCCCGCGCGGCCGTGCAGACCCACCTCGCTGCCGCCCGGCGCACCGGCGCGGCGCGGCAGGTCCGGTGCGGCCTGCTGGGCGCCGCGGGCCCGGTGCCCAATGTGCTCGATATCGGCCCGGTCAGCCTGCCGGGTGAACCCGACCAGCTGATTGTCGCGGCGACCCGCGCTGGCCCGGCTGCCGAGGCCGCCCGTCGCGGCCGCCCGGCGGCGGCCGCCCGCCATCCGGACACAGCCGGTAAGGGTCCGCGAGCTACCCCCGTTCCGCCTAGCGGCCCTGACCCGTCGGCCGGCCCTGACCCGTCGGCCGGTCCTGACCCGTCGGCCGGTCCTGTTCCGTCGGCCGATCCGGTTCCGCGAGCGCACCTGGACGACCAGTCCGTCGCCGAGGTCCGCACGGCTACCGGCCGGCTCGACTTGCTGGGCGCGGCTACCCGGCTGGTGCTAGAGAACGCCACGGTCAGCGAGTCCGTCATGCTGCAGCGCTGCGCCAGGCTGCTGGCCAGCAAGCTCGCCGCCTGGGTCATCGTCGACGTGGAACGGCAGGGGCAGCTGCGGCGGCAGTTCGTCATCGGCCCGCAGGACGAGCGGTCCGCGGAGCTGGCCCGGTCCGTGGCGAGTGTCGACCCCCAGCCGGACTCCGCGCCCTGCCAGGTGCACGACTCCGGCAGCTCCCTGCTGATCGCGCACGCCGAGGACGGCGGCTTGCTGGGCGCCGGCCCGGACGGCATACCAGTCCTCGCGCTGCTGGGCGCGACGTCGGTACTCGCCGTCCCGCTGTCGGACGGCGAGCGTTCCTATGGCGCCCTGACTCTCGCGAGGCGGACCGGCGCAGGTTACTTCAGCACGGCTGACGTCGGCCTGGTGGAGGAGATCGGGGAGCATCTGGCGCTCGCGATCAGGGTGGACCGGATGCTGCGGCAGCGCGCTGACGTGGCCGATGCGCTGCAGGCGGGACTGCGCCCGCCGGAGCTGCCCGCCATCCCCGGCGTCGAGATCGCCGCGGCTCACCAGGACGCCACCGGCCTGCCCGGGCCCGGCGGTGACTTCTACAACGTGTACCGCACGCCCGGCGGCTGGGGGGTGGCGATCGGCGATGTCTGCGGGAAGGGAGATGGTGCGGTGGCGGTAACTGCCGCCGCACGGCATGCCATCCGGGTCGCCGGGCACTGGTGCGCCGATCCGGCCGAGGTACTGCGCATGGTCAACGAGATAATGCTGGCCGAGGAATTCGGCGGCCGGTTCGTCACGGCGGATGCTGCGCACCTGCAGTGGCGGGACGGCGTCCTGCGGGTCACTGTCGGCAGCGCCGGGCACCCGCTGCCCGTGCTGGTCCGCCCGGACGGGCGGGTGCAGACGATGAACGGCGGCGGCCTGCCGCTCGGGATCTTTCCCGACCCGGGACCGCAGGCGCAGGAACTTGAGCTGTCCAAGGGCGACATGCTGTTCTTCTACACCGATGGCCTGACCGACGCGCGCGGTCCCGGCCTGACCTCATTCGAGGACCGGCTGACCGAGGAACTCGCCGTGCTGGCCGGCAAGCCGCCCGCCGAGGTGGCCGCGCGGATGCAGAAGGCCGCGCTGGAATTCTGCGGCGGCCAGCTGCGGGACGATATGACCATGCTTGTCCTGCGGGCGGGTGAGCCGCCGGCGCGTGACCGCGGGCCGGCCGAAACCAGCTAGCCGGAAAGGCAGGTCGCGGCGGTGAACCTGGTCGAGCGCGGGATCCGGCGGGTAGACGCGGTCCAGCAGCGGCACAAGGCATCCGCGTTCGTCTTCGGCGTCGTCAAGAAATACGGCGACGACAACGGGGGCACCCTGGCGTCGAGCCTCGCGCACTCAGCCTTTGTCGCGGTCTTCCCCCTGCTGCTCGTTCTGGTGACGATCCTGGGCCTGGTAGCGGCAGGCAATCCGTCGTTGCAAAATGACGTGGTTAACGCTGCTACCAGCCAGTTTCCTGGGCAGATCGGGCATCAGCTGAACGGCATCCATGCGCTGCGGCGCTCGAGCGCGCTCGGCCTGGTCGTCGGATTGCTCGGGTTGCTCTGGGGCGCGACCGGGCTTGCCCAGGCAGCGCTGTTCACGATGGAGCAGGTGTGGAACCTGCCGGGCCCGGCGCGGCCGGGATACCTGCCGCGCCTCGCGCGCTCCGTGATATTTCTCGCTGTGCTCGGGTCAGTCGTGATAGTTACGACGCTGCTCGCGGGCCTTGACACTTTTGGCCACAACGCCATCGCCGTTGTTGTGCTCGCGGAAGTGCTCGCGGTCGTGGCGAACGTCGGGCTGTACTTCGTCAGTTTCCGCGTGCTGACACCGAAGGGCGTGCCGAGCCGGGCTCTCGTCCCCGGCGCGATTGCCGGCGGTATGGCCTGGACGCTGCTGCAGGCGCTCAGTACCTATCTGGTCCATCACTATCTGCATAGCGACTCGGTCTATGGCGCGTTCGCGATCGTGCTCGGCCTGGTCGCATGGATCTACCTCGGCGTGCAGGTGACGGTTTATGCGGCCGAGGTGAATGTCGTGCTCGCGCGCCGGCTGTGGCCGCGCTCGATCGTCCAGCCGCCGCTGACGGAGGCCGACCGGGCGGCGATGGCACTCCAGGCGCTGCAGAACCAGCGACGGGAAGAACAGCACGTCAGGGTGTCCTTTGCCGACCGGCCGCGCGGGACCAAGGCCGGCCCTGACACGCCGCGGACACCTGAGGAGATTGCACCGCCCGCGGAATCCGGCCGCCCCGCGGAATCTGCGCAGGTGGCAGAATCCGCGAGTGACGGCAGCGCAAGCTGATCACTGCCGCGAGCTCGTCTAGCCACTCATGTTCGGTCAGCCGCTCGGGTGCGCGCCCACCCGCTCACGCCTTCAGGCTGCCATCTCCGTCCTCGCCTAGCGCGGCCTCGCGGATTTCGTGATGCGCGTCACCGGTAGCGCGCAACTCGTCGTCGGAGGCATGCTCCAGCGTCATCAGGGCGTTGTCGGCACCGGGCAGCGCCTGCAGGATCTCATCGAGCTTGCGCTGGGTCGCTGCCTGCTGGCGCGCCTGGGTGTGCTGGATGACGAAAACCATGGCCAGGGTCAGGGCGGCGACCAGGCTCTGAAAGATGCTCTCCCAGCGCGCGGGAAAGCCGATGGCGACACTGATGATGATCCACACGATGGCCGCGACGACGATGGCCAGCGCGGTCAGCGGACGTGACGTCCGCCGGTCCAGTTCGGACAGCAGCCGGCTACCTAGCGGCCGTCCCCGGCCAGCTTGCAGGTCTGGTTCGGCCATCCTGGCCTCCCGGGTAATCGCAGTTCACTGGCCGCCCACATTATTCATTGAGCAGCCGGATTACCGCGGCCTCAAAGCCGCCCTGAGTCGCTGGCCAACCCGGCCGGACGCCCGCACCGAGCCGGTCCATCGGGAAGCGGACCGTCTCGCCGTCGAGATAGCGGTCGATCAGCCGCCCGTCAATGTAGGAGCGCCGGCAAACCGCCGGAGTGTTCCCCAGGTAGTCCGCGACCTCACTGACGATGCGGCTCACCGCGCGCTTGCGCGCGGACGGCGAGGCGGCCGCGTGGCCGGAAACTGCCAGCCCTACTGCGGCGAGCACAGTAGCGTGCCACGTCCTGAGATCTTTCGCGCTGACCTCCTGGCCGAACAGGTCCCGCAGGTAGCTGTTCATGTCGCCGCTGTCCAGCTCGCGCCAGCCGCCGCGGTCCCGGTAGGCGAGCAGCCGCTGGCCCGGGGGGCGCTTGCGGCGCAGCGTGCAGACGACCGTTCGCACTGGTGCGGCAGCGATCACGAGCATCCGTTCCTTGCCGCTTTTCGCCGGGTACTCGAACACCAGCCCGTCCCGGGTGCAGTGGACGTGGTCGCGCTGCAGCGTCATCAGGCCGTAGCTGCCGTTCTCCTCCGCATAGCGGTCACCGCCGATGCGGAACAAGCCCACGTCAAGCAGGGTAAACGCGGTTGCCAGCACCCGCTGCCTGGACAAGGCCCGGCGGGCGAGCTGAGTGCTGGCGATCTCGCGGGCCGCCGGGAGGCTGGCCGCCACAGCAAGGACGTGGTCGTGTTTCTCGCGGTCTCTCCTCACCCGCCATTCGGCGTGGTACAGGTACTGCCGCCTGCCTGCCGCGTCCACGCCGGTCGCCTGCAGGTGCCCGTTGGCATGCGGGCAGATCCAGACGTCCGCCCACCCGGGCGGAATCACGAGCTGCCGGATCCGGTCCAGGTCAGCGGGATCCGGCCGGCTGCCCGCGGCAGTGAGGTACTGGAAGCCGCGGCCGCGCGGTATCCGCCGCAGGCCAGCGGCCGATGTGTCGCTACGGCGCAGCCGCGGCATGCCCCGTCTCCGTTCTAAGCGGATCCTGAGCAGGTTCTCCTCAGGCGGCGATCGTCAGCTGTCGTTGCCGGGCAGGAGTTCTTGGGCCTTGGTCTTCAGGCCCTCCTTGATCACGCCCCAGCGGTTCTCGTCACCCTTCAGCAGGGCCATGGCGGCGTCCTTGGCCTGCTCGAAGGTGGCGTGCGGCGGGATCGGCGGCACGTCCGGGTCGGTCCGGACATCCAGCAGGGTAGGCCGGTCAGCGGACAGCGCTCGTTCCCATGCCGGGCCTAGCTGATCAGGCTTGTCGACATTAATGCCGTGCAGGCCCGAGACTGGCGGCGAAGGCTGCGTAGTCGACATCAGGCAGCACCTGGGACTCGGTGAACTTCGGCGCGCCTTCCATTGCGCGCATTTCCCAGGTGACCTGATTGAGGTCGTTGTTGTGCAGGACCGCGATGATGAGCCGCGGATCGGTCCATTCCCGCCAGTAGTGCTTGATGGTGATCAGCTCGGCGAGGCCGTTCATCTGCATCGCGCCGTCGCCGGCAAACACGATGACCGGCCGGTCCGGGCAGCCGAACTTAGCGCCGATGCCGTACGGCACCCCGGGTCCCATGGTGGCCAGATTCCCCGACAGCGAGCCGCGCATGTGATCGCGGAACTTCAGCTGCCGGGCGTACCAGTTCGCCGACGAGCCGGAGTCGGCGGTGATGATCGCGTTGCCGGGCAGCCGGGATGACAGCTCGGCGAACAGCCGCATCGGATTGACCGGGTCGGCGTCGACCATGGCCTCGGCCTCCATCACCTGCCACCAGCGCGCGACCTTGGCCTCGATGTCCTCACGCCAGGCCCGGTCCTGCTTGCGCTGCAGGCGCGGTATGAGCGCCCGCAGCGTGGCGGCGGCGTCCCCGACGAGGTTGACCTCATAGGGATAGCGCATGCCGATGTACTTGGCATCGATATCGATCTGCACCGCGCGAGCCTGATCGAAGGCAGGCAGGAACTGGGTATAAGGGAAGCTAGAGCCCACCGTCAGCAGCGTGTCGCAGTCCCTCATCATGTCGTAGCTCGGCCGCGTCCCGAGCAGGCCGATCGAGCCGGTGACATAGGGCAGATCGTCAGCGAGGACGTCCTTGCCCAGCAACGGCTTGGCCACCCCGGCGCCGAGCAGCTCAGCAACTTGCTGGAGTTCCGCGCGTGCGCCACGGGCACCCGAGCCGGCCAGGATCGCCACCTTCTGCCCGGCGTTGAGAATCTCCGCGGCCCGGCCGATCGCGGCATCGCCCGGCACCGCCACCGGCCAGTCGGTGCCGATGCTGGACGGCACCATCTTGAACTCGTGCGTTGGTCCGGAGTACTCAAGCTCCTGCACGTCAGACGGGATGATGATCGCGACCGGTGCCCGCTCGGCCAGCGCCACCCGGATGGCCCGGTCCAGCACGTTCGGCAGCTGCTCGGGGACGGTGATCATCTGCACGTAATCGCTGGCGACGTCCTTAAACAGGCTCAGCAGGTCGACTTCCTGCTGGTAGGAGCCGCCCATCGCGGAGCGGCTGGTCTGCCCGGCGATCGCCAGGACCGGGACGTGGTCGAGCTTCGCGTCATACAGGCCGTTAAGAAGATGGATCGCGCCCGGCCCTGAGGTCGCCGCGCACACGCCGAGACGACCGGTGAACTTCGAATAGCCGACAGCCTCGAAGGCACTCATCTCCTCATGCCGGGCCTGCACGAATTTCGGGCTGTTCTCCGCCCGGCCCCAGGCGGCGAGCAGGCCGTTGATGCCGTCACCGGGGAAGCCGAAGACCTTCTCTACGCCCCAGTCGCGCAGTCGTTGGAGCAAGTAATCGGCGACTGTCATCGCGGCCATCAGTGATCCTCCTGGCTATAGCTGGTTAACCCGGCCGACGGGCCCAGGTCAGCTCATGGCGCGCACCTCTACCCGCCGGCGGCCAACTCATTCACCGCAAGAGAGAGCTGATAGCCGTGGCCGGGCCGGACTAGACCGGAGCCTGCGGGCTCGTACCAGTCCCCCGGGCGCGCTGCCCGTTGCGCCATCGACAGGGCGGAGCGCCCGGAAGGGCTGGCGTCCGACGTGGAACAGGTGCCGGCCTGGCAGGTGTCTCGATGGGCGACCAGACCGCGACGCATCCCGGCGCAGCATTCGTGCATGAAGCGCAAGCTGCCGGGTACTGCGAGCTCCCAGCCACGAGAGGAGGCGCCGCACGTGATGAATCGCGCCACGCGCGCCTGGCTGCCGTCCGCCGCGCGGCCCGCCCATGTCAAAGACACCGCAGAGAGGAGTCAGCCATGTACATCGGCCTGGGAACTGTCGTCGTCATCGTGATCATCGTGCTCGCCATCATGTTCCTGCGCAGGGCATGACTCACACATCCTGAATGCCACGGGCCGGCCGCGATCGATCGCGGCCGGCCCGTGGCATTGCTGGCTTACGTCACTCTTGCCCCGAGCCATCAAGGTCAGCGACCGGGTCTGCCTGTCGTTCAACATCGCGTGCGGCTTCTGCAAGAACGGCCAGCGCGGCTCCTGCACGCCGATGGCAATTTATATCGTGATACGATATAAATTGGTCGCACGGCGGATGCTGCGCAGTTACGGAATGCGATGCGCAGGTCCCGTGATCAGTCGAAGGAGGATCTCGTGCCATCCAGCCAGCAGCCCAGCTCGCCAATGCCGCCGGACCCGCCCGGCCGGGAGGACATCCTGCAGTCCAGGCAGCTTCCGGCAGCGCCTTCCGCCAGCCAGCCGGTCTCGCCAATGCCGCCGGACCCGCCCGGCCGGGAGGACATCCTGCAGTCCAGGCAGCCTCCGGCAGCGCCTTCCGCCAGCCAGCCGGTCTCGCCAATGCCGCCGGACCCGCCCGGCCGGGAGGACATCCATGCAGTCCAGGCAGCCTCCAGCGGCGTAGATGCCGATCTGCAGGTCGGCCCTGGTCACGGCTAGCTCCCGAGGAGGCTCTCCGGGAGTGCCGCGAGCAGTTCTGCCGGACCGTCGTACACCTGCGCCGCGCCCGCGCCGACCAGCTCATCCCGGCCGATACCGCCACTCAGCAGGCCGATGCAGCGAACGCCCGCTTTCTGGCACGCCCGGACGTCCCAGACAGTGTCCCCGACGAAGACGGCCTCCGCGGCGCTCGCGCCGGCCCGGTCCAGGGCGACCTGCACCAGATCGGCGGCCGGCTTGCTGCGCTCGACGTCGGCCGACGACGTCGCCTCGTCGATCGCGTCCTCGGCGTCGAGCGCTGCGCGGAGGACCGCGAACTCCCGCTCATCGGCCGAGCTGGCCAGCACCACCCGCAGTCCGCGCTCCTTGCATGCCCGCAGCAACTCGGCGGCGTGCGGCAGCGGCCTGAGCCGGGACCAGTAGGTCGCGTAGAGAGCGCTATGAGCGGTCCGGATCCCGGCATCGTCGTCGCGCTCGCGATCGTCGGGCAGCAGCTCATCCAGCAGCTGGTCTGAGCCCATTCCGATGGCCCGGTGAATGCGCGCCATCGGGATCTCGTGCCCGGCCTGGAGGAACGCATCCCACCAGGTCACTGCGTGCAGGTAGTTGCTGTCGACAAGCGTACCGTCAACATCGAAGAGCGCCGCCGCCGTGCGTCTGGTCATGCTGCGTCACTCTCCCCGCAGGCGCGGCAGCACCTGCTCGGCGTAGAACTCGAAAAACTCGTCCGGCGCGCCGCCGACCTGCCCGATATAGACCTCGTCGAAGCCGGCGTCAGTGAAAGCGCGGGCGCTCCGGGCATGCTCGGATGGATCCGGCCCGCACGCCGCCTCGATCATGTCCCCCGAGATCAGCGGCACCAGCTCGCCGAAATGGCGGGGCGTGGGGAGCAGCTGCATCGCCTCGCCGGGGATCGCGTCCGTTGGCCACAATCGGTGCATCGTCGCACGCGCCTTGGCCTCATCAGGACCCCAGCAGACCTTCAGCCCGCCCTGGACCGGCCGGTCCCCGCCGCCGGACTCGCGGTAGAGCCGGACGAAGTCGGCGTTCGGCTGCACGCACATGTAGCCGTCGCCGATACGGGCCGCCAGCTTGACGGACTTCTCGCCGAAGCCCGAGACGTAGATCGGCGGCGGACTGGCCGGTACTGAGTACAGCCGGGCAGTGTCCACCGTGTAGTGGTCCCCGGCGTGGCTGATGAGCTGCCCGGTCAGCAGTTCCCTGATCACGTACACCGCTTCCTCGAGCATCTCCATGCGCCGTTCCGCAGGCGGCCACTGATCACCCAGGATGTGCTCGTTGAGCGCCTCGCCGGTGCCCACGCCAAGGCTGAACCTGCCTCCGGTCAGCAGCGCTGACGTGGCAGCCGCCTGGGCGATGATGGCCGGGTGCACGCGCACCAGCGGGCATGTCACCGCCGTGGTGACGGGCAATGATGTCGCTTGCGAGATCGCCCCGATAACGGACCAGACGAAGCCGCTCTCGCCCTGCTCGTCGAGCCATGGATGGAAATGATCTGAGATCCACAGCCCGTCAAACCCGGCTTCCTCGGCCAGCCGCGCCTGCCGCACGAGTTCCTCAGGCGGGTACTCCTCGGAGGACAGGAAGTAGCCGTAACGGGTCATTGCTTGGTCATCCTCTCCGGCGGGCCATCGACAGCGAGTCAGGGCGCTACCCATACCCGGCCTGGCTACACCGGCGGAGAAGGATTACAGCCAGTCTTTGCGCTTGAAGACGACCCAGAGGGTAACTGCGGCGATGATCATGACGGCTACGGAGATGAGCACCCCCGAATGCTGGCTGAAGCCAGGGTAGGGAACGTTCATGCCATAGAAACCGGTAACGAAGGTCGGCACCGCGATGATCGCCGCCCAGCTGGTGACCTTCTTGGTGATGACGTTCATCCGGTTGCTCTGGATCGTCAGGTTCGTCTCCAGGATCGTCGTCACCAGGTCCCGCAGGCTCTCCGTCCACTCGGTCGCCCGCAGTACGTGGTCGTAAACGTCCTGGTAGTACGGCTGCAGTGAGTCATCGACGATTTTCAGGTCACGGCGCATCAGCGCATTGACGACCTCGCGCATGGGCAGCACCACCCGGCGCAGCAGTACCAGGCTCTTGCGCAGCTCGAAGGTGCGCCGCTGCAGGTCGGTGCCCCGGGAGTTCTCATCGAAGAGCTGGTCTTCCAGGCCCTCGATCGTGTCATCGAGGGCCTGGACCGCAGCGAAATGCCCGTCGACGACACTGTCGATCAGGCCGTACAGCAGGTAGCCGACGCCTGCCCCGGCCAGGTCCGGGCTGGCGTCCCAGTAGGAGACGATGGCGCCGATGTCCAGCCTGTCGTCTTTCCTGACGGTAATCAGGGCGCGCGGCGTGATGAAGGCAGCCAGCTCGCTGGTGGCAAGCTCGCCGGTGGCGGTATCAAGCTGGACCGCGTAGGCCGCAAGGAATAGGTGACTGCGGTAGCGGTCAAGCTTCGGGCGCTCGTGCTCGTGCACCGCGTCTTCCACCGCGACCGGGTGCAGGCCGAATTCCGCGCTCAGGACGGCCAGGTCCTCGCGGTCCGGGTCGCGCAGGTCCAGCCAGACGACCGCAGAGTCGTGTTTCAGGTGCTCGCTGATATCAGCGACAGGGAAGCCCTCCAGCTCTAGTTCGCCGTGGCGGTAGAGCCTGGTACGGGCCTGGCACTTGGTGGGCGTGGACTCCGCGACGGCGGACCCGAGCACCTTGTCAGGATCCCGGCCGTGAAAAGTAGCCTGGCCGGCCGCCAGCGGGATAACGGGGGCGCCATCACGCGTCCCGTTCGGCGCCGTGGCCGCCTCGGCGGAAACGGTAACGCCAGCGCTGCCGGGAACGGGAATTGCGGATGGGTCAGGCTGCGGCCCGGTCATTTGGTCTCCTCGCGTCGGCTCGCGCCGGCCGGCGCGGTGCCTCTCCCGGTAAGAATGACAGGGGCACCGTGCCGCAGCACGGCCCGGCAGCTCAGCAGCCGCGGGTCAGCCGCGCTCCCACGGGGCGTCGTCGCCCATCTTCTTGTAATATTTCGCCAGGTGGCTTTTCACCCGGCCGACATCGTCGTGCGGGAGGTCCACCCCGCCCCGGGATCCTTGCATGACGTTACCGGCAGCCATAATGCCCCGCGGGACCGCGACCAGCCGGCCGCTGATGACATCGCCGATGAGCAGCTTGTAGGCAGTAAAATTATCCTTGTTTTCCGCGTCGTACCACACGTGCGCGTCGCGGTATTTCGCATTCGGCTCATCCTCGGCACCGGCCCATTTCCGGACGCGTTTTTCCGCGGCCGCGCCATCCCACTCACGATCACGGTCGGCCAGCGGAAGATCACCGAATGCGGTGACGGCCATGGTTCGTCCTTTCGTCGGGCACCGGCGCGAGCGGCTGCCGCTGTGAGCCGGTGCAGTACAGAGGTTCCGTCATGACGGCGAACTCATGGCCGCCAGGCCGCTCAGCGCGCCGTGCAGTCGCCTGGTGCAGAGCGAGGCAGGCGAGTCCGGCCGCGCGGTAGCTGTCAGTGGTTGCGCAGCGCGCCAATCAGCTGCTTCTTGTTCATTGAGGAACGGCCCTTGATGCCGATCTCCCTGGCCCTCCGGAGCAGGTCCGCCTTGCTCCAGTCGGTGTAGGACGGGCTCTTGCCTCCCTTTGCGGCGACTGCATGACGCGAGGTGCGGGCCGACGCGTTTGCGATCCGCGCCGACTTCTCCTTGCTCGCGCCATGCTTACGCAGCTCCTGGTACGTCTTCTCGTCCTTGATCTGTGCTCTTGGCATGGCCGGGACTCCTTCCCTGTCGCTGATCCAGCCGGATAAGCGCTGCACGTACCCCGGGTAGGCATGCCCATTCGCGCCGTGCATGTTTGGCGGTGCGGCATGCGGACACCTGTGGCCGCGCGCACGGTGCGCGGGCAGTGCCCGGGATGAGCTAGGAGGCCGGTCGAGGTGAGCCAGATCGCGTCTGGGTTCCCGGCGCCCCGGCCGGCGCCCGTGGCTGGCGACAGCCAATCTGGCTGGCGCAGTGACAGGAAGATCAGCACCTGCTTAAATAATGTGGCTATAGTCACAAAATTGGTTATCAAAGCCGGTATACTCATTCGGAGGTAGTAATGCGCTTCGGAGCAGTGTTGCTCATTATTTGGCTGGCCATTGGCGCTATCGCCGGCGCTCAACGCCATTACTACAACGGACCCGTCAACAGCTGCGTCAAAGCGGGCACTATCGCCTTGACGATAGTCGCGGGCCCGCTGAACTACTTCGGCGTGAATCCGAAGATCTCGTGCACGGCGCCGAAGCCCAGCAAGTAGGCGCCTGGCCAGTCTGGATTTGCGCGTTCCTGGCACGCCAGGCCATCACTCGCGGCTGATACCTGGCGGCCCCGCCCGAACGGTGGGCGGGGCCGCCAGGTATTGCGCCCCTCGGACACGCTCAGGACGAGGTAATGACAACGAGGGGGCAGCCGTGAGAATCTCATCGCATGAGTGTTCGATGAAGGGAAAGGCATGAAGACCGCCACTGCGTTGACGTTGGTGGCCATCGGCGCGATCTTGGCCTTCGCGGTCACTGCCCACCTCCGGTTCCTGGACCTGCAGGTAGTGGGCTGGGTGCTCATAGTGACGGGGGTCGTGGGGTTCTTCATCCCGCGGGGCGGATACGGCTGGCTGCGCAAGCGTGTAGTGGTCAGGAGGACCCCGCGGGGAGGACTCGTCCGCACAGTCGAGGAGGCTCCCAACGCCCCGTACGTGCTGAATCCCGGCCCGCCTACCGTGGAGGACGTGGCCCCGGAGTCCGACATCGCCGAGCCTGACGTCCCACTGCAGCCCGGATCGGAAACGATCGAGGAATACTTCGAGGAATAACCTCTGCTCAGGTTGCGTACCACCGGCTGGAGAGCGTCTAGGAACAGCCGACCGTGATGGCGAGCGCTCCGTATGGGTTATCTCCAGCTGCGCGGGTAGTGAGTCGCGCATGGCTGCCGAAGTGCGGGAAACTGAGAATAAGTACGAGTTCGAGCAAGGCGCCGCGTTGCCGTGCCTTGGTGACCTGCCCGGGGTTTCGCAGGAGTCGGACCTAGCTGAGCAGAAGCTCGAAGCCGACTACTACGACACCTCCGACCTGCGTCTCGTCCGCGCCGGGGTCACGCTGCGAAGGCGCCACGGCGGTGGCGACGCCGGGTGGCACCTGAAACTTCCGCTGGAAGCCGGCTCGCGCCGCGAGATCCGCTTGCCGCTCGGCCGGGCGGGCCGGCGCGTGCCCGCCGAGCTAGCCACGCTTGTCCGGGCGTATGCCCGCGGGCAAGCGCTGGCGCCGGTAGCACTGATCACGACCGTGCGGCGTCCGCGTGTACTCCTGGATGCGTCGGGCGCCGTGCTGGCAGAGGTAGCGACCGACGACGTCTCGGCGCGCACGATGGGAGAGTCCACGACCTTGACGCACTGGCGGGAGGTGGAGGTCGAACTGGCTGACGGCGGCCCGCGCCTGCTGAGGGCGGCCGACAAGCGGCTCCGCCGCAGCGGGCTGCGCCCCGCCGGGTACGCGGCAAAGCTGGAAAGAGCGCTAGCCGATCAGCTGCCCGCGCCAGAGGGCGGGAGCAAGCTGACGCTCCATTCGGCGGCTGGCGATGTCGTGCTCGCCTATGCGCGGTCTCAGGTCGCCGTCATGCAGGCGCTCGACCCTATGATCCGGCGTGACGAGCCGGATTCAGTCCACGACATGCGAGTTGCCACCCGCCGGCTGCGCAGCGCCCTGAAGTCATTCACGCAGATCCTGGACCTGCCGGACGCCGGGCGGCTCCGGGCAGAGCTCAAGTGGCTCGGTGGTGTCCTTGGCGAGGCGCGCGACAATGAGGTACTCGCCCCGTATCTGCACGCCAGGCTGGCGGAGGTGCCCGTGGATCTGCTGATGGGGCCGGTCCAAGCGCGGGTCGGCGCTCACTTTGCCCCACGTGCGGCCTCCGCCCGCGTGTCACTGCTGGCGGCACTGGATTCCAGCCGGTTCATCGCGTTGCTGAACGACCTGGATCAGGCTTTCGGTGGCCCGCTGCCCGCGGCGAAGGCGCACCGGCCCGCAGCCGAGGTGCTGCCTGCGGCCGTTAGGCGCGCGAGACGGCGGGTGCGCAGGCGCGCCCGACGGGCTGCCCAGACGGCCGCCGGGCCGGCCAGGGAACTCGCCATGCACGAGACCCGGAAGGCGGCGAAGGATGCCCGGTATGCGGCCGAGGCGGCAGCTCTGGCGGACCGGAAGAAGTACCGCCGGTCCGTACGGCGGATGAAAAAGCTCCAAGGGACGCTCGGCGATCAGCACGATGCCGTGGTCGCACGCGACACGGCGCGGGAGATCGGGGTACGAGCACACCTGGCCGGCGAGAACGCGTTCAGCTTCGGTCTCCTGTACGAAGGCTGCCAGCGCGACGCGCTCATGCTCGAGAAGCAGGCCATGAAGCAGTGGGCGCAGGCATTCGGGCCGCAGTAGGGGCCCCTGCCTCGAAACCTGCCAGCACTCGATCAGCGGCGAGTTACCGCCGTTGCGCTGCACTGACAGAGATCGCCAGAATCAGCTGGGCGGCACTGGCTGGCTGCCCGGTTCCTCGTTCTGGCGGCTCGGTTCCTCGTCTCGCCATTCTCCGCCCCGTCTCCTGGCATAGCGCTTCTGCTTGCCGGGCGAGTCGGCGTAATTCTCGTACATGTCTTCCGCCGTCCTGGTGCTCCTGCGGGTCAGCATCTGGGTCCGGAAACCGACCAGCTGCAGGAACGCGTAGATCCCGGCGACCAGTAGCAACACCACGACGACGTAAATCCACCACACCTTGACCACCCACTTCACTTCAGTGGTGTGCGGGCCACGCAGGGCGTGTGAGCCCCTCCCGTCGGTGCCCGCTATGTAAACCGTCCCCCGGGAGTAACCCGTACCCGGGGCGCCTGCGTTAAACGTGGCCGCTCAGCGGTCTCTGCTAAAGGGGGCTGCCCAGTGGCCGAGGCTCTTCGCCCGGTGCCGTGCATTGGCCTGGATGAGAGTTTGAGGTCATTCATCAGGGGCACTGCGCACAGGACCTCATACCGAAAGCAGGTGATTATCGTGTCTACCGGGATCATCCTGGTCATCGTCGTAGCCATTATCGTGATCGCCGCCGTAGTGATCGGCCTCATGGCGGCCGCACGCCGCCGTCGCCTTCAGCAGCGCTTCGGCCCGGAGTATGATCGGCTAGTCGGCGAGCACGACAGCAAGCTCAAGGCCGAATCGGAACTCGCGGAGCGGCAGCGGCGGGTCCGGGAGCTGGACATACGCCCGCTCACTCCGTCGGCGCGAGCGACCTACGCGGACCAGTGGGCCACTCTCCAGGAGCGCTTCGTCGATGCGCCGGGCGAAGCAGTTGCAGCGTCTCAGGTGCTCGTCGTCGCCGTCATGAGCGAGCGAGGCTACCCGACCGAAGATCACGACCAGGTGCTGGCCGACCTGTCCGTGGAGCATGCGCAGACGCTCAGTCGCTACCGGGCGGCCGAGGAGATCAGCGCAAGTGCTGCCGCCGGTACCGCCTCCACCGAGGACCTGCGGCAAGCCATGATTCACTATCGCGCGCTGTTCCGGGAGCTCCTCGGCGATTCCGCCGAAGGCACCGGGCCAGCTGATCAGGACGCTGCGCAGGATCTCGCGGCGGCCGGCGAGGAGAGCCGAGTTCAGGCCGAGGTGCCCGAGGAGGGCCGAGCCCAGGATGAGGCACAGCTAGACGAAGCCCAGGTGCCCGTGGTGGCGGCCGACGGGCAGGTCGGCGATGAGCGAGCCGCTATCGGCGATGAGCGAGCTGACATCCCCGCACGACGGGCACCGAGGAGCTCACGATGACTGCACCAATCGGCGAGCCGGGCCGCCACCATGCGGCACCGGACGACGAAGCACGGGGCGAGGACCCGATCGTGCTGGATAACAGCCGGGTGCCGCCCGTCGATGACCCGCGGGACGACGACCTGATCGTGCTGGGCAATGGCCGGACGTCGCCGGGAGACGGCGTGCCTGACGACGAGCAGGCGGTACTGGAAGGCGAACCGGTGCGCGACGACGATCAGGTCGCGTCGGGTGACTATCGCGTAGCTCCGGAAGACCGCCTAGCTTCCGACGACGATCAGGTTGTCCGCAGTGAAGACGACACGGCGGCCGGAATGCCCGCATCCGGTTCCGCCACTGCAGCATCGGTGCCGGCTGGAGCGGCACCGGCGGCAGACGCCCCCTCAGTAGCCGTCCCGGCTGGAGCGGCACCGGCGGCAGCCGTCCCGAGAGGAGCGGCGGATGGAGGACCAGGCCGCGAATCCCCTGCCGCCCCGGATAACGCGGATAGTGCGGGCACAGCCAGCCAGTGGCCGGATATCCAGGCGATGTTCGTCGATGATCCGCGGGCCTCTGTCGAGCAAGCTGCTGGCCTGGTGGACGACTGCGTCGAGGCGCTCGTCGTTTCCGTTAAGGAAAGGCAGCACGCCCTGCTCTCGGACTGGCAGGGGACCGGCACGGACACCGAGCAGTTGCGCACCGCGCTCCAGCGATACCGGACATTCTGGAGCAGCCTGAAGGACTTCTCCCCTCAGTCCTGACTATCTCCCGCTGGCGGGCGTCCCTCTGGGGCGCCCGCCAGCGCTTTGCCGACTGCTTTTGCCGATTCCGAAGCATCCGGCCGCCAGGTTCATCAGTGGTTAGCGGCCAGACTCATCAGCGGTTGGCTTTTGTCCGGCTGGAACCGGCAAAAGGCTAACCGCTGATCTGAGTTCGATACTGGTGTGACTACTGATGCGCAGGATGCAGCGCCTGAGCAATCAGCCGGTCCGGCAGTGCGAGCGATCAGGCCGGTCCGGCTACGCCTCAGCGATCAGGCCGGTCGGGCAGTGCGAGCGATCAGCCGGTCCGGCTACGCCTGAGCCATCAGGCCGGTCGGGCTACCCGTCACACCAAGGCGCATTCGCAGCCGGCGTGTACCGCGGCAGCCGGCTTCCACTGCAGGCGGCGTACCGGGGCAGTCAGCCGGCGCTAACTGCGGCCGGCACGACCATGACGGGGCATGGCGCCTTGCGTAGTACATACTGGCTGACCGTTCCGAGCAGCAGGGACATGCTGCCGCGGGTCGCCAGGACGATGAGCTGCGCGCGGGCCTCCCTGGCGGCTTCCACGATCTGCCGTCCCGCGATCCCGGCCACTACCCGCAGCTCGACGTGATCGGCCTGCGAGCCCAGCGCGTCGGCGAGGAGATCACGCAGGCTCGCCTCGGCCGCGCTGCGCTGGTCCAGGCCGGTGCTCAGAGTGGCGACTGGCTGGCCCGCCGGAGCTCCGAGCGTGCGCTCGCTGCTGTAAGCCATCACGGCGATCAGCAGCGCCTGCCGGTAGCGCGCCTCCTGCGCGGCTATCCGGATCGCCGCCCGGGAAGCTGCCGTGCCGTCGACGCCTACTACCACGCTCATCACCAGGTTCCTCCTCGCTAGCGTCGTGTCCCGCTGCCCGCGGTCCTGTGCCGCTGCTCGCGGTCCTGTGTTGCCACTCGCAGCTCTGTGTTGCCACTCGCAGTCCTTGGCCACTGATCGCGCTCCCGCCACTCGCAGCAGCCCTTGTCCCACTACTCGCTCCCGCCACTCGTAGTCCTGTCCGCTGCTCGCGACCCTGTCCGCTGCCCGCGGGTCAGATGCGGCAGATCGCGCTCACGCCCGCTGAAGCTCCCCCCGCTCGTCCCCGCGGCCGTCGGCTTCGGCGTCCTCGGCGGTCAGCGGCTGCGCGATGGATTCGAGGCTCTGCCGCTCGGCCTTGACCCCCAGGAAGAGCTCGGCTACCCCGCCCAGGATCATCAGGATGGCGCCGATCGAGAACGCGATGACGGTGTCCGATACCTTCCCCGTGGCCACCAGGGTGGAGAAGATCAGCGGGCCGCTGATGCCGCCGGCCGCGGTGCCGATCGCGTAGAAGAACGCGATGGCCAGGGCCCTCGTCTCCAGCGGGAAGACCTCGCTGACGGTGAGGTACGCCGAACTGGCGCCAGCTGACGCGAAGAAGAGGACGATGCACCAGCACAGCGTCATCGTGGTCGCGTCGAGCGCCCCCTGATCGAACAGGTAAGCGGTGCCAAGCAGCAGCAGACCGGACAGGATGTAGGTGCCCGCGATCATCGGCTTGCGGCCGATCGAGTCGAAGAACCGGGAGAGTATCAGCGGCCCGAAGAGGTTCCCGACCGCGATCACCGCGAAGTAGTAGCCGGGATTGGTCTTGACGTGAAAGAACTCCGCCAGGATCTGCGCGTACCCGAAGGTGATCGCGTTATAGAGGAACGCCTGCCCGATAAACAGTGAGAGGCCGAGGCCGGTGCGCCGGGGGTACAGCTTGATCATGGTCCGGGCGATGGTCAGGAAGCCGATGGTCTTGCGCTGCCTGATCGTTATCGACTCGCGGGGCTCGGCCAGCTCCTCCCCGGTGTCCTTCTCGACCTGTTCCTCGATGCCGGCCACCAGCACTTCGGCCGGGTCGGCGTGGCCGTGGATGAACATCCATCGCGGGCTTTCCGGGACGTTCCGCCGGACCAGCAGGATCACCAGCCCCAGTACGACGCCGACGCCGAAGCACACCCGCCATCCCACGTTGACCGGCAGGAGGTTGGTCGCTGGCACCGTCAGCAGCGCGCCGGCCGCTGCGCCAGCCCAGTACGTGCCGTTGATGACGATGTCGATCATGCCCCGGTGGCGGCTCGGGATCAGCTCGTCGATAGCGGAGTTGATCGCGGCGTACTCCCCGCCGATGCCGAATCCGGTCAGGAAGCGGAACAGGAAGAACCACCACGGTGCGAAGGACAGCGCGGTCATGGCGGTGGACGCGAGGTATACCCCCAGGGTGATCATGAATAGTTTCTTCCGGCCGAACCGGTCGGTGAGCCACCCGAAGAACAGGGCGCCGATGCACGCGCCGGCCACGTAGGTCGCGGCGCCGAATCCCGTTATCTGGCTCTGCGTTATGTTGATGCCGCTACCCGGCATGCTCATCTGACCGGAGATATTTCCGACGATCGTGACTTCGAGACCGTCCAGGATCCAGACCGTGCCGAGCCCGATCACGATCATCCAATGCCATCGTGACCAGGGCAAACGATCTAGCCGCGCCGGAACCTTCGTGGTGATCGTTCCCGTCACTTCCGTGGTGCTCACCGGCCACTCCTCAGCTCAGCGGCAGGCCCCTCCGGCTCCCGATCGCTGCCAGCTGCCAGCTGGCTCCGTGGCACAGGAGTGGCTGCCTCGCCTGTTGTCCGGATCGGCCAGCTACCCGAACGCGCGCACTTCATCCGGAATTCGCGGCAAATTCATGCCCGGATACCAAGATCGGGAGGTGTAAAGGCACCACGTCCGGGCAGTTTGCAGTTCCCGGGGCAGACCCGCCCGCCGGTAGACGCCGCAGCACACCAGAGGCCGACCATGCATGAGCCAGCGTTCACCACGACATATCAGCCCGGCACGAAGGCCTGCCCGGCATGACCCGGCACGAAGGCCTGCCTGGCGTGACCAGGCCAAGCCTGGCGTGACCGCCGAGGCCGACTGGCGCGAGCTGAGCGCCTGCCGGCAAGAGGATCCCGATTTGTTCTTCCCACTGGTCCCGACCGGACCCGGGCTGGTGCAAATCGAGCGGGCGAAGGCGGTCTGCGCCCGCTGCCAGGTCCGCGCCGAATGTCTCCGGTTCGCGATGGAGACCGTGCAGGACCACGGCGTGTGGGGCGGCACAAGCGAAGAGGAGCGCCGGGCGCTGCGCCGGGCCCGGAATCGCCGGCCCGCTGTGCGCAGGGCCGGCCGGAGCGACTGGGAGAGCGACCGGGACTGGGAGAGCGACCGGATAGCCCCGGTCCGCGCAGGCGCCCGGCAGCGCGGCCGCCCGGCAGCGCTAGCTTCCCGGCAGCGCTAGCTTCCCGGCAGCGCTAGCTTCCCGGCAGCGCTAGGGGCCGGCCTCCCCGCAGGGACCCAGCCACCGGCGGAGCTAGGGACCTAGCCGCCGGGCAGGTGCCGTGCCCTGATCAGCCCGGCGACCTTGTCCCTGGGCAGTGCCGGGCTGCGGTGGCCGTCCTTGCCGGTCATGTCCTCGTTGGCGGTCAGCGCGTTGGCGACGGCTTCCTCGGTCGCCTGCACGACGGCGGTGTAGAAGGGATCAAGGAATCCCCAGGGGATAAAACGCAGCTCGCCAAGGCCAGTCCCGCCGCTGGACCGCAGCGCTTCGCCGCTGGTCGGGAACGCGCCCGGATTGCCGGTGGAGAACGCCAGGAACAGGTCACCGGAGAAATGCGAGCCGGCCGTGCCGGTGCGGGCCAGGCCGAGCGTCACCCGGCGGGCGAGTGCCTTGCACTGGCCGGGCAGCATCGGCGCGTCGGTGGCGACGACCGCGATGACCGAACCCGCGCCCGGCGGCGCGGAGAAGTACTCGGCCATCGGGTTGTCGTCGGCCAGCAGCTCGCCGAGCGGCAGGCCGGCCAGCATCAGCTCGTGCCGGGAGCCGAAATTGGCCTGCACGAAGACGCCGACCGTGAACGCGTGGCCGGCGTACCCGACGCGCCGGGACGCGGTACCCGAGCCGCCCTTGAACCCGTAGCAGTTCATCCCGGTGCCGCCGCCGACGGAACCCTCCTCGACCGGCCCGGACGCGCTGGCCTCCAGCGCCGCGGTCGCGGCCTGCTGGGTGACATGCGGGGAGTTGATGTCGTTCAGGTAGCCGTCCCAGGTCTCCGCCACCACTGGCAGCAGCCAGGTCTCCGCGGCTTTCGGATGGTTCGCCACGGACCACCCGATGACCGCCGCGTGCACGATCCCGACGGCGTGCGTGTTGGTGATGGCGACGGGCCCGCCGAGCGTGCCGGACTCCTCGATCCAGGACACTCCCGTCATCTCGCCGTTGCCGTTCAGCGAGAAGAACCCGGCCGCCACCGGATCGTCCGCGCCGGCCGGGCCGCGCGGATGGATGGCCGTCACCCCGGTCCGGACGGACTCGCCCTGGATCAGCGTGGCGTAGCCGACCTCGACGCCGGGCACGTCGGTGATCGCGTTCCACCGGCCCGGCTGCCCGCCGAAGGGGATGCCGATTGCCCTGGCCCGCGGCTTGCCTGCTGGCGTGGCGGCATGCGGATCGATGTGCGTCGCCGGATTCACGGTTCCCGGACCTCCTTCGGTAGCTACTGAGAGTTATTTCTGCAGCTCATCCAGCGATCTAGTGACATCTATCACTATTACTGAAAAGTAACTTTCATGGCTGTAACTTCGCAGATGGCAGGCAGGATTTCCGGAAAGTTAGCTAGCAAACCCCCTTGATTAGTGTGATATAGCTCATAGGGTCATTCTCCCGACTTTGGGTAATAAAGGTCGCCGCCGTAGGCCATCTTGGGGACTTACAGCACCCAGCGTGCGCGATGCTCACCACAAGTGACACGTCGCCCTGACCCGCGTCACGTCCGCACGCCGCTGCCGTTGCCCCCTCGCTGGCAAGGCATCCGTCCTGGGTGAAAGCCGAGCACGCTCCGCGTGCCCGACCGAAGGCACATCTTGGCCCCCAACAGGACCATCAACCGAATCTCGTCCAGACTCACCTTTGCCGTAGCGGGAGCAGCCATCGCCGTGGTGGCCACCGCATCCGGCGCGGCCGCATCCCCGGCCGGTGCCACGGCCCGGCCAGCCGGCCCAGCCGGTGCCGCCCCGGCGGCCACGTCCGCGGCAGTAGCCGGGACCGGTTTCAGCCAGTCAGCCGCCCGCCAGTCCGGCGCATCCCTGGACGGCTCCGCCCGCCCCTTCCTGCAGTCGTCCTCGCGCCACCGCACGCCACGCCAGAAGGCCTGGCGGATACTCCGCAGGAAGGGCTGGTCGCCGGACTACCAGTTCCCGTACCTCGACAAGCTGTGGGAACGGGAAAGCGGCTGGAACGTGCACGCGGAGAACCCGTACTCCGGCGCCTACGGCATCCCGCAGGCTGTCCCCGGCTCCAAGATGGCCAGCGCCGGGCCGAACTGGCAGAACTGGGCGGGCACGCAGATCCGCTGGGGCCTGGGCTACATCAGGGACAGGTACAACTCCCCGCGCCGTGCCTGGCGGCATGAGGAAGCGGACGGCTGGTACTAGGCCACCCCCGGCGCCAGCGCGGCGGAACCCGTCGCGTCAGGCCGCGGTCAGCGGCGGTGACCCGGCCCGGACCAGGGCCGGGTCACCGCGCCGTTCGCCACATCGTCGTGATAACCGCACCGCCTCGCAGCCGGATTTCCCCGGCGGGCTCGAAGCCCACGCCGGCATACCTGCGGTCGTTCGCCGGATTGGATGACTCCAGGTAGGCAGGCTGGTGCTCGGCGTCGATCAGGTCGAGGTTGTGCGCGAGCAGCCGCATCCCGAAGCCGTGGCCGCGCTGGCCGGGATCCGTGCCGAAGAGCGTCAGGAAGTAATGCGGTTCGGTGACCGGGTGCGCCGCGTGGAACTCCGCCAGCAGCTCAAGGTAGTCCCCGGCAGCCGGGCCGAGATGCTCCGCGGCGAGCCGGGAGACGCGCTCTTCCTGCTCGGGCGTCATCGACGTACCGCCCGGCGGGATCCAGATGGCGGCCGCCTCGCCGCCCGTTGTCAGCCACGTCGCCGGGTACCTCAGCGCGCCGTCCACGAACGGCCGCCACATCGCCGCGTGGTGAGACGTCCGGCCATCCGGCCGTGCCATCACCGGCCCCCACACCGGATCGGCCGCGAAGGCGAGCGCGATGATCGCCGCCATGCGGCCGGCGTCAGCCGCCGTCGCGCGGCGGGCGGAAATTCCGCTGTCCATGTCCGGCCGTCTCCCTGTCATCTCGCTACGTCAGCGCCGTCTGGCCGGCTCAGCGCCACCCGCCGGGGGCCGCGACCGGTCAGCCGCGGACCCTGGCGCCCGCCGGGTCGTACAGCGGCGCATCGTGCCGGGTAGCCGGGTAGCGTTCCCCGGCCACCTCGACCACGAAGTCAGTCTGGCCGGCCAGCGCGGCCGGCAGGTACGCGGAGAAGATGGTCCGGCCCACCGTGTACCCGTACCCGGCGCTGCGGACGCTGACGGCAAGCTCCCGGCCGGGATGCGCCAGCAGCTCGCCGCCGTGCATGACGACATCGGCACCCGTGCTGAACCAGCACAGCCGCTCAGCCGGCCCCGCATCGCGGATCTTCCGCAGCACGGGCCCGGCCAGCAGCCCGGGCTTGTCCGGCCGGACCGCGAAGCCGAGCCCGGCCGCATAGGGGTTGTCATCGGTCTTGACGTCGGCGGACCAGGCCAGGTACTGCTTCTCCAGCCGCAGCGAGTTGACCGCCCGGTAGCCGACATCCCGGATCCCGGCGCCGCCGCCCGCCGCCAGCAGCCGGTCGTAGAGGTCACGCAGGTACTCCGGCGGGACGTGGAACTCCCAGCCGAGCTCGCCGGTGTAGCTGGCGCGCAGGGCCAGCACCGGCGCATGGCCCAGGTCGATCCGCCGGGCGGTCATGTACGGAAAGGCCTCGTTGCCGATGTCGCTGCGAGTCAGCTGCCGCGCTATGTCGCGGGCCAGCGGGCCGCTGAGACTCAGCACGCCGTAGGCCGAGGTGACGTCACGGACGGCGACCGAGCCGTCGTCCGGCGCGTGCGCCGCGATAAAAGCCATGTCATGCCGGCCGAAGCCCGCGCCGGTAACGAGGTAGAACTCCTGCTCCGCCAGCCTGGTCACCGTGACGTCGGCCTCGATGCCGCCGCGCTCGTTCAGCAGCTGGGTATAGACGATCTTGCCGGGGCGGACATCCAGGTCGCCGCCCGCCAGCTTCTGCAGCAGCGGCAGTGCACCGGGGCCAGTGATCTCATACTTCGAGAACGAGCACATGTCGATAATGCCCGCCCCCTCGCGGACTGCCCGGTGCTCCGCCTCGATATACGGCCAGGCGTTGCCGCGCCCGAACGTCAGCTCCTCTGCGGGCTCGGTGCTGGCCAGCCCGGGGCCAGCCTGCCCGGGGGCAGCTAGCCGGGCGCCAGCCAGTCCGGGGCCGGGCGGCGCGAACCAGTTGGCCCGCTCCCAGCCGAACTTCGTCCCGGCCACGGCGCCGCGGGCGCGCAGCACGTCCCACAGCGGGCTCCGCCGCTGGCCCCGCGGCGCTGACAGCTCCCGGTTCGGGTAGGCGACCTGGTAGTAGTGCGCGTAGGCCTCGATGCAGCGCCGCTCCAGGTACGCGGGGACGGCGTGCGGGCGGCCGAACCGCCGGACGTCGAACGGCCACAGGTCCATGCCGGGATCACCATCGATGATCCAGGCGGCCATCGCGTGACCGGCGCCGCCCGCCGCGGCGATGCCAGCGGAGAACCCGCAGCAGTGGAACAGGTTGCCGGCGTCCTCGGTCACTCCCATCAGCGGCTCCGCGTCGGGGGAAAACGGGATAGGCCCGTTCACCCAGGTCCGGATGCCGGCCTCGCCGGTGACCGGGATCCGTTGCCCGGCGGCCTCGGCGATCGGCGCGAACCGCTCATGGTCGGGCGGGAATAGCTCCGGCCCCAGGTCACGGGGGATGGCCTGCCAGGGGGCGCGGGTGCCGTCCTCCCAGCCGCCGATGGCCAGGCCGCCGGTCTCCGGCTTGACGTAGAACCGGCCGTCGGGATCGCGGAAGGTGGGAAGGTCACCGGGCAGCCCGTGGATCTGGTCGGTGACGACATACTGGTGCTCGACGGCGCTGACGGCAACGTCCGCGCCGGCCAGCCTGGCCGTCTCGGCCCCCCACATGCCGGTCGCGTTGACGACAACGTCGCACTCGATCCGGCCAAGCTCTGTCACGACAGCTGCCACCCGGTGCTCGTTCTTCGCTAGGGCGGTTACCCGGCAGCCCTGGATTATCCGGACGCCTGCGGCGCGCGCGCCGGCCGCGAACGACTGGGTGAGCTGGCTCGGGTCGGCGTAGCCGTCCGAGGGCACCCAGGTCGCGCCGCGGATGCCGTCGGTGTTCAGCAGCGGGAACTTCTCGCGCGCCTCGGCGGGCGAGATCAGGTGGACCTCGAAGCCGAAACTCCTGGCCGTCGTGACCAGCCGCTTGAGCTCCTCCCAGCGCGCGTCGCTGGCCGCGACCCGGATGCTGCCCGCCGGGCGCCAGCCGGTCGGGTAGCCGGTTTCGCGCTCCAGCGACTCGTAGGTCGCCGTGCTCCAGCGCATCAGCCGGGTGAGGTTGCTGGAGCTGCGCAGCTGGCCGACCAGCCCGGCCGCGTGCCAGGTGCTGCCCTCGGTCAGCCGCCTGCGCTCCAGCACGGTCACGTCGGCCTTGCCCCGCCGGGCGAGCTGGTAGGCGATGCTGCAGCCCACGACACCGCCGCCGATCACCACGATCTCGCTGCGCCCGGGCAGGTCCACGGGTTGCCTCCTGTTGCCGTCGAGCCGTGCTGGCTGACATGCTTCCTGGTCGGCGGCGGCGCCGTAAAGCGGGCGCATTAATCGGCGAATGCCGGGTAGGGCACGCCCACGGCGAGGGATGGAAACCGAGGGATGGGAAGGGCGGCGCTGGTGGGCGTGCGCAGGTGGATAGGCGGCTGGCCGGTATACCGCCAGGCGGTTGGCGCCGACGCGTCCGGCCGCGGGGCCGCGGTCACCAGCAAGCGGACCGAGCAGCTCCGGCCGCGGGTCGCCACGGCCGACAAGGTGGTCAAGTCGGTGTGCCCGTACTGCGCGGTCGGCTGCGGCCAGGACGTCTACGTGCAGGACGGCCGGGTGACCCAGATTGAGGGCGATCCGGCCTCGCCCGTCAGCCGGGGCCGCCTGTGCCCGAAAGGGTCGGCCAGCCTGCAGCTGACCACGGGCCCGGCGCGCGAGTACGAGGTGCTCTACCGGCGCCCGCACGGCACCGAGTGGGAGCACCTGAAGCTGGATACGGCGATGGACATGATCGCCGACCGGGTCATCGCCGCCCGCCGGGAAGGCTGGCAGTGGGAACGCGACGGCCAGCGGACCCGGCGCACCATGGGCATTCGCCAGTCTCGGCGGCGCGACGCTGGACAATGAAGAGAACTACCTGATCAAGAAGCTGTTCACGGCACTGGGCGCGATCCAGATCGAGAACCAGGCCCGTATTTGACACTCTTCCACCGTCCCCGGTCTGGGGACTAGCTTCGGCCGCGGCGGCGCGACCACCTTCCAGCAGGACCTGCAGAACGCCGACTGCATCCTGATCGAGGGCTCGAACATGGCCGAGTGCCATCCGGTCGGGTTCCAGTGGGTGATGGAGGCGAAGGCCCGCGGCGCCACGGTCATCCACGTCGATCCGCGGTTCACCAGGACCAGCGCGCTCGCGGACCTGCACGTGCCGATCCGGGCCGGCGCCGACATCGCGTTCCTCGGCGGCCTGATCAACTACGTCCTGCGGGAGGAGAAGTACTTCCGCGACTACGTGCTGGCTTACACCAATGCGCCAGTGATCCTGACCGAGGACTTCGCCGACACCGAGGACCTGGACGGGGTGTTCTCCGGATTCGACTCCGAGCACCGCGCCTATGACTTCGAGGCGTGGCGGTACCAGGGCGACGAGATGCGGGCCGCCAGCGGCCAGCGCGGCGCCGGGGCCGAGCGGCTGCGCGAGCTGCGGCAGTCGGCGCGGGGCGAGGCGCACGGATCCGGCGGCGCGGCCGCCCATCCCTCGCCCGACACCGATGAGACGCTGACCCATCCGCGGTGCGTCTTCCAGGTGCTCAGGCGGCACTTCGCCCGGTATACCCCGGAGATGGTCGCCGAGCTGTGCGGCGTGCCCGAGGAGACGTTCGCCCGGGTGTGCCGGCTCGTCACCGAGAATTCCGGCCCCGAGCGGACGACGGCGCTGGTCTATAGCGTCGGCTGGACCCAGCACACGGTCGGCGTGCAGTACATCCGCGCTGCCGCGATCCTGCAGACCCTGCTGGGCAACATGGGCCGGCCCGGCGGCGGCATCCTGGCCATGCGCGGGCATGCGTCGATCCAGGGCTCGACCGACATCCCCACCCTGTTCGACCTGCTGCCCGGCTATCTGCCAATGCCGCACGCCCACAGCAACGACGACCTCGACGGCTACGTGGCCGCCGAGAGCATCCCCAACGGCTTCTGGGCGAACACCCGGGACTACATGGTCAGCCTGCTGAAAGCCTGGTGGGGCGATGCCGCCACCTCCGGCAATGACTTCTGCTACGACTACCTGCCCCGGCTGACCGGCAGCCACAGCACCTACGAGACGGTCCTGGCTCAGCTGGACGGCACCTGCAAGGGCTATTTCCTGTTCGGCCAGAACCCGGCGGTCGGCTCGGCCAATGCCCGGATGCAGCGGCTCGGCATGGCGAAGCTGGACTGGCTGGTGGTGCGCGACTTCGTGCAGATCGAAAGCGCCACCTGGTGGAAGGACGGCCCGGAGATCGAGACGGGCGAGCTGCAGACCGAGGACATCGGCACCGAGGTGTTCTTCCTGCCCGCCGCCGCGCACACCGAGAAAGACGGCAGCTTCACCAATACCGGGCGGATGCTGCAGTGGCACCATATGGCCGTCGAGCCGGCCGGGGACGCCCGCAGCGACCTGTGGTTCACCTATCACCTGGGCCGCCGGATCCGGGCGAAGCTGGCCGGTTCCGCTGACCAGATGGACCGGCCCGTGCTGGACCTGACGTGGGACTATCCGGTCAAGGGACGGCTCAATGAGCCCGACGCCGAGGCCGTGCTCGCCGAGGTCAACGGACGGGACGCCGACGGTGCCCCGCTGTCGTCCTACACGCAGCTCGCCGCGGACGGCTCGACGGCCTGCGGGTGCTGGATCTACTGCGGCGTCTACGCCGACGGGGTCAATCAGGCCGCGCGGCGCAAGCCCGGCCGGGACCAAAGCTGGGTGGCACCGGAGTGGGGCTGGGCCTGGCCGGCGAACCGGCGGGTGCTCTACAACCGGGCGTCCGCGGACCCCGACGGCAAGCCATGGAGCGAGCGCAAGGCACTGGTCTGGTGGGACGCGGAAAAGGGCAAGTGGACCGGGCATGACGTGCCCGACTTCGTCGCTGACCGGGCGCCGTCATACCGGCCCCCGGACGGAGCCACCGGGGTCGCGGCCATCTCCGGCATCGATCCGTTCATCATGCAAGCCGACGGCAAAGCGTGGCTGTTCGCCCCCGCCGGGCTGGTGGACGGCCCGCTGCCCGCGCACTACGAGCCGCAGGAGTCCCCGTTCCGCAACCTGCTCTACGGCCAGCAGCGCAACCCGGCCCGGGAGATCATCGCGCATCCTGAGGACCGGTTCCAGCCCAGCGGGGACGAGCCCGGGTCGGAGGTGTTCCCGTACGCGGCGACCACCTACCGGCTGACCGAGCATCACACGGCCGGCGGGATGTCGCGCTTCCTGCCATACCTCGCCGAGCTGCAGCCGGCCTTCTTCTGCGAGGTCTCGCCCGAGCTGGCCGCCGAGCGCGGGCTGGAGCACCTGGGCTGGGCCACCATCGTGACCGCCCGCAGTGCGATCGAGGCGCGGGTGCTGGTGACCCAGCGGATGGTGCCGCTCACGGTGCACGGCCGGCAGCTGCACCAGATCGGGCTGCCTTATCACTGGGGCCCGAACGGCTACACGACCGGCGACGCGGCGAACGAGCTCGCGCACCTGTCCCTGGACCCGAACGTGCACATCCAGGAGGTGAAGGCGATGACCTGCGACATTCGCCCAGGACGGCGGCCGCGCGGGCCGGCCCTGCGCGAGTTCGTGCGCGGTTACCGGGACCGGGCCGGGATCACCGATCAGACCGGGACGGAGCTGTGAAGTGAGCGCGGATCCGGCCGGCTGACCGGGCCGTCCGTGGCCGGCCCGGCCGACGCCTCGCGGAGGCTGGACCCGGCGGCTGCCGCCGGGCACCTGGACCACCCGCCCCGGATGGGCTTCTTCACTGACACGTCGGTCTGCATCGGCTGCAAGGCGTGCGAGGTCGCCTGCAAGGAGTGGAATGACGTGCCCGAGGACGGGCTCCAGCTGACCGGGATGTCCTACGACAACACGGTCGGGCTGGGGGCCTCGACCTGGCGGCACGTTGCGTTCATCGAGCAGATCGGGCGGCCGCCGTCTGGCAGCGACCAGGCCTTCTCGGCGGCCGGCGACTCGCGCTGGCTGATGTCCAGCGACGTCTGCAAGCACTGCACCGAGTCAGCATGCCTCGACGTGTGCCCGACCGGCGCGCTGATGCGCACCGAGTTCGGCACCGTGATCATCCAGGACGACATCTGCAACGGCTGCGGCTACTGCATTCCGGCCTGCCCGTTCGGCGTCGTCGCGCGGCGGGAATCTGATGGCGGCGCGCACAAGTGCACGCTCTGCTACGACCGGCTCGGCGAGGGCCTGACCCCCGCCTGCGCGAAGGCGTGCCCGACCGAGTCCATCCAGTTCGGACCGCTCGACGAGCTGCGCGAACGGGCTCAGCAGCGGGTCAGCGACCTGCAGGACGCCGGGACTGCCGGAGCGCGGCTGTACCTCGACGACCCGGCGGACGGCATCGGCGGCGCGGGCGCGTTCTTCCTGCTGCTGGATGAGCCTGAGGTCTACGGGCTGCCGCCCGATCCGGTCGTCACCAGCCGGGACCTGCCGCGAATGTGGCGGCACGTGGCCGGTGCCGCCGCCGCGCTGGTCGCCGGGGGGCTGGCCGCGTGCCTGGGCAGCGGCCGGGGGAGCCGGTCATGACCGGTCCGGCGGATGCTTCCCGGACCGGTCCACCGGATGCTTCCCGAACTGGCCCGGGGGCCGGTTCCCGGGCCGGTCCCGGAGCCGGCGCCGGGCGGGCGGCGCCGCGCTCGCGGTGGCGCGGGAAAGGACAGCGCGGCGAGCGGCCGGTGGTCCCGCGCGCCGAGTTCCGCTCCTACTACGGGCTGCCCATCCTCAAGGAGCCGGTCTGGCGTTCGCCGGACGTGCCCGGTTACCTGTTCCTTGGCGGCCTGGCCGGGGCCTCGTCGGTGCTCGCCGCGTTCGCGCACCGATCCGGCAACCAGGAGCTAGCCCGCGTCGCCAAAACCGGCGCCGCGGGCGCGATCGGTCTATCCGGCATAGCCCTCGTGCACGACCTCGGCCGCCCGTCGCGCTTCCTGAACATGCTGCGCGTGTTCAAGGTCAGTTCGCCCATGAGCGTCGGCTCCTGGCTGATCGCCGTATACGGCCCCGCGGCGGTTGCCGCCGCGGCAACCGCCCTGACCGGGCGGCTGCCGAGGGCAGGCGCTGCCGCCACCGTCGGGGCAGCCGCGCTAGGCTCCGGCGTCGCCACCTACACGGCGGCCCTGCTGAGCGACACGGCTGTGCCGGCCTGGCATGAGGGTCACCGCGAGATGCCCTATCTGTTCGCCGGCTCGGCCGCATCGGCGGCGGGCGGCCTCGGCATGCTGGCCGTCTCCCGCGCGCATTCGGACCAGGCGATCCGGTTCGCCGTGCTCGGCGCGGCGACGGAACTCACCGCCAAGAGCATCCTGGTGCGCCGCCTCGGCGAGACCGCAAAGCCATACCAGGCGGGTCGGCCGGGCAGGCTCATGCACGTAGCGGAAGCGCTGACGGCGGCCGGGCTGGGCGGAGCCGTTCTCGCCCGCCGGAACCGGGCGGCGGCGGTACTGTCCGGCGCGGCGCTGATGGCTTCCTCCGCGCTGACCCGCTTCGGGGTCTTCGAGGCTGGCCTGGCGTCGGCACGTGACCCGGCCTACACGGTGGGTCCGCAGCGTGAGCGCCTCCAGCAGCGGCAGGCAGACCCGGGCCAGCCCTGACGGCCCGGCCTGCTTGCTAGCGGCGGGCAAGCTCATCTGCTTTTCCCGGTTCGCCACTCCGCCTGCCAGCTATCGCCCCAGCTCTCTGGGCGAAACAGCCCTGCTGCTGCCACCGCCCGGGTGAAATGCGCGTTTGCCGAACGGCGCCGCGGGTAACCACGCGGCCAGCTCAACAGGCGCAGAGCGGCCAGCTCAACAGGCGCAGATAGGAGGCGGCAGATGGTGTCAGAGACGAGGCCCGCGCAGCCAGCCGGCCGCAACCCACTGGCCGAGCTGGATGAGCGCATCCCGACGAGCTTCTACTGGTACCTGGCCGTACTCGCGTGCGTTGGCGGGTTCCTCTTCGGATACGACACGTCCAACATCGGCTCGGCCCTGCCCTTCATTCCCTACCAGCTGTCCAGCTTCGCGACGGGCTACCTGGTGGCCGGAGCATCCCTGGGCGCGGCCGCGGGCGCACTGATCGCCGGGCCGCTGACTGACCATTTCGGCCGCAAGTCCCTGCTCGTCGGCGACGCCGTGATCTACGCGGTCGGGGCGATCCTGTCGGCGGTAACCGTGAACGCGCCCATGCTGCTGGGCTCCCGCACGCTCATCGGGCTGGCGATCGGAGCTGATTCCGCGATCGCCACCGCTTACATCGCGGAGTTCGCGCCCCGCAGCCGGCGAGGCCAGCTGAGCATCATCCAGCAGTGGATGATCACCGTCGGGATCCTGGTTTCCTACATCATCGCCCTGGTAATTCTGCGGGTTGCCCCGCATGATGCCGGCGGCGCCGACTGGCGGATCATCCTCGGCCTCGGCGCACTGCCGGCGCTGATAGCAGTCGCGCTACGGGCACGGATGCCCGAGTCCCCGCGATGGCTGATGGCCCATGGCCGCTTCGCCGAGACCCGGAAGGCATTCGGCCTGCTGGGAATGGACGTGGCCGAAGACGAGATAAGGCAGGCGGCGGACCAGCTCGCCCAGCGGGATCGCCAGCAGCGGCGGAAGAGCCTGTGGACCCCGGGCGTCAGGCGGGCGCTGATCGTCGTCTGCGTCTTCTTCATCTTCCAGCAGATCACCGGGATTAACGTGCCGTTCTACTACGGCCCGCAGCTACTGGCGAATTTCTTCCAGACCGGGAAAACGGACGCGGTCAGCGCGGCCGTTGCCGGCGTCGCAGGTAACAGCCATCCTGGGCGCCGTCAATGTGGTCGCGACCTATTTTGCCTTCCGGTGGATCGACAAGGTAGGCCGGCGCCCGCTGGCCCTGTGGGGCTACGCGGGCATGTCGCTATTCATGCTGATCGCGGCCGCGGGCGTGGCCTTCCTGACGGGCACGCCGAAGATCGTGGTAGTCATGGTGGGATTCTCCTTCTTCATTACCTCGTTCGCGATTGGTGTCGGCGGAACGGGCTGGCTGATCCAGGGCGAAGTGTTCCCCACCGGTGTCCGGGGCCGGGCGGCGGCGATAGGCGCAAGCGTTGACTGGCTGGCCAACTTCGCGATCATCGAGGTGTTCCCCGCCTGGCATAACGCGGTCGGCTTGGCCTGGGTAATGGTTTCCTTTGCCGCCCTCGCGGTAGCGGCGATGATATTCGTATACCGGTTCCTGCCCGAGACCAAGGGCCTGTCGGTGGAGGACGCCGTCGATGTCTTCGAGCGGGAAGCCGGGGCCAAGGCGACGGCGGGAACAGCGCGGCCGGGCTAACAATCTCCCGGGGACGGGCAGCCGTGGGCGGCTGCGAGTGTGCACCCGCGGCCGGCCGCGAGCGGAAATAGGATCTGGGCATGGCGCTAGAACTGCCGTCCGATGATTTCGAGATCCTGGCGAGCCGGGCGTGCCGGGCGGCGATGGACTACCTCGCCGGGCTCGACGCGCGCCCGTCCGCTCCGCGGACATCCGGGACGGCGACGGCGGAGATGTTCGACCGGCCGCTGCCCGAGGAGGGGATGGGAAGTGCCGCGTTCGACGACCTGACGGCGATCGCGGACCACTCGCGGCCGGGGAACGGGCGGTTCTTCGGTTACGTGCTGGGTTCGGGCGAGCCAGTCGCGGCGATCGGGGACTTCTACGCGTCGGTGCTGAATCAGAACGTGACTGCCTGGCGGTCGGCGCCGGCCGCGGTCACCATCGAGCGGACGGTGCTGCGGTGGCTCGCCGAGGCCGTCGGGTGCGCGGGATTCACCGGCAGCCTGGCCGGCGGCGGGTCGTCAGCGAACCTGATGGGCCTGGCGATGGCACGCGAGGCCGCGACGCCGGCCAACGAGGACGGCGCCAGGCCCGGCGCGGTGTATGCCTCCGCCGAGGTTCACATGTCAGTGCCGAAGGCGCTGGCGCTGCTCGGCGTGGGCCGCGCCAGCCTGCGGCTCATCGGCGTGGATGAAGCGTTCCGCATGCGCACCGAAGAGCTGGAGAGCGCCATCGAGCGGGACCGCCGCGCGGGGATCCCGGCGATCGCGATCGTCGCGACGGCAGGCACGACGAGCACCGGCGCCGTCGATCCGCTCCGCGAGATCGCCGCCGTCGCCCGCGCGCACGGCCTCTGGCTGCACGTCGACGGCGCCTATGGCGGCCTCGCCGCGCTAGCCGTCCCCGAGTTGTTCGGCGGCCTCTCGCAGGCTGACTCGATCAGCCTGGACGCCCACAAGTGGCTGTACCAGCCGCTGGATTGCAGCGTGCTGCTCTACCGCGACGCCGGCGCCGCCCGCAAGGCGTTCGCCTACACCGGGGAGTACGCCAGGAGCCTGTCCGGTGACCCGGTCGAGGGCTTCGCGTTCTTCGAGGAGTCGCTGGAACTCTCCCGCCGGTTCCGCGCGCTCAAGCTCTGGCTGTCGCTGCGCTATCACGGCGTCGCCGAATTCCGGGCGGCGATCCGTGCGGACCTGCGCCACGCGCGGCAGCTGGCCCGGCTGATCGAGGCCGAGCCCGCGCTGGAGCTGCTGGCACCGGTCGAGCTCAGCGCGGTGTGCTTCCGCTGGAAGGACGCCGCGGCGGCGGACCTGGATCGGCGCAATGCGGCGATCCTGGGCGAGGTACTCCGCCGCGGGCACGTCTACCTGTCCAACGCCAGTATTCGCGGCGCCTTCGCGCTCCGCGCCTGCATCGTGAACCACCGCACCACCGACGCCGACATCGCGGCTGTCGTGGCCGAGGTCCTGGCCGCCGCGGCCGCCACCGCCGGCGGTTAAGGCAAAGTCTCCGTTGACGTAGCCGGGCGCAGGGCGATCATGGACAAGTAGGGCACCGGGTACGGAACAGGCCCGGACCGTGCTGCGTTTACCTCCGCAGCGCTATCCGTGCGAAGTGCCGGGCACCGGCAGGACGAGAACGCCAGCACCCGCAGGACGAAGGGGCTCGCCATGGTTGACAGTCAGCGCGCGGCAGGCACTGTCGCGTCCGGCACGGCCGAAATGCATCCGCTCGAGATCGAGGCGAACGGGATCAACATGATCACCGAAGCCCAGCGTAAGGGCAGGCCGAGCGACCTGTTCTGGCCGTGGTTCGCGGCCAACGTCTCGATCCTCGGGCTGAGCTACGGCGCGTTCGAGCTGGACTTCGGCATCTCGTTCTGGCAGGCGACAGTGGCCGGGCTGGTCGGCATCGTCGCCTCGTTCCTGCTCTGCGGATTCATCGCGGTGGCCGGCAAGCGGGGCTCGGTGCCGACCATGGTGCTCGGCCGGGCGGCGTTCGGGGTGCGCGGTAACAAGCTGCCGTCCGCGATTTCCTGGCTGCTGACAGTCGGCTGGGAGACGGTGCTGATCATCCTGGCCACGCTGGCGACCGCGACCGTGTTCGAGCGTCTCGGCTGGGGCGGCGGGACGGTCACGAAGGTTATCGCGCTGATCGTGGTGAGCGGGCTGACCATCGTCGGCGGCGTCATGGGCTTCGACCTGATCATGCGCATGCAGACCGTCATCACCGTCGTGACGACCGTGCTGACGGTCATATTCGTCGTGCTGGTCGTCGACAAGATCCACTGGCATGCCGTGTCGGCGATTCCGTCCGGCTCGACGGAGAACCTCATCGGCGCGCTGGTATTCACGATGACGGGGTTCGGGCTCGGCTGGGTCAACGCGGCGGCCGACTACTCGCGTTACCTGCCCCGGAAATCCTCGGGTCGCGGCGTGATCGGCTGGACTACGTTCGGGTCGTCGGTGGCGCCCGTCTTCCTGCTCCTGTTCGGGCTCCTGCTGGCCGGCTCCTCGCCCAGCCTCAGCAAGAACATCGGCGCCAATCCAATCGGGGCGCTGACGTCGCTGCTGCCCACCTGGTTCCTCATCCCCTTCGTGATCGTCGCCGTCCTCGGCCTGGTCGGCGGCGCAGTGCTCGACATCTACTCCTCGGGCCTGGCGCTGCTGACACTCGGCCTGCCGGTGCCGCGCTACGTCGCTGCCCTCATCGACGGCACGATCATGGTGCTGGGGACGGTGTACGTCGTGTTCATCGCCGGGAACTTCCTGGGTCAGTTCGAGGGCTTCCTGATCACGCTCGGCGTGCCCATCGCTGCCTGGTGCGGCATCATGCTGGCGGACATCGCGCTGCGCCGCCGGGACTACGCGGAGGCCGAGCTCTACTCCCCGGCCGGCCGCTACGGCGACGTCCGGCTGCTGCCCATCGGCATTGTCGTGATCAGCACGATCATCGGCTGGGGGCTGGTCACGAACACGGCGGCGAGCTGGCTCAGCTGGCAGGGCTACCTGCTCGGCCCGTTCGGGCTCGGCGGGAAGACCGGCGCGTGGGCGTTCGCCAACCTCGGCGTGCTGGTCGCCCTCGGCATCGGCTTCGTGGTGACCCTGGCCTTCGGCCCGCCGGTCATCCGGGCGCAGGAGTCGGCGCCCGCGATGGCGGCCGCCCCGGCGCGCTCATGACGCCGGGCAATCTTGATGGCGCAGGGCCAGGCATGACCGGGCCGGCCGCACGCTCGCCTGGCAGCGGGCCCGCGCTCCCGTTGCTGGCGGTTATCGACATGCAGCGCGTCTTCGCTGAGCCGGGCGGCGAGTGGCTCGCGCCGCGGTTCGCCGAGATCATCGGCCCGATCCGGCAGCTGGTGGATGCGTTCTGGCCGCGGGTGATCTTTACCAGGTTCGTCGCCCCGGCGATCCCGGCCGGGGCGTGGCGGAAGTACTACGACCAGTGGCCATTCGCGCTGCAGCCGGCCGATGCGTGGATCTATCAGCTAGTGGACGAATTCGCCGGGCAGTCCGGCCAGACACTCGATGCCACCACGTTCAGCAAATGGGGCCCGGAGCTGGCGGGCCTGACCAGCGGCCCCGGCGGTGACCCTGGCCAGCTGGTGCTGGCCGGGGGGACGACGGACTGCTGCGTGCTGTCGACCGCGCTGGCTGCGGCCGACGCGGGCGTCGCGGTCAGGGTGGTGGCTGACGCCTGCGCCGGCGTCACCGACGAAAGCCACCGCGAGGCGCTCGACATCCTCCGCCTGTACGGCCCGCTGGTCGAGGTCGTCAGCGTGGCCGACATCGCCGGCGACACCGTGGGCAAGGCCGTCCCGCCGGCCGCCGCCGGCGACATGCTGGGCGAGGCCGCGCCGTGCTGCCGCCAGCGGTGAGAGGGCCAGCGGCGAGAGGGCCAGCGGCGAGGAAGCCAGCGGTGAGAGGGCCAGCGGCGAGAGAGCCAGCGGCGAGGAAGCCAGCGGAGCTCGGCAGGGCCGGCCGCTCGCCGCGGACCGCGCCGCGGGGCCGCCGGCCGCCGCTCGGTGACGACGGGCAGCCAGCGCGAGCGCGCCGCCGGCGCGCTCTACGGGCTGGCGATCGGCGACGCCCTCGGCATGCCGACGCAGTCGCTGCCGAGGGCGCAGATCGCCGCCAGCTACGGCCCGCTGCTGCCGGGATTCGAGCCCGCGCCGCCCGGCCATCCGCTCGCGGCCGGACGGCCGCCCGGCGCGGTCACGGACGACACCGAGCAGGCCGTCCTGCTGGCCCGGCTGATCATCGACTCCGGCGGCCGGATCGATGCCGCCGAGTTCGCCGCGCTGCTGCTCGCCTGGGAGGAGTCCATGCGCGCCCGCGGCTCGCTCGACCTGCTCGGCCCGTCCACGAAACGGGCAATCAGCGCGCTGCTGGCGGGAGCTGATATCGAGCAGGCCGGCCGGCTCGGCGCCACGAACGGCGCCGCGATGCGCATCACGCCGGTCGGCATTGCCACCCCGTCCGCTGACCTGGACGGCCTGCTGGACCGCGTGGTGGCGGCCAGCCGCGCGACGCACAATACCGGCGTCGCCCTGGCCGGGGCCGCCGCCGTCGCCGCTGCGGTCAGCGCCGGCATCGACGGTGCCGGGCTCGACGGCGCGATCAGCCTGGCGGTTGCCGCCGCGGCGCAGGCTGCCGGGCGCGGCCACTGGGTAGCCGCCGCTGATGTGGCGGCCCGGATCAGCTGGGCGACGCAACTGGTGGCCGGGCTTGCGATCGGTGAAGTCATCGAGACGGTATATGCGCTGGTGGGAACGAGCCTGGCCACTCAGGAGTCGGTCCCGGCCGCCTTCGCCGTGCTCGCCGCCAGCCCGGATGACCCCTGGCTGGCCTGCCGGATCGCCGCCTCGCTCGGCGGTGACTGCGACACCATCGCGGCGATGGCCGGCGCTATTGGCGGGGCATGCCACGGGCTCGGTGGCTTCCCGGAGAGCGCGCGCCGCACCGTCGCCAGCGTCAATCACCTGCCGCTGGATGAGCTCGCCGCGGATCTCCTCGCCGTGCGGGCGGCCACGGCGCCCCGGCCCGTCACGTGACCGGCAGCTTCGACCGGCTGCTGCACCTGGGCAACGTGGTCGTCGACATCGTGCTGGAGGTGCCCGCGTTGCCGGAGCGCGGCGGGGACGTGCTGGCGAGCGGCAACGGCATGACCCCGGGCGGCGGGTTCAACGTCATGGTGGCCGCGGCGCGGCATGGGCTGCGCGTCGCCTATGCAGGCGCCTACGGCAGCGGGCCATTCGCCGCGCTGGCCCGCGCCGCGCTTGCGGACGCCGGCATTGATGTCCTGCAGCAGCCGAAGGCGGGCATCGACACGGGATTCGTGGTCAGCATCGTCGACGCCGGCGGCGAGCGCACGTTCGTGACCAGCCCCGGCGCCGAGGCAGCCCTGACCGCCGCGGATCTCAGCGCTGTCCGGGCGGCCCCGCGCGACGCCGTCTACCTCTCCGGATACGGGCTGCTCTACCCCGGCAACCAGGTGGCGCTGCTTGACTGGCTCGGACGGCTTGGCGACGGCAACCTGGTCGTCGTTGACCCTGGCCCGCTGGTGCACCTCATCCCGCCCGGCGTCGTTGACCGCGTGCTCAGCCGGGCCGACTGGTGGACCTGCAACGCGAGGGAGGCGGCCAGGCTGACCGGCTGCCAGGACCCGGCTGCCGCGGCGAGCGCGCTCGCGCAGCGGTCAGCCGCTTTGCGCGCCGCCCGGCCAGGGACTCCGCGGCCGGGCGCTGAGCGGCCGGGCACTGAGCGGCCGGGCGCCGGGCAGCCAGGAGCTGGGCACCCAGGAACTGTGCAGCCAGGCACTGTGCAGCCCAGCACCGCGCAGTCCGGCACCGGGCGGGAACATCCGGACGGGGGCGTGCTGGTCCGGACCGGCCCTGACGGGTGCCTGCTGGGCCGGCCCGGCGCCGCGGCGGTACACGTGCCCGGGTTCCGCGTGCACGCGGTCGACACCAACGGCGCCGGCGATGCGCATGCCGGGACGTTCATTGCCGCGCTGGCCGGCGGCGCGGACGCGGCCGACGCGGCGCGTACCGCGAACGCGGCCGCGGCGCTGGCGGTGACCAGGCGCGGGCCCGCGACCGCGCCGTCCGCCGCCGAGCTGGCGCGGTTCCTGGCAGCCCGGTAAGCGGCCGGGCCTGGCGGCTTGCCCCGGGCCAGTTTCCTGAGCGCCAGCTGAGGGATTCCGCTCGGTATCCGCAAAGTTACGCAGATCAGGCATCCTGACGGCCCCCGGCAGCGTCTACAGGGTGACAGCCAACGAAGGAGCGGGGCGACGATGAGGCCGAAGGACCAGCAGCCGGACCGGGGCGCGCGATTCGAGCACGACGTGGTGCCGCTCATCGGCCAGCTTCACCGGGCCGCGCTCCGGATGACCAGGAACGCCGCCGACGCCGAGGATCTTGTGCAGGAGACCCTGGCCAAGGCATACGCGGCCTTCCACCAGTTCAAGCCGGACACCAACCTGCGCGCGTGGCTGAACCGGATCCTGGCGAACACGTTCATCAACGGCTACCGGAAGAGACGCCGCGAGCCCGCCGCTGCGCTGGCCGCCTACTTCCAGGAAGACTGGCGCGACGGGCTGGAGCCGCCGGCCAGGTCGGCTGAGGCGGAGGCGCTGGAGCGGATAGCCGACTCCGACATCCTGACCGCGCTGCGCGACCTGCCGGAGGAGTTCCGGGTCCCGGTCTACCTTGCCGACATCGAGGGCTATCCGTACAAGGAGATCGCCGCGATCATGGGCACCCCGATCGGCACGGTGATGTCGCGGCTGCACCGCGGCCGCGGGAAGCTGCGCGAGCGGCTGGCCGGATATACGCCGAAACGAGCACTCCCCGGCACTGCCGCCGTTACCGCCGTGGTGCCTCGGATCGCCTGAGCGGGACCGGCCTGGCGGTTGAGAGCCGGATCAGCGGCGTGGCCGCGACCGGGGCAAGATCGGACCGGCCAGTGGTGATGCCGGCGGGCGGACGGTGCTCGTTCCAAATGTTGTTACTTCGGCGGCCGGATCGGGGGGATCCCCTTACTCGGATGGCGGCGCGGGCCGGACCAGAGGGCCGGCACCGCGTCAACGGCAGCGGCCACCCCGTAGGCGGCCTGCTCGTAGTTCAGCCGCCAGCCGACGAAGTCGGGCCATGCGGCGGCCGGGTCGCGCTCGATCGGGAAGTCCACCTCCCGCATCCGGGCGATGGCATCGAGGAACTCCTCGTAGCGCAGGGTGATCCCGGCGGACTTATCGGGCATCTCGGGCACGACGATGCCCATCGCCCCGGCGACCTCCCTGAAGCACAGCAGCCCGCTGCGCAGGCACAGCCGGGCCGGCACGACCGGAGCGGACTGCGGGGACAGGGCGAGGTAGAGCGCGGCGGAATCCAGCACCGCCAGCAGGCCAGTCACCCACGAGGACAGGGGCTTGGGGGAGCGGAACCGCACCAGCGGCAGGTAGGTGGCGTGGCTCTCCGCCACGTCAGCCGCCCAGCGCTCCCATCGCCCGTAAAGGTCGGGCAGCGTGTCGACGGTCGATACGCCTGACCCGAGCGCGTAATGCGTGCGGGCCAGCAGCTCCGGCCCCCAGGACGGGACGCCTGCCCGCGCGTTCAGCAGGGCGACCTCGTTCTCCCTCCGGTTGAACGCCGCGTATAGGGTCGGCAGGTAGGCGATCTGCAGCGTCACGGTGATGATCCCGCTGAGCGATGCGATGTCCTGGATGGCGTGCTCCGGCGCGCCGCTCACGTGCGAGGAGCCGATTTCCCACAGCGCCGGGCCCGCGGTGGTGAACGCGGTGGTGATATCGGGCACGAACGGCCACAGCAGCAGCGAGTAGCCGACGAAGAAGATACCCAGCCAGGCGGCGAGCTGGGCGAGCAGGATGGCCGCCGCCTGCGTGGCGAGCACCCGGTCGCGCCGCCGGTAGTCGGCGATCGGGCCGGTGGCCATCCGGAATATGCCGTTCACCAGCCGGTCGACCAGCCGGGTCAGCCAGCTGCCGATCGGCCGCGGGACGATGAGGGTGCCGATCTCGCTGATGGCCGCGGTGATCACGAGCAGCGCGCCGACGACCGCTGCGATGTCGCGGACGGCGATCGGGACCACCAATGACGCTCCTTGAGGTTTCAGGGCTGAGCCGGAACCTGCCGGGCAGGCGGTTCCGCTCGCCGCGCCTGCCGGTCGTGAGTCCTGGCAGGCAGGCTACCGTGCCGGAGCGGATCAGGCCCGGCTTCGGCCGGCCGGTCGAGCCGGGCCTGCGAAACGCCGCCAGGATGCCGTGCCTCGGCGGCGCCTGAGCGGCGGCTGGGAAACGCCTGAGCCGCGGCTGAGAGCCATCGGGTCGCCCGGCGTGGCAACGCAGCGATGTGTAGACTTTCGGTCAAGCTTCGGATGTTGAGTCAAGATTCAGATGCAGAATTGCTTATTGTCACCACTAAGTAGCTTCAGTCTCGACTTGCGCACCGCGCAGAACCCCCGCTCGCGGTCGTCGCATGGACCGTGATCGGAACTCCGACTTTCCCTGGGGAAGCCCAATGCAATTGAATCGCAGGACGCTGCTGGGCAGCGCAGGCCTGATCGCAGGCACGGTCGCGGTAAGCGTGCTGGGGGTGACTGCGCCGGCACTGGCGGGATCCGGCCCGGTGTCCACCACCCCGGCGAGCGGCACCCCCGCGCTGCCGAACTCCAGCAACCCGGCGGAGCAGGTCCGGCAGCTGGTGCAGTGCGGCGGGACCATGTACGCGGTCGGCAGCTTCACTACCGTCAACCAGGGCGGCGTGAGCTTTACCCGGCACAACGCGTTCAGCTTCAGCGCCACTGCGCCGTACAAGATGACCTCCTGGGCGCCGGATATCAACGGCAAGGTCAACTCGATCGCCTTCAACGGCACCGGCTGCGGCAACGCCTACCTGGGCGGCATCTTCACCAATGTGAACGCCCAGAAAGCCGAGCACATTATCGAGGTGAGCGCGTCCACCGGCAAGATTAACTTCGCCTTCGCGAAAAACATCAATGGCCAGGTCAATACGCTGGTGGCGTACCGCGGGCGCATCCTGGCCGGCGGCAACTTCACCTCGGCCAACGGCGGCAGCAACAAGTACTTCGCGGCCCTGAACGCCACGACGGGCAAGGATGACAACCGCATCCACCTGAACATCTCCGGGAATTACGGCACCTCCGGCGTCACCAAGGTCTACAACCAGCAGCTCAGCCACGGCGGGACGCTCGACCTGGCCGAGGGCATCTTCACCTCCGTCGGCGGTCAGCCTCGGCAGCAGATCTTCATGCTTAACCTCAGCGGCATCCAGCCGCACAGCGGTGTAGCTCAACTGACCGGCTGGACGTCGCCGGAGTTCAGCCAGGCGTGCGCGTCAGATGAGTCCTTCTACGTGCGGGGCGCATCCTGGTCGCCCAGCGACGGCACCGTCTACATCGGGACCACTGGCTATCACCCGGCCGGCCAGCCGATCGGGCAGACCCCGCGCACCGGGCTGTGCGACGCGGCCGCCGCATTCCCGTCAACCCAGACCTCGGTAAGCCACAACTGGGTCAACTACACCGGGTGCGATTCGCTCTACGCCACTGCCGCCGACACGAACACGGCGTATTTCGCCGGGCACGAGCGCTGGGCGGACAACTCCGATGACTGCGACGCCCAGGGCCCCGGCGCGATCCCCGCGCCGGGAATGGTCGGGCTCACGCCGGCTACCGGTGCCGTGGTCTGGAACCCGACCAGGGGCCGCGGCTTCGGCGCCGACGACATGCTGGTCACCAGCGCGGGCCTGTGGGTTGCCAGCGACAACGCCTTCAGCGCCGACAACTGCGCGCATGTCGGCGGCCACGCGGGCATCTGCTTCCTGCCGTACAAGTAGTCAGCGTTCGCGCGGTGCCGCCGCCGCCACGGCGGCACCGCGCGGGCCCGGCGGCCGCTCCGCGGAACGGCGTCGGCTGGATCGGCGCGCCTGGTCCGCGGCTCGCCGGCGACCGCTGGCCCGTCGGCTTATAGCTGGCCGACGTCGGTCACGGTCAGCACGGCCGCGCCCACCTCGTCGGAGGCCCGCAGGTCGATCTGCGCGCTGATGCCCCAGTCATGATCGCCAGCCGGATCGTCGAAGATCTGGCGTACCGTCCAGCGGTCCGGCTCGGCGTCGATGATGAGCATCGCGGGCCCGCGCGCGTCGGGGCCGGTGCCAATCTCGCCATGCTCGGCAAAGTAGGGCTGCAGCGCCCCGGCCCAGGCCTCGGCGTCCCAGCCCGCCTCGGCGTCCAGCGCGCCAAGCTCGGCGTAGCGGCGCAGCGCGGCCAGCTCGACGCGGCGGAACAGGGCGTTGCGCACCAGCACCCGGAACGCCCGCGAGTTACTGGTGACGGCGGGCGGCCGGTCGTCGGCCGTGGCCACGGCCACGGTCTCCGCGGCAGGATTCCGCAGCCGCTCCCATTCATCGATCAGGCTGGAGTCGACCTGCCGGACCAGCTCGCCGAGCCACTCGATCAGGTCGGTCAGGTCCTCGGTCCTGGCGTCCTCCGGCACGGTCTGCCGCAGTGCCTTGTAGGCGTCGGCCAGGTAGCGCAGTACCAGCCCTTCTGACCGGGTCAGGCCGTAGAAGCCGACATACTCCACGAAGGTCATCGCCCGCTCGAACATGTCCCGCGCGACCGACTTGGGCGCCAGCTGATGGTCGGCGACCCAGGGATGGCCCTGGCGGTAGATGTTGTAGGCGGCCTGCAGGAGCTCCTCCAGCGGGCGGGGGTAGGTCACCGAGCCGAGCAGGTCCATCCGCTCCTCGTACTCGATCCCGTCGGCCTTCATCTCCTCCACGGCCTGGCCGCGTGCCTTGAACAGCTGCGCGGCGAGCACCTGGCGCGGGTCGTCCAGGGTGGCCTCGATGACCGACAGCACATCCAGCGGATAAGCGGGCGACTCCCGATCCAGCAGCTCGATGGCGGCCAGCGCGAGCGGTGACAGCGGCTGATTCAGCGCGAAGTCGTACTGCAGGTCCACCGTCAGCCGCACCGAGCGGCCCTCGTCGTCCGGCTCCTCGAGCCGTTCGACCACCCCGCCGGCCAGCAGCGCGCGGTAGATGGCGATGGCCCGGCTGATGTGCCGCCGCCGCGCGGCCTGATCCTCGTCGTTATCGGTGAGCAGGTGCCGCATCGCGGCGAACGCGTCGCCCGGCCGGCTGATCACGTTCAGCAGCATCGCGTGGCTGACCGAGAAACTTGACGTCAGCGGCTCGGGCTCGGCGGCCACCAGGCGCTCGAAGGTGGGCATTCCCCACGAGACGAAGCCCGGCGGCGGCTTCTTGCGCACCACCTTGCGCCGCTTCTTGGGATCGTCGCCGGCCTTCGCCAGCGCCTTCTCATTCTCCACCACGTGCTCGGGGGCCTGCACGACCACGGTGCCCAGCGTGTCGTGGCCGGCCCGGCCGGCCCGGCTGGCGATCTGGTGGAACTCGCGGGCCTGCAGCAGCCTGGTCCTGGTCCCGTCGTACTTCGACAGCGCGGTGAACAGCACGGTCCGGATCGGCACGTTGATCCCCACCCCGAGGGTGTCCGTGCCGCAGATCACCTTCAGCAGGCCGGCCTGCGCCAGGGTCTCCACCAGCCGCCGGTACTTGGGCAGCAGCCCCGCGTGGTGCACGCCGATCCCGTGCCGTACTAGCCGGGACAAGGTCTTGCCGAAGCCCGCGGTGAACCGGAAGTTGCCGATCAGCTCGGCGATCGCGTCCTTCTCCGCGCGGGTGCAGACGTTGATGCTCATCAGCGCCTGCGCCTGCTCGATGGCGGCCGCCTGGGTGAAATGCACCACGTAGACCGGTGCCTGGTGCGTGCTGAGCAGCTCCTCCAGGGTCTCGTGCAGCGGCGTCGTCACGTACGAGAAGATCAGCGGTACCGGGCGCTCGGTGGACCGGATGACGGCGACGGGCCGGCCGGTGCGCCGCAGGAGATCACGCTCGAACTGGCTGACGTCGCCCAGCGTCGCCGACATCAGCACGAACTGCGCATGCGGCAGCTCGATCAGCGGCACCTGCCATGCCCAGCCGCGGTCCGGGTCGGCGTAATAGTGGAACTCATCCATGACCACCTGCCCGGCGTCAGCCGCCGGGCCATCCCGCAGCGCGATGTTGGCCAGGATCTCCGCCGTGCAGCAGATGATCGGGGCGGTGGCGTTGACGCTGGCGTCGCCGGTCATCATGCCGACGCTGGCCGGGCCGAACATGTCGCACAGCGCGAAGAACTTCTCCGACACCAGGGCCTTGATCGGCGCGGTGTAGAAAGTCCGCCAGCCGCGGGCCAGCGCCGCGAAGTGCGCGCCGGCCGCGACCAGGCTCTTGCCGGACCCGGTCGGCGTGCTCAGGATCACGTTGGCACCCGACACGACCTCGATCAGGGCCTCTTCCTGATGCGGGTACAGGGTGAGCCCTTGCTTCTCGGTCCACCCGGCGAACGCCTCGTAGAGCGAGTCGGGATCGGCGTGTTCCGGCAGCAGGTCAGTGAGCGTCATGCGCTGACCGTCCTGGGCTGGCCATGGTGCATGCCCGGGCTCGCCGCTGGCGCGGCCCGGTGCTGCCGCGGTGCTCAGGAACTCGATGAGGTCTTCTCCCGGGTGGGCAGGTTGCGCTGCAGGAACTCCTCGGTGCGCCGCCACGCCCTGGCCGCCGGCTCCGCCGCGTAGAACAGCGGCGCCTTCCGGTTGTGGAACGCGTGCCCGGCGTCCTCCTCGACGTGCAGTTCCACATTAGAACGCCCGGCCGACGCCGCTTCCACCGAGGCCACCTGCTCTCGCGGGATATACGGGTCACTGCCGCCGAAGTGGAACTGGAGCGGGCTGCGGACCTGGCCGATGACATCCAGGTTGTCCGGCACCATCGAGCCGTAGAACGAGACCACGACCGCTAGCTCGGCCGCCGCGGCGTCCAGCTCGGAGCGGGCGGCGACCAGGTAGGCGATGGATCCGCCCAGGCAGAAGCCGATGATGCCGGTGCCGCCGTCGACCTCGGGCAGTTCGCTCAGGTGCTGCAGCGCCACGGTGGCGTCGGCGACGCCTTTCTCCGCGTCGAACTGGGATGCGACCCCGAACGACTCCTTGAGGCCATCCTCGTCGTGGCTGGCATCGTGGCCGGGCTTGACCCGCCAGAACAGGTCCGGCGCGGCAACCACGTAGCCGAGGCCGGCCAGATCGTCGGCGACCGCCCGGATGTAGTCGCTGACGCCGAAGATCTCCTGGATCAGCAGCAGGCCAGGGCCGGTGCCGGCCTCCGGCAGCCACACCGTCAGGTCGAACGATCCGTCCGGCGTCTGCACTGATTCGACACGTGATGACATGGGCTGCTCCCTTCGGCGGCGGCTCGTATCCTAGCGGCGGCTCATCATGTCCGCGAAGTCGGCTTCAGCCCTCCGCCCGCTGAGCCGCAGCCGCCTCCGCCCGCTCAGCCGCAGCCGCCTCCGCCCGCTCAGCCGCAGCCGCCTCCGCCCGCTGAGCCGCTGCCGCCTCAGCCGCAGCTGCCTCCGCCCGCTGAGCCGCAAGCGCGGCCGTCTGCTCAGCGGTTCGCTTTATGCCGGTTCCCGCCGGTCTTATCCGAACCGCTAACTCGATCTTGAGACTATTGAACGCTACTGAGGCCAGTGTGGCGCATGATGGCAGCCGTAGCCGCCAGCTAGCCGCCAGCTAGTGGTCCGCAAGCCCTCGCCGGCCGCTGCTAGCCCTCGCCGGCGGCCGCAAGCCCTCGAGAGCGGCCGCAAGGCCTCGCCGGCGGTCAGAAGCGGCCGCCTTCGATCCGGCGGCTACGCTGCGTCTGGCCAGGCTCACCGTACGGATAGTCGGGTGCTCCCGGGTCGCTGGTAACGTCCAGCAGCTGCGTCTCCTCCGGGCTCAGCCGCACGTCGGCCGCGGCCAGGTTGTCCGCCAGCTGCTTAATATTGCGCGCGCCGAGGATGACCGAGGCAACAGCGGGCCGGGCGGCCAGCCACGCGATCGATACCTGCGCCATAGACGCGCCGTGCCCGTCGGCGACCTTGCGCACCGCCTCGAGTACCTGCCAGGTGCGGTCAAGGTGACCGCGCTGATTCCAGATCTTCATGCCCTGGTCGGCGTTTTCCGCCACCCGGGTCTGGCCGGCCGGTGACTCGTCCCGCCGGTACTTGCCGGTGAGCCAGCCGCTGGCCAGCGGGGACCAGGGCAGCAGCCCGAGGCCCGCCGACTGGCAGGCCGGGACGATTTCCCACTCGACCGCGCGGGCCAGCAGGTTGTACTGCGGCTGGAGCGTGACCGGGCGGGCCAGCCCGCGCGCGTCGGCGACGTCGACCGCCTTCTGCAGCTGCCAGCCGGTGAAGTTCGACAGGCCGATGTAATGGATCTTGCCGGCCCGGGTCGCGTCATCCAGGAACCGCAGCGTCTCCTCCAGCGGCGTGAGCGGATCCCAGGCATGGACCTGGTACAGGTCGATCGTCGCCACGCCGAGCCGCCGCAGCGACGCGTCCAGCGCCGCGGCCAGGTGCCGCCGGGATAGCCCGTGCCCGTTCGGTCCGTCGTCGGTGGGGAAACGTCCCTTGGTGGCCAGCACGACGGTCTCGCTGGCGCCCGGCCGCTGCGCCAGCCACCGGCCGATGATCTCCTCGGAGCGGTGGTCGGCGTACACATCCGCGGTGTCGATGAGGGTGCCGCCTACTTCGGTGAACCGATCCAGCTGGGCAAACGAGCCAGCTTCGTCAGTCTCGTTCCCGAAGGTCAGCGTGCCCAGTGCGAACGCTGACACGGCGCAACCGCTCCTGCCCAGCAGGCGGTATTCCATCTGCCCTCCGTTTGGTCTCGGACGCATTGTCCCGCACCGCCTGCTTCCGGGTAACGCACGACCGGCAGCCTGGTGCGGGTTCGACCTGAGGTACACGAGCGATTCGTGATGAGGTAGACAGGTCCTCGTGAACATAGGCGTCGTATTTCCGCAGACCGAGATCGGCGCCGGCGCCGATGCCGTCCGCAGCTACGCCAGGGGGGTGGAGGAACTCGGGTTCACCCACCTGCTGGCCTACGACCACGTGCTGGGCGCCGACCCCGCCGTGCACGAGGGCTGGAACGGCCCTTATGACATCAGCACGACCTTTCACGAGCCGCTGGTGCTTTTCGGCTACCTGGCCGCGCTGACCTCCCTGGAGCTAGTGACCGGCATCATCATCCTGCCGCAGCGGCAGACCGCGCTCGTCGCCAAGCAGGCGGCGGAAGTGGACCTGCTGACCGGCGGCAGGTTCCGGCTGGGAATCGGCCTCGGCTGGAACGCCGTCGAGTACGAGGCGCTCGGCAAGAGCTTCGCCGACCGGGGCGCCCGGATGACCGAGCAGGTCACCTTGCTGCGCCGGCTGTGGACCGAGCGCACGGTCACCCATGCGGGCAGCTACGAGCAGGTAACCGGCGCCGGACTCGCGCCGCTGCCGGTTCAGCGGCCGATCCCGGTGTGGTTCGGCGCGCACTCGCGTCGTGCCTACGTCAGGACTGGCCAGCTCGGCGACGGCTGGTTCCCGCAGGTGCCGCCAGGTCCCCGGCTCGACGAGGCGAAGTCGGTCGTCGACCAGGCAGCTGCCGAGGCCGGCCGCGACCCGGCGGAACTGGGCATGGAAGGCCGAGTTAGCTGGGGCGACGGCGGCGCCGGGCAGGTGGCGGAACGGGTCGGCCGGTGGCGCGATGCCGGTGCCAGCCACGTGTCGGTCAACACCATGGGCGCCGGGCTGGCCACGGTCGACGAGCACCTGGCCGCGCTGACCGACGTGGCCACCGCCCTCGGCCTGCGCCGGGCCTGATTACCGCAGCCGGCGCAGGAACGGGTCGGCGGCCGCCTGGCCGGTGACCCGGATGCGGGCGTCCACCGCGAAGACCCCGTCGGGCCGGGCGATAACCGGATTGAGATCGAGTTCCGCGATTTCCGGCAGGTCATCGGCCAGCAGCGAGACGCGCAGCAGGGCGTCGGAGAGCGCGGCCAGGTCGGCGGCCGGGGCGCCGCGGTGGCCGGACAGCAGCGAGGCGGCCCGGATCGACCTGATCATGGCGTCCGCATCGGCGCCGGTCAGCGGCGCCAGCCGGGCGCTGTGGTCGCCGAGCACCTCAGTTGCCACCCCGCCGAGCCCGAACACCACGACCGGGCCGAACACCGGCTCCTGGACAACGCCGATGATCACCTCGACGCCCCGCGATTTCGGGCAGGTCGTCGGCGAGCCGGGAGACGCGTAGCAGGGCGTCGGAGAGCGCGGCCAGGTCGGCGGCGGGGGCGCCGCGGTGGCCGGTCAGCAGGGGGGCGGCCCGGATCGACCTGATCATGGCGTCCGCGTCGGCGCCGGTCAGCGGCGCTAGCCGGGCGCTGTGGTCGCCGAGTACCTCGGTGGCCACGCCGCCGAGCCCGAACACCACGAGCGGGCCGAATACCGGCTCCTGCACGACGCCGATGATGACCTCGACGCCGCCGGTGATCATCGGCTGGACCAGCACGCCGGTGAGCTGGCCGGCGAACTTCCCGGCGAGGTCCTCGAACGCGCGGCGCACGTCCTCGGGGCTGCGCAGGTCAAGCCGGACGGCTCCGGCGTCGCTCTTGTGCAGCAGGCCAGGCACGTCGGCCTTGATGACCACGGGGCAGCCGAGCTCGGCCGCGGCCCGGGCCGCCGCCCCGGAATCGGCGGCCATCCGGGTCTCGCACCAGCGGTATCCCGTAGCACCGCAGCAGCTCGGCTGCCTCCGCCGGCGGCAGCCAGCCGCCGCCGGGTAGCCGGTCGAGGAACGCGGCGATCAGTGCCCGCGCATCGGCCGCGCGGATCCGGTCGAGTTCCGGCACCGTCCCGGCCGGCCTGGCCAGCCATCTCCCGTACGCCGCCGCCCGGCCGAGCGCCCGGGCGGCACTCTCCGGATAGGCGTAGGCCGGCACGGACCGGCGCCGCCGGAGTCAGCGGGCAGCAGCCGGACCGCCTCGGGCTGGCCGAGGAGCACCGCGGCCAGGGGCACCGGCAGGCGGGCGCCGCGGACAGCCGGGACCAGGTCGGCGACGGCCGTCGGCACGACCAGCGCCAGCACCGCCTCGACTCCCTGATCGGCGGCGGCCGTCTCCAGGGCGCGGCGGAATGCTGCCGCGGAGACGCCGGCGCCGGTGTCCACCGGCCCGGCCACGGCGGCCCCCGGCGGCAGGATCTCCCGCAGGCAGAGCTGGCCACCGGCGGTCATGGTGTGCACGGTCAGGCCTGCCTCGGCGCACGCGTCGGCGGCCAGCACGCCGGCCCCGCCGGCGTTCGAGACGATGGCGACCCGGCCGCCCGCGGGCGGCGGCTGGGCGGCGAGCAGCGCGGCCACGTCGATCAACTCGCCCAGGCTGGCCGTGGCGATGACGCCGGCCTGCTCGAACAGGGCCTGCCGGGTGATCAGCGGGGCCGCGATGGCCGCGGTGTGCGAGGCGGCGGCCCGCTGGCCCGGCGCGGACCTGCCCGCGTGCACGGTCAGCACCGGCATCTTCTTGCCGATCCGGCTGGCGGTGCGGGCGAACTTGCGGGGGTTGCCGAGCGACTCCAGGTACAGCACGGCCAGCCCGGTCACGCCGTCCTGTTCCCACCAGCACAGCAGGTCGTTGCCGGACACATCCAGCTTGTCGCCCAGCGAGGCGAACGACGAGACTCCGATGCCGAGCCGCGACAGCTGCGCCAGCAGGGCGATGCCGAGGCCGCCGGACTGCACGGCCAGCCCGGCGCGCCCGGCCGCCGGATGGCGGGCGCCGAACGTCGCGTCCAGGCCCAGGCCGGGCACGGCGACGCCGAAGCAGTTCGGGCCGGCCAGCCGCATGCCATGGTGACGGCAGATCGCCAGGATCTCGGCCTCCTGCGCGCTGCCGAGCCCGGCCGTGATCACGACCAGGGCCTTGATCCCCCGCTCACCGCACTCCTGCGCCGCGGCGGCGACCGCGGGCGGCGGCACCGCGATCACGGCCAGATCCACTGGTTCCGGCAGCGCCGCCACCGAATGGACGCACCGCACCCCGCCGATCTCGCCGGCGTTCGGGTTCACCGCGTAGACCGGCCCGGCGAAGCCGGCCTCGCGGATGTTGCGCAGGATCGTCCGGCCGACCGATCCCTCCCTCCGGCTCGCGCCCGACGACGGCGACGGACGCCGGGCGCGAGCAGCGGTGCCAGGCTGGCAACATCGGCCCGCTGCTTCGCGCCCCGCCACCGTCTCGAGGTACAGGCTGGCCTGGCTCAGCGCGGCCTGCCGGGGAATCGGGATGCGTCAGTTCCGCCACGCCGTCCGCCCAGCGGCGCCGCACACCCAGCCCGGCGTCGGCGAACACGCGCAACATCGCCGAGTTCTCCGCCAGCGTCTGGGCGGTGAAGGCACGAAGGTGCCGCATCCGGGCCAGCGACACCAGGTGCTCAAGCAGCAGCGTCGCGACGCCCCGCCCGTGCATGCCGTCGGCAACGGCGAAGGCCACCTCCGCCTCGCCCGGGGTGCCGGCCGGCTCGTAGCTCGCCGCGCCCACGACCTTGCCGTCAAGGCAGGCCAGCAGCGCGGCGTGGTCGGGGCCGGCCGGGCGGCACAGCCGCCGCGCCTCCTGCTCGGCCGCGTTCTTGCTCACGCTGAAGAACCGCAGGTAGCGGTTCTCCGGCGACATCGCCTGCATGCATGCCGCGGACCGCGTCAAGGTCATCCGGGGCCGCGGCGCGGATCTCGGCAGTGGCACCGTCGGCCAGCAGCGCGAAGACGCCGGGCGCCGCGGGCTGCGTCTGCCGGTCAACGCCTGCCGGCGCGTCCTGGCCCAGGGCAGGCGGCGTGCTCACGCCGGTGCCCCGGCGGGCTCTGCCGCGGCTGCCGGCCGGGTCGGCGGGCAGTATCCGCGCATACGGCCCGGGGGACACCAGCGCGATGTGCCCGCTGCTGAGCCACTTGATCACGTACGGCGGCGATCCGTCCTCGTTCGGCAGCCCGATCACCAGGCCGATCCGGTCTGTATCGCCATCCGGAACCAGCTGGTCCCCGACCTGAGCCCTCATCGCCTGCCTCCTCAGCCACGGCGTGCCCGCAGTCCGTTACCGGCCGCGCCGTCAGACCCGGTTCAGGTCTAGTGATGCCAGTGTGCGACAGCCACCCCGCCGCAGCTCAGAGGCGAAGGTCCCCGATGCCAGGCCGGTCGTCCCGCTCACGGCGTCAGCGTCCCGACCAACACCATGCTGCGCAGCCACGGCATCGAGGTCGTTACCATCGCGGGCAGCGGCTCGGCCGGGGCGGCCGCCCGCACGGCATGACCTGCCCGATCGAGCGCGACCCCGCCTAACGGACCCGGCCACCAAAGGCAGTCAAGGAGCACTTCATGGATCTGCACGGACGGAATCTGCTCAAGGAAACTGATCTCACGGCGCAGGAGTTCCGCTATCTGGTCGACCTGGGCGGGCAATGCCGCACGGCCAAGCACCGGGGCCAGCGGTCGGGCCGGCTGGCCGGGCGCAACATCGCGCTGATCTTCGAGAAGGCGTCCACCAGGACCCGGTCGGCCTTCGAGGTCGCGGCGCATGACGAGGGCGGGCACGTTACCTATCTCGGGCCGGAGGATTCCCATCTCGGCCACAAGGAGTCGGTCAAGGACGCGGCCCGCGTGCTCGGCCGGATGTTCGACGGGATCGAGTTCCGCGGGTTTTCCCAGGAGTCGGTCGAGACCCTCGGCGCATTCGCCGGCGTTCCGGTGTGGAACGGGCTCACCGACCAGTGGCATCCGACCCAGATGCTGGCCGACGTGCTCACCATGCGCGAGCATGCGGGTAAGCCGCTGGACCGGGTCTCCTACTGCTACCTGGGCGACGGCCGGAACAACACGGCGAACTCGCTGCTGGTGACCGGCGCGCTGCTCGGCCTTGACGTGCGGATCTGCGCCCCGGATGAGCTGTGGCCCGCACCGGAGACCCGCGACATCGCCCGGTCGCTCGCGGCCCGGTCCGGCGCCAGCCTGACCGTGACGGCGGATACCGCCGAGGGAGTGCGGGGAGCCGACTTCCTCTACACCGACGTCTGGCTGTCGATGGGGGAGCCGGAGGAGAACTGGGACAAGCGGATCGACCTGCTGCTTCCCTACCAGGTGAACGCGGCGATGATGACGGCCACCGGGAACCCGGAGGTGAAGTTCCTGCACTGCCTGCCCGCGCTGCATAACCAGGACACCGAGATCGGGCAGCGGATTCTCGGCGCCCGCGGGCTGGCCGGGCTCGAGGTGACCGAGGACGTGTTCGAGTCACCGGCCAGCGTTGTCTTCGACCAGGCGGAGAACAGGCTGCACACGATCAAGGCGCTGATGGTGGCGACCATCGGGCAGCTTGCCTGAGGGTCGTTGCCGCCGCCGGCAACAGGCGCGGCTGCGGTAGCTGGTCACGGCCAGTCGGCGGGATGAGCATCCAGGTCGAGCAGCCGTGACCGGGTGGCCTGCAGCCGGTTCACCACGAGGGCGAGGAACCGGCGGGTCAGTTCATAGCCGAAACCCGGGTCGGCGGCGCACATCTCGCGGACCTTGGCTCCGTCAATCACGAAGGCCTGGGTGGGCTGCATCGTCACCGCACCCAGCCGCCACTGATACGGGGGATACAGCCAGGACCAGCCGATGACATCGCCCATGCCGAGTGTCTCGATGACCACCCGGCCGCGCCCGGGGACGTGCATATCCAGCGCGACCCGCCCGGCCTGGATAAGCCAGAACCGGTCAGCGGTGCCACCTTCCTCGAACAGCCTGTGCCGGGCAGGCATTCTGACGTGACTGGCGACGCCGGCCAGCGCTGCGATGTCCTCATCCGCCATGCCGCGGGTGAACTGGTGGCCAGCCAGCGCCAGGCCAGATGTGCTGCTCATGTCCGCTCCCCGCCCGGTGCTCAGCTGACGTGCGCTGCCTGATCGGCGCATATGTCGACCGGGCAGAACGCCCGGTCCAGGCACCGGGGCACCGTCACGCCGCCGAGCAGGTTGCCTTCCTCGGAGTGCGCGCGGGCGCCGATGACCAGGAGCTCGGCGCTAGCGCTCAGCAGTACCAGAACCGCGGCCGGCTCGCCGGATTCGACCACGAGCCGGGCCGGTACGCCCGGGCCGTCCGGGAATGCCCGGCCGACCACGTCCGTCAGCTGCCGTGTTCCGGCCTCGATGGCGAGTGGGCTGGCACCGGGAGCCACGACAAACACCAGCTCAAGCTCCGCGTGCCGCAAGTCCGCCTGCGCAGCCGCCCGGCGAAGCGCGGCGACCGAGTTCGGCGAGCCGTCAACACCGACAACAATGCGGCGCCGCGCGGTCCACTCATCTGCCGTCAGGTGATCATTCATCTCGTTACCTCCGCTGATCGTGCCCCGCTGCCTAAGCCTCTCCCGTGCATCCGGCGGTGTCAGGAGG
>CAVPPJ010000035.1:0-33259 GCA_963707065.1 uncultured Actinomycetes bacterium
CCCTGCCTCCCGACAAAGAACGTGGCCGTCTCCCCGCTCATGCCTTTCCTGGCAGGGTACAGCGCGCAGGGGAGAGACCCACGCGGTAACTGGAGTGGCCTAGGCGCACGCTGCGGCAATTCTCAAACCGCGCGGGCCTCGTCGGCATGCTTGTCATCCTCTCCAGACGATGACGCGACAGGGGCATCCGAAACTCGTCGGCGCTTCATGTGATTGTCGCGCGTGACCTGGATGCGTCAGAGCAGAAGATCACCGCATCAGAGCTCCCCGGGTGAGCAACACTCCCTTCTCGTGCTCCTTTGGGGACCATCTGGGGACCACACGCTATGCATCCATAGGGACAACCCGCATATCGGCACACCGACCGCTCCCTACTGTAACCAGGCTGACCGGCGGAAACGCCTAGTCCCATGTCCTGGGGGTCAAGGGGTCCGGCGGCTGCATCCGTACAGCGGCCGAGTACAGCAACGCTGGCGGCCTGGGTCGGCTGACAGAGGCAGGCATCGCGGACCAACCTGCGTGAACAACCCGCATAGACCAGCCCGGCGCTAGTTCACACCGAGGAGGTCACTGGTTCGATCCCAGTATCGCCCACCCAGCTCAACGGCCGACTCTCACCATGAGACCGGCCGTTTCTGGTCTCGTGCAGCAGCATCATCGCACGGCCGCCCGCGGGCAAACCCGCCACCACCTTGGTCGTGACCGATGTGGTTGTCATACGCTACAAGGCCCGCGTCAAGAGTGTATGGCCCGCGGATGCGCTGCAGCCAGCGGGGGATCTCAGCGTAGTCCAGGTAGGGATGGTCACCGCACTGGCCGCAGATGAGCTCAAATGCGTCGGTGTAGCCGCCTTCCATCCGGCCGTCCACGATCCGGGCTGGCTGGCGCCGGAGGCTCGCTGTCCTGCCATGGCCGGGCTGGCCAGCAAGAGGCAGGCCCATGAGAGCCTCGGTGTCAAGGCGCAGCCACGGGTCACGGGGACCGGCCGGCCCGCGCGGTCCCAGCATGACATGGTGGCGGTCGGGCAACTGGCTGCCGGACATGACATCGCCCCCCCAGGCGCCCTGCGCACTGGTTCTCTGCACAAATCAAGCGTCCACGGGACCATGCCGCCAGGGAAGGGTCTTTGATCCGGAGAAGCCAGGGACCTTCGTCCCGAGCTACAGGCAGGCCTGGGCCTGCTCCAGGGTAACCATGGCTGACCGCTGGCGGCCCTTCCTGTCGGCCTCGACATCGGTGACCGTGAAGTGGAGCGTATCGGTGCGGGCTGGGCTCGGCCTGCCCCCATACCGGCAATGAGCAAAACGTGCATGACATCCCGTCTCCTTTCTAGTGATGCGGTTCAGCCCGTCAGCGAATCGGAGCACCCGACTGCGGGTCCGGGCGGACCGCGAGAGGGGCCGAAGGTCCTGCCGATGGCTGACGTTCGGGCCTGGGAGCGCAGGTATCAGGGGCTGTTGGCTGGTGATACGGGCGTCAGGGCCAGGTCCGAGCGAAGGAGAGACGCGATGGACGCGTTTGAGGCACCAGCTGCGCGGTTGCCGGCGCAGGCGCAGACTCCGGAGGAGATCACCCGGTTCATCGTCGGTGCGGCCGTGCACGCTCCCTCGGTCCATAACACCCAGCCATGGTGGTTCAGTTACGGTGATCTTGGCATTACCGTGCATGCCGATCCTGACCGGAAGCTGGGAGTTGCCGATCCCGGCGGCCGGGAGATGATGATCAGCTGCGGCGCGGCGTTGCTGACCGCCAGGGTGGCGCTCCGCCAGCTGGGATACGTGCCGGAAGTCACCGTGCTGCCCGACCCGGATATGCCCAATCTGGTGGCGCGGATCCGCTGGGACCGTGAGGTGCCGCCGACCGATTTTGAGCGGCAGCTGTTCGCCGAGGTGGAGCGGCGTCACACGCACCGCGGCGGTTTCAGTGCCGCCGTGTTGCCGGCCAGGCTGCTGGACGCGCTGCGCGCGGAAGCGGCCAAGGAGAAAGCGCGGCTAGGGATCATGGCCGACGGCGGCGGCCAGCAATCTGCGCTGGCCGGGATTGTGGAGGTGGGCGACTATGTGGTGCGGACAGAGGAGGCCCGGGCCCAGGAACAGGCTAACTGGGCACCCCCGCCTGGCAGTTCCCGCCGCGATGGCGTGCCGCCCACTGCCTACCCGGCTGTCCCGGACCGGACGGAACCGTACTTCGCCGGCCGTGATTTCGCCCGCGGCCATGGCTGGGGCATACCCCCGCGCGCCGACGGCGGCCAGGCCTCGGCCGGAGTGGCCTGCCTGCTGACGACCCGGGGCGACGAACGGGGCGACTGGCTGCAGGCCGGGCAGGCGCTGCAGCGGGTGCTGCTGCTCGCCAGTAGCTGCGGAGTGTCAGCTGCCCTGCATAGCCAGCCGCTCGAGGTTCCGGAGCTGCGTGACTTCATCCGGACGTACTTTGCCGCGCAGGCCTACCCGCAGCTGATCCTGCGGCTCGGGACGACAAGCCGGGAAGCCGTCAGCCCACGGCGCCCGCTACCGGAAGTCCTGCTCTGACCAGCAGCCGGATAGGAAGGCAGTAGAAATGTCAGAACGTGATGGCAGCGTTCCCCGCATCGTGGCCGGAGTCGACGGTTCGCCGTCCTCGCTGGCAGCCCTCCGCTGGGCTGTCCGGCAGGCCGGGCTCACTGGCGGCACGGTCGAAGTCGTGATCGCGTGGCAGTATCCAGCCGCCGCGACTGGCTATGCATGGGTACCTATTGCGGCCGATGAGTCCGTTGACTACGCGGAGATCGCGCAGAAGGTGGTGGCCGAGGCGATCAGTAACGCGGACACCGCAGCCGGTGACGTCCGCATCAGCTCCCGGGTCCAGCAGGGCTTCCCGGCGCAGGTCCTGATCGACGCAGCGGCGGGCGCGGACATGCTCGTGGTCGGCAGTCGCGGTCATGGCGGCTTTTCCGGTGCGCTGCTCGGCTCGGTCAGCATGCACTGCGTGCACCATGCTCCGTGCCCCGTAGTCGTCGTCCGGGATAGCCGGTCAGATAAGGCAAAGAACGACCGTTAACCGAACTCATCAAAGTTCCCGCAGATCACAGCCGAGAGCTTCGCCGCGCTGAACGCAGTGACCTTCCGCTGCTGGCGGTCGACACGAGGTGCTCGAGCATCAGGGTGGCGACTGAGCGTACTCAGGCAGATGAACCGCAGGTAGGCGTTCTCCGGCTGCGCCTGTCAGGAGCAATGCGGCCCGTGACCCCCGAGGGCGCGGTTCGCATCCAGCGGATCCGTGCCATCCAGCGGATCCGTGCGCAGCCCCGGACGCTCGTGACCACCGGCGCGAGCGCATCGCCGGCGGAGTTCAGGCGTCGGCGGACGGCGCGTCAGTGGCGGTGGGCGCCGCGGTGAGCTTGCAGACGACGGTGATCACGCCATCCACGCCGGAGGCGAGGCGTTTGGCGGCCTCGATGAGTTCTTCCCTGGCCAGGGTGCCAGACAGCGTGACGACCCCGTCTCTGACCTGCACGGTTACCCCGTCAGGCTCCGCGAGGAGGATGCCGGTCAGCATGCCGTGGACCTCGGCCGCGATCTCCTCGTCCGGGCGGAGGAAGACGCTGAGCAAGTCCCTGCGGCTGACAATGCCGATCAGCTTGCCCGATGAGTCGACGACCGGCAGCCGCCTGATGCGATGCCCGTTCATCAGCCTCGCGGCTGCGCCGACCGGCGCATCCGGGTGAATCGTGATCACGGGCGTGGTCATCAGCTCGGTGACGGTGCGGGCGTCCGCCTGGGCCCGTTCCCGGCGGGTGCGGCGGGGCAGGCCGGTGCCCAGCCGGCCGAAGTCGCGTTCTTCCTTGCGGAGCACGTCGGCCTCGGACACGATGCCGGCCACGTGACCTTTTTTGGTCAGCACGGGTACGGCGTTGACCTTCTGCTCGGCCATGATCCGGGCAACCTGCTTGTAGGAGGCGGTCTTATCGACAGTCACCACGTCGGTGGTCATCACGTCGCTGACCCGCCACCGGCCGCTCTTGCCGGGACGGCGGGAACTCGCGAGTTCGTGTCCGCGGCCGTCCTCCGCCTCGACGGACTCAAGCGCCCGTGCCACATCCGACGCGGTGGCCCCGCCGCGCACGGTCTGGTAATACGTTGCTCCGAGGTGCTGGAGCATGGCATCGAAATGCTCTTCGCGGCGGGTCATGTTCGCTCCCAGGTGACTCGGCATTACCGCTATTTAAGCGACTCTCTGCCTTATTGCAGCAGCCGCCAGGCAAGGACCGGCAGGGGCGAACGGCCCGGCCGCTGGGACTTCCGCCCCTAATTGGTCCCTGCAGCGGGAGGAGAGAATGGGCTGAGATTCATGCTGTCCGCAAAACGGCGGCCCGTCAGAAGGAGCAGGTTATGTCTGGAATCGTGGTAGCCATCGATGGCTCCGAGCACTCCCCGACCGTACTCGAGTGGGCGATGAAAGAGGCAGCGTTGCAGCATGCGCCCCTTACCGTTCTGACCGTTCACCAGGTGGCCGAGAGCTACTGGACACGCAATCCGATCATTTTGCCCGGGGACCGGCCTGAGCAGGAGAAATCCCGCCAGGCGGCCCAGGACGCGGTGAACAAGGTCGCCAGTTGCCTCGGCGGCGACGGGCCGGCCTCGGTGACCGTGCGCGCGGTGAGCGGCACACCCGCGCAGGAAATCATCAACGCATCCGGCGACGCGGATCTGGTGGTCGTCGGCTCGCGAGGCGGCGGCGGCTTCGCCAAGCTGCTGATGGGCTCGGTGAGTTCGCAGGTCGTGCATCATTCGGCCTGTCCCGTCGTGGTCGTCCGCGGTTAGCCGCCGTCAGGCAACTCACGGACGGCCCGCCTGAGGTGCCTGGCTAGGGCACCAAAGACCTGCCCCGAGGTGCCCAACGCCCGTATCCCTGGAGCGAGCCCTCGGCAATGCTGAGGGCAGCCTGCGCATGGCCGCCGCTGCCTGCGCCCTGAGCCTGGAGGAAATGTCATGACCGTCCGCGTCGGAATCAACGGGTTCGGGCGTATCGGACGCACCTTCGTGCGCCGGTCCCTTGAGCTCGGCGATATCGAGGTCGTTGCCGTGAACGACATCACGGACGCGCGCACCCTGGCGCACCTGCTCGACTTCGACTCGACCTACGGGCGGATCGGCGCCGAGGTGACGCATACCAGCGACTCGATCAGCATCGGCGGAATCCCGATCAAGGTTCTGTCCAGCCGGGATCCCGGCGGAATCGACTGGGGCGGACTTGGCGTCGATGTCGTGATCGAGTCCACCGGCAAGTTCCGCTCGCGCGACGACGCGGCCGTGCACCTGAAGGGCGGCGCCAGGAAGGTCCTGCTGTCCGCCCCGGGCAAGGATGCGGACCTGACCGTGGTGATCGGCGTCAACGACGGGGACTACGACCCGCAGCGCCACGACGTGATCTCGAACGCGTCGTGCACCACCAACTGCGTGGCCCCGATGGCCAAGGTGCTGAACGACTCGTTCGGCCTGGAACGCGGCCTCATGACGACCATCCACGCCTACACCGGCGACCAGATGCTGCTGGACGGGCCGCACAAGGACCTGCGGCGGGCCCGCAGCGCGGCGATCAGCATGGTGCCGACGACCACCGGCGCGGCGAAGGCCACCGGCCTGGTCATCCCCGAGCTGGCCGGCCGCCTGGACGGGGTTGCGGTGCGGGTGCCCGTGCCGGACGGGTCGCTGACCGACCTCACCGTGGTGCTGTCACGGGCGGTGACCGCCGCTGAGATCAACAGCGCGTTCGAGCAGGCGGCAGCGGGCCCGATGGCCGGCATCCTGCATTACAGCACCGACCCGCTGGTGTCCAGGGACATCGTCGGCGATCCCGCCTCGTGCGTCTTCGATTCCGGCCTGACCCAGGCCGCGGGCAGTCTCGCCAAGGTATTCGGCTGGTACGACAACGAATGGGGCTACACCTGCAGGCTCGCCGACCTGACGGTCATCGTCGGCGAACGGCTGTGACCACCCGGGGCTCATTAAAGATCTTGCCAGCCCGGGCCGGACGGATACAGGACAGCTGAGGGGGATGCGGAGATGTACAGGTCACTTGCGGACGACGGCATCATCCGGCGGCTGATCAGCGCGGCCGGGGCGGCGCCGTCCATCCACAACACCCAGCCGTGGCGGTTCCGGGCCGCAGGCGACGTCATCGAGGTGCACGGCGACCCGGACCGGATGCTCTGGGTGGCCGACCCGCGGGGCCGGGCGCTGCACTTGAGCTGCGGAGCGGCGCTGTTCAACCTCAGGCTCGCGATCCGGGTGATGGGCGCGAAGCCGCTGGTCTGGCCGCTTCCCGACCCGGAGGGCGAGCCGACGCTGCTGGCCTCCGTGCAGCTGGCCGATGGTCGGCCGCCGACGCCGCAGGAGCGCGAGTTGTTCGATGCGATCGGATTGCGGCACACCAGCCGGGTGCCGTTCTCCGGTCAGCCGCTTCCCGAGGCGGTGCAGATCGGGCTCGAACAGCAGGCTGGCTTCGAGTTCGCGCTGCTGCGCATGCTGAGCGCCCAGGACGCCGCCGCGGTGCTTGAGCTGGCCGCGTCGGCCGACCGGAAGCTGGCGGCCAACTTCGATCACCGGGTCGAGCTCGGGCAATGGATCGGCATCACGGGAGACGACGGAGTCCCCGCTAGCGCCCTCGGCAGCCGACCGGACCGGGAGCCTGCGCCGGTCCGCGACTTCGGCTACGCTGCGCCGGCCACCCCGCGCCCGGCCGGCAGCTTCGAGCAACTGCCGCAGCTCGCCGTGCTCTCCACCGCGCGAGACGAGCCCGCCGACTGGCTGCGTGCCGGGCAGGCGCTGCAGCGCGTGCTGCTGACGGCCACCCGGTACGGTGTCGCCACATCGTTCCTCTATCAGCCGATCGAGTTGCGCGATATCGAGCAGCCGGAACCCGACTGGTGGCCCTGGCCGGAGTGCCCGCAGAGCATCATCCGCTTCGGCTACGGGCCGTCAGCGGCCGGCTCGCCCCGGCGCGAGGTCCCCGCGATCCTTGACCGGCCGGCGGAGTCCGCCGACGTGCGATAGCTTCGGCTTTGCCCGGCACCGCCGGCATCGGTGCGGACGAGCAAGGACGCGAACAGAGGTGCCAGCCGCGGATGAGCCACGCAGACCGGCAGCAGCCGGAAGGGCCAGGACCAGCCGGCCAGATCGGCGTGTTCCTGCTGGATGATCACGAGATCGTCCGCCGCGGGGTGCGTGAGCTGCTGGAGGCTGAGCCGGACATCGTCGTGGTCGGCGAGGCGGGCACGGCGGCGTCGGCGCTGGCCCGTATCCCGGCGCTGCGCCCGGATGTGGCCGTGCTTGACGTGCGGCTGCCGGATGGTGACGGGGTGAGCGTCTGCCGTGACATCCGGTCCTCGATGCCCGGGGTGGCGTGCCTGATGCTGACCTCGTTCGGTGATGATGAGGCGCTGTTCGACGCGATTATGGCCGGGGCTGCGGGATACGTGCTGAAGCAGATCCGGGGCACTGACCTGGTCGGCGCGGTGCGGGCGGTCGCGGCCGGGAAGTCGCTGCTGGATCCGGAGGCGGCTAGCCGGGTGATGCGGCGGATGCGCGACCAGGCCGCGCAGTCTGATCCGCTGTCCGGGCTGACCGGGCAGGAGCGGCGGATCCTGGAGCTGATCGGGGAGGGCCTGACCAACCGGCAGATCGGCGCGAAGATGTTCCTCGCCGAGAAGACGATCAAGAACTATGTCTCCGCGCTGTTCGCCAAGCTGGGGATGGAACGCCGTACCCAGGCGGCCGCCTACGCGGCCCGCGTCTTTGACGAGCACGACCAAGACGAGCCCAAGGACCCGCCCGGCTGAGCAGTTGCCGCTCCTCCGGCCGGTGCTCGGCGGCGCGCATCCTGCCGGCCGGCGGCCGGGTCCGGTGGCCGCCCCGACGGGTCCGGCTCAGCGCTGTCCGGGGGCGGCACGGCGAAATGCAGGACAGAAGTCCCACCGCTCAGGGACGAGCGGCCCTGCCAAGGGCATCGCGCCCGGCGAGACGATGTGAGCGGTCAATAAAGAACCGCGCCGGAAACTTGCGAGGCCCGGCCAATTCAAGGGAGGTACCTGCGATGCGCAGAAAGACTTTTGACGCGCTGGCGACCACGGTCGGGCTGGTGCTGGCGGTTGTCCTGCTGGCGGCAGGCGGGCTGCTGATGTGGGGCCACTCATTCGTGACTAGCGAGGTGCACAGCCAGCTCGCTGCCCAGAAGATCGTCTTCCCGGCCAACGGGAGCCCGGCCATTAAGGCTCCGGAGTTCGCCGCGATGCACCAGTACGCCGGGCAGCTGATGACCACTGGCGCTCAGGCCGAGGTTTATGCGGACCATTTCATCGCCAACCACTTGAAGGTGATCGGCGGCGGCCAGACCTACGCGCAGCTGTCGGGCAAGGCGCTGACCGAGCCCAAGAACGTCGCGCTGGCTGGTCAGGTCGATGCCATGTTCAAGGGCACGATGCTGCGTGGCAGCCTGCTGAACGCGTACGCGTTCTGGAAGATGGGCCAGATCGCGCTCTGGGCCGCGATCGTCTCCTTCGCCGGGGCAGCCATCCTGCTGCTGATGTCGGCATTCGGATTCGCCCACCTGCGCCGGGTTTCCCCCGACGCCGAGGTCTTCCCGCACCTGACCGAGAAGACCCCCGCCACCGCATAACCCCGGGACGTGCGATGAAGGGTTCCCGGCCAGCAAAGGGTGGTTCCCCGACCTCCGGGGGCCACCCGCTGGCGCTGCCCGTCACGGTAGCGGCCACCGCGCTGGCCGAAACCGACGGGCCGGGATCAGGCCCTTAGACCCGGGTCGCCAGTGCCCGAAGGCTCTGCTGGGCGGATTCGGGTGAGGTGGCCAAGATGGCCGCTAACCCGCCCCGGGCTCGCCTCCAGGCGAAAGACATGACCGAGATCGCACAGGAGGTAAGCCGATGACCGAAACCCGGCAGCAACGGGACCTGACCTCCGATGAGGCGCTGCGGCTGCTCGGCACGGTGCCGCTCGGCCGAGTGGTCTTCACCCATCGCGCGCTTCCCGCCATCCGGCCGGTGAACCATCTCGTCGACGGCCACCAGGTCATCTTCCGGACCGGCAGCAGCGCGGCGATCACCACCGCCGTCGACGGCATTGGCACGATCGTCGCCTTCGAGGCCGACGCCATCGACCCGGTCCGCCGGACCGGCTGGAGCGTCGTAGTCATCGGCGGCGCCCGCCTGCTCACCGACGCCGCGGAAGTCAGCCGCTACCTGCGAGTACTGCAGCCGTGGGCGGCGGGAGCTAAGGATGACATCATCGTGATCCGGGCCGACATGGTCACCGGCGTGCGTATCGGCGGCGGCGACGGCGCCAGCGAGGCGCGCGGCCCGGCGAGCTGACGGCCGGACCAGCGGCTCCCCTGCGCAGCATGAACCCGGGGTCAGCGGATCACCAGCACGGGCCGGCCCGCAAGGTGGAGGACCTTGTGCGGTGCTGCCGAGACCGAGCCCGGCGGGATCCGCCGTGTCCTTTCGAGCCCATGACGATCTCGCAGGCGGCGTACAGCGTTTTGCGGGACTATCCGCCCGCCTGATTCAGGACCTACGGTCCTGGTCCGGCCGTGCCGGGGGACGGATGCTGGAGCTAGACACGAGGAGGAGCCATGAAGAAGACGATCCTGCTGGCCGTGGACACGAGCAGCCATGCGTCAGCCGCAGCGGAGATGACACGCGACCTGTGCCGCGACAGCGGGGACAAGGTCATCGTGCTGCACGTTCACGAGTTCGCTACCGGCCGGTGGGGGCGGATGCAGGTGGATTGCAACGACGGCGAGGGTGAACGGGTCGTCACCGAAATCGTCACCAACATGAAAGCCGCCGGAGTCAATGCCGACGGCGAAATCCGCGAAGCTCAGTTCGGGCACATCGCCAGGAATATCCTGACGGCAGCGGACGAGCATGACGCCCGGATCGTCGTTCTGGGCTCGAGCGGGCGCACGGACTTGCCGCATCTTCCGTTCGGCAGCGTCTCGCACCGGCTGCTGCACTCGGCTCGCCGGCCAGTGCTGGTCGTGCCCAGGCAGCCGGCCACAGCGGAGACAGCGCGGCACGCGGCCGCGGCCACCGCCAGCTGAACAAGGCACCCGGGTACGATCGTGAGCCCTTGCGTCGCCACGGCAGGCCCGGCCGGTCGTGGAGGCCATGGAAGGGCTCCCGCCCAGATACGAAAGGACCGCTCATGCTCGAGCGCAAGACAGGCGACGCACGTGACGATTCGGCTGATCCTGAGCCGGGACACGACGCAAAGACGGGAACCCCTGGACCGGAACGGCTGAGCGAGGCGGAGTGCCTGCGGCTGATCTCGCCGGGCGGTGTCGGACGGCTGGCCTACACCGGCCGGTTCGGCCCGACCGTGCTTCCGGTCAACTACAAGCTGCACGAGGGAACCATCGTGTTCCGCACCACGCAGGACAGCCCCACCGACGAGGACCTCCGCACCGGAATACGAGGTGCGGAGTTCAAGGTGGCCTTCGAGATCGATGACATCAACCCCGCCGAACGCGAAGGGTGGAGCGTTCTGATCCAGGGCTCAGCTCATCATGTGGAATCCGCTGCCGAGCGCGCATCGGTCCTCGAAGCGGGCGTCGAGCCATGGGCAGGCGGTGCCAGGGAACTTTTCCTTCGTATTGTCCCTACGCGGATCACCGGCAGGCGCGTCCGGCATAGCTGACGAAGCCGGGTGACAGCGCGGCATAACCTGGCCGCACCGTACAGCTGAGGGAGACTCGACATGAGCACGCCTGCGGCCGCCTCCGGTGTCTTCGCGCTGCTGGCCGATGGCAGCACGGCGGAGATCCGCGCTGCGGCCCCGGATGACGTTGACGCGGTCCGCGGCATGCATGAGGCGATGTCGCCGGAGAACCGGTACCTGCGGTTCTTCAGCGTGAGCAAGAACGCGGCCGAGCAGGAGGCGCGGCGGTTGTGCCGCCCGGCCGGCCCCGGCCACGCCGCGCTGCTGGCCTGCCTTGACGGCAAGGTCGTGGGTGTGGCGAGTTACGAGCTGGCCGGCGCCCCGGGCGAGGCGGAGGTGGCCTTCGCCGTTGCTGATGGCATGCACGGGCGGGGGGTCGCGACGCTGCTGCTTGAGCACCTGGTGTCGCTGGCCCGGATGCGGCACCTTCGTGCCTTCACCGCCCAGACGCTGGCGGAGAACTCGGCGATGTTGCGGGTGTTCGCCGACGCCGGGCTGGGTGTGCGGCGCCGCTGGGCGGACGGCGTGGCGGAACTGAGCATCCCGATTCCCCGGCAGGCCGCGCTGAGCCAGGCCAGCCTGTACCTCGAGACGGTGGCGGGGCGCGAAGGGCGGGCCGATGTTGCCAGCCTGGCACCGCTGCTGCGCCCGGCGTCGGTCGCCGTGATCGGGGCGAGCCGGAGGGAGGGGTCGGTCGGCCGGACGATCCTGCGTAATGTCCGCGAGGCCGGCTTCGCCGGGCCGGTCTACGCGGTGAACCCGAACGCCGGCGAGATCGGCGGGGTGCGGTGCGTCCATTCGGTGGCGGCGCTGCCGGAACCAGTGGATCTGGCCGTGATCGCGGTGCCGCCGCCCGCGGTCGCCGCCGCGGCGCTGGAGTGCGGTGAGCGGGGGATCAGGGCCCTGGTCGTGATCACGGCCGGGCTCGGCAGCGCGCAGGAGGCCGAGATCCTGGCGATCTGCCGTCACCATGGCATGCGGCTGGCCGGCCCGAACTGCTTCGGCGTCGCCGTGCCCGCCCTGGGCCTGGACGCGACGTTCGGCGCCCGTCATCCGGCGGCCGGGCGCGCCGGGCTGGCCGTGCAGTCCGGCGGCCTCGGCATCGCGTTGATGGCGCAGCTGTCGCGGCTCGGCATCGGAGTCTCGTCGTTCGCGTCGCTGGGCGACAAGCTGGATGTGTCCGGCAACGACCTGCTGTGCTGGTGGGAACAGGACGGCGTGACCGGGCTGGCGGTGCTGTACCTGGAGTCGCTCGGCAACCCCCGCAAGTTCGCCCGCACCGCCAGCCGGATCGGCCAGAAGATGCCCGTGCTGACCGTGCATGCGGGCAGGTCCGCGCCGGGCGAGCGGGCCGCCGCCTCGCACACCGCGGCCATCGCGGCCCCGCTGATCACCCGGCAGGCCCTGTTCGAGCAGGCCGGCGTCATCGCCACGGCCAGCCTGGGCGAGTTGATCGACGTGGCCGCGCTGCTCGCCGCCGCGCCGCCGCCGGCGGGCGGCCGGGTCGCCATCGTCTCGAACGCCGGCGGGGCCGGCGTGCTGGCCGCCGACGCCTGCGCCGGGGCGGGCCTGACCGTGCACACCATGACCGCCGGCGGCCAGCTCTGCCTGCGGGAGATCCTGCCGCCGGGGGCCGCCGTGGCCGGGCCGGTGGACACCGGCGCCGGCGTCTCCGCGGCCGCATTCCGCCGCGCCCTGGAGACGGCCGCCGCCGACTCCGGAGTCGAGGCGGTGCTGGCACTGGTCGTGCCGACGGCCGTCGCCGACCTGGTCCCGGCTATCCGCGGCGCCCGCCTGCCGGTGCCCCTGGCCGCGGTGCTCCTCGGCCAGCCCGAGACGGTCCGGCTGCTGCCCGCTGACACCGGCGGGTCCGTGCCGGCCTACGCCTATCCGGAGAGTGCCGCCCGGGCGCTCGGCCGGGCAGCGGCCTACGGGAGATGGCTGGCCAGGCCGGCCGGGACGGTGCCGGAACTCGACCGGATCCGCGCGGCCGATGCGCGGGCCCTGATCGCCGCGTTCCTCGACCGGCTACCCGGCGGCGGCTGGCTGCCGCCAGCGGAGGCAGCCGAGCTACTGCGGTGCTACGGCATACCGCTGGTGCAGACCCGGATGGCCGCCGACTCGGGGGCGGCGGCCCGGGCCGCGGCCGAGCTCGGCTGCCCCGTGGTCATCAAGGCCGACGTGCCTGGCCTGCTGCACAAGAGCGACGCCGGAGCCGTCCGGCTTGACCTGCGCACCCCCGAGGACGCGCGCCGCGCGTTCGAGGACCTCGCCGGGAAGCTCGCCGGCCAGCTCACCGGCGTGCTGGTCCAGCCGATGATCACCGGCGGCGTCGAGGTCATCATCGGCGTCGTGCAGGAGCCGGTATTCGGCCCGCTCGTGGTGTTCGGGCTCGGCGGCGTGGCCACCGAGGTACTCGGCGACCACAGCGCCCGGCTAGCGCCGCTGACCGGCGCCGACGCGGACGCCATGATCAGGTCGATCCGGGCCGCCCCCCTGCTGACCGGCCACCGCGGCGCCCCCGCCGCCGACCTGGCCGCGCTCTCCGACGCCCTGCTACGCGTCTCCCGGCTCGCCGACGACCTGCCCGAAATCGCGGAACTCGACCTCAACCCGGTCATCGCCAGGCCCGACGGCGCCTTCGCCGTGGACGCCCGCATCCGGGTCACCAGCCAGGCCGCCGCCGACCCGTTCCTGCGCCGGCTCCGCTGACCACAGGCCCTTTCAGGACTAGGCCGCGGGCGTCCCGTTGGCGAGCATCTGGCGCTCGGTGATATCGAGGTTGAGCCGACTGCCCTCTCGCCAGTCCGCTCTTTGCGAACCACCAGGAGGCCCCGCCAGTACAATACGCGGCTGTCATTGGGGGTGAACTACGCTGACGGGGCAGGGCGCGTGGTGGAGCACCGCCTGGCTGACGGAGCCGAGCAGCATTCCCGGGACGCCGCCGCGGCCGCGCGATCCTACGACGAGCATCTGAGCGCTGCGGGCAGCCGCCAGCAGCGCGTCGCGGGCAGCGCCGTCGACGATCTGCCGGTGGACGGCCACCGCGGGATGCTCCTTCTCGCAGCGGGTGATCGCCTGATCGAATTCTTCCCTGAGCCGGCCCGCGCCGCCGAGGCTTCCGGCGCTATCCGCCAGGGCGCATACGGCCAGCAGCGCAGTTCCCCGCAGCGCGGCTTCGTCAGCGGCGAATCCGGCCGCCGCCGCAGACGCCGCGGTTCCGTCCACGCCCGCCACAACCGGGCCCGGGACATAGCCGGCGGCTGGCCGCCAGTGCCCGCGCATCACCACCACGGGTCCGCGCGCATGCGCGGCGACCTGCCAGCTGACCGACCCCAGCAGCAGCCCGGCGAGCCCGCCATGACCCCGAGAGCCCACCACCACCATTTCCGCGTCGCCACTGCGTTCGCACAGCACGGCGGCGGCGGGCCCGGCGGCCAGCAGCGGCCGTACCTGCATGGATCCCATGACCGCCCGCGCGCGCCGGACGCCCTGGGCGAGGGTCTGCTCGGCGCTTCGCCGCGCGGACTCCAAAGCAGCAACCTCGGTGGGCGGTGCCGGGTATCCCAGCGCCCACGCCTGGCAGACGGTGAGCACGGCCTCGCGTGCACGGGCTTCCCGGGCGGCCCAGGTCAGCGCCTGCTCGCTGCCAGGCGACCCGTCGTATCCCGCCAGAATCCCGTGCAACTTGCCAGCCATGGCGACCTCCCTCATGGGGCTACTTCCGACAATCGCCGGCGGTGACTGGCCCGCCCAGGGCCAGCCGTCCCCGCCATGCGGGACCTTCGGCCGTGAGTGGTGACTGCCCATGGCGACGGATGTGTCTCGTACACCCCGTAGCTGCTGGCGCTGGGCGTCGCCAATGCTGGTCCGGGCTGCTGCCGGAGTTCCCGGCCAGCAGCAGCGCTACCCTGCGATCGGGCCGGAGTGGCCGCGCAGCAGCCGGTTTGGCCCGGGCAAGTGACACCGGTCCCTTCGTTATGGGCTCTATGGCCCTAGCGGGCGCCGCTGCTCTGGCGGCAGCGTGGAGAAAACCCAGCGGCATTCCCCGCTGAGGGTTTGTCCCGATCGGAGGCGTCATGAATGCACGGCCCGGCCTCGGCCAGCTCGGCCTGTCCGCCGGCAAGAAGGCCCGCCTGCACCGGATCCTGCGCGAGCACGGGCTGCGGAACGGAACCGCGATCTTCCTGCCGTATGACCAGGGGCTTGAGCACGGTCCGCGGGATTTCTTCGCCAACCCGGCTGCCAGCGACCCGAAGTACATCATCGGGCTCGCGCTGGAAGGCGGCTTCAACGGCATCGCCATCCAGATCGGGATCGCGGAGAAGTTCTACTGGGACTATGCCGGCGAGATACCGCTGGTGCTGAAGCTCAACGGCAAGACCGACATCGCGTCCGCGATCGACCCGCTGTCGCCGGTCAACGCCACGGTGGAGGACGCGGTGCGGCTTGGCGCTGATGCGGTCGGCTACACGCTGTATGTCGGCTCTCCGGCGCAGGAGCACGACTTCGCGCAGTACCGCCGGGTGCGCGAGGACGCGCAGCGGCTGGGCATGCCACTGATCGTGTGGGCCTATCCGCGTGGTTCTGCGATCGACGCCAAGGGCGGCAAGGACTCCTTTTACGCCGTGGACTACGCGGCCCGGACCGCCAGCGAGCTGGGCGCGGACGTGGTGAAGGTGAACTTCCCGCATCCGGAGAAGCGCACCGACGTCCCGGCTCCCTATCTTGCGGAGTTCTCCTCGCAGCTGGCCATTGACGCCGTGGTCAGGTCCGCGAACCGGACCTTGCTGCTGGTCTCGGGGGGAGAGCGCGCCGGGGATGAGGCGATGCTGGAAAAGGCACGCCAGGCGATGGAGGCCGGCGCCACCGGGCTGATCTTCGGACGCAACGTGTGGCAGCGGAAGCATGACGAGTCGCTGCGCTTCGCCGCCCGGCTCAGGGAGATCCTCGCCAAGCACCCGTCGTCCTGACGGCCCGCTCGCTCGCGCTGCTGCTGGTGCCCAGCGATGTCCTGTTGATCGAAGAGGGCGAGCGCATCTGCGCGGATGCGCGGCCGATCAGTGGCTCGGCCGAGGTCGACCTGTGGTCCGGGGAGCCGGCCGCTTGTGCGGCAGTTCTCTGGTGAATCCGAGCGAGATGAGGGCGAGGAGGGCAGCAGCCAGGAGCCCGGCCTTGAGCGATCGGAGCTGTGCCGACTCGTAGTCATCGACGAGTGCTGCTGTCGTCGTGGCGTCGAGACCAGCCTTTTTCGCTGCGGCGTCGATCTGCGTGGCGGAGGCGAAGTTGGTGCCGGAGCCCGCCGCCACCCCCACCTGGGCCGACACGGCGGCGCTGATCCGGGGGTCGTGCTCGACGTTTGAGATGAAGGTGCTGGTCAGGCCGATCAGCACGATGGCCCCGATGAGTGCCACCCCGAGCGATGAGCCGAGCTGTTGCCCGGTGTACTGGAGCCCTCCGGCCTCGCTGCGGCCCGATTCCTCGACCGAGGACTGAACCACGTTGCCCAGCTGGGAGATCATCAAGCCCATCCCGATACCGAGCACGGCCATTCCGATGGCGAATCCAGCGCTGGACAGAGCGGGCTTGATGGTCGCGAGCAGGACGAGGGCGCCGGCGAGGGTCACGATCAGGCCGCTTTGCACGATCGCCCGCACCGTAAAGCGGTTCGACAGCCGTGAGCCGATCGCCGAGGTCGCGAACATGGTGATCGAGATGGGCAGCATCTTGATCCCGGTCTCCAGGGCGCTCAGCCCGAGGACCAGCTGGAGATAGAGCGGGACGACGAAGAAGATTCCCATGAGGAGGAGGTTCTGGCTGAACATCCCGATCAGCCCCGACCGCACCGGCGGGATCCGGGCGAGTGAGAGATGGACCAGCGGGTCCCGGTTCGTGGCTTCGCGGTGGCGCTGCCATGTCACGAATCCCCACAGCAGGATGCCACCGGCGGCGAGGACGAAGAGGGTGAGCGAGAAGCCGAAGATGGTGATGGGGGAGTTCTTCGGCTTGACCCACCCCCAGGTACTCGACTGGAGAACTCCGAAGACGAAGACCCCGAGACCGGCGGCCGACAGCACCGAGCCGGCGATGTCGAGCTTCGGGGCAGGATCCGGGCGAGGGGCGTCTGCCACCTTCCGCGTCATGATCAGGATAAACGCGGCGATGAAGACCTCGCCGACGAACACGACCCGCCACGTGAGTACAGTCGTCGCCCACCCGCCCACGATGGGGCCGACCGCGATCCCCGCACCAGCGACCCCGCCGATGACCGCGTAGGCGGCCTTGCGCCGCGGCCCGGCGAAGTTGCCGGCGATCAACGCCGCGAGCGCAGGAAAGACCAGCGACGCGCCGATGCCCTCGAGCACCGACCACCCGAGGGCGAGCACAGCTACCGACTGAGACAGCGCGGTCAGCGCCGAGCCGCAGGCGTAGATGATCAGCCCGATGACGAACGCCCGACGGCGGCCGATCATGTCGCCGATCTTCGCCCCGGTCAGGATGAGCATGGCCATGACCAGGCAGTAAAGGGTGATGACCGCCTGGATCGTGGTGACCGTGGTGTGGAAGTCGTGAACCAGCGCGCCGATCGAGACGTTCATCACGGACTGGTCCAGCACCATCAGGAACTGCGCCGTGGCCAAGGCCACGAGTGCCAGCCAGCCCTTGCTTGCCGTGGCGTTGCTCACGTTCCCCCTTGGTGCTGCGCGCTCTTGGCCCATCGCCACGGGGTCACCTTTCGCCATCTGAGGCGCTCCTTCCTGATCTCGCCTGCCCTGACCTGCCGGAGCGGCACTACGTCGCCCAGGGTGAGCTTGACGTCTAGCACGGCGCGGCCATGGCCATGGGCGATCTCGTGGTTCATCCGGCGGCACTGGTCGCTGGCGCTCCGTCGCTGTCCATCACCGCGCACGGTAAGACTGAGGCAGGCGACCCGGCATCACCTGCGGGCCGGTCTCACCTAGGTGGAAGCCGGCCCCACCCTGAGACCGGGTGCACCGCGGCCAGCAATAGCGGCAGGCCGCTGGCGACGCTGCCGCTGGACGGAAAGGACGGCGGGCTCTGCCCGGCAGTGGATCGCCCCGTCTGGGTAACGCCCGGCTGGCGTGCGGCCGGCAGCTGAATCTGGCAGTCCACAGCCTGGTGGCATGCCCGGCGGGTTACGGTAAGACCACCCTCCTGGCGGAGTGGCAGGAGGCTGAAGCGGAGCGGAAGCCGGTCGCGTGACTGACCCTGGACGAGGGCGACAACCACCCTATGGTGCCCTGCTCCTATGTGATCGAGGCGCTTCGCAGAGCATGCCCTGCGGTCAACCCGCCGACGGCGCGGCGGTTGGTCGGGACAGTCTTCAGGCGGCGAGCCGCTGGCCCAGCCATTCCGCATAGGACCTGGATTGATCCAGGCCGGGTTCCACATCACCGGGCAGGGCGTGGGCGAACACGAGCGCGGCGGTGGCTTCGAGTTCGCCGCGCAGCAGACCGGCGGGACCGGTCGCCTCGAATCCCAGAGTCCACCAGTCCTGGCCGCCCGTGCGGACCTCGGTGAGTTCCACTTCGCACCACGGCTGCTGGCCCAGCCCTGCAGCGCCCGCCACGTCCGGCCTGCTGGCTAGCGGGAACCGGGTGATGCGCCGCCTCTTGCATACCGGCCGCCAGCCGGCCGGGTCACCGATGCCGGGGCTGAGCGGGCTGAAGGGGAAGGACCATTTCTGCCAGGACTCCAGGCGTCCGCGGGCGCGGCCGGCCACCTCGAGGAGTCCCGGGCGGCCGCGGTAGGCCTTCACCTCCAGTGCCCCGCCCCCGCGGACCTTCACCGACAGCCGGCGCAACTGCGGATCGAGGAGGTAGGTGTCCTCGCGTGATTCCGCGGCGGCCGGGAATCGCCCGAACCATCCGGCCACCGCGGCTTCCAGCTGTCCCGGGAAGATCCAGCGCACCTCCAGGCTGCGGACTCCTTCGGTGACCGGGTTCTGCGGCGGTTCAGCTGTCATCGTCACATCTTCCTGACGCTGGCTGGCGGCCAGCTACGGGCACTGCCTCCGCATGCCTGCCGTTGACGGCGCGGGCGACCACCAGGAGCGCTACCAGCAGTGAGATCACGTCCTCGGTCATCATCATGAGCTTCGCCCAGGACCTGATCGCCGAGACGTCCGTCGGGGTGAATTCCATCGCGGTCGTGAACGACAGGTACAGGTAGTCGATGAACTTCGGGTACCAGTCGGCCCCGGCGTACTGCGGTTGGTCATCTCCGGGAAGAGGAAGGCGGGCTGGCCGCCCGCTCCGCGCGCGCGGGCCGCCGCGCCGCCACGGTCCAGGTTCCAGTACCACAGCCCGAAGGCGATGACATTGGTGAGCCACACGGCGCCGCCGCTGGCCAGTAGCACGTTGGCATCATTGGTGAACTTGGCCTGGCCGATGGTGATGGCGGCTACCAGGCGTATCACCGCGGCCGCGTTCGCTAGGGAGATCACGCCGATCAGCGTGCTTGTCATGACCCGCAGCCAGGTGGAGTCGCGGTCGATGCGGCCCGGGTCGCCGACGATCAGTGTGGCGAGCAGCACGACCAGGACGAGGGGGAGGACCCAGCGGGCTTCTTCGGTCCTGAGCTGAGCCGGCAGGATCGCGCGCAGCGCCCCGGCGGCCAGCACGGCCACCGCCATTGGCCAGCGCGGCTCGCCGACCCTGGGCGGTCGGGAAGGGCGGGGGCTGGCCGGCGTGGGCGGACTAGGCATCGTCACCGGGTGATCTGACGAGCGGGGCCTAGGCGTGGCCGGGAGGGGCTTTCCCGGCCTGAGGGCCGGTTCGCCCCGCCGCGATGACGGCATCGACGTTGCGGAGGAAGTCGATCAGCGCGATCGCGAGGAACCCTGCACCGATAAGCGACAGGATGTCCGCCTCGGGCCGTCCGGTCCTGCGGGCAATCAGACGGGCGACCGGCTGAGCGGCGGTCCTGGTCCAGCCGGTCAGTCCTGCCTGGCCCATCGCCACGAAGTTCCATTTCGCCATCTGAAGCGCCCCTTCTTGATATCGCCTGGCCATGGGACGGCCGCGGGCAGCATGGTGGTAGCCAGGGGGCCAGCTTGATGGCCAGCACGGCGCGGCGGCGGGGGTGATCTCACAGGCCCTGCTCGGCGGTGATCCGTCCTGATGCGACCGCGTCGACAAGAGCCTGGTGGTCGCGTTCGTTCTGGTCGGCGTAGGCGGCGGCGAACCGGGTGATCGCCTGGTCGAACACGTCCGAGCCGCCGAGGTAGGCGGCGATCGCGATCCGGTCCCCGGACCGGGCGTGCGCCCGCGCCAGCGACCATCCGCACAGTTCGCCGTAGATCCGCATGCCGCGCGGGATCAGGGCCTCGATGGCGATGGAGTATTTCCAGTCCCGTAGCTGGCGGACGTAAAAGTCGCGCTGCTTGCCGTCTAGCCCGGCCTCGATCCGCTGCCAGCCCAGGAAGATATCGCTGGATGCCTGCATCAGCCGCTGGCCCGCGACGACGCGCTGGCCCATGTTGGTGTACTTGCTGGCCCCCACGAATCGGCTGAGCACCGAAGCCTCCGCTTCTTTGATCTGCAGGAACAGCGGATCGGACTCGTCGCGGCCGAGCATCAAGACAATCCAGCAGCGGGTACCGACGCTGCCGACGCCAACGACCTTGCGGGCCATGTCGGCGAACTCATACTGCTCGAGCAGGTACCGGCGGTCGGTTTCCAGCGTGCGCCGGTACCTGGCGATCAGGTCCTTGATCTGCGCCTCGAAGGCCTCCTGGTCCATCTGCCTGGGCAGCAGGTCAGCCACCGGGACCAGCAGCGGCGGGTCGGTGATGATCCGCGGCCGGCCATCGACAAGTTGGGTCAGCTTGGCCACTTCCTGCATGCTGTCCCTGGTCCGCGCCTTGGCCATGCCCTTGTCCACCATCTTGCGCTGCCGCGCCTTCATCTGCGAGTCGAACTGCGCCCGCAGCTGGTCCAGGTCCGCGTGCGCGTACCAGACGTCCAGGTTCGTCATCCTGGCGAAGTCGCGCATCGCCCGCCGGTAGCTGGCGACCGAAGCTGTGACGATTTCGCGGCGGTCCTTGCCGCCGAACCCGTTGCCGCGCCCGGCCACCTCCATGCTGGCCGCCAGCCGCTTGACGTCCCATTCCCACGGGCCGGGCGTCGTCTCGTCGAAGTCGTTGACGTCGAAGACCAGGCGCCGCTCGCCGGAGCCGAAGATGCCGAAGTTCGACAGGTGCGCGTCCCCGCAGGCCTGCACGGCCAGCCCGGACACCGGAGTATGGGAAAGGTCGCTGGCCATCGGCAGCGCCGCCCCCCGGTAGAACGTGAACGGGGACACCATCATCCGGCCCCGCCGCACCGGCACCAGCTCCGGCACCCGCGCTTTCGCCTGCTCTTCCAGCAGGCCGACCGGGTCGGGCCGGCCCGGCGGCGGGTCGAACACCGCATGGCTGTCCCGGGGCACCGCCGTCCGCGCTTCCTTACCGCGGGCAGCGCGCTCGGCCGGGGTCATCCGCCCCAGCCCTGTGTCGAGCTGGTACCGCAGCGCCTGCGGGGGCGGAGCCCCGGCTGTCAGCACACTCATCACTGGCTCCTCTCTTTCCGCTGCCCGGCACCGGCCGGGCACTTGTTCGCTAGCATTTGCCTGGTCCTGATACGGCACTTTGCAGAGCGCTTGCCGAGTTCTTCACTTGCGTGACCGATGACGCGACCGCCGAGGCGGCGGTCAGGGACGGCTGGCTCTTCGGGGACTTGATCGCGGTCTCCCGGCCGGACAGCGAGTCTTGCAGTGCCGTGGTCTGGGGCGCGAATGCCGACTTCGCATCCGCGGCGAACGTATGCGCGTCACTGGTGACGTTGTTCAGCGCGGTCTGCAGGGAGCGGAGGCCGTTCTTGGCGACGTCGACATTGCCGAGGTTGCTCACGGAGGTCTTGAGGTTGGCGGCGGTGCAGTAAGCCGGGAGCTACTGCCGCATCCGGGGGCCAGCCCGACAAGACCAGGGTCGAGATCGCGGCCGCCAAAGCAGCCGTGGGCGCGTGCCCGGCCGGTACGCAGGTCTCATGTGTCCTCCAGGGTGCCGGCATTCCGGTGGGGGGAAACAGCCGTGCCCGGCCGAGGGCCGGCGGGTCGGCTGAGTTTGCGTGGCAGCCGCGGTGCCCGGCGCCCGGCCGGGGGGCAGGCGGCCGGGGGTTACATCTCCTTGACTGCTTGCTGCAGGGCCTTGTCGATGTCCTTGGGGTCTACGTCAAGCTCCTGCGCGGTCTGCTTCTCCGCCTGGGTCACCGCGTTCTTGATCGCGTCCTCGACTCTGCTCTCGCCGACAACGACGAGCCCGGCCTGCCCCGGGTCGATGAAGTCCCCCAGCTGCTTCGCGTCCGAGCGCGACATTCCCTTGGACAGGTGCCCAGTGACTCCGCCGATCACGCCGCCGGCCGCGGCCGCGCCCAGGACCGCCGGCGGGAAGATGACCCCGATCGCCGCCCCGGCGGCAACGCCCCACCAGGCACCATGGCGGGTGGACGTCTCGTCCTTATTCTCATGGACCTTGCCGCTGGCGTCCTTGGTGACGACAGCCGCATCGTAGGAACCCACCAGGCCCGCTGCGTGCGCGTCCTTGACGACCTGGTAGTCCTCCCGTGCTGTTACCTCATCCGGATATGTCGCTACCAGGATGAACGTGCTACCGGACCCGGACATGCCGACCTCCTCCAGTTTCGCTGGCATCCTTTGCCAGACAGTTCAGCTCCGCCTCAGCCGTTACCCGGCCGCTGCATCACGGTCTCAGGCTCGCGCCCAGGCAGGTGACCCTGCATCACCTACCGCCCGGATTCACCTAGGGGAAGCCGCCGCGAGAACAGGCCGGTACCTACTTGAAAACCGACCGCTGACCAGGACCCGCGCCCGGGAGCCTCTTGCCGGGCCTGTCTGGCCGGCTTTGCGGTCTTTCCACCTAGGTGAAACCGACGGGCAGGTGGTGACAGGTCACCTGCGGCCGCGGAACGGTGGGGTTAGTGCGAGCCCAGGGAAGGGAGGGCTGCACTGCCAGACGGAGGGGTTGCGATGAACGCCGAACAGGATCGGGTGGCCGGGTTCGGGCGGCTGGAGGACCGGCTGCGGCAGGCCAGCGACGCCCTCGCCCGGGCGATCTACCTCGACGGCGACACCTACGGCCCCGCCAGACCCGCTACTGCGGCCCTGCTGCACGCGGGCGGCCAGCTGACCGTTGACCCCCGCTCGGTGGCCGTGCTCTGCCGCCCCCTGCCCGGCGGCGGCCGCCCCGCGTAACCAGCCGGGAAGACCACGCCCGGGATGGAGCACCCGAGCGGACGAGGCGCACCCCGCAGGAGTCAGGAACGCGCACCTTCCAGGGCGCGCAGCACAACCAAAGGAGATGGAATGGAGGGTCGGCTGGTCCCGCGCGTGGAGGCGTTGGCCCAGGCCGTCGCGGAGCGGGCGGTCGAGCTTGTGGTTTCCGCGCTGGATGTGAATGCGCTGCTGGACCGGGTCGATCTGAACGCCGTGCTGGACCGGGTCGACATCAACCGACTGCTGGACCGAGTCGACATCAACCGGGTGCTGGACCGGGCCGACCTGGACCGCCTGCTCGGGCGGGTGGACATCACAGCGATAGTCCAGCGGGTTGATGTGAACCAGATCGTGGGGCAGGTCGATCTAAATGAGGTGATCGGGAAAGTCGATGTGGAAGCCGTGGTCGACCGGGTGGATGTGAATGCCGTCGTCGACCGCATCGACATCGACGCGCTGGTCGAGCAGACCGACCTCGGCGCCGTCATCGCCGCGTCCTCCAGCGGGGTCGCGAGCGATGCGCTCGACGTGGTCCGCAGCCAGACGGTCGGGCTCGACGAGTTCATCGCCCGCCGGATAGCGCGGCTTCGCGGCCGCCCTTACACCGGCCCGCCCGGCCCGACTGACGGGCTGCGGGCCAAGGCTGGGTCATGACGGCGCGCGCGGGCAACGCCGCGCCCTCTGGGCCCCCCGTCATCCAGGAGAGCCTGCAGGGGAAGTACGCGGGTTTCGCATCACGTTTTACCGCATTCGCTGTGGACGTGGGGGTCAGTCTCGGCGTGTTCTTGCTCGTCCTTGCCGCTATCACGTTCGCGGCAAGGGTCCTGACCGGCAAGGACATCGCCTGGAACAGGGGCGACGTCTGGGTAGTCATCGCATATGCGGTCTGGGAATTCATCTACTTCGCCTATTCCTGGGCCGCGAGCGGCAGGACCGCCGGCATGGCGCTGTTCGGCGTGCGGGTCGTGCGAGACGATGGCACCGGCGCCAGCGCGCGCCGGGCGGTCGTGCGCACGCTGGCATTCCCGTTGAGCTTCCTGTTCTTGGGCCTGGGATTCACAGGCGTCCTGCTGGGCGGCCGGCGCCGGGCACTGCACGACGTGATCGCCGGGACGACGGTCATCTATTCGTGGGACGCGCGGGCAGCACGACTGCGGTTCCTGTCCCGGGGCTGATCAGGCCTTCCGCGGTTACGCCCGGCAAGCCGGTTCCGCTTTCTCAGCCAGGCGACGATCCGGTGCCTGCTACGGGTGAGGCCGCGGTTCCTGAGGTTGCTGGGGGCCGTCACGTAGCGGCCGGGCCAGCGCCGCCGCCTGTGTCCGGCCTTTGCTGGCGGCCGCGCTGCACGGCGCCCAGGAGCACTCGTATGCCGGCACCCAGGACTGCGAGGTCGCCGAGCATCTGGACGATGAGCACCACCCGGGCTGCCTCGGACTTGGCGCTGATGTCCCCGAAACCCACTGTTGAGAAGACGGTCACCGTGAAGTACAAGGCGTCGGTACGGGTCAGCGGCTGGGTGAACGCCGCCGCGGAGGCTCGTTCCATCAGGAAGTACGTGGAGGCGAACAGCAGCAGGTAGAGGGGAACGATCAAACCCAGCGCCTCGACTGCCTGCACGCCCGGGTAGCGCGAGCGAAGGATTTTTCTGACCTGCCACACCATGACGCCCGCGAAGACCAGCAGACCGATCAGCAGGCGCACCGCCGTGTCGGCACTCAACGGCCGGCCCAGCGGAAGCAGGTAGTACAGAACCACCAGCACCGTCGCGGCCAGGAGACTGCGCAGCACCGCCCGGACAATCAGGCGCCGTCGCTTTGCCCGCGGCGGTTCCTGGTAGGAATCACCGGCGATATTTCATCCCCCAGCGGCCGGGTAGTGCTAAACGCTAGTCTCCTGACGGACCGCTGGCAGAGGATGGGGCTCCATCGCTTCCGCCATGATCGCTGCGGGGCAGCCGGACGTGGAGGCGCGTTCCTGGCGGGGGTTCATGGACGCCGGAACAGCAGCCGTGCGACCTCCCGGAACGGCACGATCAGGTACACCGCGATACCGAAGTACACCGCCACCGCCGCTACCGGCAAAACGAGCCCGATGATGATCGCGATTACATACCCGGCTACCACGGGCAGAAGTTTCCGCCGCGGGCCCTGGACCTCATCGCCATCTCCCTGCGGTGAGTAGAGGTGCTCGCGCCGCGCATAGGCATCCAGGGCGGACCCCAGGATGCGGATCGCCACCAGGGTCAGCCCATAGACCGTGACCGCGACACGTTCGGCGCCTACATCGTGCAGAGCGTCGGCGACGAGCCGGGTCGGGAACGGCAGGAACGCCACCACGAGCAGGACGAGCAAGTTGATTTGCAGGAAGATCGGATCTGATCGCGTGAGCCGCTCGGTCAAGGCGGTGTGGGCCAGCCACGCGGCGCCGATCGTCAGGAAGCTGACGGCGTAGGCCAGGTAGGCAGGCCAGGCACTAAGTACCTGCTGCAGTGTGCCCGGCGGACGAACCGCGATATCTAGTACGAGCAGTGTGGCGGCGATGGAAAACACGCCGTCGCTGAAGGCCGCCAGCCGGTCGGTACCCAGGAACCGGCGTCCACGCGGCCTGCCTGCGTCATCTGGCACGGTACAGTCCCCTTCGCGTGGTTGAAGCACCATCACGGCGCCCGTCATGATCGCCGCTCATCCCGGCGAATGATGTGCGCTGATCCTTCGTCAGGCCTGCCGGGCGATACCCCTGGCCCCGCGTTCCTGCAGGGCCAGTCGCGGCCCAGGTGGCCTATACATTCTTGCTTCGCCGTCGTCGCCGCGACGCAGGTGTTCGTGATCGTCATATTTATCGTGGCCGAAGGCGCGTGCCTGGCGTCGGGCCTACAGGCGGCGCCCTGACCGCTCACCCCGGCGGGGCCGGGCGGGCAGGCGCCTGTGGTGCCGTTTGGCGCTGTGCTTTTGCAGCCGGTCCACCCGGAACATGACGATGAACGCGATCCCGATGCCGACGCACGTCCACAGGATCCGCCGTCCCTCGTCAGTAAGGTTCGATGGGTGGGGCACGTCTGCGGCGATCAGGATGGCCCCGCCCATCGCTGCGGTGTACCAGGTGTAGCACGGTGGCCATGACGATCTCGGGGTTCATCCGGCGTGCTGGTCACTGGCATTTGCCTGCTGCGGCACTTTGCAGGTTGCCTGCCGAGGTCTTCACTTGCGTGATCGATGACACGACCGCTGCGATCGTGGTCAGGGAAGGCTGACCCTGCGCGGACTTGATCGCAGTGTTCAGGCCGGTCAGCGAGTTGTGCAGTGCCGTGGTCTGCGACGGGTAGGCGGATTTCGCTTCGCTGGCGAATGTTTTCGCGTCGTTGCTGACTTTGCTCACCGCGGTGGTCACGGAGCTGAGGTCGTGGATATTGATGGTGATGTTGCCGAGGTTGTGGACCGAGGTCTTGAGCTGGCTGGCGGCGGTGCAGTAGGCCGGCTTGCTGCTGGTGCTGCTACTACTGCATCCGGTGGCGAGCCCGGACAGGGCCAGGACGGCGACTGGAAGCAGCAGCCATCTGCGGGTGCCTGGCCGATAGGTGGCTCTCATGCGTCCTCCAGAGTGCTCGCAGTCCCGGCCCGGGCGGGGCGAGATGGCCATGCCCGGCCGGGGGGCCGGCAGGTCAGCTGACTTCGGTGGCGGCTTCGCCATTGTCCTGTCCCTCTCCTTGGTCGCCAACCGGTACAGCTGGGGCCTTGCGCCCTGTCGCTGTCCATCACCTGTTATCCATCACCGCTCACGCTAGGACTCAGGCAGGCGACCCGGCATCACCTGCGGGCCGGTCTCACCTAGGTGGAACCGGCCGGCCCTGGGACCGGGCGCACCGCGGGCGGCACTTGTGGCAGACCGCCTAGCGACGAAGCTGCCGCTGACTGAAGGAACGCCGCCTACGCCGTGCAGTGGATCGCCCGTCTGGGTTGACGCGCGGCTGGTTGGCCGGGCCGGCAGTTCAATCTGGCAACGAGGTGGGCTGCTGGGCTTCCAGATCGGCGGGCGATGGGCCTGGCAGCTCCTGGAACAACCGGCACCCGCCTGAAGACGCGGAAGAAGGACAGCAGGCACCCAATCAAGGGACCTTTGGCCTATTGAGCGCATGCTTCGCGGCCAGCACAATTGCGATGTAAGAATCAGGTACAGGCGACGCTGTCCCGGACCCTGGCAGCAGGAGTTCCTGGCCGAGGGAGCGCGATGGGTGACGGTGTGGCTGACGGTCCGGGGCCGGTCCTGATCGCGACGAAGCTGCGCCCGCCGGCGGTGCGCGATCAGGTCGTTGGGCGTGAGCGGCTTGCGGAGCCGCTTCGGGCCGGGTCGGGTCTGCGGCTTAGCCTGGTGGCATGTCCGGCGGGTTACGGTAAGACCACCCTGCTGGCGGAGTGGCGGGAGGCGGAGGCGGCGCGGAAACCGGTGGCGTGGCTGACCCTGGACGAGGGCGACAACGACCCTGTGGTGCTCTGGTCCTATGTGATCGAGGCGCTTCGCCGGGCCTGCCCGGCCATCAGCGTGCCGGTGTCGCCGCAGATGGTCGGGGCGGCGTCGATCGTGGACTTGGTGCTGCCGCCCCTGGTGAACCAGCTGGACGATCTGGGTGAGGTCGCGCTGATCCTGGATGACTTCCACCGGCTTTCCGGCAGCGTGGCCCGCGAGAGCCTCGCCTGGTTCGTCGATCATGCGCCGCCCGCCTTCCAGCTCGTGCTCGCCACCCGGACGGAGCCGGACCTGCCGCTGGCTGCGCTGCGCGCCCACGGTGAGCTGCTCGAGCTGCGCGCCGGCGACCTGCGGTTCACCTGCGAGGAGGCGGGCGCATTCCTGAACGGCCGCCTCGGGCTTGGCCTCACGCCCGAAGATGTCGAAGCTCTGGTGGGGAAGACGGAGGGGTGGCCGGCCGGGCTCTACCTCGCGGCGCTGTCGCTGCGGCACGCTGCCGACCGCCATGCTTTGGTGGCCAGGTTCGGTGGCTCGAACCGCCACGTGATCGATTTCCTGGTGACCGAGGTGCTCCAGGCGCATGATCCGCCGATGCAGGCGCTGATGCTCCGCACGTCGGTTCTCGAACGGCTGTCCGGCCCCCTGTGTGATGCCGTGCTGGAGCAGCAGGGCTCCGCCGTTATGCTCGATGCGCTGTCGCGAAGCAACCTGTTCCTTGTCCCGCTCGACGACGAGGGCGGGTGGTACCGCTTCCACCACCTGTTCGCCCGGCTGCTGCGGGTGGAGCTTGAGCGGCGCGAGCCGGGCCTGGCCGCGGCGCTGCACCGCCGCGCGTACTCCTGGCATCGCGATCACGGGACGGCCGACGAGGCGATCAGCCACGCGATCGAAGCCGGCGGGGCGTACGCGGAGGCCGCCGAGCTGATCGAAGGCTCCTGGATCAGTTACGCCAACATGTGCAGGTACGACACCGTGCTGGCCTGGCTGCGGCGGCTCCCCGGCGAGATACTGGGCGGCGACGTGCATCTGCTCTTGGTTCGGGCGTGGGTGCTGTCGCTGTCCGCCCGGCGGGAGGAGGCAGCACTGGCGATCGCGGCGGCCGAACGGCTGGGCGATCTGGGCGCGGGGCCGCTGCGGGATGGTTTCAGCTCGGCTGAGGCGAGCCTGACGATGATGCGGGCCTGTTTTCCGTGGGGAGATACCGGCGCCCAGCTGGACAATGGCCGCCGGGCAGCCGAGCTTGAGGCCCCCGGGTCGCCTTGGCGGCCATTGGCTTGCTGGGCGGTCGGCACGGCCCTGTACTTCCGGGGTAAGCCTGGCGAGGCTGACCGGTGGTTCGCGGAAGCGGCGGCGCTGGCGCCCGCGAGCGCGCAGTGGCTGGCTGGCGAGGCGTCGCTGGCCTACCGGTCGTGGATCGCCGGCGAGCGGGGCCGTTGTGAAGAACAGCGGGTGCTGGCCGAGGCGGCAGCCGAATTCGTGCAGGAGCATGGCACCGAGAGGGTCATCGGCGTGGCTCCGCTGGCGCTGGGAGTATCGCTCGCGGCACGGGGCAGGCCCGGGGAGGCGCTGCCGCTGATCGAACGCGGCGTCGCCCTCTCTCGGAGCTTTGGCCAGCCCATCCAGCTGGCGAATGCGCTGCTCGCCCAGGCGCCGGTGCTTCGGGCCCTCGGCGAGCACCAGCGTGCCGCGGATGCGATAGCCGAGGCGAGATCCGTCCTCCAAGCCTGCCCGGATCCGGGGATCCTGGACCAGAGGCTGGCCGCCCTCGACCGGCCACCGCAGATCTGCCGCATCCGATCCGGAGATCAGGAGCTGACGCAGCGGGAGTTCCGGGTGCTCAGGCTTCTGCACGGCGATCTGTCCGAGCGGGACATCGGCCGCGAGCTGTATGTGGCCCACAACACCGTTCATAGCCACGTCCGGGCGATCTACCGCAAGCTCGGCGTCACTTCGCGGGCCGAAGCTCTCCAACGCAGCCGCGAACTCAGACTCCTCTAGCCATACCCCCCCGCTACCCCGCCATACGTGCCAGTAAGGTGCACGCACGGGCGGTGACACGGCAGAAGCGGGCTGTTGCCGGTACGGCGAGGGCGCCTGAACCGGGGATCTGCTGGCTTTCGGCGTGCGCTTCACCTAGGTGGAAACGGCCGGCAAGTGGTGACAGGTCACCTGCCTGAGTGTGAGCGTGCACGTGATGAACAGCGATCGGGCACGAGGCAGACGGTACCGGCTGGTTCTTGGCGGCGAGCTGGGCGAACCGTTCGGTTTCCTGTTCGAAGGGATGCAGATGGACCGGGTCGCGGGCACGACGGTGCTGACCGGCAGCGTGATTGACCAGGCGCATCTGCACGGGCTTATCCAGCGGACCCAGGAGCTGGGCCTTGAGCTCATCTCCATCGAACCCGCGGGCGAGGGGACAGATGAAACCGAGCGCCCGGCTAGCTGACCACAGCCCGGGCCGCTGCACGGTGGCATGGGGAGATGGTTCGGACGACACCGACTAAGGGCGAGGTCAATGACGTCGTTGCCTGCGGCTTGCTGTTCGTAGCGGCGCCGGGTCTTTGCATGGTCGAGCATCCGCCACCTGACGATGACGTGCAGGGGCCCGGTTGAGGTCGCGATCGCCGAAACGGTTGAGCCGGTGCCGGGTGATCTTGCCCGAGGACACCGGCAACGGGCTGACTCCGGCCAGGAAGCGAACGCAGCTTCGGATCGGCACCGGCCTTCGTGAGAGCAGGGACACGAACAGCTGCGCGGCGCTCATGGTCCGACGTCGAGCTGGTTGAGCAAGACCGGCATCGCTGCGGCGACCAGCTGCGGCAGCTGGGTCTTGTTGGCGCGGTTCCTTGTCCCCGCGCCGATTTTGGTGGCCAGGAGGCGCAGTTCCGCGCGCAGGTCATCGGGCGCGCTCAGGATCAGAGCCTTGAGCGTGTTCACGGCGGCAGTGCGGGCGGTGGTCGCCTGGTCTCGGGCGATCAGCGCCGTTGGTCAACCTGCCTGCCCGCGCGCCGGGCATGACCGGCTACTGACCCGTCGGCTTGTCTCAAGCGCTGAGTGGCTCAAGGTCAGCCGCGGACTCGCCGCGCATGACCACCAGGGGACAGTGCGCGAAGTGCAGGCAATGCTGGCTGACCGAGCCGAGCAAGACATCCGCGAATCCGCCGTGCCCCCGGCTGCCGACGACCAGCAGATCCGCATCCGCCGAGGCATCAACGAGCACCTGTGCCGGGATGCCATGGACGACCTGGCTTCGCACCAGCCGGCTATCGTCGGGGCCGACGACATCGCTGATCGCTTCGGCCAGCGCCTGCTTCGCGCTGTCCTCGAAGTCAATACCGTCCACCATGGCCATGGGTCCCATGCCGTAGCCTCCGACCATGGCCGGGATCTGCCAGGCGATGACGGCATCCACGGTGCCGCCGGTGAGCCTGGCCTGCCGGACGGCCCAGCGAAGAGCGCCTCGTGACGACGGGGAACCATCCACTCCGACCACGATGCGGGGTGCCTTGTTGTTCCTGGTTGCGGACATCTTTACCCGCTCCCTTCGTGTTATTGCCGGTCAGCGCAGCCGACGCAGGGTCTTTCCCTCATTACCGCCACGGTCGGCCATGCGGCAGCCGGCTGTCAGGAGCACTGCGGCCCGGATGCGGGGGACCTTCGGCCCTCGGTGGAGTCACCTCTGCGCTCGTCCCGCGCCTGCGCCGGTACGGGTGTCAGCGCGGCGGATCCGCTGTGAGTTCGGCGAGTACGGCCCGGGTCAGTTCCGGCAGGCATGCGCCGACCGCCGCGGACAGGCCAGCTCCGAAGCCGATGTCGGCGGCCTCGACGGCGAAGACGACCAGCCGCTTTGGCGCGCGGTCCAGCGCCTCGGCGAGCCGGATCGCGTCCGGGATGCCCAGCCCGTGCGTGCTGGCCGAGGCGCCTGGCCTGCCCGCGGCGGTCCCGGCAGGGGCCGCGCCCAGGGCTGTGCGGTGGATCCGGCCGGGCGCGGGATCGTCGCAGAGAACCGCGTCCACCACCACCGCGAGCGGTGCCCCGGACCAGGCGTCCAGCAGCAGGCTGGGCTCTCCGTCGGAGATGGTCACCGACACGCCGGGAGGGCGGAGCTGCTCAATCGCCGCCGCCAGCGCCGGGCCGATGCCGTCGTCGCGCCGGTAGGGATTGCCGATGCCGATCAGCACGGCGCGCGGCAGGCTCACCGGCGCTCTACGCGGAGATCGAGGAAGTGGGCAGAGCAGGAGATGCACGGGTCGTAGTTGCGGATGGCCCGCTCGCACAGGGAGGTGAGCGCGGCGTCGTCGAGGTGCAGGCTGGCCGACACGACGTCACGCAGGTCGGCCTCGATCGCGGACTGGTTCTGCGATGTCGGGGGGACGATGGCGGCCGACTCGATGCGGCCGTCATCGGCGAGCTGGTAGCGGTGGTAGAGCAGGCCGCGCGGGGCCTCGCTGACGCCGTGCCCAACGTTGGCGACCGGCGGCACCTCGGCAAACGATGGGTCGGGCCGCTCGTACTCATCGATGATCCGCAGCGCCTCCGCTGCGGCGTAGACGGTCTCGACCGCGCGTACCACGATGCTGCGGAACGGGTTTCGGCAGGTGGGGCCGAGGCCGGCCCCGGCTGCGGCCTGCCGGGCGACGGGCGACAGCTGGGCGGAGTTGATCGTGTACCGGGCCAGCGGGCCGGTGAGGTAGCCGTGTCCGTCCAGCCTGGCGTGCAGTGCGGTGGAGTGCGGAACCTGGTACTCGGCAACGTGCCGGCTGAATTCGGCGGCCGGGAACGCGAGCCCGCTCGCGGACGCCACCTGCCCCTGCTCGATCGCGTAGCGGCCTGGGTCATGCAAGGCCAGTAGCTCGTGATCCAGGTTCACGTCGGGGAAGTCGAAGCCGGCCACCCAGCTGACTGTCGCCAGCGCGTCGCCGAGAGCATGGCGCAGCTGTTCGGCGAGCGGGACCAGATCGGCCTTCGCGGGCGCGCGGTAGAAGCCGCCGACCCGCGTATTGACCGGGTGGATCGCCCGGCCGCCGACAGCCTCGAGGATCGCATTGCCGGCTTTCTTCAGGCGGAGTCCTCGCTCGACCAGGTCACGGTGGTCGCGGGCCAGGGCGATCACGTCCGGGTAGCCGAGGAAGTCGGGCGCGTGCAGCATATAGATGTGCAGGACGTGGCTGGAGATCCACTCACCGCAGTACAGCAGCCTTCGCAGCGCCGTGACGGCGTCGCCGGCGGTGATACCGCAGGCGTCCTCGATCGCGTTCCAGGCACTGGTCTGGTAGGCGACCGGGCAGATGCCGCAGATCCGCGAGGTGATGTCGGTGACCTCGGTGTGCTGGCGGCCGCGCAGGAATGCCTCGAAGAACCGGGGTGGCTCGTAGATCTGCAGTTCGGCGGCGAGTACCTGGCCGTCCTGCACGACGACGCGCAGCGCTCCCTCGCCTTCGATCCGGGCCAGCGCGCTGACTCGCAGCTGCCGGCTGCGGTGCGTCATCGCCCGTCATCTCCCCGGGCGAACCCTGGCGCCGCGACGTTGAACGTGGACAGCACCAGGTCAACCGCGCGCGGGCTCATGCCGCAGGTGTGCAGCTGGCCGATCAGGGCCGGCAGGTTAGCGCCGCTCATCGGGCCGAAGCAGCCATAGCAGCCGCGCCGCACCGCCGGGCAGAGCGCACCGCACCCGGCGTGCGTGACCGGGCCAAGGCACGGCGTGCCGTCGGCCACCATGACGCAGGTCAGGCCGCGCCGCTTGCATTCGGTGCACACGCTGGTGTCGGGAATGCCGGGCTTGCGCCCGG
>CAVPPJ010000036.1:0-28142 GCA_963707065.1 uncultured Actinomycetes bacterium
TGGTGGTCAGGGGCAGGGTCGAACTGCCGACCTTCCGCTTTTCAGGCGGACGCTCATACCGACTGAGCTACCTGACCTTGCTGGGCCCCGATCGGTGCCCCGGCGCGGCCACGCCGCCGGTCGGCCCTGAGCGGTCCTGACGGGATTTGAACCCGCGACCTCCACCTTGACAGGGTGGCGAGCACTCCGAACTGCTCTACAAGAGCAAGCTTCACTGGCTGATGCCAGCCGTGCCCCCAACGGGATTCGAACCCGTGCCGCCGCCTTGAAAGGGCGACGAGTCCTAGGCCGCTAGACGATGGGGGCTCGACGGTCACCGCCGCCTGCCCTTGGCGCCCGCCGTCGGGGACTGCCCCAGCATAGGGGACGGAGCGCGCTACCGGCAAAGCGCTCCGGGACAACCAGCAGGCCCAGCCGCTGGGCACGTACCCGCCGCTGGGCAACCTGGTCATTTCACTGGCGTGCCCGCAGGACCGCGCCGCGCCAGGAACCAACGCCGGAGAGGGCGGTGCGCTCGCCGCCGACTGCACCCGCTGCGATGCGCCCGGGGCGCTGGCGCCGCGCGCCAGCCGGAGTGGCCGCACGGGACAGGTTAGCCGTTTCCCTTCTTATTGAGGCATTCCTCGGCAATGGACGCGGAAGCGCCTTCCTCGGGCAGGATCACCCATGCCACCAGGTCGGCCAGCACGCCGATGAACCCGAAGAACGAGGCCACCACGAAAGCCAGCCGCACCAGGTTCACGTCGATGTCGTAGCAGCCGGTGATCCCCGAGCACACCCCGGCTACCATGCGCCCGTCAAAGGTGCGGACAAGTTGCTTGCTGCCGTTGCTCTTATCATATGCGCCATCATGCCGGATTCCGGGCTGCGGGGCGGACAGCCGGAACACCGCAGCAGTCGCTGACGACCAAGCGACGAGAGGACCCAGCCGATGCCGCGCAGCACCACCCCGCAGGCTCCGACCTGCTCCGCATGGACGACCAGCTGACCGAGGAGGAACGGCTGGTCCGCGACACGGTGCGCGCGTTCGCGAAGGACCGGATCATGCCGCACATCGCCGACTGGTTCGAGGCCGGGACGCTGCCCCGCGAGCTGGTGCCGGAACTCGGCAAGATGGGCCTGCTCGGCATGCACCTGCACGGCTACGGCTGCGCCAGCATGGGCCCCGTCGCGTACGGCATCACCTGCCGGGAGATGGAGGCGGCCGACTCCGGGCTGCGCAGCCTCGTGTCGGTGCAGGGCTCGTTCTCGATGTTCCCGATCTGGAAATACGGCTCGGAGGACCAGAAGAACGAGTGGCTGCCCAGGATGGCGGCGGGCGAGGCGATCGGCTGCTTCGGCCTTACCGAGCCCGACCACGGCAGCGACCCGTCCAGCATGGAAACCCGTGCGATTTTGAACGGGCAAGACTGGCTGCTGTCGGGCACCAAGATGTGGATCACCAACGGGTCGATCGCCGATATCGCCGTCGTGTGGGCCTCGACCCCGGACGGCATCCGCGGCTTCCTGGTACCGCGCGGGGCGCGCGGTTTCACCTCACGGAACATCCACAAGAAGATGTCGCTGCGCGCCTCGGTGACCTCCGAGCTGCATTTCGACGAGGTCAGGCTGCCGAAGGACTCCGTGCTGCCGGGCGTCACCGGCCTGAAGGGGCCGCTGTCCTGCCTGTCGGAGGCCAGGTTCGGCATCGTGTGGGGGTCACCGGCGCTGCCCGTGCCTGCTTCGAGGCGGCGGCCGACTACGCCCGGACCCGGGAGCAGTTCGGCCAGAAGATCGGCGGGTTCCAGCTGACCCAGCGCAAGCTCGCCTGGATGCTCGCCGACCTTGCCCGTGCGCAGCTGCTCGCGCTGCACCTCGGCCGGCTGAAGGAGGCCGGGACGATCACGCCCGAGCAGGTCAGCCTCGGCAAGATGGCCAACCTGCGGGCTGCCATCGAGATCGCACGGCAGGCCAGGACAGTGCTCGGCGCCAACGGCGTCACACTGGAATACCCGGTGATCCGGCACGCGAACAACCTCGAGTCGGTGCTCACCTACGAGGGAACCGAGGAGATCCACACCCTCGCCCTCGGCCAGGCCATCACCGGGATCTCCGCCTACCGGTGATGGCCCGCACGTGCACGAAGCTTCACCGGCGCACGATGCGCCACCTGTGCACGATGGACCGGCTGTACGTGCCGGGCCGCCCTGCGGCACGTTCGTGCACTAGCCGGTTGCTGCCGATCCGCCGGATGGGCTGGTGCGCCAGGGCGGGGTTGGTGAATCGGTCGCCAAGGCGGAACAGGCGCATGCCCGGCATGCGATAGCCCCAGTGGCCGGTGGCGGTCCGCATGGCCAGGACCGTTGGCCACGGCGCGTCAGCGACTATGACCGCGCCGACCCGGTGAGCGGCCAGGAAATTCCTGATATCCGCTATAGAGGCAGTTGTGTCAATCTGGCCGATGGCGAGACGTTCCTGCAAGGGCGCGTTCGGCACGCCCCGCGGGGTACCGCCGAAGAATCCACCGGCCAGCCGGAAGTAGAAATGGGTCTCGGCCTGCCAGACCAGCTGCCGGTCGGCGTGGCTGTCCACCACCCATACGGTCTCGCCCGGCGACAGGGCATGCCGGTAGGCGCCGCTGGCCAGGAACGGGGGCTCCGGCACGTTCTGCGCCCAGACGTCGGACGAGAAGGCGGGCAGGATCGTCACCCCAGCCAGGATGACGATCAGCCAGCGCAGCGGAAGCAGCGTGCGCGGCGGCCGCGGGGTCGGCCGCCATAGCGGCGACGACGGCGGATACGGCGAGGGCACCGGAGCCGGCCGCGGCCGCCGGGTAAGCCACCGCGCCACGAGCACCGCGATCAGCAGGTAGAAGTAGGTGACCAGCCGCCCGGGCTGGGCGACATTGAGCACGGGCAGCGCGGCAATCAGCCGCCACGGCATGATCTGCGCGCCGAAGACGGAAATCAGGTCGCCGAGGCTGAGCGCCAGGATGAGCACCAGGCTGGCGAACAGCGCCCAGGTGGTCCGCCTGCGCCGCTCGGTGACGGCGAAGAGGATGACCACCACGATGAGCGGGATGCCCAGGTACCACGGGTTGTCGCCCCAGCGCAGCACGAACAGGCCCCAGTGGTTCGTGTAGCGCCCCGGGGTCACGTACCGGAGGAAGTCGTTGCCGCTCTCGGCGCCGTACCCGATGGTCGCGAAGTGAATGGCCTTCACGATCGGCGTGCGGGTGAACATCGTGTAGAGCAGCGGGCTGGCGAGGACGGCCGCGACCACATAGGCCCCGGCGGTGGGCGCGACGGCACGCAGCAGCCGCTGGCGCCGCTCGGCCGGGCCCATCCCGAAGCCGACCAGCGCGCAGATCCCGCCCACCAGGGTCATCGTGGCGAAGATCTCCTCGCCGATATAGATCTGAACGGCCAGCACGATCCCGAGCAGCGGGACATACCACAGCGGATGTATCGAGCCCTCGAGCAGCCGGACCACCAGGTAGGCGCAGACCGGGACAAGGAAGACCAGCGTGAGGCTCGGGTGCCCCTGCCCGATCTCGTCGATCAGCGCGGGCGAGAAGCCGAAGAAGAAACCGCCGATGAGCGCGGGGGCGAACGATCCGACGATGCGCCGGCACAGCAGATAGGCGGTCCACGCGGCCAGCGCCGGCGCTGCCAGCTCGAGCACGTTGAACGTGAAGAAGGGCCCGTAGTCCTTGGTGAGCGCCTGCAGCGCGATGGCAGGGCCAGGCACCGTGGTGGCCCAGGTGAGGTTGATGCCGCCCGGCGCCCACGCGAAGCTGGAGAAGATGGCGCTCAGGTGGTGGCTGATCGCGAACGGCCACCAGACGAATGACCAGATGAACAGGGAGCCGTCCTGCGGCTGGCCGGAGAGAAAAAAGGTGGACATCCGGCTCAGGATCCACGGGCCGAACAGCGCCAGGGACAGGCCGCCGTAAAGGAGCAGTGCCAGCAGATTCGGCGACTGGCGCAGGAGCGCCCCGCGGGCACGGTCTCGGCTACTGGCAGGACTTCTGCGCCGTCCGGGCCTTCGGCCGGGGCGGCTGCCCGCGCCCGTGTCCGGCTCGGAACCGTTCTGCTCGGAGTCATCCGGCCCGGAACCGTCCAGACCGATGCCGTCAGGCCCGGCACGCTGCCCGGTGCCGTCCGGCCCGGAACCGTCCAGCCCGATGCCGTCAGGTCCGGCACGCTGCCCGATGCCGTCCGGCCCGGAACCGTCCAGACCGATGCCGTCAGGCCCGGCACCTTGCCCGGTTCCCTTCAGCCCGGAACCGTCCCGCCCGATGCCGTCCCGCCCGCCGACGTCAGGCGCCGCGCCCGGCCCGGCCTCAGCCAGGTCAGGCTCCTGCTCGGTACCAGGGACGGCAGCCGCCAGTTCCTCACCGACCGAAGTTCCTGCTTCGGGCACCCGCGACCCTTCCGTTCCTAGTTCGGGCACCCGTGCCCCTTCAGTCCCTTGTCCGGGCGCCCGCATTTCGTGAGCTCAGGCACCCGCGCCGTTTCCCTACCCGGGGCAACGCTGGACCGCGGCATCAGGTTCCGGTCGACCGCTACGCGGTATCAGGTGGCCAACTGGCTGGCACTGCGGGTTGCTCGTCCGCCCGCATCACCTTTAGTTGCGTCCTGCATACCCCAAAATATCGCAGTGTGGCGGCGCGGCAGCCGCGGGGCGATAGCCGGAGCCCGGCTCGCGGCCGGGGCCGGGCACCGGGCCGGCCCCGCCTTGCCCGGTCGCGCGGCCAGGGCGGAGGATGGTCCAGGCAGCGGGCTGGTCACACCTAGGAGGTCCTCGTGCGGGTAGGCAATCTGGCCGGGCGGCTGGTCATCGTCACCGGCGCTGGCGCCATCGACGTCGAGTCTGCCAGCGGCGGCCGGTTCGGGCCCGAGCCCCAGGCGGTCTACGACCAGTGGGCCGAGTTCGCCGGCTGGGCGGCCAGCGTCGATGACGCCACGGCACAGCCCTACGAGCCGACCGGCTCGGTGCCCCGGCACCAGCGCCGAGGCAATCGTTCGGTATTGGCCTTAATTACCGTGACCACGTCGCCGAGTCCGGTCTCACAGTGCCCGACCAGCCCAGCGTGTTCACGAAGTTTCCGAGTTGCATCACTGGCCCGCACAGCGATGTCGTGCTGCCGCCCGGCGGCCACACCGACTGGGAAGTCGAGCTCGTGGTGGTCATCGGCACCGCCGCGCGGCACGTCTCGGCGGCCGCCGCCTGGAGCCATGTCGCCGGGCTCACCGTCGGGCAGGACATCTCCGAGCGGATCAGCCAGCTAGCCGGATCGCCCGCGCAGTTCAGCCTGGGCAAGTCCTTCCCCGGGTTCGGGCCGACCGGGCCGTGGCTGGTCACCGTCGATGAGTTCGCGAATCCCGATGACCTTGAGCTTGGCTGCTCGGTCAACGGCGACCAGATGCAGAAGGCGAGGACCAGCTACCTGATCATTTCCGTGCCGCAGCTCATCGCCAAACTGTCCGCCGTGGTCACGCTGCTACCCGGCGACATCATCTTCACCGGCACTCCCGCGGGCGTCGGGATGGGCCGGGACCCGCAGCGCTGGCTCGCCCCGGGCGACGAGGTGGTCAGCTACGTCGAGGGCATCGGCGAACTGCGGCAGCGCTTCGTGGCGGGCTAGCGGCTGGTCGCGTCCCGGCCTGGCCGGTCACATGCCAGCGTCTGGTCGCTCTCCGTGCAGGCGCGCGACGTAGCGGTCGGCAGAGCGGCGTATCGCGGCTGCACCATCGTGCACGACGACCCTGCCCCACCAGCCGCCGTACACCCGGTCGAAGGCGAAACGTTCGGCGCGCCGGGCGATGTCGAGCACGGTCGCCTCGTCCAGGGGGATGAGGTTGGGATAGCTCCACATGAAACTTACCCAGTCGCGGTCCTGGACGACGGTGATGGTGTCGCCGGTCAGCAGTGCGCCGCGGCCCTGTGATCCGGCCGGCCAGTGCAGCACGGCCGCACCGTCGAAGTGCCCGCCGATCCGGGCGAGGGTCAGTCCCGGCACTGGCTCAGCGTCGTCATCGAACAACTCGATGCGCGGCGAGGGCCGCTGAATCCACTTCCGGTCGGCGCGGGGAATGAATATGCGCGCGCCGAAGGCATCGGCGAATTCCACGTTCGCGCCGTAGAAGTGCGGATGCGACATGCAGACGGCGGCGATACCGCCAAGCTCAGTTATCCGGGAACGAGCCTGGTCGTCCAGCAACGAGACGCAGTCCCACAGGACATTGCCATGCGGCGTGCGCACGAGCAGCGCCCGCTGCCCGATCGCGAATGCCGGTTCGACCCCGATGCCGACCAGGCCGGGTTCTTCCTCGCGCAGCACTACCGCATGGTCGCCGGCGATCTCGGGCATGGTAGTCCACCGCTGACCGTCCCAGCCGACGTACTGGCGCTCATCCAGGCAAATGGCGCAGCCATCGGGAGGCTGGCCGGTGTCGGGATACTGGACACCGCAGGTCAGGCAGATCCACGCGGGCATCAGGCAGGTCTCCTCTGGTTCAGCTCAACGATCTCCGCCGTGATCTCCGGCGTAAACGACCGGGAGCGCGGCTTCTTCGGCTCCTTGGTCTCCATGACGAACATTCTCTCGCCCGGTGCCGTTAGCGCAGTGCGAGCAGCAAGGTCTGCAGGGCCGTACCGCAGCGCCCGGACCGGTCAGACAGGGCGGTCTCAGCCAGGCCGGTACCTTGCGTGCCCGTCGTTGTCGCGGCCTCCAGCAGCAGCCACTCGCCGACCGGATCGCGGGGCAGCACGACCGTGAGGTCCACGTTGATGAAGATGAACCGGGCCGGGTCGAGCACTGCACTCACGCCGCTGCCGGAGTCCGCCACCAGCAAGGTCCTGCACATCGGCGATGCGTCCTCGCCGGCCACCAGCGGGATCCTGGGCCGCGTCCATGCCCGGCCTGGCGCAGGCTGCTCGAAGCCGCCATCGAGGAATCGCCACTCGATGGCCGACAGGTAGCCAGCCGTGTGGGCGTTCGGCAGCCTGGCCGCGAGCTGCTGGCCGTCCGCGTCCGGTGGCAGCGGCGGCGGCGCGGCGTCCCCATTGCCCCGGATGACCGGGACCTCGCCGTCCGGGATCGCGATCCGCCATCCCCTGGCGTGCAGCACCTCCTGGCCGTCTGCCTCCAGGACCGTCTCAAGCAGCGCCACCCGCCGGCCCGGCCGGATCGTGCGGGTGCGTACGGTGAGCTTCGCGACGGGCACCGGGCGGAGGATGTCGACGGTCACCCGGCCAAGCCGCTGACCCTCGGCTGGCTCATGGCGTTCTAGCGCCCGCGCCGCGAGGGCGGACGGCGGCCCGCCATGCTGGGCGTCCGGGCTCCATGGTCCCGCCGTCGCTGGCGTGGCCACAAAAGCGCTGTTCCCGGCTGGCTCGAAGAAGGCGCTCTGCACGGGGCGCGATGTTACCGGAGCGAGTGCCCGGCGACGAGAGGGCGGCCCCCGGTGAGAACCGGAAGCACCGTGGCGGAACGACAGCCGTTGCGGGAGTCGGTACGATTCGTGCCGTGGTGTCGGCTCGGCTGGCTCCGCGGGGCGTTAGCTCAATGGTAGAGCAGTGGACTTTTAATCCATTGGTTCAGGGTTCGAGCCCCTGGCGCCCCACCGCACCGAAGGTCCGCCCCACCGCACCGACCCATCGCTCATCCGATCAGTGGTTCCGATTTATCCGGCACCACCAGCAAATTCTTAACCACTCTTCGCAATCCCCTTCAGGCCACCTGCTGGCCTGGCCGCTGAAGCAGCGGCTGCTCAGGCAGCCCGGCCGGGACGCCGGTGCCGCCAGCAGCCGAGACGGCGCCGTGGCGGCTCACCCTGACGGTGCGCAACACCGCTGCCGAGCCAAGACACCTGGGCAGGCCAAGCGGAAGGCGGCTGTGATGGAGAACTCGTTGCGTAGCCTACGGCCGGCTCACTGAGATGGCGGCGGCGTGGGGGTCGCCGTGCCTGTGGGCGTCGGTGTGGGGGTCGCCGTTGGCGTCGGCGTCGGTGTGGGGGTCGGAGTTGGCGTTGGCGTTGGAGTTGGTGTGGGGGTCGGAGTTGGCGTCGGCGCTGGCGGCGGCGTGATTGTACGCGTCGGAGACGGAGACGGCTTGGGCTTGTGTGACTGCGTCGGCGCTGGTGACGAGGATTGCGATGGCTGGACCCCGTTCCGCTGCGGCGACTTTGGAGCAGGCGTCGGGACTGGCAGCACGCCGGCCGGGTCTTGCGACGGCGTTAGCACTCCGGGAAATGGAACAAGCGCCTGCCGGCCCCCGCGGCTGCCCCGGCCTGACCGCGAATTCAGCGAAGAGTTGGCTAGCGCTGGTGCCTGAATTCCTCGTGCCACGTCGGCTGCGGTGGCATGCGTGCCGACGGCTGGCGCTCCCGCGAACGTGGGGACTAGCGCGGCCGCCGCGACCAGGACAACCGCCGCTGCCGAGGCCATCACGATCCGCGGCGTACTGCGCCACGCCATGGGCTGGGCCGGGAAGCCGTCGTCGTCCAGCTTGCCAACGCGGCGGGCAAGCCCGCGAGGGTAGGTCCCGGGTTCCGCGTCGAAAACCGTCCTGGTGATCCGCTCCCGAAGCGCGACGGGCGGGATTGCGAGCGGCACGACGCCGAGCAACTCGGGACCGACAACCAGGCCCCCGCCACTCCGGGAGCAGTTGTCACACGACTCGATATGACGACTGAGTCGCTGGCGAAGCCGGGGGGTTAGCGGAGGCGACGCCGGATCCCACTCCCCAACGATGGTGTCCGGAACCTGGCAGCCTGCCCAGCCAGCCCGGAGAACGACCACGGCAGCGGCCGATTGCCCGAAGCGGGTGCTGGCGGCAGACAGGAGAGCACGCGCACGCCTGCTGGAGACGCCAAGCGTGGTGGCGAGCTCCGAAATAGCAAAGCCGTGCCGGAACGCAAGATTGAGCACTTCGTGATCACGGTCTGACAGCCCGTTGAGAGCGGCGGTCACAACGAGGAGGATCTCCCTCGCGTGTTCCTCGGCCTCAAAGTCGGGGATCTCGAATTCCCCCGTGTCGGCATCCGCGGCGGCGACCGGATCCTCAACGAAGTCGTCGGCAGCCGGCACCTCGGAGCGACGGCGCAGTTCCCTGAGGCGAGGCAACTGACCCAGGCATTGCCGACGGGCGATGGAATAGAGCCACACCCGTAGCCGATCAGGATCCCGTAGTTTGCCAATCTCCGCGTCAGCGAGGATCAAGGTGTCCCGCACCGCGTCCGCGGCTTTATCCGGGTCCCGAAGCAGTCCCTCACAGTAATCAAACAAATACGCTGCGAATGCGTAGAACAAGTCTGCGATCACTCGCTGGCCGGCGTCTTGCGTCGCCTGGGCCATCGGCTGATCCTCTGTCGAGCCGCCGCCGAACTCAGCCGACATGGGGCCTCCCATCTGGCTTTGTTAACTGCTGGCGGAGACGGGCGCCACTGCCACTACATAACCTGCCAACGTTGGGTCGTTGGCGCAAGCTGTATCGCAAGTCTAGATGACGGACAGGCTGCGCATAACAGGCGTAACTCGGGTATCCGTAATCTAGCACCAACCAAACTGGACCGAAGATCATCTAGCGGCATTTGCCCGTTGCGCACGCGGGCTACTTGAAGGCGAGGCAGGCGCATGACCGATCAAGGCAAAGCACGGCAAGTCGTGGTGGCAGGCGTGGACGGCTCTGCGGAGTCCATCTCGGCACTTGGCTGGGCGGCTCGTTATGCCGCTGCGACAGGAGCGGCGGTACGGGCGGTGCACGCCTGGCACTACCCGGGAGCGGTAGGGGGACCGCCGGTAGGAGTAGCTCCGGACGCTATCCATGAGAAGACCGAGCAGCAAATGCGCGGCGAGCTCGCCGAGGCGGTGGCCACGGTTTACCCGGACAAGGCGGACCCGGCGATCGAGACCAAGGTGACTTACGGGCACCCGGTCCAGGTACTGATCGATGAGTCGAAGGAAGCTGACCTGCTCGTCGTGGGAAGCCATGGTCATGGGGGGTTCTCCGGAATGCTGGTTGGCTCAGTGAGCATCCATTGCGTCACCCACGCGTCGTGCCCGGTGGTCGTCGTCCGCGGCCGCTGACCGGACCGGGAGACCGATGCCCATGGCCTGATCAAGGCCACCGGCTGCCGCCGGGCGCGGAAAGCGTCGGCAAAGATGTCGGCAAAAGGCGCTGGCAGTGTGTCAGCAAGCAGTAACCCGGGCAGGATGACGGCCGGCGGACCTGCGGACTAGGGCGACCTAATGCCCTGCTTCGCCTGTTCAGCCACGTGGGACTGGCGGTCGGCACGACATCTCGGTACTGGAACACTGCGCGGAGGAGCCGCCATGAACGAGACCACGCAGCCGGAGATCGTGGTCGGGGTCAGCGGCTCCAGGGCATCGGTGGCCGCGCTGCGCTGGGCGGCGGACGAGGCACAGCGCCGTCACGCCCGGCTGAGCGTGGTCTGCGCGTGGGATCACCGGCTGCGCCCGGCGCACTACGCGGAGATCGGCGAGAATCGCGCCCCCGCCGACGCGAGGGCAGCATTGCATAGTGGTCTCGCCGCGGCCATGTGCACCGCCTTCGGCCCGGTGCCGCCTGACGGCATCGAGGCGGAACTGGCCGATGGCGTTCCCGAGCGCGTGCTCATTGACCGGTCCGCCATCGCTGCCCTGCTCGTGCTAGGAGCGGCACGCCCGCAGGATGCACACGGGCTTTCCGTGGGCCCAGTGCTCAGGGCGTGCCTGAGCCGGGCGCGCTGTCCGGTGGTGGTCGTCAGCGCCACCGCGGGCCCGGACGCCGGGCCGCCGCCGGACAGCGCCCGGGCCGGACGCGAGTCCGCGCTCACCGGGTAGGTCGCCCGGGCAGCACTGCTACGCCCAAGCGCCCGGGCTGTATGCCTTGGCCACGCGCCCGGGCCGTCCGGCCGGGCAGCGCAGCTGCGATGATGAGCCCATGGCCTGCACGCTGCATGTCGCCTGGGACGAGGCGCTGATCGCCTATGACTTCGGGGCCGGGCATCCGCTGGCGCCGGTCCGGGTCGAGCTGACGATTGAGCTGGCCCGTGCCTTCGGCCTGTTCGACGAGCCGGGGGTGACGGCCGGGCGCCCGGCCCCGGCCACCGACGCGGAGCTTGGGCTGGTGCATGACCCGCGCTACATCGCGGCGGTCCGGCGGGCGGGCGGCACCCGGCCGGACCATTCCTGGCCAGGCGGGTCCCGGCCGGACCCTTCGCTGCTGAGTTTCGGGCTCGGCACCCCGGATGATCCGGTGTTCGCCGGGATGCACGAGGCGTCGGCACTCGTCGCGGGCGCGACGCTGGCAGCCGCCCGGGCGGTCTGGACCGGCGCGGCAGAGCACGGCGTGAGTATCGCCGGCGGCCTGCACCATGCGATGCGCGGGAATGCGAGCGGTTTCTGCATCTACAACGACCCGGCGATCGCGATCGCCTGGCTGCTGGAGGCGGGGGCCGAGCGGATTGCCTATGTCGATATCGACGTACACCACGGTGACGGCGTGCAGGCCGCCTTCTACGACGATCCCCGGGTGCTGACGATCAGCCTGCACGAGAGCCCGGCGACGCTGTTCCCCGGCACCGGCTGGCCGTCCGAGACCGGCGCGGCGGGAGCGGCGGGCACGGCGATCAACGTGGCACTGCCTGCCGGCACCAGGGACGCCGGCTGGCTGCGTGCCTTCCATGCCGTGGTGCCCCCGCTGCTGCGGGCCTTCCGGCCCGCGATCCTGGTCAGCCAGCACGGCTGCGATACCCACTGGCTCGATCCGCTGGCCGACTTGCAGCTGTCCATCGACGGGCAGCGGGCCGCGCACGCCGCGATACACGAACTGGCCCACCAGGTGACGGACGGCCACTGGCTCCTCACCGGCGGCGGCGGCTACGAGTTGCTTCAGGTCGTGCCCAGGACCTGGACGCACCTGCTCGCGGAGGCGGCCGGCCGGCCGATCGATCCGGCCGCGAGCATCCCGGCCGGCTGGCGCGAGTTCGCGGCTCGCCGCACCGGCCACGAGGCACCTGAGCTGATGACCGAAGGCGCCCAGGCGGAATACGCCAGTTTCGAGTCCGGGTATGACCCGGCAGAGCCCGTCGACCAGGCCATCATGGCCACCCGGAGGGCCGTTTTCCCTGACCACGGCTTGCTGCCACAGCCGTAGGGCGAGGGCATCGCGGCCGGCTGCCAGTAGTGCACTGATTGTCAGTAGCGCACTGATGCGTGCTCAGCCGCCACCGCGCAGCTGTGGCGGCAGCAGGGCGGTGTCGGCCTGGCCACGGGGGACGTTCGGCCGGCCTGACGGGACCATGGTCCCTGGCCTGCCCGCTGGCCCGGGCCTAGGGTGGCTGACGTGCGGTAGTTCGGCCACCGGGCTGCCGGCGGAGATCGCGCACCGAACGCGGACCCGGAAAGAGGTACCAGCCGCAGATGAGCTACACAGCACGGCCGCAGCCTGATGACGCATTCCGCCCGCAGCCAGGCGCGGCAGCCGGACCGCAGCCGGGCACGGTGCCGCCAGCCGGCCAGATCGGCGTGTTCCTGCTGGATGATCACGAGATCGTCCGCCGCGGGGTGCGTGAGCTGCTGGAGGCTGAGCCGGACATCGTCGTGGTCGGCGAGGCGGGCACGGCGGCGTCGGCGCTGGCCCGTATCCCGGCGCTGCGCCCGGATGTGGCCGTGCTTGACGTGCGGCTGCCGGATGGTGACGGGGTGAGCGTCTGCCGTGACATCCGGTCCTCGATGCCCGGGGTGGCGTGCCTGATGCTGACCTCGTTCGGTGATGATGAGGCGCTGTTCGACGCGATTATGGCCGGGGCTGCGGGATACGTGCTGAAGCAGATCCGGGGCACTGACCTGGTCGGCGCGGTGCGGGCGGTCGCGGCCGGGAAGTCGCTGCTGGATCCGGAGGCGGCTAGCCGGGTGATGCGGCGGATGCGCGACCAGGCCGCGCGGTCTGATCCGCTGTCCGGGCTGACCGGGCAGGAGCGGCGGATCCTGGAGCTGATCGGGGAGGGCCTGACCAACCGGCAGATCGGCGCGAAGATGTTCCTCGCCGAGAAGACGATCAAGAACTATGTCTCCGCGCTGTTCGCCAAGCTGGGGATGGAACGCCGTACCCAGGCGGCCGCCTACGCGGCCCGCGTCTTTGACGATCACGACCAGGCAGAACGGGGCACGCCGACCGGCTGAAAGGGCCTGAGCCCAATCCGTTGCGCGGCCGGTGCAGGCAGCGCCCGCCGCGCCGTCGGGTCAGGGCAGCGGAACCTGCCAGCGCAGCTCGGTCCCGCCGTCGCCGGCCGGCCCTACGTGCAGCGTCCCGCCCAGCGCGGAGATTGGCCGCGCAGTGGTCAACCTTGACGGACCGATTGCCTTCTGCGTGGTCTCCCGCTACCACGGCGGCGCGTTCGTCGTGTTCTCCGGGACCCTCAACGACAACATGGAGATCGCTGCCGTCGAGGGCTCTTACGCTTCGGTGATCGGCGGGTCGCCCGCTGCGGCGGTCGTGTTCGCCGGCGAGGTCAACGAGCGCACCGCGGCCGATCCCCGGGTGGCGGACCTGCAGGCCGGCATCACCGAGGCCGTGGCGGGCGGCGCCCACGCCGACGCCGCCCGGTTGCGTGCCGAGCTGACCTGGGTCCGCTCCGCCGTGCGTTCGGAAAAGCTCAGCCAGGTCGCCGGCGAATTCGACGACCGGCACAGCATGGAACGTGCCCGCAGCATGGGCTCGGTCCATACCATCGTCTCCGCCACCCGGCTGCGGCCCTACCTAGCCGACGCCGTTCAGCGTGGGATCCAACGGACGCTCGCCGCGCTCGCCGAGCGCGGTGAGCACGGATAGGAACGACAAGCGGTACCGGACCGACGTCAGGACCTTTGCCCCTGAGCAGATGCCAGGCCGCCTGGTCTACTGAGGGGATGTTCGTCAGCGATGAGGTGATCGTAAATGCCAGTTTCCGCGTTGCCCATGCAAGCCTCGCGAAGCTGGCTCAGAGCGGCTGCCTGAACACGGCGTCGGGAGGAGCCTACGACAACGGGCTAGGCGGCTTGACCAGCGTCGGCCCGCTCGGCGACCTGCTGGACATCTCGAAACTGGTCGGAGTTCGCTTCCGGGAACTAGTGGTACGAGATGACATCGCGGTCCTCACCATGCGCTGGGAAGCCAGCGCACCCGGCGGCGACCTGTTTCCGGCGCTGGACGCGGACATCACATCGACCCCTGCCGGGGAGCAGTTCACCCGGCTCACGCTGGCCGGGGTGTGCCGGCTGCCGCTCGCGGGCGCCGGGGCGGGACTCGACAAGACGATCATGCATCGTGCGGCCACCGCGACAATACGGTCACTGCTGAGGCGCCTCGCCGACGCTATCGCCCATCCCGAGCGGACCAGCTGAAGTCGAGAGGGAGAACCACAGCCTGGCCCGCGTCGCCGTTGACAGCCGGGCAAGAGGCAGACGTTCTGATTGATCATTTCGGAAATGAAAGATCAGAGTCATTGCAACGCCTCTCAGAAGGTGTCCTGAGCGGCGCATGACATTCGGTTCTGCCGACGGGACGTTCGCCTCTATCAGACGCCCCCTGGCAACGAGCATCGTGGATACCAGATATCCCCTACAGAAGCGAGATGGTCATGCGAGCTCTTGTTTACCATGGTCCGGGCGTGAAGGCCTGGGAGGACGTGCCGAAGCCGGGAATCATCGCGGATACGGACGCGATTGTGCGGGTAGATGCGACGACGATTTGCGGTACGGATCTTCATATTCTTAAGGGTGATGTACCGGTCGTCCCGGATGGGCGGATCCTTGGCCACGAGGCGGTCGGAACCGTCGAATCAGTGGGCAGCGGCGTGAAGACGGTGAAGGCCGGTGACCGCGTTCTGATCTCGTGCGTGTCGGTCTGCGGGACCTGCCGGTTCTGCCGCGAGGGCCGTCCCGGGCAGTGCCTGGGCGGCGGCGGCTGGATCCTGGGCTACCTGATCGACGGCACGCAGGCCGAGTATGTCCGGGTGCCGTTCGCCGACGCGTCGACCTACCGCGTACCGGAGGGTGCCGCCGACGAGGACATCCTGATGCTGGCAGACATCCTGCCGACCGGCTATGAGGTCGGTGTCCTGAACGGCGGCGTGCGGCCGGGCGATGTCGTCGCCGTCGTCGGCGCCGGGCCAGTCGGACTGTCCGCGATCATGGGCGCCAGCCTGTACAGCCCGAGCCACATCATCGCGATCGACCTGGCCGACTCACGGCTGGAGGCGGCGAAGGCATTCGGCGCGGATATCACCGTCAACAACGGCCGCCAGGACGCGCTGGAACTGGTTCGCTCGCTGACCGGCGGGCTAGGCGCCGACGTGACGATCGAGGCGGTCGGGATGCCGGCCACCTTCGAGCTGGCCGTTGCGCTGGTCCGGCCAGGCGGCCGGATCGCTAACATCGGCGTGCACGGCGCGCCAGCCACCCTGCACCTGGAAGAGCAGTGGATCAGGGATATCACCATCACCACCGGCCTGGTCGACGCGTACTCGACGCCGACGCTGTTGCGGCTGCTGGCCAGCGGTCACATTGACGCCGGCCGGTTCATCACCCACCACTTCACGCTGGATGAGATCGACAAGGCCTACGACGCGTTCGCCCGGGCAGCCGACACGGGCGCACTCAAGGTCGTCCTGAGCCGCGCACCCTAAGCGCGACGCGCGGTACCTGCGCTGACGCCCGGCCGGCGGACGCATCGCCGGGCCGGGCGTCAGCCATCCCGCAATCACAGCGCCGTCTGCTCTCCGCAATCAGGGGGCAGCAGCCGAAAACAGTGTCCCGCAGATCCCTGATTGCCTGGTCCAGCTCGCCAATGGCACGGTCAAGCAGCTCCGTCACCACCCGATCGCTGACCAGCCCCAGCGCGGCCTGAAGGTCCAGGCCCGCAGCCAGCAGCCGCTGGACGACAATGTCGTCCAGCGGCCGTCGGGCATTATGGCTGTGAACTTTGGTTAGGCGCTGGGTGACCTCAGCTGCGTGGATCGCGCACTTGCCCACAGAAACCTCGCCGCTGCCGGGCGGGGCACCCGGGTCAACCGTATTTGGGGCGTGGCGAGTGTCGGCATTGTGGCTGCGGAAGGCAAGTCTGATGACCGGTCCCTTAAGAGGCTCCTTCGTCCTGATCTGGCAGGATTACATGGGCTCTCTTGGTGGCTCAGGCCGGACATGGATGCTGGACCAGCGCTGTCGCCGTTATACCCATCAATGCCCCTACTATTAGTCAGCTCCATGCTGAGGCACATTGTCACCGGCTCATCCAGGGACATTGGGCCGCCACATTACGGTCGTACGTCCGTGAAAAGAGTGACTTAAGTCCTCCATCTTGGGGAATATCTGATCTCGTCCATTTGAGGCAAGTTTCCGCCGTGTTTTGATGATATGCCTAAGTAGTCAGCAGGGAAGAACCGAAAGCTCAAGGCATGGATTACATCCCGCGAGCACACCCCCTGACATTAAGCCACTGAAGGGGACGCGATGACAGCCACCATGGATCGGCCGCACCAGGAAACCGCAGGGCAACTCCGGGACCGGGTGGCGCTCGTGACCGGCGGGACCCGCGGTATCGGGGCGGCCATCGGCCACGCCATGGCCGAGCAGGGCGCCGCTATCGCCGCCGGGTACTGGCGGCACGACGAGCCGGCCAACAAGTTCCTCGCCACCATGACCGAGGAGTACCCGGATCGCCTCACCACCCTGCATGAAGGCAACATCGGCAACGCCGACGACTGCCGTCGCGTGCTGCAAGAGGTCATCGACCGCCACGGCCGGCTGGACATCCTGGTCAACAACGCGGGCATCACCATCGACAAGACCGTGGCCAAGATGAGCGACGAGGACTGGCTGCGCGTCATCTCCGTCAATCTGTCCGGTGCCTTCTTCATGGCCCAGGCGGCGCTTGACCACATGATCGGGCGCGGCACCGGGCGGATCATCAACGTGTCCTCGGTCATCGGCGAGACCGGGGCGATCGGCCAGGCGAACTATGCCGCGTCCAAGTCCGGCCTATTCGGGCTGACAAAGACGCTGGCCAAGGAAGCCCTTTTCCAGCTCGCTCGCGCCGAGCGGTCGGCCGGGGACGGGGTCGGGCTCACCGTGAACGCGGTGACGCCGGGCTATATCGCGACGGACATGGTCGCCTCGATCCCGGAACGGGTGCTTGACCGGATACGCGGCCAGATCCCGGCCGGCCGTCTCGGCAGGCCGGAGGAGATCGCCCGCGTGGTCACATTCCTGGCGGCCGATCAGTCCGCCTACATCACCGGGCAGATCTGGGCCGTCAACGGCGGACTGGACATGTGAGGGAGCAGTTATGAATGAGCGACCAGAAGTAATGATCCTCTCCGGCGTGCGGACCGGAATCGGCAAATTTGGCGGCGGTCTTGCGACCGTGCCGCCCTGTGACCTCGCCGCCGCAGTCGTGCGCGACGCAGTCGCCCGGGCCGAAGTAGAACCCGCGGACGTGGGCCATGCAGTCTTCGGCAACGTGATCCACACCGAGGCCAGGGACATGTACCTGGGACGGGTGGCCGCCATCAACGGCGGCCTGCCGGCTAGCACGGCCGGGCTGACGGTGAACCGGCTGTGCGGCAGCGGGCTGCAGGCCATCATCTCCGCGGCGCAGGCCATCATGCTCGGCGATACCGACGCGGCGGTAGCCGGCGGTGCCGAGTCGATGAGCCGCGGCCAGTACTGGCTTCCCGACTTGCGCTGGGGCCGGCGGATGCAGGACGCCGTCGCCGTGGATGCCATGGTCGGCGCGGTCACCGACCCATTCGATCACTGCCACATGGGCGTTACCGCAGAGAACGTGGCGGCTGAGTACGGGATATCCCGGGCTGACCAGGACTCCTTCGCGGCCGAGAGCCACCGGCGGGCGGCCTCCGCCACGGAGGCTGGCTACTTCGCCGAGCAGATGACGCCCATCGAGGTGGCCAACCGGAAAGGCACCACGGTGTTCGCCGCTGACGAGCACATCCGGCCGGGGCTGACCGCCGATGACCTGGCCAGGCTGCGCCCAGCCTTCGACGGAAGCGGCTCGGTCACGGCGGGCAACGCGTCAGGGGTCAACGACGCGGCGGCCGCCGTGGTCCTGGCCAGCGCGTCCTACACCGACGAGCACGAACTGCGTCCCATCGGACGGCTCGTGGCCTATAGCCATGCCGGCGTGGAGCCGCGGGTCATGGGGATCGGCCCGATCCCGGCGGTACGCATGGTGCTTGACCGGGCGCACATGAAACTGGACGAGATCGACATCTTCGAGGTGAACGAGGCGTTCGCGGCCCAGGCGCTGGCCGTGATCCGCGAGCTTGGCCTGCCTGCCGACCGGACCAACCCGAACGGCAGCGGGATCTCGCTCGGGCACCCGATCGGCGCGACGGGCGCCATCCTCACCGTGAAGGCGCTGCACGAACTGCACCGGACCGGTGGCAAGTATGCGCTGGTCACGATGTGTATCGGAGGCGGCCAGGGCATTGCCGCAATTCTCGAAAGGGTATAAGTCAACTGCGCCCGGAGGGCCGGGCGATGACCTGGAGGTTACGCATGACCCACCTCGATGAGATATCGCAGGCAGCGGAGGATGCGGCCGAGGCCATCGGGCCGGAGGCCGGCCTCTTCGCCTCAGCGGACATGGCGAGCTTCGGTGAATCCATGCTGGCGGTGCTGACCCGGGCGGCGACGCACCCGGTCCAGATGGGCGCGGCCGGGGGGCGCTTCTGGGCCACCCTGGCGAGGATCGGCCAGAACACTGTGGCCCGGTCGGTCGGATCCGACGCGCCGCCGCCCATTCAAGCCGGGCGGGACAAGCGCTTCACCGACCCCGCGTGGGAGGAAAACCCCGGGTTCTTCGCACTGCGCCAGGCATACCTGGCCGTCCGGAACTTCGCCGATGACGTGCTCGCCGCCGGGCATGGCGACCCGGTCACCGACCGGAAGGCCGAGATGGCGCTTGGCTTCCTGCTCGACGCGTCCAGCCCGACGAACTTCCTGCTCACCAATCCAGCGGCCCTGAAGCGGGCATTCGAGACCGGCGGCGGCAGCGTACTCTCGGGCGCCCGTAACTTCCTGGACGACCTGGCCAACAACGGCGGACGCCCGAGACAGGTGGATACGCGGTCATTCACGCTGGGCACGAATCTCGCCGCGACCCCGGGAAAGATCGTCTTCCGCAATGAGCTGATGGAGCTCATCCAGTACTCGCCGCAGACCCCGGAGGTCCATGCTGTCCCGCTCCTGGCAAGCCCGCCGTGGATCAACAAGTACTACATCATGGATCTCGCTCCCGGGCGCAGCTTCATCGAGTGGGCGGTCCAGCACGAGCGCACCGTGTTCGCCATCTCCTACCGCAACCCGGACGAGAGCATGCGTGGCGTGACCCTGGATGACTACCTCATCGGCGGCCCGATCGCAGCGCTCGACGTCATCACCGACATCACCGGCGCGAGCCAGATCGACATCGTGGGGCTCTGCCTCGGCGGGGCACTGACGGCGATGCTCGCCGCGTATCTCGCGGCGACCGGCGCCGACCGGATCGGCTCGCTCACCCTGCTCAACACGCTGCTCGACTACAGCGAACCGGGCGTGCTCGGGGTGTTCACCGACGAGCCGACCGTAGCCCGGCTCGAACGCCAGATGGCGGCCAAGGGTTACCTGGAAGGCTCCCAGATGTCTTCCACGTTCGATCTGCTGCGGGCGAACGACCTTATCTTCAGCTACGTCACGTCCAACTGGCTGATGGGCGGGCAGCCGCCTGCATTCGACCTCCTCGCCTGGAATGGCGATAGCACGCGCCTGCCCGCGGCCATGCACTCGTTCTACCTGCGGACGCTCTACATCAATAACGAGCTCGCCCGGGGCGACATGGAGCTGGGCGGGCAGCACCTGTCGCTGCAGGACGTCAAGAGTGACGCGTACGTGGTGGGCGCGGTGAACGACCATATCGTGCCGTGGCAGGCCTCCTACAAGGCGACCCACCTGCTCGGCGGCAACGTGCGGTACGTCCTGTCCAACGGAGGGCACGTCGCCGGCATCGTCAACCCGCCAGGACCGAAGGCCCGGCATGAGGTGGCCGGTAAGAACCGGCCCACCGCCGCCGAGTGGCGGGCGTCGGCGGACAGCCACAGCGGTTCATGGTGGGAAGACTGGACCGGATGGGCCGGCAAGCGGGCTGGCAAGCTGACGACGCCACCACCCATGGGAAGCCGCCGCCACCAGGTGCTGGGCGAGGCCCCCGGCGACTACATCCACGGCTGAGGCATGCACTGGCGGGATTGCCGCCGCCAACGCCCGTGCTTGACAAATCAACCAAAACGCGTAGTATAACTAGCAAGAGACCAACTGAGGAGAAGAAAATGACTGATGCTCGTACCGCTACCCAGGAAGTTCAGGGCGAGATCTTGAACACGGTCCGCAAGAGCCAGGACGCCGTGGTCGATGCCATCAAGCGCTGGGCCGACGCGGTCCACACGATGACCCCGTCCATGCCAACACCTAGCCTGCCTTACACCGACAAGCTGCCCAAGCCCGAGGAGTTCGTGGCCAGCGCCTACGACTTCGCCGAGCAGCTGCTCGCCAGCCAGCGGAAGTTCGCTGAGGACGTGCTCCACGCGACCGCGCCGATGATTGCCGCCAAGAACGGCAGCACAGCCAAGAAGACCGACTCCCAGGCCAAGTGACCAAGTAGCCGCGCGGCGGACCAGGGAAACCCTGGTTCGCCGCGTTTGCGCGTTCCTGGCCGCAAGGCCTCGTGCGTACTATTTCTAGCAAAGTCTTCTGTTCCAGCCGAAACGCTGCTCGCTGAAGCCGGGCTGCCGGACCCGGACAGTTCCGCAGGCCCCGCCACGGCCGCCGATCCTGGTCCGGACTGTCTCTTCCGGGCGTGGAGGCCGCCATCCGCGCCGATCAGCGGGCCGGTGCGCCGCCGGGATGCTTGTCGAAGAAGCGGACGAACTCAGCGCTGGCGCTGGGCCCGCGGGGATCGGTGTAGGACCCGACCGGGTCACCACCGGACCAGCCATGTCCGCCCTGGTGGACAGTCCAGAACTCCGCAACGGTCGTTCCGGCGGCGCTCCTGTAAGAGGTGCGGGTGTACGCGTGCCCGCCGGGAACCTGCCCGCCGTTGGTCACCGCGGTAGGCGTGGTGACTGAGCCACGGTCCGGGCGTTCCGTCGCCACGACCTGATCGATGAGGCACCGGGCGTTGCCATAGGCCACGGTCGCATCCCGGTCACCGTGAAAGACGATCAGCGGCAGGGGGTTCGCCGGGGAGCGGGCCGGGCGTGACGGGCCGTGCTTCATCACCGCGAACGCGGAGGCGACATCCCGGGCGACGGCATGGGCCAGCCCGGAGTGCACGCCGACGGCGGCGTAGAGATCGGGGTAGACGGCGGCCATCACTGCGGCCATCGCGCCCCCGGCGGAAAACCCGGCCACATACACCCGGGTGCCGTCGACCGGGTAGCGGTCCATCACCTGGCGGGTGATCCCGGCGATCAGTGACGGCTCACCAGCATCACGGCGTTGATGACCAGGGACAAACCAGTTCCAGTACTGACCGGGATTCGCCGAGGAGGGCTGCTCGGGGTAGGCGACGAGGAAGGACTGACGCTCGGCGAGGTCGTTCATGCCGGTAGCGGCAGCGAAGGCGGCAGCGTCTTGAGTGCCGCCGTGCAGCATCACGATCAACGGCAGGGGCCTGCCCGTGCTGCCGGTGGGGACATAGAGCCGGTAGGCACGGGTACCCGCGGCGCCGGTGTAGGAAAAGGCGTCAAACCGGCCCGCGGGCCGCTTCGCGGCCGGGGCCGCGGGCCCGTGCGCGAGGTCGGGATCCGGGACATGCCGGCTGGAGAAAGCGCTGAGGCCATGAGTCCAGCCGGACGGACGCTGCCCTAGTTGTCTTCCCCCGTGGGCGGTTAGCAGTGACGAGGGAGTGGGATGGCGGCCAGGCGCGCCACCGGCCTCCCCGGAGCCTTGCCCATCAGGAGCCCGCCGTGGCGCGGGCGAGGAGGTCAAGGTTTGCTGAATCAGCGCGGTTGCCTTGACGAGGCGGCCTTCGCGGGTCAAGCGGGTGGCCTCAACCATCGCGGACATCTGGCGTGCGTCCATAGCGGTATCCCTCCTGAGGTGGTCTTCGCTGCTTCTCGGCAGGACGGTGCGTACTCTGAGCTGGCGGCGGTCGGGGTAAGCCGCTGTGATCGCAGCGGGCTAGACAATGCGGGTCGCTAGGGCGGCCTTCACCGCGGTTGGGGCACGGAAGGCGCCGAGCACCTCCACTGAGGCGATCGTGGCCAGGGCTAGCTGGGGGGAGACATCAGCGGCGATGCTCGCCAACCCCAGCACCCGGATGTGGACCATCTGTCCGGTGTCGCGGATCTCTTCCAGATCTCGGCGGGCGTAGCGACAGCTGCCGAGAGTGAGCATGTGCCGGGCCGTTGCCAGGTCGAGCGCCTCGCCTCGGGTGGCGAGTTGCGTGCGAATAGCCGTGCGGATGAAGTCCGTGCGGTTGGTGTAGAAGCCTTCCTGGACCAGCAGATCGATCTGTCCGAGGTCCACCAATCCCAGGTTGATAGTGATCTTCTCGGCCTTCTCACCTTGATTGGCGTCCATCCGTAGACCATCTCCTCACCATCTGTGCGGATGGTAATCGAGAGGCGGACCACGATGCAACCGGCAGCGACATCCTCTCCGCGCTCGACCGCGCGGGCATCCGCAGAGCCCACGTGATGGGGGTAAGCCTGGGCGGTATGGTCACTCAGGAACTGGCGGCTGACGACCCAGAGCTCGTTGGCGATCTCGATCCGGGTGTCAACCACGCCTGGCTGGCCTTCGCCTATCTCATGCCAGCCGCCTCCGCAGCGCTGCTCGCCAGGACCGGCAGCCTGACCCGCGAGGTTGCGGCGCGCTGCCATGCGGAGAACGCCCTGTCTGCGCGCACCGCTCTGGAGCGTCCAGAAGTGGCCGATCGCCTGGTCGCATTCCAGGCGGCAGCTCGGATCGGGTGGACTGGACGTGGTGCTCGAGAAGGCCGTCGCCGCCTGGCAGCCCGTCCATCATCAATACGATGTCGTGGTGGTTGAGGGGGCTCAGCCCCGGCCCGGCCAAGCTGTACGCGAGCGGACTCAACCAGGCGCTGGCCAGAGCGCTCGACGCCGACGTCCTGCTAGCCTCCGGCTGGCCGACAGCCGACGCGGCGGGCGGCGGGCGGCGGGGAGCGCGCACGGTGAGCCTGGGCCATCCCAGGCCGCGGATACCGCTGAGAGTCTGGCCGAACGGCTCGCCATCACGGCCAGCGGGTACTCGTCGGGTGAGCAGGAACGCGTGATCGGCTTTGTGGTCAACGGCGTGCCGGCGAAGGATACGTCTGCGGCAGCGCAGCTGGGTGGTCATCTACGGCGATTGCGCTATCAACCCCCGGCCCGGCGCCGAAGACCTGGCCGACATTGCTATCCAGAGCGCGGCGTCGGCGCGGGCCTTTGGCATCGAACCCCGGGTGGCCATGATCAGCTACAGCACCGGCACCTCCGGCTCGGGCGTCGATGTCGACAAGGTCGCCGAGGCAACCCAGATCGTACGCGAGCTTGAACCTGGTCTGGCCGTGGACGGCCCGCTGCAGTACGACGCGGCGGCGATCGTCTCGGTAGGGCAGACCAAGCGGCCCGGCAGCGCCATAGCCAGACACGCCAACGTCTTCATCTTCCCCGACCTCAACACCGGGAACACGACCTATACGGCTGTCCAGCGCAGCGCTCAGGTAGTGAGCGTCGGCCGATGCTGCAGGGCCTGGCCAAGCCCGTGAACGATCTCAGCCGCGATGCCCTGGTGGACGACATCATCTATACGGTGGCGCTGACCGCGATCCAGTCCCGAGCCTGATAGCCGACTTCCGGGGGGATATCCGGCATCGGCAAGCGATTAGCGCCCGCCTTCCTGGCCTTAGCGATAGCCGGGTAGCCACCTCGTCCGGTGGATGGCCTGGCCGATCTGGTCCGCGGTGAGCGCGGGCGCGGCGGCACCGGCGACCGCGGCCCCGGCGACGGCCGCCGCCACGAGGAGCGCGGTGTCGGCCAGCTGGGCGCGGCCGGGCAGCAGCATCCCGTGCGAGTCGTGGTGGCTCGGGGCGGCGGCAGCGACCGCGTGGGCGGCTGCGGTCAGCATGGCGTCAGTGATGCGGGTCGCGCGTACGGCAGTGACCCCAAGCCCGACCCCCGGGAAGATGGAGACGTTGTTGCACTGGGCGACGGGGATGCTGGCGCCGCCGACCGTCATGGGCGGGAACGGCGAGCCGGTGGCGATGAGCGCGCGGCCCTCGGTCCAGTCGGCGAGATCCTGTGGCCGGGCCTCGCTGCGGCTGGTCGGGTTGGACAGCGGCATGATGATCGGGCGCTTCGCTTGCGCGGCCATGCGGCGGACGACATCTTCGGTGAAAGCGCCGCCGGCCGTGGACAGGCCGATGAGTGCGGTGGGACGCGCTGCGTCGATCACGTCGGTGAGATCGGGGTGCCGACCAGGTTTCCTGCTGGACACCGTGGCCGACGGCTGGGCGAGACGGCGCTGCGCCGGGTCGAGGTCCATGCGGTCCGTGGTGAGCAGGCCGCCGATGTCGACCACGTAGATCCTGGCGCGGGCCTCCCGCTCGGACAGGCCGTCGGACACCATCGACCGGACGACCTGTTCGCACACGCCGACGCCAGCCGAGCCGGCGCCAAGCATCGCGACCCTCTGCTCGCGCAGCCGCGACCCGGTGGCTGCTGCGGCGGCGGAGAGCGCTGCCAGGACAACGGCTGCAGTGCCCTGGATGTCATCGTTGAAGGTCAGCAGCTCACCGCGATAGCGCCCTAGGATGGGCAGGGCGTGCGGGGTGGCGAAGTCCTCCCATTGGAGCAGGACGCCGGGCAGTTCAGCTCGGACCGCCTGAACGAACTGGTGGATGAAGTCGTCGTAGGCGGCACCGTCGACACGGTCGTGCCGCCAGCCGAGGTACATGGGGTCGTCGAGGAGCTCGGCGTTGTTGGTGCCAACGTCAAGGAGAACCGGCAACATGCGGGCCGGGTCGATCCCGCCCAGCGCCGTGTACAGGGACAGCTTCCCGATCGGGATGCCCATACCGCCGATGCCCTGGTCACCCAGGCCCAGAACCCGTTGCCCGTCGGTGACGACGATGACGTCGACCTCCCGGCGAGGCCGGTTGCGCAGGATCTCCCCGATACGGTCGCGGTCGGGGTAGGCGATGAACAGCCCGCGTGGCCGGCGGTAGATCTCGCTGAAGCGCTGGCAGGCCACCCCGACGGTAGGGGTGTAGAGGATGGGCAGCATCTCCTCGATGTGTTCGGACACCAGCCGGTAGAACAGCATCTCGTTGGTGTCCTGCAGCGCGCGGAGGTTGATATGCCGGGCGATGTCTGTGGGCTGCTCCTGGTACGCCAGGTACCTGCGGCGGACCTGCTGGTCCAGGGTCTCCACCGCGGTCGGCACCAGACCACGGAGGCCCAGCTCGGAGCGCTCGGCCTCGGTGAAGGCGGTGCCTTTGTTCGTCAGCGGGTCCTCCAGCACCCGCATGCCGGAGTCCTGATCAACACTCATGGCCCACTCGCTCCTCATCCGGCACCCTGATCCATTCGCACATTATCCGCGCCCCCGGCCAAAAACGCCTGGCATGCACCTTCCCATCGAATATAAATCATTAGATAGGACCTTCGCCCCTGTTGAGAAACAGCGCGCGGGTTCAGTCAGATGCAGGTACCTGAGCCGATAGCCCGGTCCCGTACCGGCGGCTTGCATTGCCGTCGTCACTATTTCCCTGAAGGAGCGACGACATGAAATACGTCCCGCCAGGCCAGCCTGGCAGCATTGTCTCTGTCCAGCCGAGGTATGAGAATTTCATCGGCGGAAAGTGGCTAGCGCCGACGCACGGCAAGTATCGCGTGGATTTGGCTCCCGCGACCGCCGGTCCGATCACCGAGGTGGCCGGCTCCACGCCGGAGGAGGTCGAGCTCGCGTTGGACGCTGCCACGCGGTGAAGGACGCCGGGGGCGAGGCGTCAGCGACGGAGTGGGCGGAGGTGCTGAACGCGATCGCCGACGCGGTCGAACAGAACATGGACATGCTCGCGGTCGCTGAGAGCTGGGAGAACAGCAAACCTGTCCGCGAGACGCTGGCGGGCGACGGTGCTGAAAGGCGACAACAAGATGCGGGTGTTCCAGGAGGAGATCTTCGATTTCCCGGCCAGGAAGACCCGCCCGACCGACAGGCCGGACAGGTGAGGGAACAGGACGCTGAGAATCTAAAGATCGCACGCCCGGCATGATCACAAAAATGATGATCAGGACACCACGCGACACGCCAGTCCCAGGCCCATCACGGAAAGTGGGCCAGAGCCACCGCAACTTGGCCGTTGACAGGCAAGCCACTGCGGCGTCGGATTTGACCGCTCATGCATGTCATGAGATGAGATGCGCTGTAGTTGGAGTGACGCGGGTTATGCGATCACTCACTGCTACCGGGCACACGAGTACGTATACAGCGTTCACGCAGGTCAGGGGAAGGTATGTTCAGGCTAAATGCAACTATCGGCCTTCGCCCTTTAGGCGTGGCGCCGAAGCCGCCGGGCGGCGACCGTGGTGTTATTCTCCGCCGATCAGGGTGCCGAGCAGCTTGGCGTAGTGCAGCAGGTGCATATCGCCGACGTACTGCTCGCGGACGTGGGCATGCGCGGCCTGCCCCATCCGGGCCGCCTGGTCCTGGTCGCCGAGCAGCAGGCAGGCTTCCGCTCCGAACGCCTCCAGGTCGGCGGGATCGGGCAGCAAGATGCCAGTGCCCTCGGCGATCTGGTCGATGATCCCGCCGACCGCCGAGCCGATGACAGGCCGCCCCTTCCACATTCCCTCCGCGACGGTCAGCCCGAACCCTTCAGCCAGGCTCTTCTGCACGATGACGGTGGCGTACCGCTGCAACGCGTTGACCATGGCCGCGTTCTCATCGATGTCATCCAGTGGCAGCGTCACCATCAGGATCCGCGTCCGGGCTGCGGGCCGCAGATCGTGCCACTGCAACAGGCACTCCCCGTAGACCGCCGCGCCCTCCGGGTCGTCGCTGACGTCGGTGACCGCCGGGCCGACCAGCATCAGGTACCCGTCACCGCCGGGCGCGACATGGTCGGCGAAGCCGCGCATGACCCCGGCCATGTCCTTGAGCCGGTCCCAGCGGGACACCTGGACCAGCACCGGATCCCCGGGTTCGGGGCGGCCCTCGCCGACGATGACGGCTGGCCTGGTGACGACGTCCACATCGCCATCGCGGCGCACGAACGTCGCGGGCACCGTCGGCGCCACACCATCCAGCACGCCCAGCTTCACCAAGATGGCCCGCACGGTGTCCGCGTCGAGTTGCTGGTTCTTCGGGGAGAACGGGTCGATCGACGGCGGGATGATCCACGCCTTGCCAGCGGGGATCCACGATGGGATGTATTCCCGGCGCGAGAACACGTATGCCTCCGCGGCGGCCAGGTGCGGCCGCAGGAAATTCCACCCTGCCCGGGTCACCTCGTCTTCCCAGTCCACGCCGATATGGCAGCGCCACACCACCCGAGCACCCGCCTGCGTCAGCGGCGCGGCCAGGCCAGCGGTCTGCGGGTCGTGCAGCAGCACCACATCGCCAGGCCGGACCCGGGCGAGCAGCTCCACCGCGTTCGCGGCCAGCATCCGTGCGTAATGACCTGCCTCCGCCGCGCCGAGCGGGGCTCCGGACAGGCTGCCGTGGATCTGGTTGTGCAGGCGCTTGGTGATTGCGAAGAACCCGGCGTCGCCGGTGATCACCAGCCAGCCGATCGGGATGTCCAGATCCTTGACGTACCCGACCAGTGCCCGCAGCATCTCGGCGACCCCGCCACCTGCCGCGGTCGAGTTGACGTTCCAGATGGTGCGCCCAGCCAGCACCTGCCGGAGCTGGTCGGCGGCCCGGGCCAGCTCCGCATACCTCGGGGCGCCGATGACCGGCTCCAGCCGGGACACAGGCAGCCGCGGCACCTCCACCGCATGCAACAGGCTCACGGCATCCGCCTTCCCGGTAGCACCCGGCCGGGTCACTGATCAAGGCGTAACGTGTCCGCTACGTGACTCAGCACGGACGATAAGAGTCAACCACGG
>CAVPPJ010000037.1:0-21637 GCA_963707065.1 uncultured Actinomycetes bacterium
CGCAATTTTTCGCGTCAGGGAGCGTTCGGCCATGCCAGATCATACCGGGTCACTTGAGTATCTCTAGGGTGCTGTGTCCACCCGCTTGCGACGCTGGCACGGCAGCAGCCGGGAACTCCTTCTCAAGATCGGCGCGCCCAACGGCATCGTCAAGGGAGCAGGGCTCCACCGGCTGACGTTCCCGGCTGAGTTCGATGCGCATCGCTCGATCGGCGGCGGCGGTGTCGGCAGCCTGAAGGTGGCGCTAGCGGCGTGCCGCGTCGTCGACGCTGATGATTACCTTGCCGGGGACGCGGCGGGCGCGCTGGGCCTGGAACGCCGCTGGGAGGTCGCTCAGCCCGAAAACGGCCGAGACCATCGGGCGGAGCTGTTGCTTGTCGATCAGGACGGCGAGCTCGCGCAGCTGGCCGCCGTCGGGCCTGACGACGAAGTACACGCCGCGAACGTCTTCCCGGCCGCCGTTGCCCTCGGGCGGCTCGTCCGCGATGGCGACCAGGGTCCCGCCGCTGCGCAGCACGGGCCAGGAGCGGGCCATGGTGTCGCCGCCGACCGGGTCGACCACGACGTCGACATCGCTGACCTGGTCCTCGAACCGGCCCGCGTAGTCGATGACGTCGCTAGCGCCGAGGCCCGCGACGAAGGCGAGGTCGCGCGCGGACGCAGTCGCGGTCACCCGGGCGCCGTGCAGCGCAGCGAGCTGGACGACGTAGCCGCCGACCCCGCCGGCGCCGCCGTGCACCAGCACATGCTGGCCAGGCTGCAGCCGCGCATGCTCGTGCAATGCCTGCCACGCGGTAAGCGCGCCAAGCGGGACGGCGGCGGCCTGGACGTGGTCCACGGCGGCGGGCTTGGGGGCCAGGTCAGCGGCGGGGGCGAGGACATACCCGGCAGCCGCGCCGGGGCGGTCGAATCCGACCAGCCCGTAGACCTCGTCACCGGGCTGCCAGCCGGTGACCCCGGGGCCGGTTGCGGCCACGACGCCGGACAGGTCATGGCAGGGGATGGCCGGCCAGGTCTCCGGCCAGTCCAGCTCGCCGGCGGTGACGGCGGTGGCGCGGACCTCAACCAGCAGCTCGCCAGGCCCGGGCTCAGGGACGGGGATCATCGCGTCGGCGAGGCTGGCCGGGTCCGGGCTGGTGGCGCGCATCGCGTGCATGGTGCGGGCGGGACTGGTCATGGTTGGTCCTTTTCTGTAGCGGTGAAAACGGTGGCTGGGGTACGGGTCAGCTGTTGAGCTGCTCTGCCGGGTGCACGCCGTGCTGGGCGCACCAGGCGAGGTAGGCCGCGTGCTGGGTTGCCGCGCTGGTGGTCTCGGTGACCTGGCCGTCGTCGTCGAGGTACTCGATGTCCCCGACGACCTTGATGTGCACGATGCACGGCTCGTCGCCGACCGCCGTCCAGGCATCGATAGTGCCTGCGGGCTCGTAGACGTAGTTCCCGGCGCCGACCAGCTCGCCGGTGCCGAGGATCTCCCGGGTGCCGGACAGATTGAAGGCGTGCACATCACCGGTATGACGGTGCAGCGGCACGCCGCTGCCCGGCTCCAGCCGCATCAGCTCGGACCAGCCGTCCGCGGCGAACCGCAGGGGGCGGAACGACTTGCCCGGGCCGGTGGGGATCCACGGCATGCCGCCGGAATCGAGCGGGCGGGCAGGTTCGCTGATCAGATGCCGCATGTTTCTCCCATCGGGTGCCTTACAACAAATCTAAGATGGGTATGGCCTGGCGTCGAGGTCCAAGTTGGCCTAATCTGACCAGACCAAATGATTGCCGCCCGGCGTGCGGCCGGAACGATCCCGGCCCGGCGTGGCCAGGGCTGAGGGCGCGATGGACCTGTTTATCGACCCTGCGAGTGACCGCGGGCTGAGCGCGCAGCTCTATCAGCAGATCCGCGAAGGGATCGCCGCCGGGCGGCTCCGGCCCGGGGACCAGCTGCTGCCGAGCAGGCACGTCGCCCAGCAGCTGGGCCTGTCCCGGCATACCGTCACCACTGCCTACGGGCGGCTGGCGGCGGAGGGGTTCACCCAGGGCCGGGCCGGCGGCGGGAGCGTCGTGGCCGGCCTCCCGGCACCCGCGCCGGGGCCAGCCCAGCGGCCCGCGGCCATCACGCCCGGCCACCGTTTCGCCGGCTGGGCTCCCGAGCCCGGACTGCTCACCGCGCCCGATTGCCGGTTCGACCTGCGGGCGGGCATACCCGACGCCGGGCTTTTCCCGGCCGATGCGTGGCGCCGGCGGGTTAATGGGGCGAGCGCGGCCATGGCCGGATCGCCGCCGGCCGGTGACCCGGCCGGGGAGATCGAGCTACGGCGGGCCATCGCCCGCTGGGCTGGCCGGTCCCGGTCGGTTGCCGCGGACGCGAGCACGGTGATCGTCACCTCCGGGGCGCAGCACGCCGTCGATCTGGTGGCGCGGGTGCTGCTGGAGCCCGGCGACACGGTGGCGGTCGAGAATCCGGGCTACCTGCCGGTCGTGCGGCTGCTGCGCTCGCTCGGCGCCAATGTCGTCGGCGTGCCGGTCGACGACCAGGGACTGGTCGTCGGCCGGCTGCCGCCCGCGGCGCGGATCGTCTACATCACTCCGTCACACCAGCTCCCGCTGGGCGTCGTGATGTCCATGCCGCGCCGCCGGGAGCTGCTGGCCTGGGCCGGGCGGCACGATGCTGCGGTAATCGAGGATGACTACGACAGCGAGTTCCGGTACGTCGACCGGCCGCTAGAGCCGATTCAGCGGCTCGACGACAGCGGCCGGGTGATCTACATCGGGTCCTTCTCCAAGACGCTGTCGCCGGGGCTTCGGCTCGGCTTCGCCGTCGTGCCGCCGTCGCTCGCCGGGCCTATCGCCGCGCTCAGGCAGCTCATCGACTGGCACCCGCCCGTCACGGCCCAGCTCGCCCTGGCCGGGTTCATCAGCGACGGGCAGTTCGACAAGCACCTGCGCCGGACCGGGCGGGTCTACCACCAGCGGCACCGGATCCTGCTGGCCGCGCTGGCCGGGCCGCTAAGCGCCGGCCTGGCCGTCATCCCCTCCAGGGCCGGCCTGCACATCACCGCGCTGTTGCGCCCCGGCCACGACGAGGACAGCGTGCGCGCCGCGGCGGCCGAGCGCGGCGTCGCCACCACGAGCCTGGCCCAGTACTACCACGCGGGCCCCGCCCAGCAGGGCCTCGTCATCGGCTTCGGCGCCATCGACGCCGGCGAGCTGCCTGCCGCCCTGCGCGTGCTCGGTGACGTGCTCGATGCGCAATCGTGAGCCAGTACGCCGCCGGGTGCGACTTCCGCTGCGCTTTGGGCCGCTACGGCGTGCCGTTCCGCCGCCTTTGCGCCGCGGATGGGTAGCGTCGGCGGTGGCCGAGTAGCGGGAAGGTCGGTGCGGCGAATGAGCAATCGCAAGAAGCTGAGGGGGCGTGGCGGGAGCGCTCTGGGGAGCGAGGCAGTGTCGCAGGAAGTGATGCTGGAGCTCGTCGCGGGACTGCAGGCGATGAGCGACGAGATGCAGGCGCGCGGCGAACTCCGCGCGGCGGCGCGCCGGGCGTGGTGCGGTGGCAAGGACCCGGTGCCGGCTGAGCTGCCGTGACTGGCCCGAGGACTCAGTCGGTGACAGGTTCTTCTCCGGCATGCTGCTGGAGAGGCCGCGGCGGCGCCCTCTCTGATGACGGCAGCCATGCCGAACGCCCGCGTGATCGCCGCCGAGCCTGCGCACTGGAATGTTGCTATCTCAGTGCTGGTTCGCGCGGTCCTGCTCGACGGGGTGCCTGTTGACGACCCGAAGGTCAAGGCGCTTCTCGGCGTGCTCGCCCCGGTCGCCGAGGCCGAGTACTCCTACGGCCAGGCGGCCAACCTCGCAGTTTTCGGGATTGGCACCGCGGGGATGGGAGACGAGCCGGAGTTTCCCGAGCAGGACGGGCCGATGTTCCTGCTGGGCACCCTCGCACTCATCGATGCGATCGGGGCCGTGATCGGCAAGGACTCGCTTCAGGAGGTTCTCGGCGTCCTGACACCGCTCCTTGATGACGCGCTGCCAGAGCCGGGGGGCCAGGTGGTCGCCGAGGCACTGGTGAGGGCTTTCTCCCATCACTACCGGTGCGAGATGCCAGGCGACGACAAAGTGCTGGAGCGCTTCGCCCGCCCGGGTCCGGGTGACCCTCTTGAGGATCTCGTCACGGCCAGGGTGGTGACACCCGCAGATGCGCCGAGGGTCGGGCTGACCGTGCTCGCGACACTGGCTGAACTGTGCAGGAGCGGGTCGGCGTCGGTCCTGCAAGTGGTGGCTGCCTGAGGGCAGCGGGCGGCAGTCTGCGCAGGCCGGTTGCACAGCGGCGTCGCGGTGCGGTGGGACGCTCCTGGCGGGCACTGATCGAGACAGGAGCCGGGATGGACTACGAGGTCAGCTTGCAGACCGTCGCTGCGTGCCCGACGGCGGTCGTCGCGCAGGCGACGAGCTGGGAGGAGTTCCCCCGGATCTGGGCGCGGCTCCTCGACGAGGTATACGCGTTCCTGCGGGACGGCGGCGCAGCCCAGGACGGCCAGAACGTGATGCTGTACCGGGACGACGTGCCGAACGTCGAAGTCGGCGTGCAGGTAGCGGGGCCGTTCACGCCCGCCGGGCGGGTCATCCCGTCGTTTCTGCCGGCGGGCCAGGTCGCGACCACCGTGCACCGCGGGCCGTATGCCGGACTCGGCGCGGCGCACCAGGCGGTCCTGGCCTGGTGCGCCGCACGCGGGCACCGGGTCCAGGGCACTCGCTGGGAAATCTACGGCGACTGGCGAGAGGATCCGGCGGAACTCGAGACGCAAGTCAGCTACCTGATCCGCTAAGCGGTGCCAGCTATCCGGGGGACGTCTGCCATGCCGGGCTCGCTCAGGTAGTGGCAGGGCGACGTCAGCGCCCTTCTCGATCGGCGCCAGGGATGTTGCACAATGGCCCTCACGGCCGCCACCGCAACTTGCCATTGACACGGGGACTGGCGTGGTGTCGGCTGCTCGGAACCCCGGGGGGCCTTCCCGCAGCTTGTCATTAAGGGTGGATTTTCATGACGAAGTCCAGCTCACCGGGCTCATCGGCGGCGGCTCCTGCACTGCACGATCTGCCGGCGACAGGTGGCGAGAGACGGGCATCAGGGAAGGCCGCCCGGAAACGGGTCCGGCGGGGCACGCTGGGGTACTGGGCGGAGGACGAGCGCGGGCACGATGCGCTGCAGACGATCCTGGCCCAGAACCAGATCCGGCTCCCTGAGCTGGTTCCTATCCGGCATCAGCGCATGGCGGTATCTCCGTGGAACTACTACCGGGGTGCCGCGGCGGTGATGGCTGGCGACCTCGCGTCCCAGCCTGACAGCGGGCTGGTGGTGCAGCTGTGCGGTGACGCCCACGTCCTGAACTTCGGCTTGTGGGCCACGCCGGAGCGGAACCTGTCGTTTGACCTGCGCGACTTCGATGAGACTCTGCCCGGCCCGTTCGAGTGGGACGTCAAGCGCTTTGCCGCCAGTCTGGTGGTGGCGGCGCGGGAGAACCGGATCAAGCCGGCCAGGGCCGCCGCGGCGGTAACCGCCGGCGTGGAGGCTTACTGCGAGCGCATGCGCCGGTACGCGATGATGCCCGAGCTCGACATCTGGTATGACGGCATGCACGTGGACAGCTTGCTCAGCTACTTCGAGCCGGCCGACCGCGGCCGGGTTTCGATCCATATTGAGAAGAAACGCAAGCGCCGCACCAGCCGCGGGGCGTTCACCAAACTCACGACGATGGCCCGCGGACGTCCCCGGATAACCGAGGAACCCCCGGTCCGCGTCACGATCAGTGACGACGAGCAGGCCGAGTTGGTCGATCACCTCCTGGCCGGCTACCGGATGACCCTTCAGGAGGACCGGCGGAGCCTGTTCGACCGGTTCACCGAGGTTGACGTGGTCCGCCAGGTCGTCGGGGTGGGCAGCGTGGGTATGCAGGTCTATCTGGTGCTACTAGAGGGCCGCAGCGGCGCTGACCCGTTGTTCCTGCAGGTCAAGCAGGCCGGGTCGTCGGTATACGAGGCCCACACCGGGCCCAGCCGACACGACAACCACGGCGCGCGGGTGATCAACGGCAAGCGGCTGGTGCAGAGCGCCACCGACATCTTCGTCGGCTGGGGCTCGCTGCGGGGGAAGGACTATTACGTGCGGCAGTTCCGCGACATGAAGATCATCCCGACCACCGAGCTGATCGCTCCCCGCCTCGTCGAGTTCGCCATCGCATGCGGTGAGACACTCGCCCGTGCCCACGCCCGCACTGGCGACCCGGTGGCCATCGCTGGCTACATCGGCAAGGGCCCCAGGTTCGCCGCTGGGATCGGCCGGTTCGCCCGGCAGTACGCCGACCAGAATGAGCGAGACCACGCCCAACTCGTCAGCGCCATCGACGCCGGGACCGTCGAGAGCCTGCCAGGCTGAGCCAGCTAACCAGGGCGTTCTTTGCCTCGAACCTCGGGGACGGTCAGCCGGGGACATGACCCCGTTTCGCGGTGGAGCCCGGCCAGCTCTGGCGATGCGCAGGGCAGGCGCCCGGCTCGTTCGGGGGTTACTGGCCGACGCGGCCGTCGATCCGCTCGCGGAGCAGGTCGGCGTGGCCGAGGTGGCGGGCGTACTCCTCGACCATATGGAGTATCACCTCGCGCAGCGCGACGGTGGTGCCGTCTTGCATGGGGCTGCGGGTGGCCAGGTCGGGCGAGCCGGCGACGAACTGCTCCGCGAAGGCGACCTCCTCACGCCAGGCCCGCCAGGCATCGGCCACCACTGCCGGATCAGCCACCGCCCCCGCCCAGTCAGCGTCCTCGGCATCATCAGACCAGTACAGCGGCAGCGCGTCGGCCCGGGCCATCACCCGCCGGAACCAGTTGCGCTCCACGTCGGCCATATGGCGGACCAGGCCGAGCAGGGACATGGTGGAGGGCGGCACCGAGCGCCGGGCCAGCTGCTCCGCGTCGAGGCCGGCGCACTTCAGTTCCAGTGCCAGCCGGTAGGCACGCAGGTAGTCCAGCAGCGTCACCCGCTCGCCTTCCAGCTCTGCGCCTGCCGCGAACCTCGGGTCCTGCGCCGGATCCATCCACATGTTCGACTTCGGGCCAACCGCATTCCAGCGTTCGGGTACCCCGTCCCCGGTGCTCTGCTCCGTCACGCCGACCAGCCTGTCATCCCGTGCCCGGAGTGGCCAGCAGAATAACCCCGCAATACGAACCCCTGCTTCTGGCGCTGGCCCGCATGCCGTGACCGGGAGACTGTCCGCCGAATCCCGGCAGCAAAGCTAGCTCCTACCGGGCGACGTGGCATTGCGGCCGGCAGGCTCGTCTCCACCGACCTGGGCTGGACACTGACCAGCGGACCCGCCAGCCAGCCCCGGCCACCAGGAAGCCTGGGCCGCAGGCTGGCTCAGGGGGTTACAGGGTCACGCCGGTCAGCGCGGCGCAGTATCTCAGCAGTTGGTCCTGGATCTTGAGATCGCGGGCGGCGGGGTGTGCCGTGCGGGGTTTCTGGTGATAGAAGTAGCCGCCCGTCACCCTGGCGTCCGGATCCGGGCTGACGGCCAGCCATGCCTGGGTCACCGGGGCGAGTGACATGTCATCGGGTGCGCCGGGACCGCCCATTCTGGTAGGTACCCAGCCAGGCTCAAGCGCGTTCGACAGGACCCCGGTCCACAGCCGCGCGACGGCGAAGGCGAGCACGACGTCGAACAGCTTGCTGTCGGAGTATGCCTGCGAGCCGTTCCAGCGGCGGTGTTCCCACTGCGGATCGGTCAGGCCGGGATTCCCGCCGCGATGCATGCCCGAACTGAGGTAGACCAGCCGGCCAGGCCGCTCGATCAGGCCGGTCAGCAGGTACGGGGCGAGCACGTTGATCGCGAAGATGTGCTCCAGGCCGTCATCGGTGCGGATGCGCCGCGGCTCCCGGTAACCGACCCCGGCATTGTGAATGACCGCGTCGTACGGGGCGCCCGCGTTGGCCTGCTCGGCGACCTGCCGCATGCCCGCGATGCCGGACAGGTCACCGACGACGACGGCCCTGGCCGCGGGCAGGGCCGCCCGGGCGTCCTCGGCCCTGGCTGCACTGCGGGCATGCAGCGTGACCGAGTGCCCGTCGTCGGCCAGCAGCCTGGCCGCCATCAGTCCCAGACCCTCAGTGGAGCCGGTGATGAGCACGCGTGACATCAGCAATTCCCTTCAGGCAGAACGCCGCGGTACCCGGGTGGTCGCCGAACGGCGGCAGCGGGGGGCCGCTTGCCAGAAGGACACTCACATCCGCGGGCACTGGCGGTACGTCGATGACGATCTTGAACAGCCGGCTGAAAGTGCGCCACGGCACCAACTTACGCGGCGGGGACGGCACCGCCGTCCGGCGGTGAGGCAGCGACGATGAGCGGCTGACCCGCGTCGCACCAGGGAGAACGCGGGGTGCCAGATCAGGCAGTACAGCAGGCCTCAATCGGTGACGACCGAGGAGCCACCGACGGCGCCGAACGGCGGATGTCGCACCCATCCGTCGTGTGTGCTTGTCACGGAACGTGATATGCGCGCCAGGTCATCGCTCAGGCGGCCGGGCGGCCTGGATCGCCGGTTCGGGGCGGCTGGCCGGTGCCGGACGGGCTGACGGGCGGCCGGTCCTGGATGAGACGCAGGACGCCGTAGCCGGCCGGGTGGAAGCCGTTGCTGAGCCAGAATGGCCGGGACAACGGGTTAGCGGTCTCGAAATCAACCGAGATCCATGGGTAGCGGCGGGCATGTGCCCAGGTGAGCGCGGCGGCGACGAGGGCGTGGCCGACGCCTTTCCCGCGCGCGCCGGGCAGGGTGGCGGTGGGGCCGATGTAGGGCTGGCCGTCCGGGCACAGGCGGGGTGCCGGTGAGGTCAGCTCGATGGTGAGCAGGCCGGCGTCGCGCCCGTCGAGGGTGGCGATGAGGTGGACAGCGCCGTTGTCGTGCAAGGCGCGGTGCCGGGCGGCCAGGTCGGCAAGCGGCGGGTCGTGGGGCGGGGCGAACATCGGCGCCGCGGAGCGGTGCTGTATCTCGATCAGCGCGAGCCGTGCGACGCTATCGAGGTCGTCGGTCACGGCCACCCGTACGCCGACGGCGGAAGAGGCACGCCGCGACGCGGCCGGCTGGATGGCGTAGGCGCCGTCGCGCCCGAACCCGAGGTTCGACAGCGCTTCGGCCAGGCGGGGCAGCGCCGCGTGAAGAAGGTAGTAGCGCAGCACGCCGCCGGCGACCAGCGGCGACGCGAGGTCCGCGAATGCGGCGGCCAGGACCCCGGTCGGATCGGCGAGATCCGGCTCGACGGCGAAACCCTCGGCCGGCAGGCGGGCATACCGCCCGCCAGCAGGGTGCTGGCGCACCGTGGCGGTCATGACCGCCACGGTGCGCCCGTTGGCGGTCACGACCAGGCCGCGATGGCCGCTGTCGCGCAGCTGCTGCAGCGCGGCCGCGCAGACGCCGGCACTATCGAAGCCGGCCGGCAACTCCGGTCGTACCTGGCGGGCAGCGGCATGCTCGCGAGCCACCAGCGCGCCGGCGCGCTCGATGGTGGCGTCGTCCAGATCATCGGTAACCAGCATCAAGGCGCCCTTCGCGGACGGGTCTGTAACTATTCAGGCTGTGGCACCGTCACCGCGCGCCCGGCCGGCCGGGACTCCACGCGGGCCTGCCGGTCCCGGCCCGGGCTGCGGGATCGAGCCGATCTCGTGCATGCAGCCGGCGAATAGCCGGACCGCACGCCAGGGTCACCATCCAGGCGATGCCACCTGGCAGCGCCGGGCCAGCGGCGACATAAGAACCGGATCTGCGCCAAGCCGCTGGCCGGAACCTAGGCGAAGCGAGGGTACCGGATGGCGGTTATCCGCGCGCAGGACGTCGGTTCGCCGCGGCCGTCCGTAACGGCAATCTGGGGATGTCGCCGAGTCCGGCGACCGCGACCAGCGTGAGCGTCCCGGTGCTAGCGCGATCGTGGCATGGACGCCCACCACGCCGTTGCAGATGCCGAGGTGCGGGGAGCGAGCTCACTGGCCATACGATCGCGTTGATGAGGGCTTAACGAAAACCGCCGGGCAGTGCCGGAGAAGTGAGAGGACCTGGTGGAGGCAGAGTCGGAGCGTCAGCTGGCTGACCCGCCGGCCACCTGGCAGGAGCACTGGTTCGACCACCGCCAGTTGCTCCGGCTGTACCACAGCGACGAGCACTGCGCGATCTACGCGGACCCCGGTGTGCGCCAGGCCGAGGTCCGGTGGCTGCCCCGGTTCATCAATGTGACCTGGCAGTACTCCAAGGCAACCTACGGCGACGCGTTCGGGCCTGACCCGCGCATCTACTCCATCCACCACGCCGGGCGCCACGGCGGCGGCCACGCGGGCTACTACGTCAGCCCGGTCCACGACTACCACAACGTCAGCGACTGCGGGCTGGACACCTGGCGGGAAGGCAGCACCCTCGCTCGCGAGCTGCCCGCTCATGAGATCGGGCATTCGGTGGAGAGCGCCAACAACGGCGTCCACGGCTCACCGGCGTATGAGGTCTGGGGCGACAGCAAGTGGGCCGAGTTCTACATCTATGACCTCTACACGGCGCTGGGCATGGACCGCGAGGCCAAGGGCGTCTACCGCCGGTTCACCGGCAACACCGACGATTTCCCTCGCCGGGGGACCCGCTGGTTCCGCGACTGGTTCTACCCGCTATGGCGGGACTGCGGGCGGGCAGAGGTCATGAACAGGTTCTTCCGGGAGCTGGCCCGGCACTTCCCGCGCGACTCCGGCGGGACCTACACGCGGCGGATGAACTGGGGCGAGTACGTCCACTTCACCAGCGGTGCTGCGGCCGCCGACATGAGCGGCCTGGCCGCCCGCGCTTTCGGCTGGCCCCGCGAGCGGGCCAGCCAGCTGGAGCGCGCCCGCGAGCAGTTCCCCGGCATCACGTACTGAAATACTGGCCCGCGCGATCGGTCAGCAGCCGCAGCGCAGGGCTGCAGGGTCCGCGAATCGCGACGTGCAGCATGCCGGTGACCGTCATGCCGCTAAGCCTGCGTGCGCTGGAGCCGCCGCGCAGAACAGCCGGTTCCGCAGTCGGTGAAGGGTGCGGGCCGAACCCGGGAAGCCCGCGCAGATCGGCGGCTAGGCGCACCTGTCGGTGCTGGCTCGGCCACGGTTAGTCATACGTGCCTCAAGGAGCGTGCGCAGCAATAGCGGGGAACCTGTTGCTATCCGCCGTCGGCCGGTGCCTGTTCGGCCGTCTCGCCGCGGCCTCCTTGGAGGTTCTGTCAGCTAGGGGCGGCTAGCAGCGCGGCGACAGCGATCTCCGCTTCCGCGGGGGCCGGGAGTGCGACCGGCACGGCGGGGATTGTGGGTAGCTCGCCCGCCGACTCATAGCGGCTTATCAGCTGTGGATCGATGTAGGACTTGCGGGCCACTGCCGGGGTGTCGCCAAGCCAGCCCGCCACCTGGCGAATGCTGGCAGCGATGACCCTCTCACGGCTCCGCGCTGCGCGCGATGGCGCCGCGTTCGCCAGCGCCAGCGCCATCAGCACGGTCGCATTCCAGGTGCGGAATTCCTTGGCCGTGAAGTGGCCGCCGGCCCGGGCGGCGATGTAGTTGCTCACGTCGCGCGAATGGAGGATGCGCCAGCTGCCGCCGTGCTGGTAGCTGAACAGCGGGCCGAGACCATTGTCGCTGCGGGCCAGTGCTCGCACGGTGGGCAGGACTACGTCGTCGGTGACGCTGATCGCCCGGTGCTTGCCTTCCTTGGCGACATAGTCGAACACCATCCCATCACGCGTCACTGTCACGTGCCGCTTCTCCAGCGTGGTGGCGCCGTAGTGATGGTCCAGCCTGGCGTACTTTTCGCCGCCGATCCGGAACAGGCCGAGGTCGATCAGCCGGACGGCGCTAGCCGCGACCCGGTCACGATCCAGGCCAGCTCGCGCCAGGTCCGCCACGGTGGCCGCCCGCAGCGCAGGCAGAACGCTGGCGAACCGCAGCATGTGAAGGAACTTCTGAGCGTCGCGCTGCTCGCGCCACTGCTGGTGGTAGCGGTACTGGGTCCGGCCCCGGCTGTCCACGCCGGTGGCCTGGATGTGCCCCAGCGGGTCCGGCGAGATCCAGACGTGCGTCCAGGCCGGCGGGATCGCCAGCGCGCCGATGCGCTGCAGCGCCTCCCGCTGGGTGATCTGCGCGCCGGACGGGTCGCGGTACCGGAAGCCTTCCCGGCTCCGCTCGCGGGTAATCCCCGGGCTTCCAGGATCGCTGCGTGTCAATCCCGGAACCGCAGCCGCCAGCGACGGTGCACCGGGGCTCATGCCCAGACAGCGTATACGCCCCCCGGCACGCAGGCACCGCGCCAGCCGCGACCCCGCTACCGCATCACCCCCCCACAGTGCGGCACCACCCGAGCCAGTTCTGGCTCACGCTCCGCGTGAGGCTGCATGTGGATTTCCTCGAGCATGTGCCGGGAAGCGGGAGCCAGATGACGCGGCTGGCAGCCTTGAGCATTCTCCTGCCGAGGCCCGGGCGCTCTTGTTCTCCTTTTACTAGATGCCGTGGTCGCGGAGGGTGGCTTGGACACGCCGGGCAGCGGGGGCTCCAATGCGCTGGTAGACCGTGAGTGCCTGCTGCAGGTGCGCGGCGCCCTTGCCGGGATTGCCACCCTGAAGGTGACTGCGCCCGATGCCTTCCAAAGCGCGAGCTTCCTCCATAGGCGCGCTGATCTCACGGGCTATGGCGAGAGCTTTGGTGTGGTAGTCGCGGGCCTGCTGGTTGGCGGCCGAGGATCTGGTCGTTAGCTCGCCGAGGTTGTTCAGCACCTCAGCCTGACCGAGCCGGTTGCCGAGATCGCGGAACAGGTTGAGTGCCTGCCGGTGGCTGGCAGCGGCAGCCGGGTAGTCCGCCGTCTCCTGCTGTACGACACCGAGGTCGTTGAGGGCGTATGCCTGGCCGAGCCGTTCACCAAAGTCGCGGAACAGCTTGAGTGCCTGCTGTTGGCTGGCGGCAGCAGCCGGGTAGTCCGCCGTCTCCCGCTGTACGACGCCGAGGTCGTTGAGAGCATGGGCCATGCCGAGACGGTTCCCGACCTCGTCATATATCGCCAGCGCCTGCCGCTGGCTGGCGGCGGCAGCCGGGTAGTCCCCAGTCAGTTGCTGCACTAGGCCCAGGCTGGTAAGGGCGTCGGCCTGGCCTGTCCTGCTACCCAGGCCGCCCGCCAGTGCCAGGGCCTGCCGGTGGCTGCCGGCGGCGGCCTGGTAATCGCCGGTCAGCGCATACAGGAAGCCCAGCTCGTTGAGGGCCTGGGACTCGCCGGCCCTATCACCCAACTCGCCGTAAAGCTCCATCGCGCGGGCCAAGCTGGCAGCGGCAGCCCGGTAGTCGCCGCTCTCTCGCTGCAACGCGCCTAGCTGGATTAGCGTATCGGCCTCGCCGTCTGGGTCGTTGGCCTGGCGTGCTGCGCTGAGGCCGGTCTGGTGGAGGGCTGCGGACTGGTCCCAGTAGCCGTGGATGCGCAGGAAGCCGCTTGTCGCGTTGGTGATCTGCACGGCGTACAACTCCCGGCCGCTGGCGGCGGCATAGTCCACAGCGGCGTGCAGGTTCGGGCGCTCTGCGTCCAGCCAGCCGACTGCTTGCTGGAGCGTGGACAGGCCGGGGACAAAAGCCGGTGCGAGTCCGGCCGGCGGACGGCGGTAGGCGTCGATCCAGGATGCAAAGTGCCGGGTGGCGGCCAGCGCGGTGTGCAGGTAGTAGTCCAGCAGCCGCACGGTCGCGGCGTCGGATTCCGCCGGGTCCTCAGCGGCAGCCAGGGCGCGGGCATGCTCGCGGACCAGGTCGTGCAACTGGTAGCGGCCGGGTGCGGGCTCGTTGAGCAGATGCTGGTCATACAACTCATCGAGCGCGCGGCTGGCCTCATCCGCGCCGAGGTCTGCCAGTGCGGCGAAGGCGTAGGCGTCGACGCTGGGGCCCGGTACCAGGCCGAGGTGGCGGAAAAACCGCTGCTGTCCCGGGGTCAGAGCCTGGTAGGACAGGTCGAACGCGGCGGCGAGCGACAGGTTCTCCGCGCGCATCACAGCCAGCCGGTCACGGGCGGCCGCAATGTCGGCGGCCAGGTCCGAGGCAGTACGCGCAGGGTGGTGCCGCAGTCGGCTGGCCAGCATACCGATCGCCAGCGGCAGGTACCCGCACAGGCGGGTGATCTCGCCCACGGCGGCATCCCCGGCGCGCACGCCGGGCTCCCCGGCGAGCCGGGCCAGGAGGGTCGCCGCCTCACCGGGGGACATGGTGTCGAGGCTGATCACCGCAGCGTCTTCCAGCGCGGCCAGCCGGCGGCGGCTGGTCACCAGGACCAAGCTGCCCGCCGCGCCCGGCAGCAGCGGAGTGACCTGCTCATGCCCGGCCGCATCATCCAGCAGTAGCAAAATCTTCTTCCCCGCCAGGTAGTCACGCCAGACTGCGGCCCGGGCCTCCAGGCCCGGCGGGATCTGCGCCGCGCCGACCCCGGCCATCAGCAGCAAGCTGGCCAGCGCGTCCGCCGGATCCACCGGCCGCTGCCCGGGCGTGTGGCCGTGCAGCGGCAGGAACACCTGCCCATCGGGGAACCCTGGCGCGAGCTGGTGCGCGGCATGCACCGCGAAGGTGGTCTTCCCGATCCCCGCCATCCCGCCGATCGCGTGGATCCCCACCACCCCGCCGGCCGTAGTGCGCGCCGCCATGCCGATCAGCCGTGCAAGCTCGCTCTCGCGGCCGGTGAAGCTGGCGATATCACGCGGCAGCGTCCGCGTCGCCACCGCCGCGGAAGCACTAACGGCGTCCCGGGCCGCCAGCACCTCCGCCGCCGGCGCGCGCCCGCGGGCCGCCGCCACGAACGCCGCCCGCACCGGCCCCGTCAGGCCCAGCGCATCAGCCAGCAGCCCGGCGGTGTCCTTACGCGCGGTGCGGTTAACGCCTCTTTCCAGGTCACTGACCGACCGCGGGGAAAGGCCCGCCGCTTCCGCCAGCTCCTCTTGCGTCAGCCTGGCCTCGCCCCGCAGCTGCCGCAGTAACCCGGCGAACGTCCCCGCAGGCTCCTCCGCCACCAGCCCCTCATCCCTTCACGGCCCGGCTATGGCCGTTGCTGCAGCGCACGAGCGCAATAGCGCTAAAGGCCGCCCGCCACAACACAGGACGGGCCATTTCATCAGCGTACAAGCGGGCCAGCGACCGGAGCGATCCTGCCCGCCACCACGGATCGCTCCATCACCGCCAGCGCCCTGGCACGGCGAATCCTGTGAGTCTCTCGTGGGCCAGTACCTGTGCTGAACACCCCTGACCGCTGGCGACGGTGAAGATAACCGCGACACCGGCAGGCTGACATCACAGGAGCCGCAGACCAGCGACCCGAGACCAGCCGCACCAGCGTCCGCGCATACAACCGGGACTCAACTGGCCACCCGGCCAGACAGCCCGTCAAGGACACGCATAAGCAGGTGAATCACCATGCCACGCCTCTATCAGCTCGTCGTGAGCTGAACCATGAAAGGCGGGCGCACGCCGAGCAGCAGCGCCCCGTACGGCAGCGGCTCGCCGCGAGAATCCTGGCCGACGTGGGAGACGTGGCCAGCTTCCCCCGACGCCACCACTTCGCCTCCTGTCTTGTTTTGGTCCCGCTTCTGATAGCTGCCATGTAACCGCCGGAGCGCAGGCGGCGTCCAGGTGGAGCCCCCGCAGGCCCGCCAGGGCCGAGGAGGAACGACCTGGACGCAGCCGGGCACCGGCCGATACTCGGGAGCGGAGAAGCGGGAGCCATGTCAGGCCGCCCGCCGCAGGGTTTCCAGCGAGACGTACATGGCCGCACCCCCGGCCACTGCGCCCAGTGCGCAATATGCGTATAGACGCTTCACTGATCAGCCGGTTTAGTCAAGTTGCATACACGGCTGGCGACGCGGCCGAGGGGTGTCAGCCCGCCGGGCCGGGTTGCTCTGTCGGCATCCACCACCTGCCCCAGGCCTCCCTGTCCCAGCAGGCGGTGTGGCGCTGAGCACCCAAGCGCCGATCGGGCAAAGAGGGGATGGCAAACCTCCGGTCCCCATCTGAGTAACGACTAAAGAACGGGAGACGGCGATGGGAGACACAATCGTCGAGCGGCCGGCAGCCGGGGTTAGTGTCGAGCCCCTTCGCGAGCGCGTGCGGGGCCAGGTGATCACTGCTGACGACAGAGGCTACAACGAGGCACGCGCCATTCATAACGGCATGTTCAACAAGCGCCCCCTGGCGGTGCTCCGCGCCGAGCAGGTCGCTGACGTCATCGCCAGCGTGAACTTCGCCCGCGACAACGGGCTCGACCTTTCCATCCGCGACGGTGGGCACAGCGCTCCCGGATTCGGCACCAACGATGGCGGCCTGGTCATCGATATGTCACCGATGCGTACCGTCCGTGTGGATCCGAGGAACAAGACGGCCTGCGCCGATACCGGTGCCACATGGGGTGACTTCAACCACGCCACCCACGCTTTCGGCCTGGCAACCACGGGCGGCATCATCTCGACCACCGGCATCACGGGCCTGACCCTGGGGGGTGGCATCGGCTACCTGACACGCGGATTCGGGCTCTCGATCGACAACCTCATCTCCGCCGATGTGGTCACCGCGGATGGGAAGTTCGTCACCGCCAGCGCGCATGAGAACGAGGACCTGTTCTGGGGCCTCCGCGGCGGCGGCGGCAACTTCGGCGTGGTGACGTCGCTGGAGTACCGGCTCCACGAGGTGGACGAGGTGTTCGCCGGGCCCATCTTCTACAACCTGGAGGACGCCGACTCGCTGCTCCGCATGTTCGACGAGTTCATACGAGACGCACCGGAGCAGTTCGGCGGTTTTCCAGCCTTCCAGATCGCGCCGCCGCTGCCATTCATCCCCGAGAACCGGCATGGCGACACCCTCGCTCTCGCCGTAGTGCACTGGGCGGGCCCGCCCGAGCAGGCCCAGAAGGCCCTTCAGCCCTTCTGGGACGTAGCTCCGATCGTTGCCAACGGGACCGGCCCGCTACCCTATCCGGCGCTGAACGCAGCATTCGACGGCCTCTACCCCAAGGGCATCCGTGCTTACTGGAAGGGCGCCTTCGTCAAGGAACTGCCTGCGGAGGCCATCGCCGTTCACGTCGAACACGGATCCCAGGTTCCTGAGGTGAGCGCCACGATGCACATGTATCCGATTAACGGCGCCTGCCACCGCGTCGGGCCCAACGACACGGCCTTTGCCTACCGTGACGCAACGTACGGCATGGTCTTCCTCGCCGCATGGACCGACCCCACGAAAGACGCCGAACGAATCCAATGGGTGCGTGACTATTACCAGGCGCTCACGCCGTACTCAGAACCCGGCGGCTACATAAACTTCATGCAGGACGACGATTACGACAAAATTCAAGACAACTACCGCCAAAATTACGACCGGCTGGTTCAAGTCAAGCGCGCGTACGATCCTGGCAACCTGTTCCACATCAACCAGAACATAACACCATAAACACCCTGCCTGGCGCGGATCGAAACGTCGGCACTGCGCCTGCCCACAGGCAGGTGCGAACCGCGAGCAGTAACAGTCGCAGCAGCTCTGCCAGGGCGCCGTATTCCCCGGGCCCGCCTGCCGATCCCAGACCGCCAGAACTGGATGTTCTGCGTGCGGCGCCCCGCCTGCCCGTATCAGCTCTGGGCCGCGGATAGTCGGCGATCGGGAGCACGACGGAGGGCGCGGAAGCGCTGAGGGTGGAAGACAGTGGTTCAGGGAGCGGGCGTGGCGAGCGCTTTGTCGACCCAGGCCCGCAAGGCAGGCAGGGGAGCGGCGCCTGTCTGCCGGGCAGCCACCCGTCCGCCGCGCAGCAGCAGCAGGGTCGGTATGGCCTGGGCCTCGAACCGCTGCGAGATCTGCGGCGAGACGTCGACGTTCACTTTGACTAGCTTCACCTGGCCTGCCAGGTCGCGGGCAAGCTGCTCCAGCGCGGGGCTGACCATGCGGCAGGGCCCGCACCAGGGTGCCCACAAGTCGACGATGACCGGAATCTTGGCGGCCTCCGCGATCTCATGGAAGGTCGTGTCGTCGGCGTCGGTGATCCACGGCAGCGGCTGATGGCACTTGCCGCAGCGGGGAGTCCCGGCGGCCGTGGCCGGCACCCGGTTCGCCTGGCCGCAGTGCCCGCACCGGATTAGCCCGCTTGTCATGGCCTCATTATCCCGCGCCGGCACGTCACGACGGTTCGGCCAGGGCCCGCACCCCCGCTGCCCTGCGCTTCACGCCGCCCAGATCGCCCACGGCAAACGATCATGAGGCGCTGAATGGCTTCGGCCGGCGCCCTGCCTCCTGCCCTGCCATGCTGCCGCTGTTACCGTCGGCTGAGGGTGACGTGGGTGACGCCGCTGGGGCTGTTCACGGCCTCAATCTGGAACCGATCTTCGAGCCCCTCCAGCCCGTCCCAGAGCCGCTCCCCGCGGCCCAGCACGATCGGCACCACGACGATGTGCAGGTAGTCGATCAGGTCGGCGGCCAGGAATTCGCGGATGGTGGACGGGCCGCCGCCGATGCGGACATCCCCGCCAGCGGCGGCCTGGCGCGCCTGCGCAAGCGCCTGGGCGGGGCTGGCGTCGAGGAAGTCAAACGTGGTACCGCCGTTCATCTGGACGGAGGGCCGCAGATGGTGGGTGAGGACAAAGACCGGGGTGTGGAACGGCGGGTTGTCTCCCCACCAGCCGTTCCACTCCTGGTCCGGCCAGGGGCCGTGGTGCGGGCCGAACTTGGCCCGGCCCATGATCTCGGCGCCGATGCCCGGTTCCCAGGCGCTGGCGAAAGCGTCGTCGATGCCGGTGCTGCCGCCGGGCTGGCCCTGCATGGCGCGGAAGGTACGGGTCGGGAAGAACCACTCGTGCAGCCGGGTTCCCGCATGCCCAAACGGAGCCTCCAGGCTTTGCCCCTCGCCGGTGCCGAATCCATCCAGCGACACCGAGAAGTTGTGCACCCGGACCTGCGACACGATGACCTCCTGACAAGTTGCTTCCCAGCGACCGGGACCGGTGCCGCGGCCCGCCACCAGTGAGGACGATCCACTGCGCCCAAAGTCATCGTCAGCGCCTGGCCGTTGAGCATCATACCTGCGGATCACCGGGCGTTTCTGTCACGATGCGTAACCGACCCTGGACTCTTTGCCGACACCCCCGTGACGGTGTGCTTGCCGGTCAGGTGGGGCAGGGTTGAGTCATGACTCTGAGTACAGCGCGCAGGCAGCGGCTTACGCTGGCTGTGGCGTGCACCGCTCAGGTCATGATGGTGCTCGATGTCATGATCGTAAGCGTCGCCCTTCCGTCTTTGCAGCACGAGCTTCATCTCTCGCCCGCGGGCCTGGAATGGGTGGTCAGTGCCTATGCCCTGGCGCTGGCCGCGCTGATCCCGGCGGGCGGCGCGCTGGGCGACCATTTCGGGCGCAAGCGCCTTTTCCTGGCCGGGGTCTGCTTGTTCACGGTTGCCTCGGCCGGGTGTGCTCTTTCGGTTTCCGGTGGAATGCTGACCGGTTTCCGGGTGATCCAGGGAATCGGTGGCGCCGTCATGTCATCGCTGACCCTTGCACTGATCACCGAGGCGTATCCGGCGGAGGCCAGGACCGGCCCCATCGGGCTGTGGGCCGCGGTCAGCGGCCTGGCCGTCGCGGGCGGCAGCGTAGCTGGCGGCCTGCTGCTCAGCGTGTTCCCGTGGTCATCGATCTTCTGGGTTAATGTCCCGATCGGGATAGTGACCGTGGTTATCTCGCAGGTCGCGGTCGCGGAGTCCAGGGAGCCCGTGCCCCGCCCCTTCGACACCGGCGGGGTCGCGCTGAGCGCTTGCGGCTTGCTGCTGCTGACCTTCGGATTTGTCGAGTCCTCCGACGTCGGCTGGCATTCGCTGGCCGTGGCCGCCTGTGTCGCCGCCGGCGCAGCGGTCCTTGTCGTTTTCTTTGTGTGGGAGCACCGGACCGCGTCACCGATGGTTCCCCCGGCGCTGTTGCGAACCCCGAGCTTTGTCTGGGCCTGTGCCGTGTACCTCCTGGCCTACCTTGCGTTCTCGGGATTCATCTACTACGTGACGCTCTTCTTCCAGAACATCGACCGATGGTCGGCGCTGCGCACCGGCCTGTCCTGGCTTTTTTTCTGCATCCCGTACTTCGTTGTAGCCCAGTCCGGCAAGCGGGTCGGGCGGCTGCTGCCGGTGGCGTCGGCTGTCGGGCTGGGGTGCCTGATCGCCGCCGCGGGCATGATGGGCATGAGCCAGCTGACGCAGGCGACGCCGTTTGCCTGGCCGGCTGCGTGCTACGTCCTGGTGGGAGTGGGCTTCGCCCTCATGGTTCCGGCGGGTTCGTCCGCGGCGATGGCCGGCGTTCCGGCGGGATCATCGGGGATCGGCTCAGGCCTGTTCAACGCCTGCCGTCAGATCGGCACGGCCACGGGACTGGCCATCCTGGGATCCATCGGCGCCGGCGTGACCCTGGCCAGCTGGCACCACCAGGCCGGCGCTTTCCCCGCAGCCGGGCAACAGCGGGCAGCCCAGGTTGGGACCGAGGTGGCAGGCGGTCAGGTGCACGCGGCCGCCGCATACGTAGGCGGGCACGCATACGATCCGGCGGTGACCTCATTTCTCCAGGGCTTCGAGTTCGTCCTGCTCGTGGCCGGGGCGATCCTGGCGGCCGCCGGGATTGCGGGCTTCCTGGGCTTGCGGCACCTCCGAGGCCAATCACGGCAACGCCAGCTGACCGATGTGAAGATGAGCAGGTAAAACGGAGACTGACGCGGCCCGCCGGCATTATGCGGATGATCCTTTGTAAAGTTGATCATGGTGCTTGGGTGCTGTCGACCCGCCGCCCAAGGCCAGCTGGGCGCTGGGGTGGACTGGCCATGTAACGCTCGTTTCAAATGATCTTCATCTGGCCTGCCTGGTGATCTGCGCCGGTGGGCGCGGTTCCCGGTACTCGTCGGCTCTGGGGCTCAGCCGCCGGTTCCGGGGCCGGCGGCTGCGGTGTGACATCCCGGCCGAGGAGGGCCGCGAGCTGGTCGATCGCCGGCGCGGAGCTGGCCACCGGCTGCGGCGGCCCGAACGGGCGGCGGTCCGGCGGGATGTCGGCAAGCTTGCTGCGGCTGAAGGCCAGTTCTTGTTCCGCGAGGCCGTCCGGCACGGTGGCGGGCTGCCCGGTGGCCCGGGCAAGGTCCCAGCCGTGCACCAGGAGCTCGGTGATGCGCAGGTGAAGGGCGACGACGCCGGGAACCGTGCCGAACGGGACGGTGACCATTGCGTCGAGGGCACCGGGCTCGCGGAACGCGCCGAGCAGTTCGGCAGCTGAGTCGCGATAGGCGCTCAGCAGGCCGGCCTCCGGCAGGACAGCGCCCTGATGAGCTGCCGGCGGCTGGCCGCCGCGGAGAGCGGCCGCGAACAGGCTGTTCCCGGCGATGACGTGGCTGACGAGATCACGGACGCGCCAGCCCGCGCACGGTGTCGGGCCGGCCCACTGGTCGTCTTGCACCGCGGCGATCAGCTGATCGGTGAAATCGGAAGCTTGCGAGAGCTGCTCGACGGTCACGGTCGTCAAAACCCTCTCCTTCGTGGCTTCGGCTAGTCCCTCACATTGTGCTGACGCTCGGGACGGTTATCTACTCAGCCGATCCCGGGCGGGC
>CAVPPJ010000038.1:0-156163 GCA_963707065.1 uncultured Actinomycetes bacterium
TAGCCGGGCTCGCGGGGTCCACGAGCCGCTCATTCTGGCTGTCTAGCGCTGTCCACTGGTCACTGGTATCCGGCACTGCGTCCTCCCAGCATTCGGCGCCAGGGTTCGCAGTCCCGGCGGGTCTCACTGTGTAAGAGACGCCGGAGGCGTGTTCACGGGCAGAAAATCAGGTAACGAACAGGCAACGTTTGGCCGCCTGGCCGGGGTCGCGGGCACGGACGGGCTCGCCCGGCCGTGCCCGCGGGGGATCAGAGCCGGGCCCACGCCTCGGTCAGCACGGTGCGCAGGATCTGCTCCATCTCGTCGAAATGCTCCTGGGTGCAGGTCAGCGGCGGGGCGAGCTGGATCACCGGGTCGCCGCGGTCATCGGCGCGGCACACCAGCCCGGCGCTGAACAGGGCATGCGAGAGGAAGCCCGCGCAGCAGCTCCTCCGACTCCTCGTCGGAGAACGTCTCGCGAGTGGCCTTGTCCTTGACCATCTCGATCCCGTAGAAGTACCCGTCGCCGCGCACGTCGCCGACGATCGGCAGGTCGTTCAGCTTCTCCAGGGTGGCGCGGAAGCCGGCCTCGTTCGCCCGGACGTTGCCGAGCAGGTCCTCCTTCTCGAAGACGTCGAGGTTGGCCAGGGCCACGGCGCAGGACACCGGGTGCCCGGCGAAGGTGACGCCGTGCACGAAGCTGGCATCGCCCTTGCTGAACGGCTCCATCAGCGCTTCCCTGACCAGCATCCCGCCGAGCGGCGCGTAACCGGAGGTCACGCCCTTGGCGAAGGTGATGATGTCCGGCTGGTAGCCGTACCGCTGGGAGCCGAAGTAGTAACCCAGGCGGCCGAAGGCGCAGATCACCTCGTCGGAGACCAGCAGCACCCCGTAGCGGTCGCAGATCTCCCGCACCCGCTGGAAATAGCCGGGCGGCGGCGGGAAGCAGCCGCCGGAATTCTGCAGTGGCTCAAGGAACACGGCCGCCACCGTTTCCGGCCCTTCGCGCAGGATTGCTCGTTCTATCTCATTGGCAGCCCACTGCCCGAAGACCGTCACGTCATGCGCGACAAAATCAGGCGCGCGGTAGAAGTTGGTGTTCGGCACCCGCACGCCGCCGGCCGGCAGCGGCTCGAATGGCGCCTTGAGCCCCGGCAGGCCGGTGATCGCCAGCGCGCCCATCGAGGTGCCGTGGTAGGCGATATTACGGCTGATCACCTTGTAGCGGCCGGGCTCGCCGGTCATCTTGAAGTACTGCTTGGCCAGCTTCCAGGCCGCCTCGACCGCCTCGGAGCCGCTGGTGGTGAAGAACACCCGGTTCAGGTCGCCGGGAGCCATTGCCGCCAGCCGCTCGGCGAGCTCGATCGCCCGCGGGTGCCCGTAGGACCAGAGCGGGAAATAGGCCAGCTCGCTGCCCTGCCGCGCGGCGGCCTCGGCTACTTCCCTGCGGCCGTGCCCGATCTGGCTGACGAACAGCCCGGACAGCCCGTCCAGGTAGCGCTTGCCGTGGTCGTCGAAGACGTAGGGACCCGAGCCGCGCACGATAAGCGGCATGTCGCCGTCGATGAACGTCGACATCCGGGTGAAATGCAGCCACATGTGCCGCTTGGCCGACGCCTGCTGCGCGGCGATCCGGGCTGCCGTGTCGTCGCTGCCACGAGAGGTTGTCATCTGGTCCCCCAGCCGTAGGTCTGCTTGCGGAGTTTCAGGTACACGAAGGTCTCCGTACTTGTCACGCTCGGAATGGTTCGCACCCGGCTGATGATCTCCAGGAGCTGGTCGTCGTCCTCGCAGACGACCTCGATGAGGAGATCGAACGACCCTGCTGTGATTACCACATAGTCGATTTCATCCATGCCCGCGACGAGGTCGGCCACCACCTCGATGTCGCCGACGCACCTGACGCCGATCATCGTCTGGCGGCGGAAGCCGAGCATCAGCGGGTCAGTCACCGCGACGACCTGCATCACTCCGGCATCGACCAGCCGCTGCACCCGCTGGCGTACCGCTGCCTCGGACAGCCCGACCGCCTTGCCGATCGCCGCGTACGAGCGCCGGCCGTCCTGCTGAAGCTGCTCGATGATCTGCTTCGAGACGTCATCGAGCACTGTGCGAGGGAGATCACGGGCGGTGCCGTCGCCGCGCAGCCGGCCGGCCGGGGCGGGCAGCGCGCCCGGCGTGTGTGCCATGCATCCGCCTCCTTAGCAAGCCAATCGTGTCACGATCGGGATATCTGTCAACTGATTCCGCAGAATCAGGTCCTATGAACAACGGATTCACTTGTGTCAGGAGGGTTATCCTGTCAAGATCGTATCCAACTTGCGGCACCGGGCAAACCGGGTAAACCGCGTGCGCTGGCGCCGAAACTCCGCCAGTCTTACCAGGGAGGCCGTCGTTGACACCGAGCGCCCCGGCACCGGCCCGGCTGCAGGAGCTGCGTAACTTCGTGAATGGCGCCTTCGCCGGCACCCAGCAGGGCGCGGTCAGCGACATCGTGGATCCGAGCACGGGCGAAGCCTATGCGCAAGCGCCCGTGTCAGGCGGCGCGGATGTCGACGCGGCCCTGCGGGCGGCCGCGACGGCATTCGGCACCTGGCGCGATACCACTCCTGCCGAGCGGAGCCTGGCCCTGCTCCGGATGGCGGGCGCGATCGAGGCGAGAGCCGGGGAGATTACCGCGGCCGAGTGCCGCAATACCGGCAAGCCGGCCGCCATGACGCTCGCGGAAGAGATCCCGCCGCTCGTCGACGAGCTGCGGTTCTTCGCCGGCGCCGCGCGGGTGCTGGAGGGCAAGGCGGCCGGGGAGTACATGCGCGGCTACACCTCGATGATCCGGCGCGAGCCGGTCGGGGTGTGCGCCCAGGTCACGCCGTGGAACTACCCGATGATGATGGCGGTCTGGAAGTTCGCGCCGGCGCTGGCGGCCGGCAACACGGTGGTGCTCAAGCCGTCGGACACGACGCCGGTCACCTCGCTGCTGCTGGCCGAGATCGCCGCCGAGTTCCTGCCGCCGGGCGTGCTGAACGTGGTCTGCGGCAACGCCGCCACCGGCCGTGCGCTCGTCGCGCACGAGATACCGCAGATGGTGTCGATCACCGGCTCGGTCCGCGCGGGCATCGAGGTGGCGACCGCCGCTGCCGCCGGGCTGAAGCGCGTGCACCTCGAACTCGGCGGCAAGGCGCCGGTCATCGTCTTCGATGACGCTGACATCGGGCGGGCCGCCGCGCAGATCGCGGAGGCGGGCTACTACAACGCGGGCCAGGACTGCACCGCCGCGACCCGCGTGCTGGCCGGTCCCGGCGTCAGCGCGGACCTCACCGACGCGCTGGCCGAACTCGCCCGCGGCACCAAGGTGGGCGGGCTGGACGTGCCGGACGCGGACTACGGCCCGCTGAACAACCCGGCGCAGCTGGAGCGGGTGCAGGGATTCCTGCGCCGTGCGCCGGAGCACGCGAATGTGCTGGCCGGCGGCCACCGGGTGGGGGAGCGGGGCTACTGCTTCGCCCCGACCGTCGTGGCGGGCCTGCGGCAGGACGACGAGATGATCCAGGACGAGATCTTCGGGCCGGTCATCACCGTGCAGCGGTTCAGCACCGAGGACGAGGCGCTCCGGTGGGCCAACGGGGTGAAATACGGGCTGGCGTCGAGCGTCTGGACGAAGGATCACGGCCGGGCGATGCGGATGGCGCGCCAGCTCGACTTCGGGGTGGTGTGGATCAACACGCATATCCCGTTCGCCTCCGAGATGCCGCATGGCGGATTCAAGAACTCCGGCTACGGCAAGGACCTGTCGTCCTACGGCTTCGACGACTACACCCGCGTCAAGCACGTCATGAGCAGCCTCGGCTGACGGCTTCCCCGGGCTATCGGCGCACCGGGCCCGGATCGGCAGCCTGACCGCGCGACGGCACAGCCGACGGTGAGCACCACCCCAGCCAGAATCAGCGTGTTGCGGGACGTGCGCACGTCCGTATGCCCGATCTGGAGGCTAGGACGGCGCTGGCATCGCTATCGTGCTGCGGGTGGGCTTTCGAGGCTGGCCAGCGGACGCGATCGACTTCTACGACGGGCTGGAAGAGGACAACTCGAAGGCCTACTGGCAAGCGCACAAGGCCACGTACGACCTGTCCGTCCGGGGCCCCATGGAGGAACTGCTGGCGGAGCTGGCCGGCCAGTTCGGCCCCGGCCGGATCTTCCGGCCGAATCGCGACGTGCGCTTCAGCGCGGATAAGTCGCCCTACAAGACCGCTATTGGCGCCACCATGGACAACGGCGGGTACATCCAGCTGTCGGCGGCTGGCCTGGCTGCGGGGCGGGGGATGTACATGATGGCCGCCGACCAGCTTCAGCGCTACCGCCAGGCGGTGGACGCCGAGCCAGCCGGATCTGACCTGGCGCAGCTGGTGGCAGCCGCCCGGGACGCCGGGATCGAGATCACCTCCCGCGACCGGCTGAAAACCGCGCCCCGCGGTTACCCGAAGGACCATCCGCGGATCGGCCTGCTGTGCCTGAAAGGGCTCATTGCCTGGCGGCAGTGGCCAGCCGCGGCCTGGCTGGCCACACCCGAAGCCAAGTCGCGCGTCGCCGAGTTCCTCGCCGCGACCGGGCCGATCCAGGACTGGCTGGATTCCCGGGTTGGCGTCAGTCAGCTGCCCGCGGCCAGGCGCTAGCGGGCTGGCTCGCGCAAGTGCCTGTGGTCAGGCCGCGGCGGCGGCCGAGCGGCCCGGATTCCGCGCGCGGCGCTGACCGTGGCGACGGCGGCGGCCAGCACGACCATCGGCAGGTATATCCCCAGCGGCCAGCCCTCGCGGTAGCCCGCGTACTGGGGTGCCCAGCTACGAGAGGCCGGCGGCGGCCACGATGCTGGCGGCACCCGCGAGGCTCATGGCCGCCGCGGCGACGGCCGCCGCGCGGGCGGCCAGCCTGACGGCCGGCCCGCGCGGGCGGAGCCTGCGCAGGGCCAGCCCGGGTCCTGCGGCCGAAATCCCGCCGGCCGCGAATCCGCCGGCGACGAAGGCCAGGAACCACCACGGCAGCCCGACGCCGTGCACGGGGCGGATGAGGCTGACGGTAACGCTCAGTGCGGCCAGGTAGATGGCGGGCGCGACGACGGGCGCGAGCAGGTAGGCAAGGTCACGCGGGCGGTGCTCGCGACGGGCGCTGCGCATCATCAGCAACCACAGCGGCAGGCCGCCCGCGGCGACAGCGAGCACGGAGACAAGAAAGGCCCCGTCGAAGACCCAGTACGACCACTGCACGACCGGATGGCTGGCCGGCCTGAGGCCCTGGGCCTGGGTGAGCTGCGCGAAAACGAGGGCCAGGCCGGTCAGCGCCGTCCACGCCACCAGCACCGTGGCCAGGCTGGCCCGCATCCGGGCCGGCCGGCCGTAGAGATGCCGCGGCGGCCAGATCCACGCGGGCAGCGCCCGCCAGGCCAGGCTGGCGATGGCGCGCGGGCCGGCGCCGGAGTCGTCCAGCAGGGCGCGGACCTCGTCACCGTAGCGGGCCCGCCAGGCGGCCGGGTAGAGAGCAAGCGCCGCACGGGCCAGGAAGCTGGTGCCCGGCGGTCCGGCCGGCGGCGATACGGCGTTCATGCGCCCGCCAGGCGGCGGAGCGTGCCCAGCCGTTCCCGCGCCACGAAGGCGACCTGGTTCATCCGCTCGGCCTGTACCGCGAGCGCATGGGCACCGGCTGCCGTGAGGCGATACGGGCGGCGCCTGTCCTCGGCTTCAAGCGGCTCGATCAGGCCGCGGGACTCAAGCCTGGAGAGCACCGCGTAGAGGGTGCCGGCGCTGAGCCGCACGCCCATGGTGTCGGCCACGTCCTGGGTGATGGCGTATCCGTGCTTCGGCTGGTCGGCCAGGCTGGCCAGGACCAGCAGCGGCGGATCGGCCCAGCGATCCAGTCGGTCTGTCATGTCACCCTCCTGCTCGCCGTCGCGCTTGCCCGTCGCGTTTCCCGGGTCCACGGTATAGCGGCTTACGCTATACCGCAACTCGCTATACCGTCGTGCGGACTGCAATGCCCGGGAGGCAGCCGGTGATCGAGCTAGCTCAGCTCACCAGGCAGCAACGAGCCCGCCCCGGACTGTGTCCGGCCGGACTTGGAGCCAGTGTCGGGGATCACATGACAGCGCCGTTTCGGCAGCCACGCTTCGCCCGGCGGCGATGTGCGGCGCCAGGCTGACCTTCTGGAAGAGCTCCGTGTGCGTGCGGCAGCTCAGATCACCGCGCGATAGTCCGCCCGGGCCCCGGGAAATGGCAAGGCCCCTGCATGTATGAGATGCAGGGGCCTTGCCTGATCTTTGGCCGCTGGGCCCGCCGGTTGCCCGGCTGGCTTGCGGTTACTCGACCAGCTACTGGTACCAGGCGCCCGCTTGAAGCTCCGGTTTCCCGGTTCTTCCTGCGTTCCCGGGGTTGCCCCCGGGGTGGTGCCCGTCTCCGGCAGTGACGTATTTCTACTGCCTTGGCGGGGGCCGGCACAAGGGGTTTCTGGCGGTATTTTCAAGATTGTTTAGCCGTCCACAAGGTATCCACAGCCAGGACCGCGTTGTCCCCCGGGACAGGCGCTTTTCCACCAACCTGTCCACAACTTTCGCACAGCCAGCCAGTCTTCGGCCGAGCGGTGGTCTCAATCATCTTCGCGCAGTCCTTGCGCCGGGACGTGGGCGTATCCGGATTCGCCCGCCACGCCCGCGGGTGCGGGCGAGCCGGCCGGCTGCCGTCGGAGCCTGCTGGCCAAGGCTCGCCGCGTCGCGTGCCCGGCCCGGTAGGCGAGAATGGCGAGCGCGAGCAGCGCTCCCGCGACGATGCCGTCGGCCCAGAAGTGGTTCGCGGTCACGACCACCGCGAGAGTCGTCGCCGCCGGATAGGCCAGGGCCAGCCAGCGCCACCGGCTGGTCGAGACCCGGACCACGGTGACGCCGACGAGCAGTGCCCAGGCGACATGCACCGATGGCATGGCCGAGACCTCCGCAGGGTTGAAGCCGGCGACCTGCCCGTAAACGGACTGGCCGTACAGGACCCCGGTGTCGATCATCCCGGCCAGCGGCAGCATGCGCGGCGGCGCGACCGGGATGAGCTGGATGAGCAGGCAGGTCCCGGTGAGCATCACCAGGATGGCGCGCGCCTCCGGGTACCGGTCGCGATGCCACAGGAACAGCCACACCAGGAGCGCGATCAGGCCAACGAAATGAAGGCTCGCGTAGTACAGGTCGAACGCCTGCACGATCAGCGGGTGCGGCAGGAAGAACCGCTGCACCGCTGCCTCGCTCGGCAGCCGGGCGACCCGCTCGGCGTGCCAGATCCATCGCGCCCGCGCGAGCGCGCCGCCCTGCACCCTCGGCGCGTACCTGCCCGCGAACTGCCATAGCGCGAACAGCCCGACGACTATGCCGGCCTCCTGCGTCATCACCGCGGCCCCGGCCAGCCTGGCACGCCACGGCAGCGGGGCAGCAGGCTCCGGAGTGGCCTGGCGATGCGGCGCGACGCCGGGCTCAGCCGTGCCGGGTTCAGTCATGCCGGGTTCAGCCGTGCCAGGTCTGGCCATGCCGGATCCGGCCCAGTCGCGCAGCCGGATCGCCGCCGTTACCCCGAACAGGCATGCCGAGGTAACCGCAGCTGCCTGCCAGGACAGCTCGATCTTCAGCATGCCCCGCGCTCCCGGTCCGCGGCGGTGCCCCGGCCAGCGGGCGCGCGGAAGGCTAGCGTCACGTCGGTGCGTGCGGACTCCGGGTTGATCGCGTCCATCTCCTTCGACTGCCGGCCAGCGCCAGCCAAGCAGAATTCTCTCCTGCCTGGTATCCGGCCACCAGGTGGATCGCGCAGTAGAACCCGGCGACCGGTGCGGCTGCCGCATCTCGCCGAGCGCGACAGGCGGCTGGGCTGGCCGATGACGCCGCCCGGGAATGGCAAGGCCCCGCACGCGGAAATGGCAAGGCCTCCGCCCGGAAAGGCCTCCGCCCGGAAATGGCAAGGCCCCCCGCTCGCGAAAATGGCAAGGCCCCCGCATGTATGAGATGCAGGGGCCTTGCCCGGTCGCTGGCCGCTGGCCCGCTGGTTGCCCGGCTGGCTGGCGGTTCATTGACCGGCTGCTGGTACCAGGCTCCCGCCTGAAGGTCCGGTTTCCCGGTTCTTCCTGCGTTCCCGGGGTTGCCCCCGGGGTGGTGCCCGTCTCCGGCAGTGACGTATTTCTACTGCCCCCGCCGGGGTCCGCACAAGGGGCTGCGGCGGTATTTTCAAAATTGTTTAGCCGTCCACAACGTATCCACAGCCACGGCCCGTGTTGTCCCCCGGAACAGGAACTTTTCCACCGGACCGTCCACAACTTCACCCACACTGAGTCACTGAGGGTTACCCGCACTGAGTCGCTGAGGGCGCCTAGCAGAATGATCCTGGGCGGCCGGACCGAACACCGCTCGCTCATGCTCCTGGACCTCAGCGGGCTGACGTCAGGAGCTCGTGAGGATGACGAGTTGCTGGGTCGCTCGGGTCATCGCGACATAGCGGTCGACCGCTCCTTCGATACCCCTGCCGAACGCCTCCGGGTCGACGAGGACGACCAAGTCGAACTCAAGCCCCTTCGACAGGACCGGGGTCAGTGACCGGACGCGGGACGTCGCCGCGAACGCGGGATCGCCGATGACGCAGCCGATCCCGTCGGCATGCGCGGCGAGCCAGGTGTCGACGATCGAGCCCAGATCCGACGCAGCTCCGTGTATGACGGGGACGCCGGTGCTGCGGATGGAGGTCGGCACGTTGGCGTCCGGGAGCACGGCCCGGATGACCGGCTCGGCTTCCGTCATGACCTCTTCCGGCGTCCGGTAATTGATGCTCAGGGAGGCCAGGCTGATCCGGTCGAGCCCGATCCGCTCGAGCCGTTCCGGCCACGATTCGGTGAACCCGTGCCGGGCCTGGGCGCGGTCCCCGACGATGGTGAAACTCCGGGACGGGCAGCGGAGCAGCAGCATCTGCCACTCTGCGTCGGTCAGTTCCTGAGCCTCGTCCACGACGATGTGCGCGAACGGGCCGGCCAGCCGGTCTGGATCGGCGCCGGGCAGCGCGGCCTCATTGACCAGGGCATCGGCGAAGTCCTCGCCGCGCAGCATCGTCACCAGACCTACGCCGTATTCGTCGTCCGCGGCCTCGATCAGGTCGTCGACGACCCGGGCCATCTGCTCGCGTTCGGCGGCGACCGCGGCGTCATGCCGGCGCTTACGTCGTGATGCCTGCGGGTCGCCGAGCCGCTGCCGTGCTGCGTCCAGGAGCGGCAGGTCGGACACCGTCCAGGCCCGGGCGTCCTCGCGCTGCAGCTGCTGGACGTCATCAGGGCTGAGCCAGGGAGCGCACATCCGCAGGTAGGCGGGTACCGACCACAGGTCTCCGACGAGGTCAGCCGGTTCGATCAGCGGCCACGCCCGGTTGAGGGCCGTGCGCAGCTCGCTGCTGCGCAGCAGCGACTTGCGGAGCGGGTCAGCCGGGACGTCGCCGTCGCGGGAATCCACCAGGATCGTGACCAGTTCCGCCCAGATCTGGTCGCGCGCTTCGTTATGCGGAGTACCGGGTTCTGCTGCTTCGAACGCCTCGGCCCAGTCGTCGGCGCTCAGCCAGAGGCCGGACCAGGGGGTTTCGACCGTCATCCCCTTGGCGGGCGGCTTCTCGTAGAACCTGACGGCCGTCTCGATCGCCTTCACCAGGTTCGCGGACGACTTCAGGCGGGCCACGCCCGGGTCGGCCTCGACCGCTGCCGTGGCTCCCTCGGTGACGAGGTCCCGCAGGGTGGCTGTCTGCACGCCCTCCTCGCCGAGGCTGGGCAGGACGTCGGCGACGTAGGCCAGGTAGGGCTGGTGCGGGCCGACGAACAGCACGCCGCCCCGGCGGTGACCAAGGCGCGGGTCGGAGTACAGCAGGTAGGCGGAGCGGTGCAGGGCGACGACGGTCTTGCCCGTACCCGGACCGCCGTCGACAACGAGAGCGCCGCGGGATCCCGCGCGGATGATGGCGTCCTGGTCGGCCTGGATGGTGCTGAGCACGTCTCGCATCCGGGGCGACCGGCTGCTGCCCAGGCTGGCAATGAAGGCGGACTGGTCGTCGAGCGCGGCGCGGGTTTCAAGCCCGTCCGCGGTGAACACCTCGTCCCAGTAGTCGCTGATCCGGCCGCGGGTCCAGCGATACCTTCGGCGGCTGGCCAGGCCCATCGGGTTGGCGTGGGTCGCCCCGAAGAACGGCTCAGCCACCGGGGAACGCCAGTCGACCAGCAGCCGGCGCCCCGAGCTGTCGGTGAGGCCAAGTCGTCCGACGTACACGGGCTCGGGGTTGCCTGCGCTGACGATGTGCCCGAGGCACAGGTCCAGGCCGAAGCGACGCAGGGTGCGCAGGCGCGCGGTCAGCCGGTGCACCTCCAGGTCCCGGTCCATCGCCTCCTGGCCTATGCCGCCCGGCGCCTTGCGCTCGGCATCAAGGCGGTCGGACAGGTCGGCGATCGATTGCTCAAGGCTCTCCGCGATGGCCGCGAAGTGCTGCTCGTCACCGGCGATCAGCGTCGGGTCGGCTTTGGCGGAGAGGCGGTCGGGAAGGTCAAACGCGCTGATAGTCAGCGAGTTCATGTCATCAGCTCCGATCTGAGGTCGACCCGTGGCCGTTGCCGGTTCAGGTCACCGGAGCGTGCCGGTTCTCCTGTTCTGGGGCCCCCGGCCAGCGATTATGCGGCACGACCCGGGTCTTGCCGCAAGCCCCCCAGTGCGCTATATGTTGAAAGTGGAGAGGAGTGGGCACTCTCCTTATCCCCGGTGAGCCGGCGAGGTTCCTGGCACGATCACCAGCGCCAGGACACATCCTGCGCCTGGGGAGCCGCCCAGGATCAAGCTGACCATGCTCCAGGCACCCGCGCACAGGGCCGAGCCGGTCAGGAAGATGATCATCCCCGGCAAATGAGCACCGGCCTGATTCCCAGTGAGCACCGCCTGATTCCCGCGGCGAGGTCCCGCGCCGGAGTTGTCGCAGGAAGGAGTCACGGTCGGCGGAATCAGCAGGACGGGGAAATGGCAAGGCCCCCGCATGTATGAGATGCAGGGGCCTTGCCCGGTCGCTGGCCGCTGGCCCGCTGGTTGCCCGGCTGGCTGGCGTTCATTGACCGGCTGCTGGTACCAGGCTCCCGCCTGAAGGTCCGGTTTCCCGGTTCTTCCTGCGTTCCCGGGGTTGCCCCCGGGGTGGTGCCCGTCTCCGGCAGTGACGTATTTCTACTGCCCCCGCCGGGGTTCGCACAAGGGGTTCCGGGCGTTATTTTCAAGATTGTTTAACCGTCCACAAGGTATTCACAGCCAGGGCCGTGTTGTCCCCCGGAACAGGCACTTTTCCACCAGCCCGTCCACAGCTTCATCCACACGAGGGTAGGAAGGCTGCCTGCCCCTGACTGCTGAGCGTTCGATACAGGTAGCTCGGCCTAAGCTGCGCTGTTGTGGACAAGAACTTTGATCCGGTAGCGCACAACCGCGCCGCGTGGGACCGCGAGGTAGCCAACGACAACGAATGGACCCGGCCGGTAGGCCCTGACGTGATCGCCCGGGCCCGGTCCGGTGACTGGTCCGTGGTGCTCATCGGTTACCGGCCGGTGCCGCGTGACTGGTTCCCGGCGGACCTGGCCGGCCAGACGGTGCTCTGCCTGGCCTCCGGTGGCGGCCAGCAAGGGCCGGTGCTGGCAGCGGCCGGCGCCGCGGTGACGGTGTTCGACAACTCGCCGGCCCAGCTTGGCCGCGACGAGGAGGTGGCCGCCCGCGACGGACTGGCCATCCGGACCGTGCTCGGCGACATGCGCGACCTGGGCGCCCTGGCTGACGCCAGCTTCGACGTCGTCGTCAATCCGGTGTCGAACGTGTTCTGCCCCGACCTCGCGCCGGTCTGGCGGGAGGCGTTCCGCGTTCTGCGCCCGGGCGGCACGCTGCTGACCGGGTTCCTGAACCCCGACATCTTCATCTTCGACCTGGCGGCGCTGGACGAGCACGACGAGTTCGTGGTGCGTCACCCGATCCCCTACAGCACGCTCGACCTGCCCGACGCCGAGCGCGCAGCCGCCTACGGAGACGGCCCGATCGAGTACAGCCACTCGCTGACGGAGCAGATCGGCGGCCAGCTGGCGGCCGGCTTCATCCTCACCCACCTGGATGAGGCGCCGCATCACGCCGAGGCCACCAGCCGGTACATGCCCGGCTACTTCGCCACCCGCGCCATCAGGCCGCCAGGCCAGCCGTCCTGACCGGCGCCCGGCCAGCCGTCCGCGGGCGCCGGCGGCTAGCCGCCGCCGCGCCCGGCGTCCTGGCCGGAGGACTCCAGGGCGAGCAAGGCCACGTGCAGGGACGTGCGGGACTCGGCCGACTCCAGGCTGACGCCGAGCACCCGCTCGATGTGCCGGAGCCGCTCGTACAGCGTCGGCCTGGCCAGGTGGGCGCGCTGCGCCGCCCCGGCCTTGTTACCGCCCGACTCCAGGTAGGCGGCCAGCACGCTGGTCAGCGTCGTGCCATGGCCGGCATCGTAGGCGAGCAGCGCGCCGAGCTCGCGCTCGGCGAAGTCCGCCACCCGGGGATCACCGCGGAGCAGCTGAAGCAGGCCGCGCAGCCGCAGGTCGGCGAGCCGGAAGAACGGCCGGGCCGCCGCCGGGCCGGCGGCGGGCGGTACTCCGATCGGAACCGGGCCCGTGGCCGGCGGTCCGAAGGCACCGGGATCGGCCGCGGCCGCATCGGCGACCTGCTGGGCCTCCAGGAACGAGCGGCGCGCGTCCCGCATCGACCCGGCGACCGAGCCCGCCGCGATCACGTGCTCATCGCGCTGGCCAGCCCGGGCGCCGCGCTGCTGGTCCGCGTGCAGGCCGGCCTGCTGGGCAGCTGGCCGGGCGGCTAGCTGCCTGATCCGGCCGCAGACCGCGGTGAGCACCTCGTCGGAGCTGGCGCGGCGGTCCAGCGAGAGCAGCGCGCCGGCCCGCGCGTCGTCCAGCGACCCGACGATCGCCGGCACCCGCTCGGCCCGGCAGGCATCGGCCACGGCGTCGGCCACCGCCAGCACCCTGGCCTGCGCGGACAGGCCGGGACCTGGGTCGCGGAGCCGCACCACCACGGCGATCAGCTGCCGGCCGTCCACCGGCACCCCCAGTGCCCTGGCCCGGACCGCGGCCTCGCCCGGGTCGGCGCCCGCCTGCTCGAGGATGGCGCTGATCAGCGTCCGGTGCACCTGTCGTTCCAGGCTCTCGCGCTGGCGCGCGATCAGCCGGGTCAGCGCCAGCGCGGCCGCCGTCCGCTCGATCAGCACGGTGTCCAGCGGCGCCGGCGGCCGCTGGCAGACCAGGATCACCCGGCCCCAGTTCTCGCCGCGGGCCCCGACTGAGCTGACCAGCCAGCCGGACGCCGCGTCGAAGACGGTGCCCGCGGCGGAATCCGCCTGCCGGGACCGGGCCGCGAAACCGTCCAGCAGCGGCGCGGCATCCCGGCCGGCCGGCTCGCACACCAGGACGGCATGGGACAGGTCTTCGAGGATCATCGGGCGCCCGGCCAGCAGCGCCGCCTGGCGGATGATGTCGGCCGGGGTGGCCCCGGCCACTGACAGGTCGGTGAATACCTCGTGCAGCCGGGCGGCGGCGCGCAGTTCCGCACTCTGGCTGTCGATGATCCGGGCGTGCACGGCCTCGGTGACCTCAACGAACATGACCTCCGTGGCGAAGGCGATCAGCGGGAGATCGTGCTCCGCCGCAGCGGAAACGAGCGCGGCGGGCAGGCTGCCGGAGTACCGGCGGCCGAGTTCGACGGCCAGCCCGCTGGCGCCCACCGCGGCGAGCTCGGCTACATACCGGGCCTGCAGCGACGGCTCCGCGGGCAGCGCGATCCCGGTCGTCAGCACGAGCTCGCCGCCGTGCAGCAGCCGTGCCGCGTCGGGCACCTCGATCGCGTGCACCCACCGGACCGGCCGGCTGAGGCGGCCGGCGCCGGCCAGCACGCGGGGCGAGCCGCGGCGCACCGCATCGAGTTCGAGGATCTCCGCCAGGGTGGGCAGCATGACAGCATGTTAAGCAACCTTGTAAATTCCTGTCACTATGCCGGCCAGCGGCGAGGGCTGCACGCGGCAGACTGAGCCGCATGGGAGAACTTCACGATCGGCACCGCCGCGTCCTGCCTAACTGGATGGGCCTGTACTACGACGAGCCACTGGAGATCGTCAGCGGCAAGGGCAGCCGGGTCACCGACGCGTCCGGGCGCAGCTACCTCGACTTCTTCTGCGGCATTCTCACTAACATGCTCGGCTACGACGTGCCCGAGGTCCGCGAGGCCGTCGAGCGCCAGCTCGCCACCGGCATCGTGCACACCTCGACGCTGTACCTGATCAGGCAGCAGGTCGAGCTGGCCGAGAAGATCGCCGCGCTGTCCGGCATCGAGAACGCGAAGGTGTTCTTCACGAACTCGGGTACCGAGGCGAACGAGACCGCGCTGCTGCTCGCCACCGTGGCCCGCCGGTCCAGCCAGGTACTCGCGCTGCGGAACAGCTACCACGGTCGCTCGTTCGCCGCCGCAGCCATCACCGGTAACCGGGCCTGGAAGAGCTCGCAGCTCACCCCGGTCGGCGTGCATTACCTGCACGGCACTGACCGTGACCTGCCCGCCTTCGCCGGGATGAGCGACGCGGACTACATCAGCGCCGCCGCCGCCGACCTGCGGCACGTGCTGGCCACCGCCACCGCCGGTGACGTGGCCTGCTTCATCGCCGAGCCGCTGCAGGGCGTCGGCGGATTCGCCCAGCCGCCGGACGGCCTCTTCGCCGCCTACCAGGAGATCTTCGCCGCACACGGCATCCTGTTCATCTCTGATGAGGTGCAGACCGGCTGGGGCCGGACCGGCGAGCACTTCTGGGGGATCGGCGCGCACGGCGTCACGCCGGACATGATGACGTTCGCCAAGGGCCTGGGCAACGGGTTCGCGATCGGCGGGGTGGTCGCCCGCGGCGACCTGATGGACGGGCCCCAGGCCAACGGCATCTCCACGTTCGGCGGCAACCCGCTGTCCACCACCGCGGCCGCCGCCACCCTCGACTACGTGCTGTCGCACGACCTGCAGCGCAACGCCGCCGTGCTCGGCACCATGATCATCGGCAAGCTCCGGGAAGCCGCGGCGCCGCTGGCTGTCGTCGGCGACGTGCGCGGTAAGGGCCTGATGTTCGCCGTGGACCTGGTCGACCCGGTCACCGGCGCGCCCAGCCCGGCGCTGGCCGCCCGGATGCTGGAGGAGACCCGCGAGCGCGGCCTGCTGATCGGCAAGGGCGGGCTCTACGGGCACGCGCTGCGGATGGCGCCCCCGCTGAACGTCACCGAGACCGAGGCCAGCGAGGGACTCGGCATCCTCACCGACGCCCTCCGCGCCGTGAACGCCCAGGCGAGCGGAGGAGCGAAGTGAAGCACACGACGCACTGGATCGGCGGCAAGCCGTGGACCGGCGCGCCCGCCGGGCGCCGCGGTGACGTCTATAACCCGGCGACCGGGCAGGTCAGCGGCACGGTGGACTTCGCGTCCGCGGCCGAGGTCAGCGCCGCGGTCCAGGCGGCCGCCGGCGCGTTCCCCGGCTGGCGCGCGACCTCCCTGGTCAAGCGGGCCGGGGTCATGTTCGCGTTCCGCGAGCTGGTGCGCGCCCGGCAGGCCGACATCGCCGCGCTGATCAGCGCCGAGCACGGCAAGGTGGCATCGGACGCGGCCGGCGAGGTCGCCCGCGGCCTGGAGGTCGTGGAGTTTGCCTGCGGCATCCCGCACCTGCTCAAGGGCGCGTTCTCGGAGAACGTGTCCACCGGCGTCGACGCGTACTCGATCCGCCAGCCGCTGGGCGTGGTGGCCGGCATCACCCCGTTCAACTTCCCGGCCATGGTGCCGATGTGGATGTTCCCGCTGGCGATCGCCTGCGGCAACACCTTCGTGCTCAAGCCGTCGGAGAAGGACCCGTCCGCCTCGATGCTGATCGCCGAGCTGCTGGCCGAGGCGGGCCTGCCGGACGGCGTGTTCAACGTCGTGCACGGCGCCAAGGAAGCGGTGGACGCGCTGCTCGCCGACCCGGAGGTACGCGCGGTCAGCTTCGTCGGGTCCACGCCGGTGGCCCGCTATGTCTGGGAGAACGGCGCGGCGGCCGGCAAGCGGGTGCAGGCGCTCGGCGGCGCGAAGAACCACATGGTCGTGCTGCCCGACGCCGACCTGGACCTGGCCGCCGACGCCGCGGTGTCGGCCGGCTTCGGCTCGGCGGGGGAGCGCTGCATGGCGATCTCGGTGCTGGTGGCCGTCGACCCGGTCGGCGACGAGCTGGTCGCGAAGATCGCCGAGCGGGTGGCGCGGCTGCGGGTCGGGCCGGGCAGCGACGAGCGGTCCGAGATGGGGCCGCTGGTCACCGCCGCGCACCGGGACAAGGTCGCGTCCTACCTGGACTCCGGCGTCCGGGAGGGCGCGGTGCTCGCGATCGACGGCCGGGATCACCCGGTGACGCGGCGCGGCCGACGGGTTCTGGCTCGGGCCCAGCGTGCTCGACCATGTCACTCCGCCGATGAGCTGCTACGCCGACGAGATTTTCGGCCCGGTGCTGTCGGTCGTCCGGGCGCCGACCTACGCCGACGCGCTGCAGGTCATCAACGGCAACCCGTACGGCAACGGCACCGCGATCTTCACCAACGACGGGGGAGCGGCGCGCCGGTTCACCAGCGAGGTCGAGGTCGGCATGGTCGGCATCAACGTGCCGATTCCGGTGCCGATGGCGTTCTACTCGTTCGGCGGGTGGAAGTCGTCGCTGTTCGGCGACACGCACGTGCACGGCACCGAGGGCGTGCACTTCTACACCCGCGGCAAGGCGGTGACCTCCCGCTGGCTGGACCCCAGCCACGGCGGCGTGAACCTCGGCTTCCCGGTGAACGGCTAGCGCCGCAGCCCGGGCGGAAGGCAGTCATGACTGACCACGCAGCCGACCCCGCGCGCGGCGCCGAGGTCCTCGCGATGGACCGGGCGCACGTGTTCCATTCCTGGTCAGCGCAGCGGGCGCTGCAGCCGCTGCCGATCGCCAGCGCCGAGGGCTGCTGGTTCTGGGACTACGACGGCAAGCGGTACCTGGACTTCTCCAGCCAGCTGGTGAACACCAATATCGGGCACCAGCACCCGCGGGTAACCGCCGCGATCGCGGCGCAGGCGGCCAAACTCGCCACGATCGCGCCGCAGCACGCGAACGAGGCGCGCGGTGAGGCCGCGACCCGGATCGCCGGGCTGGCGCCGGACGGCATGGAGAAGGTGCTCTTCACCAACGGCGGCGCGGACGCGATCGAGAACGCCATCCGGATGGCGCGGCTGCACACCGGCCGCGGCAAGGTGCTCAGCCTCTACCGCTCCTACCACGGGAACACCGGCGCGGCGATCGCCGCCACCGGCGATGCGCGGCGCTGGCCGAACGAGTTCGCGACCGGGCACGTGCATTTCTTCGGGCCGTACCTGTACCGCTCGGCGTTCTGGGCCACGACCGAGCAGCAGGAATGCGAGCGGGCGCTGCAGCACCTGGAGCAGGTCATCCAGCTGGAGGGCCCGCCGACGATCGCGGCCGTGCTGCTGGAGTCCATCGTCGGCACCGCCGGGGTGCTGATTCCGCCGCCGGGCTACCTGGCGGGCGTCCGGGCACTGTGCGACCGGTACGGCATCGTGTACATCGCCGATGAGGTGATGTGCGGGTTCGGCCGGGCCGGCAGCTGGTTCGCGTTCGAGCAGCATGACGTGGTGCCGGACCTGATCACCTTCGCGAAGGGCTCGAACTCCGGGTACGTGCCGGTCGGCGGGGTGATCATCTCCGACGAGATCGCCGCGACCTTCGACGAGCGGGTCTTCCCCGGCGGGCTGACCTACTCCGGGCATCCGCTCGCCTGCGCGTCAGTGGTCGCGACCATCGACGCGATGAAGGACGAGCGCATCCTGGAGAACGCCGCGGCGATCGGGGCCGGCGTGCTCGGCCCTGGTCTGCGCGAGCTGGCGCAGCGGCACCCGGTGATCGGCGAGGTGCGCGGCGTCGGCGTGTTCTGGGCGCTGGACCTGGTCTCGGATCGCGAGACCAGGGCGATGCTGGCCCCGTACGGCGGATCCTCGCCGGCCATGAACACGCTAGTAGCCGAGTGCCGCGCCCGCGGCCTGATGCCGTTCACCAACTACAACCGGCTGCACGTGGTGCCGCCCTGCATCGTGTCGGAGGCCGAGGCCAAGGAAGGCCTGGCCATCCTCGACGAGGCCTTCACCGTGATCGACCGCTTCTATCAGGGCTGAGCAGGTCTAGCTGCACGAGTGCCGACAGTAGCGGCCCAGGTCAGATGCTCTGGATGAGTTCTGGCACCGCACGAGCCTGATCCGGCACTAGCCTCTGCGTGCCGTATTCCATATAATAAAGATATGAATAGTAGACAAGTCATTAGCCCGGTAACTGCCGGGCGAAGTCTTGGCAACCTGGTCAGCGCCGTGCGAACCGCGACGCGGCGCCGGGCCAGCTGGGCAGGCACGGTAGGCCTGGTCGCCGATCAGCTCAGGTCGCACATGCCCACCGCGGAGATCCTGACGGCGGAGCAGCGTTATGGAGACCCGACTAGGTACCGCTGTCACCTGCTGCACGCCGAGCCGGACGGCTCGTTCTCTGTGGTAGCCCTCGTCTGGCGACCTGGCCAGGCCACGCCGATCCATGACCACGTCACCTGGTGCGTCTTCGGGGTCATCCAGGGCGCCGAGTACGAAGAGCGGTATGTCCTGCGCGACGACGGCTGGCTGGAACAGGACGGGACGTCGGTGAATGCCATCGGAGACGTGGCCGGCCTGGCGCCTCCCGGTGATATCCACCGCGTGCGCAACGCCGGCGCGGAGACCGCCATCTCGCTGCATATCTATGGCACGGACATCAGCCGCCTGGACAGCAGCGTCCGCCGGGTCTACGACTTGCCTGTCGTCGCCGGGATGCCTGGCTGACAGATAGCGACGGGGATCATGCCTACCCCCGGTCGGCCAGTGCAGCTCGAAGCGTTCGAAGGGCGCCGGCAGCTCATCGCCTACGCGGCTCCGGCCGAGCGCCCTTCGCACGCCCATCCCGTGCCGGGCCTTGACGTCGACCACTCCGTTAGGAAACACTAACCGTTAGTGGATCCTTACCGAGTAGGTGACGGCTGGAGCGCGCTGGCGGACGGCACCCGGCGCGCCATCGTCAGCCGCCTGGCAGAGGGGCCGCAGGCGGTGGGCCAACTGGCCGCGAAGCTGCCGGTCAGCCGGCCCGCGGTCTCCCAGCACCTCAAGATCCTCAAGGACGCCGGCCTGGTCAGTGAACGCGCGGTCGGCACCAGACGTGTCTACCGGCTCAATCCGACGGCAGTGGCCGCACTGCGCGATCAGCTCGATACCTTCTGGCAGAGGGCTCTGGCCAGCTACGCGGATGTTGCCGAACAAGCGACGGAGGAGAGTCCATGACCCGGACCGAGAGCCCTGTTGTCCGCAAGCAGGTGGTGGTCAGCGCGCCGCTCGAGCAGGCCTTCACGGCGTTCACCGAGAGGTTCGGCGACTTCAAGCCGCCGGAGCACAACCTGCTTGCGGCAGCGATCGCCGAGACCGTCTTCGAGCCCCGCGTCGGCGGGCACATCTACGACCGCGCTATCGACGGCAGCGAGTGCCGGTGGGCGCGGATCCTGGCCTACGAGCCACCAGCCCGGGTGGTATTCAGCTGGGACATCAGCCCGCAATGGCAGGTCGAGACCAACCCGGAGCTGACCAGCGAGGTCGAGGTCCGGTTCGTGGCCGAGGGACCGGACCGCACCCGGGTCGAACTGGAGCACCGCCACCTCGACCGGCACGGTCCCGGCTGGCAGTCGGTCAGCGACGGCGTCGACGCTGACCAGGGATGGCCGCTCTACCTGGCCCGGTACGCCGCCCTGTTCGAGGGCCGCTGACCGAGACCAGTTCCCGGCTGACCATCGCGGTCGACTTCGACGGGCACGGCATCGGCAAACTGCTCGTCCCGCTCATCGTCCCGCCGCCAGGCGCAAAAGGAAGCGCCAGGAGATCCTGGACGCGCCCGCGTAGCTATTCGGCCTCGTGCTGTCGGCCACCTGGATCTGCGCGCAGCAGCACACATACCGCAAACGGCGCGTCGTCCTGCTCTCCTTCAACCCCTTCAACCATGCCGCGGCTCCGGATTTCGCCCGCGTACCGCATGCCGATGCGCTCCATTACGGCGCGCGAACGCACGTTGTGACGGACCGTGCACGACACCACGGCTTGCACCCCGAGGACGTCGAATGCAAACGCCAGCCCGGCGCGCCCGATCTCAGACGCGTAGCCACGCCCCCAGAACTCGCGCCGTAGCGCCCATCCGATCTCGAGCCAGTTCGCGTGCGCAATGATGGGGCGGCGAATCTCATGCGCGACGCGCACCCACGGCTCTGCCGGAAGGAGTGCGTAGATCTGACCCCAGTCATCGTCGACCGGCGTGCGCGACAGTCCGCCGCGACCAACAACCTCGCCGTTCACGCGGTCGTACGCGATCCACTTGTGGACACCGTGGAAGCGCCACGAGTCGCCCATGAACTTCGCCCGCTGCTCTGCCTGCTCGAGGCTTGGTTTCTCGTCGTACCAATACGACACCTCGTCGTCGTTATGCACCAGCCACAGGTCAGAAGCGTTGGCGGGGCCGACCGGCTCAAGCCGCAGGCGCATTGTGAACCGGGAGTCACCGGCGTCGGCCAGTGGCGGGCCTTCCACGCGGCACAGCGTCCCACGATGGTGACGAAGCCGCATCTGAAATTGCGGCGGGCGGGAGCGTGGCCCTGCGCTGCGCGGCCGCCTACCCGCCGAATTCGCCGCCGAGGCGGCCAGTCTCTGCCCCGGCTGGGAACTCACGGTACAACCTGGCGCAGGTCACTACCCGTGGCTGGATGATCCAGCCTGGTTCACGACCAAGGTGCTGGCCTTCCTGGGCTGACCTACCAGGGCCAGGTATAACCTCCGGAACGTGGTGCATCTCAGCGCCCAGCGGGCGCGCCAGCTGGCAGTGATGGGCCAGCTGCTGGACGCCGAGTGCCCCGGCGACGTGCTGGACACGGTGAGCCGCCTGGGCTTCCTGCAGATCGATCCGACCGCGGCGGCGGCGCGCAGCGAGCACCTGGTGCTGTGGAGCAGGCTGGGCAGCGGCTTCTTAGCTGCGGACCTACGGCGGCTGCTCTTCGCCGAGCGCTCGCTGTTCGAGTATCGGGCGTTCATCTACCCGATGGCCGATTACCCGCTGTACCGGCCCGTCATGGACAACTGGCCGCCAGGGGAGGGGGCATGGGAGCGGCGGGTCCGTGGCTGGCTCGAGGACAACCGGCTGTTTCGGGCATACCTGCTCGCGGAACTCGCGGCGCGCGGGCCGCTGCGCTCGCGCCAGCTTGAGGACAGGTCCATCGTGTCCTGGCGCTCTGGCGGCTGGACTGACGGGCGCAATGTCGGGCAGATGCTCGAGTTCCTGTGGGCACGCGGAGAGATCGCGGTCGCGGACCGGGCCGGCAATGAGCGGATCTGGGATCTCGCGGAGCGGCTGCTGCCGGCCCTGGCATCGCCGGCCGACCCGCATGATGCCGCCCGGCTGCGCGCCGAGCGCCGCCTGCGGTCGCTCGGCATCGCCAGGCCGGGTGCTATCAGCGGGCCCGGTGCGGTCGGCGGGACCAGCGTTCCGGCAGGGGTGGGCGTGTCGGTTGAGGTGGCGGGCGTGCCCGGGCCGTGGGTGGCGGATCCCGAGCTGCTGGACCGCCCGTTCGCTGGCCGCGCCGCGCTGCTGTCGCCGTTTGACCGGCTCGTCTACGACCGCCAGCGCGTCTTGGATCTGTTCGGCTTCGACTACCGGCTGGAGATCTACGTCCCGGCGGCCAAGCGCCGGTGGGGTTACTACGTGCTTCCCGTCCTGGACGGCGACCGGCTCGTCGCGCGCGCCGACGTGAAAGCGGACCGCCAGGCGTCCGTGCTGCGGGTGCCGGCGCTGCACATCGAGGACGGGGCTGGCCCCGGCGCGGCGGATACCGCCAGGGGCCAGCTCGGCGCGCTGGCCCGCTGGCTGGCGCTTGACGACGTCGTCATCAGCCAGACGGTCGGCTGACCTCCGGATCGGCGGCGGTCCAGGCGGCGGCCGCGACCTCGGCTGCCGGCGCGGGCGCAGCGTCACCATGGCGGCGCAGCCAGCTCGGCAGGTACCAGTTGCGCTCGCCGAGCAGCGACATCACCGCGGGCATCAGCACGCCGCGCACGACGGTGGCGTCGATGAGCACGGCCGAGGCCATGCCGATCCCGAACATCTTGAACTCGATCACCGACAGCGTGGCGAAGATCGAGAACACCGCCACCATGATCACGGCTGCGCTGGTGACGACTCCGGCGCTGCTGCTGATGCCGTCGATGATGGCGTCCGGCGTGGCCGCTCCCCGGTCCCGCAGCTCGCGGATGCGGCTCAGGATGAAGACGTGGTAGTCCATGCTGAGCCCGAACAGGATGACGAACAGGAACAGCGGCATCCACGGGACGATCCCGCCGTAGGAGCTGAAGCCCAGCGCACCCTGCAGGTGGCCGTCCTGGAAGATCAGCGTCATCAGCCCGTAGGCGGCGCCGACGGATAGCAGGTTCAGGCTGATCGACATCAGCGGGATGGCGATCGACCGGAAGGTGAGCATCAGCACCAGGAACGCCAGGCCCAGCACGAACACGAAGACCAGCGGCAGCGTCCGGTCGAGCTGCGCGGTGAAGTCGTCGTTAGCTGCGGTGATGCCGGTGACGGCGTAGCTGATGCCGCCGACCTTGCCGAGGGTGGCCGGCAGCACGCTGCCGCGGAGCGCGGCCAGCGCCTGGCTTGAGGTGGCGTCCGTGCCGTCGCCGGCCAATGGCACCGACACGACCAGGACGCGGCCGTGACCGAGCAGCGCAGAGGTGACCGGCTCGCGAATGGGCCCGGACTTCGCCGCGCGGGCTTCCAGCGCGAGGACCGCCTGGCGGACCGGAGCGCCGTCGAGACCCGGCCCGGTCACCACGACCTCCTCGGGGGCCGGGCCGCCGGGGAAGGCATGCTGGACGGCCAGCAGGGTGCGGACGACCGGGATGTTCGTGGGCAGGTCGTGCAGGCCAGGATCAACCAGCCGCATGCCGAGCGCGGGGCTGGCCAGGGCAAGCAGGGCGAGCGCCGCAGTGCCGCCCCAGATCGCCGGCCTGGCCACCACCCGGCGGACCAGGCCGCTCCACAGCCGGGACTTGCGGGCGGCGGTGCGGGTCCGGCCGAGGAACGGGATCCTGCCGCGGTCTACCCACCTGCCCAGCAGCGCCAGTGTCGCCGGAAGCGCGGTCAGTGAGCCGAGGACGGCGACGCCGACTACCGTGATCGTGCCGACCGCGAGCCCGGAGAAGACATCGATGCCGGTCAGGAAGAGCCCGGCAAGCGAGATCATCACGGTCAGCCCCGAGACCACGATGGCCCGGCCCGAGGTAGCCGCCGCGATCCGCAGCGCCTCGCCCTGACTGCGGCCTGCCGCGCGCTCCTCGCGTTCCCTGCGCAGATAGAACAGCGAGTAGTCGATGCCGACCGCCATTCCGACCAGCAGGACCACCGCCGAGGTGGTGTTGCCGACCGGCAGCCACCGGCTGGGGATGGCCAGCAGCGAGATCGCGCTCACCACCGCCGTGCCGGCCAGCAGCAGCGGGATGCCGGCCGCGATCAGGGCGCCGAACACCAGCAGCAGCAGCACGAGCGTGATCGGCACCGACGTCACCTCGGCCCGGCGGAAGTCGGCGTCCACGATGTTGTTGGTCGCGCGGTCGACACTCGCGTCACCGGCCTCCGCTATCCGCAGCCCGGGGTGACTCGCCTGGACCGCCGCGACGGCCCGCTGGGCGGCCGCGACGGTCTGGTCGGCATTGTCCTGATTACCGGCAACGGTGAAGGTGACGAGCGCCGAGCGGCCGTTGGCGGAGACCAGGCCGTGGCCGGCCGCGCCGAGCGGGGACCGGACGTCTGCGGCTACCTGCGGCAGGCCGCGCAGCGCGGCGGCAACCTGGCGGGCTGCCTGCCGCAGCTGCGGGTCAGTGGCGAAACTGCGGCCGGGGGAGCGGGCCTGGATGAGCACGCTCTCGGCGGCCGGCTGGATCACGCCCGGCCTGTTCAGCACCCGCTCGGCCTGGCCCGCCTGGCCGGGGTCGTAACTGGCCAGGTTCTTAGTGCCGAGCATGCCGCCAACCAGGACGGCCCCGACGACCAGCAGCAGCCAGCCGAACACCGCCGTCTTGGCATGCCGGGTGCTCCAGCCGGCGATCCTCTCGACGACGGGGACACCAGTACTCAGACGACGCCCCGGCTGGGCTGCGCCTGGCTGCGAGCGTGACAGCTGGGCAGATGGTCTGTTCATGACGGCCTACTCCCGATCGATGGCAGGTGCTTCACTGGCTGTCCGGTGCTTCACGAGCCTGCCGCGCGGGCGCCGGGCGCCCTGGCGACGTACTCGGCCGCCTGCAGGTAAGCCTTGGCGATCAGGGGGTGCCGAGGGCATCCCGCTATCCACCGAATCGGGGGTGGGGCTAGCCTCCCGGCGGATCCGGCGGCCAGCGGGATGGGCAGCCCCGCCGCCGCACGCCTAGGGTCAGGGCGACAGGATCAGCCGATTCCGGGGAGATGGTCATGGCCGCAGGCGGGGCAGAGCGCGGAACCGCGCCCGGTGCCGTCACGGGCGCCGGCACTGCCTGGCCGCGCCGCCTGGCGGCGGTGCTGCGGCCGATCGTGTCGGCCAGGACGTGGCTGGCCGTGATCCACCTGCTTGCCGGGTTCTTCCTGGGCATTATTTCCTTCACCTTGCTGGTCACCGGCGTGGCGGTCGGCATCGCGCTGCTGCCGATCTTCTTGTCCGGGGTGCCCGTGCTGATCGCGGTCCGCTGGCTCTGCGGCCAGTTCTGCCGCGGCGAGCGCGCCAGGTTCGCTGTCCTGCTCGATGTCCGGATATCCGGCCCGCCGCCGCGGCCCGACGGCGGCAGCTGGCGGCGCCGCGCCTGGCGGGCGGTTACCTCGCCGTCGGCATACCGTGAGTTCGGGTATGCGCTGCTGCGGTTCCCGCTGAGCGTGCTGCAGGTCGTCGTGCTGATCGTCGGGTGGGCGCTGCCGGCCGCGTTGCTCACGCTGCCCGCCTACAACCGGGCGCTGCCGCAGGGCGGCGCTCACCTTGGCGGCTACACGGTGCACGGGCCGGCGGCCCTGACCGCCGCGGCGGTGGCGGGGATCGTGCTGCTGGCCGCCGCGGCCGCGCTGACCCGGCTGCTCTCGGTCACCGACGCGGCTATCGCCCGGTGGTTCCTCGGGCCGCACGGGGAGATCGCGCTCACCGCCAGGATCGGCGAGCTGGAGACCAGCCGGGCCCGGGTAGTCGACGCCGCCGAGGCGGAGCGGCGCCGGATCGAGCGTGACCTGCATGACGGCGCTCAGCAGCGGCTGGTCGCCCTGGCCATGGAACTTGGCCGGGCCCGGGCCAAGTTCGGGACCGATCCGCAGGCAGCTGAAGTCATCGTCGGCCAGGCGCACGAGCAGGCCAAGGAGGCGCTGACCGAGCTGCGGAACCTGGTCCGCGGGATGCACCCGCCGGTGCTGACCGACCGCGGCCTGGACGCGGCGCTGTCCGGGCTCGCCGCGATCAGCCCGGTGCCGGTGACCGTCCGGGTGGACGTCACGGTCCGGCCGGCCGCCCCGGTCGAGGCGATCGCCTACTTCGTCGTGGCCGAGGCGCTCACCAATGTGGCGAAGCATGCCCGGGCCAGCCGCGCCGAGGTGACCGTGGCACGCTCCGCGGACCTGCTCCGGGTAGTGATCGCCGACGACGGGATCGGCGGCGCGGATCCCGCCGGGCAGGGCCTGTCCGGGCTGGCCAGCCGCGTGGCGGGGGTGGACGGACGGCTGTCCGTCAGCAGCCCGGCCGGCGGTCCGACGTCGATTGAGGTGCTGCTGCCATGCGGGTCGTGATCGCGGAGGACTCCGTGCTGCTGCGCGAGGGACTGAGCAGGCTGCTGGCCGAGGCCGGGCACGAGGTGGCCGCCGCCACCGGGGACGGCGAGACCTTCCTGCGCGCGGTGGCGGAGCACCAGCCCGACGTGGTGGTGGTGGACGTCCGGATGCCGCCGACGTTCACGGACGAGGGGCTGCGGGCCGCGCTCGTGGTCCGCAGCAGCTGGCCGGAGGTCGGCGTGCTCGTTCTCTCTCAGTATGTCGAGGAACGGTATGCGACCGAGTTGCTGTCCGATCGCCCGCAGGGCGTTGGCTACCTGCTCAAGGACAGGGTCGCCGAGCTGGCCGAGTTCCTCGACGCGCTGGAGCGGGTAGCGGCGCAGGGCAGCGTGCTCGATCCCGAGGTCGTCGCGCAACTGCTGGCCCGCAGCCGCCACCCGCTGGCCAGCCTCACCCCGCGGGAACTCGACGTGCTCGGGCTGATGGCCGAGGGCCGCTCGAACGCGGCCATCGCGGCCGCCCTGGTGGTCGGCGAGGGCGCCGTGGAGAAGCACATCAACAGCATTTTCGGCAAGCTCGGGCTGCCGCCGGCCGACCGTGACCACCGGCGGGTCCGCGCGGTCCTGCGTTACCTGGGAGCTGAGCAGTCATGACCGAGCCACTGCGGATGACCACGGCCCGCCGTTTCTTCCTCATCGCCGGGACACCGGTCGCCCTGCTTATCATCGGCTGGACCGCGCTGACCGCCGTCGCCTGGGCTGCCCAGGGCAGCTACCGGGTAAACCTGGATGTTGCCACCCGCGGCCGACCCGTCTCGCTGACGGTGGGCGCCGGGGAGCTCAGCATCGGCCCGGGTACTCCCGGCCGGCTGCGGGTGACCGGCACGGCGCGCTACGCGCTCACCCGCTCGACGGTCAGGCGGCAGTCCGGCCCGGCGGGCGTGTCCATCAGCTCACGATGCCGTCAGCTGACCGGCCCGTGCTCGTTCGCTTACGCGGTGGCCGTGCCGCCTCGCGGCATCGCCGCCGTCGAGGATTCGGCCGGCGACATGACGGCCAGCGGGCTGACGGGCCGGCTTACCCTCCGGGCAGGCTCGGGCAACATCCGGGTGTCGTCGCTGTCGGGCGAGGTCCGGATCAGCGACGGCTCCGGCGACGTCAGCGGGTCGTCGCTTGCGGCCACGAAACTGACCATCAGCGCAGGATCCGGCAACGTCACGCTGACCGGCGTGGCCAGCCCGGACGTGACGGTTTCTAGCCAGTCCGGCGACACCACGCTCACGTTCACCAGGGTCCCGGCCAGGGTCCAGGTCAGCGCCGACTCCGGCAACGTCACGCTGGTGCTGCCGCCCGGCGCTGCCGCCTACCGGGTGACGGCCCGCTCGTCTGACAGCATCCCGGTCGTGCGGGTGCCCACGAACTCGTCGTCACCGCATGTCATCACGGTCACTGACCAGTCCGGCGACATAACCATCACCCGCTGAGCGGCCGCGGCGGTCCCGGGCTGCCGCCAGGCGACGGCCGACTCACGACGCCGCCCGTGCAACGATGACTTCCCGGCGGGCCGGGAGTCTGCCGGATGGACTCGCGACGGAGCGAGGCCGAGGAGGAGCCATGGACGTGCCCCGGATCCTGCTGACCGGAATCATGTTCGGGGAGTCGCCCCGCTGGCACGACGGCCGGCTGTGGTTCTCCGACTGGGGCGCTCGCGAGGTCGTCACCGTCGACCTGGCCGGCCACCGCGATGTCGTCCAGCGGATGCCGGTGTTCCCGTTCTCACTGGACTGGCTGCCGGACGGGCGGCTGCTTATCGTATCGAGCGGCCTGCAGCGCCGGGAACCTGACGGGTCCCTGGTGACGCACGCCGACCTGTCCGGCCTCGCCGCGGCGTGGAACGAGATCGTCGTCGACGGCCGCGGCAACGCCTACGTCAACCAGGCGGGCTTCGACCTGATGGCCGGCGCGGAGCCGGCCAGCGGCACCATCGCGCTGGCCGCCCCGGACGGCGCCGTCCGGGAGGTCGCCGACGGGGTGTGGTTCCCCAACGGCATGGCCGTTACCCCGGACAACTCGACCCTGATCGTGGCCGAGTCTTACCGCAGCCGGCTCACCGCGTTCGACATCGGGCCAGACGGCAGCCTGTCGGGCCGGCGCGTGTGGGCCGATCTCGGCACGGGCGTGCCCGACGGGATCTGCCTGGATGCCGAGGGCGCCATCTGGTACGCCGACGTGCCGAACAAGCACTGCGTGCGGGTGCGGGAGGGCGGCGAGGTGCTGCAGACGATCACCGTCGACCGCGGCTGCTTCTCCTGCGCGCTCGGCGGCCCGGACGGCCGGACGCTGTTCATCGTCGCCACCGAGTGGCGCGGTCCCGAGGGCATGCTGCAGGGCGAGCCGACCGGGCAGGTGCTGACCGTCAGCGCCCCCGCCCCGCACGCCCGCCACCCCTAGATGGGGATCACCCTGGCGGGGTGAGGCGGAACGCACGTCCAAATCAGTAGTCTCATTGTGACCATCTAGGTCAGGGAGGGCTGTCATGTCCGACGAACGCGTCGGCCGTTCCTTCGCGGCGTAGTCAGCTGCGGTGGTAGGGATCGCTGATGCCGGACCCGAGATCAGGTGATCTCGCTCAGGGCGGGATCCGACTTTAGGAGTCAGAATGCGCCGTTCGATCGCTGTTGCCGCCGGCCTGGCCGTATGCGCGCTGGCCGGCTGTTCTAGCAGCGGGTCAAGCTCGGGTGCGACGCCCAGCGCCAGTAGTCAGGCGTCTTCGTCATCGGGAGCGATCACGGTGTTCGCGGCGGCATCGCTGACGGGGACTTTCACCCAGCTCGGGAAGCAGTTCGAGGCCGCCCATCCAGGGGACAAGGTGACGTTTAGCTTCGGGCCGAGTTCGGGCCTGGCCGAGCAGATCACCAACGGCGCGCCAGCCGACGTGTTCGCTTCGGCGGCGCCGGCCAACATGGAGCAGGTTGTCAAGGCAGGCGACGCGTCCAATCCCCAGAATTTCGCGAAGAACATCATGGAAGTCGCCGTTCCGCCGTCTAATCCCGCGAACGTCAAGTCCGTGGACAACCTGGCGAAATCGTCGGTCAAGGTCGCGTTGTGCCAGCCGCAGGTACCGTGCGGAGTAGTTGCGGCGGAGGTATTCAAGAATGCCGGCATCACGGTTAAGCCGGTCACGCTAGAAGCGGACGTGAAGTCCGTGCTGACGCAGGTCGAGCTCGGTGACGTCGATGCCGGCATGGTCTACGTGACCGACGTGCAGGCGGCCGGCCCCAAGGTCAAGGGAGTCAAGATCTCAGCTGACGACAACGCCTCGACGCTCTACCCGATCGCCACCATCAGCAAGAGCAGCCACCAGAGCGTCGCGCAGGCCTTCGTCGCCTACGTGCTGTCTCCGGCCGGCCAGCAGGTGCTCGCGGCCGCGGGGTTCGAGGCGCCCTGACCGTAGATCGAGGACGGTCGTGGTGAGCATCATCGCCGCGCCGTCGCGCCTGACCGCCCGCGAGCGGGCCCGGCGCGCCGCCCGGGGCGGCGCTTCGAGGTCGGTGCCGGCGCCGTTGCTGGCGCCGGCACTGATCGCGGTCGGCTTCCTGGTGCTGCCCCTCGCCGGGCTGCTGATCCGCGCTCCCTGGCGCAGTCTCGCCGCGGCGCTGAGCGGGTCGGATGCGACCCAGGCCCTAGTTCTCTCGCTGTGGACCGCATCGGTGGCGACGGCGATATCCCTGCTGATCGGGGTGCCGCTGGCGTGGGTGCTGGCCCGGGGCAGCTTCCCGGGGCAGCGGCTTCTTCGCGCGCTGGTGACCTTGCCGCTGGTGCTCCCGCCGGTAGTCGGCGGGGTGGCGTTGCTGCTGGCGTTCGGGCGCACCGGATTCCTGGGCATGTACCTGGACTCCTGGTTCGGGCTGACGATCCCGTTCACGCCCATCGCGGTGGTGATGGCCGAAACATTCGTCGCGATGCCGTTCCTGATTGTTACCGTCGAAGGAGCGCTCCGATCGGCGGACCAGGGATTCGAGGAAGCGGCGGCGACATTGGGGGCAACGCGGATGACCGTGTTCCGGCGGGTCACCGTGCCCCTGATCGCCCCTTCGCTGGGCGCGGGCGCAGTGTTGTGCTGGGCGCGGGCACTGGGCGAGTTCGGCGCGACGATAACCTTTGCCGGCGCCTTCCCCGGCCGCACCGAGACCATGCCCATCGCGGTGTACTTCGCGCTGCAGACTGACCCCGATGCGGCAATCGCGCTCAGCCTGGTGCTGCTGCTGGTCTCCCTGCTGGTGCTGGTCTCCCTTCGCGACCGCTGGCTGCGGGGCGGCTCAGCCCTGTGACGCCCCAGGGCAGCGACGGCCTCGTCGTCGATGCTGAGGTCAGGCGCGGCGATTTCATACTCACCGTCGCGCTCGCGGTGGCGCCCGGGGAGGTGCTCGGCGTGCTGGGGCCGAACGGGGCGGGGAAATCTACCCTGCTCAGCGCGCTGGCCGGGCTGACGCCGGTCGCCGTCGGCCGCATTGTCCTGGCCGGGCAGGTCGTCGATGACGCAGGCACCGGGGCATTTGTCGAAGCGGCAGGCCGGCCGGTTGGTTTCGTGTTCCAGAACTACCGGCTGTTCCCGCACCTGAGCGTGCTGGAAAACGTGGCGTTCTCGCCACGTGCCCGGGGCATGGGGAGGCGGGCCGCCAGGTCAGCGGCGAGTCACTGGCTTGACCGGCTGGGCCTGACCGAGTTCGCGGACCGCAAGCCAAAGAGCCTGTCCGGCGGGCAGGCGCAGCGGGTGGCGCTGGCCAGGGCACTGGCCGGGCAGCCTGCGCTGCTGCTGCTGGACGAGCCGCTGTCGGCCCTGGACGCGGGTACTCGCCTTGACGTGCAGGCCGAGCTGAGGCGGCACCTGTCGGACTTCAACGGGCCATGCCTGCTGGTCACCCACGACCCGCTCGAGGCGCTCGTGCTGGCCGACAGGCTGCTGGTGCTCGAAGCCGGGCGGATCGCCCAGGAGGGCACGCCCGCGCAGGTTGCGCGCCAGCCAGGCACCGAGTACGTCGCCAAGCTCGTCGGCCTGAACCTCTACGCCGGCCGGGCCGACGGCACTGAGGTGGCACTGGCCCGGGGCGGAGCATTCCCCATCCCCGGCCGCGGCCAGCACGGTGACGTGCTCGTCGCGCTCCGGCCCTCAGCGGTGGCCATCAGCAGCCATCGTCCCGAGGCCAGCAGCGGCTGCAGCAGCTGGCCGGCCAGGGTCACCGGCCTCACCTTGCTGGCCGAGCGGATCCGGGTCGACCTCGACGGGCAGCCGCCGGCCATGGTCGAGATCACACCCGCGGCAGTCGCAGAGCTGTCGCTGACCGTGGACAGCCAGGTGTGGCTCACGGTCCGCACCGCCGACCTCGAGGTCTATCCCGCTCCGGGATAGACCTCGATCTCCCAGAGGAAGCCCGGGATCGGGCTGGCCGGTCAGGGCGGCGTGATGACATGCATCGTCCAGGCTTTCCGACGAGGCGGGGTCCAGCGAAGTCCCTGGATCTGGTGGTGGTTGGACGTGACGGTTGAATCCGGTACGAGCGCTCTGATGCCCGGGGTGAAGGCGGCCAGCGGCTCGGCGCTGTCTTGTTCCAGGGGAGATAACTGCGTCGCTCCAGCTCGAGGTACCGCACCGGGGAGCCAACGCAGTGATCCTGCTGGCCGCGCGGGTAGGGTGCTGCGAGTGACCGCGCCCCGGGTGGCCGTCGGCCCGGTACCGAGCGATTCCGCCTGCCGGGCCATCCGCAGTGGCGGCGGCGAGCCGGCCGGCGTCGATGCGGCGGCCGACGCGCTCGTCTGGCTTGATCCCGCCGACCTGGACGGGCTGCGGCGCGCGCTCGGCGTCGCGGTCTCGGCCCGCTGGATCCAGCTCCCGATGGCCGGCGTGGAGCAAGTAGCCGCCGCCGGGATCCTGGATCCCGAGCGGGCCTGGACGTCGGCGAAGGGCGCCTATGCCGAGCCTGTCGCCGAGCACGCGCTGGCCCTCGCGCTGGCCGGGCTGCGCTCGCTGCGCCAGCGGATCACGGCCCGGTCGTGGGGTGAGCCGGCCGGGCAGAGCCTCTACGACGAGCCGGTCACGATCCTGGGCGGCGGCGGCGTCGCCGCGAGCCTGCTGGGGCTGCTAGCCCCGTTCCGGGTCGCGGCCACCGTGGTCCGCCGCGGCGCTGACCCGGTGGCCGGCGCGGCGCGCACGCTGCCGCAGGCAAGGCTGCACGAGGCACTCGCCGGGGCCCGGGTTGTCTTCCTCGCCCTCGCGCTGACGCCCGGCACCGAGCAGATCATCGGGTCCGCCGAGCTGGCCGTCATGGATCCGGGCTCATGGCTGGTCAACGTCGCCCGCGGGCGACATGTCGACACCGGCGCGCTGACGGCGGCGCTGCGTGATCGCGTCATCGGCGGGGCGGCGCTTGACGTCACCGACCCGGAGCCGCTGCCGGACGGTCACCCGCTCTGGCAGCTGGATAACGCCATCATCACGCCGCACACTGCGGACACGCCGGAAATGGTGGAGCAGTTGCTGGCCCGGCGCATTCAGGACAACGTCGCCAGGTTCGCCGCCGGCCAGCCGCTGACCGGGCTCGTCGACCCCGCAGCGGGCTACTGACACGACCAGCTGCAGGCCGCGCCGGCCCGCGCCGCGCCGGGCCGCGGCGGCTATGGACAATGTGGCCGCCGACGGTGCACAGTTGCGGTCTACCGCGATCAGGAGGGGACCACATGGCCAGGTTCATGGATTACCACGAGGATCTGAAGCTGCCGCAGGAAGCCATCGACCAGATAACCCAGGAGACGCGGGACGGCGCTACCGACGAGTTCGGCGTGCGGCAGGTTGAGCTGTACCACAACGCTGACGGCAAGGTCTACTGCCTGCTGGAAGGCCCGGACGAGGAGGCTATCCGCAAGCATCACGAGGCGCTGGGCATTTCCTGCGGTGACGTGCATAGTGTGAGCAGCCTGCTCTGATCCCCCGCCGGGTGCTCAGCCGGCGCTGGCGCTGAGCACCGGGAGGTAGCCGTCGGCCTGGCCGGCCGCTGTCGGATGGTAAGACTCGGAGAGGTCGAAGATGTTCACCGAGTGCAGCCAGCTGGCTGAGTCGCAGATCTCATTGGCGGCGAACGCGGACCTGACATCGCCGAACACATCGTCGTGCCGGAACGCCGCCGCCCGAATCTGGCCGTCGAGCAGATCGGCCGCCTGATTGAGATCCGTGCGGTCGGTAGTACTCAGGCCGATGCAGCCCGCGGAGCTGCCGAGGTCGTAAAGGTGCGGGTAGCCGAGGACCACGACCCGGGCGTTCGGCGCGGCTGCGGTGATCGCATCGAGCACGCCGTCAAGCTCGCCGGGGAGCTGACTGGCCATCTCGCTTTCCGCCGTCGCGATGGCGCCGACGCAGCTGCTCGTCGAGGACAGGACGCAGGTCTCCATCACGGAGCTGAAGCCAACGTCATTGCCGCCGATCGTGATCGAGACCAGCGTCGTGACCGTGCTCAGCGCCCAGATCTGGCTGCTGAGCACGGTGCTGGTGGTGGCACCGGCGCAGGCCACCGAGGTGTAGGAGGCGGGCTTGTTCGCGTTGTCCCAGAGTGCGGAGTAGGCATTGGTGCTCCGGTCACAGGAACCGCTGGCGGCGATGTAGTTCCCGGCTCCCAGACCGGCGGAGTACGAGTCGCCGAGCGCGACATAGCGCACGGTGCTAGCCGCGTGCGTTATGTGCAGGCTGCTCGCCGCGTCGGCCGGAGCCGACGCGGCGAGGACGGGCAGCGCGGCGGCGCAGGCGGTGGCCAGTGCCACCGCGAAGGCGGCGCGGCGCGGGCGCGAGGCTCCTGGCAGCACTGATCCTCCTCGGCAAGCTGGGGAAACTCGGCAAGCTGGGGACGCGGCTTGCGCTACACGTAGCATCTGGCTACAGCGGCAATCGACGGGCTCTACAGCCGCCCGGCCGCCGTGCTACAGGCCGGCGAATGCCTCCTCCAGAATCGACAGGCCCTCGCCCAGCAGCGGCTCGCCGATCACCATCGGCGGCAGGAACCGCAGCACGTTGCCGAACGTCCCGCAGGTGAGCACCAGGAGCCCGGCCTGATGGCAGGCCGCGGCGACCTTCGCCGCCGCCGCGGCGTCCGGCTCGATCCCGCCGGGACGGACCAGCTCCACCGCGAGCATCGCGCCCCGGCCCCGCACGTCGCCGATCACCGGGTTGGCCTCGGCCAGCGCGTGCAACCTCGGCAGCATGATGTCGCCGATCCGGCGCGCCCTGGCCGGCAGGTCTTCCTTCACCATGGTCTCCAGCGAGCCGAGCGCGGCCGCGCAGGCCACCGGGTTGCCGCCGTACGTGCCGCCGAGGCCGCCAGGATGTACGGCGTCCATCAGCTCCGCGCGGCCGGTAACGCCGGCCAGCGGCAGCCCGCCCGCGATGCCCTTGGCGGTGGTCACCAGATCCGGCACGACCGACTCGTGATCACAGGCGAACCAGTCCCCGGCGCGGCACAATCCGCTCTGGATCTCATCAGCGATCAGGACAATGCCGTGCGCACGGCAGTACTCGGCCAGCCCCGGCAGGAAGCCGTCCGGCGGCACGATGAAGCCGCCCTCGCCCTGGATCGGCTCGATCAGCACCGCGGCGGTGTTGTCCTCGCCGACCTGGGTGTGGATCAGGCTCGTCACCACGTCGAGCGCCTCGGCGGCGCAGCGGTCGGGCCCGCCCGGCCAGCGCAGCGGGTAGGCCATCGGCACCCGGTAGACATCGCCGGCGAACGGGCCGAACCGGTGCTTGTACGGCATGTTCTTGGCGGTCAGCGCCATGGTCAGGTTGGTACGGCCGTGGTAGGCGTGGTCGAAGGCGACCACGGCCGGCCGCCCGGTGGCGTACCGGGCGATCTTGACGGCGTTCTCCACCGCCTCGGCGCCGGAGTTGAACAGCGCCGAGCGCTTGTCGTGATCTCCGGGGGTCAGCCGGTTGAGTTCCTCGCAGACCTCGACGTACCCCTCGTACGGGGCGACCATGAAGCAGGTGTGGGTGAAGCTGGCCACCTGCTCGGTGACTCGCTGGACGACCCGTTCCGCGCTGTTGCCCACGCCGGTCACGGCGATGCCGGAGCCGAAGTCGATCAGTGAGTTGCCGTCGACGTCGACGAGCACGCCGCCGCCGGCCGCCGCGATGAAGATCGGCAGGACGTGGCTCAGCCCGCGTGCGACGCTGCGCTGGCGCCGCTCAAGCAGCTCCCGCGACAAGGGTCCGGGGATCTCGGTCACGATTCGGCGTTCCTGAGGCAGCAACGGGCCGCCGGCGCTGGGCGTTTGTACGGTCATACAGGAGACGATAAAGCACAAACCGCCAAGACGGCAGAACGGATCTCCCGGCGCCCATCACCAGCGCATAGCAGGCGCCGCAGGACCAGCGCATGGCTGGCGCCGCAGCGCCGCATCGCTCAGGCGTCACTGGGCCGGCGGAATCGCGGTCGTGCTGGCGAAGGCCCGCCCGGCGGCGTCGTACATGGTCACCCGGGCCAGCCTGGCCCCCTGCCCCACGGCGAGCCCGAAGTACTTTCGCCCGCCCATGTCGACCGGCGTCAGCTTCCTGGTCAGACCGTCGGAAAGGCGAGCAATAACGTAGCTGGTGCGCGGGCTGACCAGCCCGGCGTACCCGGTGAGCCCAGCCGCCGCAGTAGCCGGGAACGGCACCCAGGACAGCGCAACGCCCGCCGGGGGCGCCTGGACGGGCAGGCATTCCGCAGCGCTGCCGTGCGACCCGCGACCGCTGGCGGACCCGGTGTAGCACTGGCCGTCTGCTCCCAGCGACATGCTCAGCCGCCAGGTGGCTCCGCCCGCCTGGCCGGAGCCAATCGGGCCGGACGCCGCGCTGCCGCGGGACTTCGTGTTGTACCAGAGACCCGGTGCGGCGAACGCTCCCGGCGCGGACGCGCGGGGGCCGAATAGCGTGACCGGCGGGTGGTAGCTGAAAGCGGCCCGGTTACCCAGGTAGGCGCCGACCTGCGCGACGCCGGCAGTCGGGTAGCCGAAGCCGGCCAGGTGGAACCGCTGTCCGCACAGGCGCACGGCTACCGGCCGGACGGTGAACCGGGCGCCGTCCCGCAGGGTGACGGCCAGGCGGGTCACGCCGCTGCCAACCTCGGCGAACGCGTAGCCGGCGCCCGTCCGGCCGCCGGGCTCCGTGCTGCCGGGTTCCGTCAGGAAAGCCGTGTTGCTGATGAGCGGCGTTTGCCCTGGCTGGTAAGACAGCACGTCCCCGTCGCGGGAGTTCAGCATGACCGCGGGCAGGCACCAGGGGGCCGGACCGGCGATGTTCTGCACGGCCAGCCGCCACGGTGTGCCGTTGGCGGTGCCGGAGGCGAAGACGCCGCCCGGCGCGCGGGGATCCGGCACGTTCAGCGTCACCGCATGCCCGGCCGGATGCCTTGACAGCGCGACCGGAGCGGGTTTTCCCGGCGTGCCGAAAGCCTGCACGCTCGCGGTCACGGCCACCGCGACGGCGAGCACGGCGACGCACGAGACCGCCGCGCCGCGGCGCCGCGCGCGGATCGCGCGCCCGCGCCGCAGGATGGCATCGACCGGAGCGGGCCCGTTCTCGATCTGGCTGGTCTCCTCGCGCAGCGCCCGCTGCAAGACCTGCTTCTCGGTGCTGTTCACTGACTGCCTCCCTGCCCGGGTACCGGCCCGGCTTGCCGCGGGGGGGCGGTGTCCGCCAGGGCCGCGCTGCCGCGGAGCTTGGCGAGCGCACGCGACGCCTGGCTGCGCACGGTGCCGGCCGAGCAGCCGAGCATGGCGGCGACCTGCGCGTCGCTCAGGTCCTCCAGGTAGCGGAGCACCACGATCGCGCGCTGCCGTGGCGGCAGCTCGCGCACCGCGGCCACCAGCGCGGCCCGGTCGCCGATGAGGTCGGACGGATCGGCCAGCCCGGCGTCCGGGAGTTCCGCCATCGCTCGGGAGTTCTCGGTCACCCGGCGGCGGCGGAACCGGCTGTTGCTCGCATTGATGAGAATGCGGCGCACGTAGGCGTCCGGATCGTCGGCCCGGCGCACCCGCCACCACGCAGCGTACGCACTGGCCAGGGTGCCTTGCGCAATGTCCTCGGCAACCCAGCGGTCCCCGGTCAGGCCGTAGGCCAGCCGGACGAGACCAGGCCAGCGGCTAGCCATGAACTGGCCGAAGTCTTCGGTGTCCCTGTCCTCCACTGGGTCTCCCGCCGCATCGAGGATCGCAGGCTCCCGTCTCACATCACATAGGAGTACCGCCGGCCAGGCAAACGCTGCATGACACCCTGAGTTCGTTACCGATGTAGCCCGCCAGGCCGGTTCAGCCGGCCCGCAACAGGGTCCGGCGGGCAGCGCGGCGCCGGCAGGCCCGGCAAAGCAGGCCGGGCAGGCCCGGCGAAACATGGCCGGCAGGGCCTGTCACTTAACGAGGAGCGAGCGGTGCGCAGTCATGAGGGCCTCTTCGCGGGCATCTTCGGCCGCGGCGGCGCCGGAACCGGCGACGAAGCGTGGCTGCAGGCCATGCTGGACGCCGAGGCCGCGCTTGCCCGCGCGCTGGAGCGGGCCGGCCTGGCCGAGCCGGGCGCCGGGGCGGAGGTGACGGCCGCCGCGCGGGCAGCCGCCTTCGACGCCGCGGAACTCGGCCGGCAGGCCGCGCTCACCGGGAACCCGGTGCCGCCGCTGGTCCGGGCGCTGACCGCGGCCGTGCCGCCGTGGGCAGCCGGCGCCGTGCATCAGGGCGCGACCAGCCAGGACATCCTGGACACCGCGGCCATGCTGGTGGCGCGGGACGCGCTGAACGCCGTGCTCGCGGACCTCGCCGCCGCAGCGACGGCGGCCGCCGGGCTGGCGGCCGCGCACCGGGACACGATCATGATCGGCCGGACACTGCTGCAGCAGGCAGTTCCGGTCACCTTCGGGCTGGTGGCGGCGGGCTGGCTGACGGCGATCGACGAGGCGAGGCTGGGCCTGGCCCGGGTCAGGGGCGAGCGGCTCGCCGTGCAGTTCGGCGGGGCCGCCGGCACGCTGGCGGCACTCGGCGACGCCGGGCCCCGGGTCAGCGCGCTGCTGGCCGGCGAACTCGGGCTGGCCGCGGCGGTGCTGCCCTGGCACACCGACCGGCTGCGGATCCTCGACCTGGCCGCCGCGCTGGCCGCGGCATCAGCCGCGCTGGGGAAGATCGCCCGGGACGTCACCCTGCTGGCCCAGTCGGAGGTGGCGGAGGTACGCGAGGGCGGCGCTGGCCGCGGCGGCTCGTCGGCGATGCCGCACAAACGCAACCCGGTGGCGGCGGTGGCGATACTCGGCTGCACCCGCCGGGTGCCCGGCCTGCTCGCGACACTGGCCGCTGCCGCCGAGCAGGAACATCAGCGCGCCGCGGGTGCCTGGCACTCGGAGTGGGAGCCGCTCGACGACCTGCTGAGGCTGACCGGCTCGGCCTCGTCGTGGGGCGCGGAACTGCTGGCGGGGCTGGTCGTGGACGCCTGCCGGATGCGGGCGAATCTGGACCAGGCCGGCGGATTCCCGCTGGCCGAGCACGTGGCCGGGCTGCTGGCGCCGCACCTCGGGCCCCGCGCGGCGCACGACCTGGTCGCGGCGGCAAGCGCGGACGCGGCCGCCCGCGGCGCCTCGCTCGGTGACGCACTCACGTCGGGCGAGGCGGCCGCGGCTCTCTCCGCCGCGGGGATCAGCCCGGACCAGGTCGACGCCGCGCTCGACCCGGCCTGCTACCTGGGCTCGGCCGCCGCGTTCACCGACGCCGCCCTGGCCGCGCACCACGAGTTCGAGGCGCGCGTGAACGGCCCGGCCGGGTCAGCCGGTGATCATGAGAAGATGCCGGGGCGGGTCCCGGGTGACGCCGGGGCGCCTGCGGAGCGACGAGGGAGCGGCTAATGACTGATGCGGCCGAGCGGGGGATGGCGGTCCGGCGGCAGGTGCTGGGCGACGAGCACGTCGACCGGGCCACGTCCGGCATGACGGACTTCACCGCGCCGTTCCAGGACCTGATCACCCGGTACGCATGGGGCGAGATCTGGTCGAGGCCTGGCCTGACCCGGCCCGAGCGCAGCATGATCACGATCACCGCCCTGGCCGCGCTGCGGCAGGAGGAGGAACTCGCCCTGCACATGCGGGCCGCCCTGCGGAACGGCCTGACCGAGGCACAGATCCAGGAGGTCCTGCTGCAGGTCGCGATCTACGCCGGAGTCCCGGCCGCGAACCGGGCATTCGCCATCGCGCAGCGCGTGCTGGGCGAGTCCGCCGGGCGGCCGGGCGCGGCAGGCGACGCGGCGGAGGGGTGAGCGCCCCGCCGGGGCAGCTCGTGCCGGACAGCCGGCCCCAACTCCGGACACTCCGTAGTCCGCACAGGTGTGCACTTCGCGGCCAGATGTAGATATCGTTTCGGTAAAGGCGGCGAAAGGGCGGGAGAGACGTGGCGGAGATCGTGTCGCTTGCCGAGGCCGTCGCCCGGTCCATCCACGACGGCGACACTGTCGCGATGGAGGGCTTCACGCACCTTATCCCGCATGCCGCCGGGCATGAGGTGATCCGCCAGCGGCGCCGTGAGCTGACCCTGGTCAGGATGACGCCGGACGTGATCTACGACCAGATGATCGGGGCGGGCTGCGCGCGCAAGCTGGTGTTCTCCTGGGGCGGCAATCCGGGCGTGGGATCCCTGCACCGGTTCAGGGACGCCGTGCAGCATTCCTGGCCATGCCCGCTGCAGCTGGAGGAGCACAGCCACGCGGGCATGGCCAACCGGTACGTCGCGGGTGCGTCCGGGCTGCCGTTCGCCGTGCTGCGCGGTTACAGCGGCACCAGCCTCGCCCAGCATGCGCCCAACATCGCCGAGATCGCCTGCCCGTTCACCGGCGAGATGCTGACCGCGGTGGCCGCGCTGCGGCCGGACGTGACGGTGATCCACGCGCAGCGCGCGGACCGGGCCGGGAACGTCCAGTTCTGGGGGATCACCGGCGTGCAGAAGGAGGCCGTGCTCGCGGCGCGCCAGTCGGTGGTCACCGTCGAGGAGATCGTCGACGTCCTCGACCCGCGGCCGGGTGCCGTCGTGCTGCCGTCCTGGACCGTCGGTTACGTAGCGGCGGTTCCGGGCGGGGCGCATCCCTCCTACGCGCTGGGCTACTCCTCCCGCGACAACGACTTCTATATTGCCTGGGACGCGATCAGCAAGGACCGGGACACGTTCAGCCGGTGGCTCGACGAGCACGTGCACGGCGCGGGCCCGGCGGGCCGCGTCGCTGCTGGCCCGACACTCAGCGGGGGAGGGGCGCAGTGACCGCCGGCTACACCGCGGACGAGATGATGGCCGTCACCGCCTCGCGCGCGCTCCGCGACCGGATGACCTGCTTCGTCGGGATCGGCCTGCCCAGCGAGGCGGCAAACCTGGCGCAGGCTACCCACGCCAGGAACCTGGTGCTGATCTACGAGTCCGGCACCATCGGCGCGAAGCCGGGGGCGCTGCCGCTGTCGATCGGCGACGGCATTCTCGCCGAGACGGCGGACACCGTGGTCAGCGTGCCGGAGATCTTCAACTACTGGCTGCAGCCAGGCCGGATCGATGTCGGATTCCTCGGCGCTGCCCAGATCGACCGGTACGCGAACATCAACACAACAGTGATCGGCCAGAATTATAACGAGCCTAAGGTCCGGCTGCCCGGCGCTGGCGGTGCGCCCGAGATCGCGGCGTCCTGCCGCGAGGTCATCGTGGTCGTCCGGCAGAGCCTGCGGGCATTCGTCGAGAAAGTCGACTTCGTGACCTCCGTCGGCTTCGGCGACGGGCCCGGCTGCCGTGAGCGCCTCGGCCTGACCGGCGCCGGCCCGCGGAAGATCATCACCGATCTTGGCGTGCTGGAGCCCGACCCCGTGACCTTTGAGCTCGCGCTGACGGGCGTCTGCCCCGGCGTGCCCGTTTCCGCGGTCAAGGCGGCAACCGGCTGGGACCTGGCCGTGTCCGCCGGCCTGAGGGAACTTCCGCCACCATCCGCCGCCGAGCTCGCCGCCCTGCGCGCGCTGCGGGCGGCAACGCCAGCCACCGAGGGAGCGAGCCGATGAGCACCGAGATACCGCCTGCGCCCGGCGGCCTTGCCCTGCCGTCTTACCGCCGGGCCGCCGGGGTGCATCCGCCGCTGGATACGCCCGCGTACCGCTCGACCCTGCTGCGCGCGCCCAAGCGGCCGGCGGTGCCGATGGCGCAGCGGCTGACCGAGATAACCGGCCCGCTGCTCGGCGCGGAGCGGGTGACCGCCGCTGACGCCGACCTGACCACACGCCATGGCGGCGAGCCGCTCGGCGAGCGGATCATCCTGACCGGCCGGGTGCTCGACTCCGACGGGCGGGCAGTGCCGGACACTCTCGTCGAGGTCTGGCAGGCGAACGCGTCCGGCCGGTATGCGCACGGCGTCGACGACCATGACGCGCCGCTCGACCCGAATTTCGACGGCGCAGGCCGGTGCATGACCGATTCCGACGGCCGGTACCGGTTCGTCACGATCAAGCCCGGCGCCTACCCGTGGAAGAACCACCTGAATGCCTGGCGCCCGGCGCACATGCATTTCTCGCTGTTCGGCCGCGCGTTCACCCAGCGGCTCATCACCCAGATGTATTTCCCTGGTGATCCGCTGTTCGCCCAGGACCCGATCTTCAACTCGGTGCCCGATCAGCAGGGCCGCGAGCGCCTGATCGCCCGCTTCGACCTCGGCGTGACGCAGCCGGAATGGGCACTCGGCTATCAGTGGGACATCGTGCTGCGCGGCCGGGATGCGACCGCGTTCGAGCCGGAGGAGGAGCGCCGGTGAGCCTGCCGCTGACTCCGTCGCAGACGATCGGCCCGTTCCTGGCCATCGGGCTGCCCTGGCCGGACGGCCCGTTCGTGGTGCCGGAAGGCACGCCGGGCGCGATCAGCATCAGCGGCCTGGTGCTGGACGGGGCGGGCGAGCCGGTCCCCGATGCGTTGATCGAGACCTGGCAGGCGGCGCCGGACGGGAGCTTTGCCCATCCCGACGATCCCAGGGGGCCTGGCGCGGCGGGCTTCCGCGGATTCGGCCGGTGCCCGACCGACCGCGACGGCAGGTACCGGATCATCACCCTGCGGCCCGGCGCGCTGCCGGTCAGCGAGGGCCGGACCGAGGCGCCGCATATCGACGTCTCGGTGTTCGCGCGAGGGCTGCTCGACCGGGTGGTGACGCGAATCTATTTCCCGGACGAGGCAGCGGCCAACGCGGCCGACCCAGTGCTGGCCGGCCTCGGGGATGACCGCCGGGCCACCCTGATCGCTGCGGCGGTACGCGGCGCCGGAGCGGGCACGTTCCGCTTCGATATCCGGCTGCAGGGCGGCCGCGAGACCGTCTTCTTCGATGTCTGACCCGGGACCTGATCCGCGGCCGGGCGCGCCGCTGCGGCTCGCGGCGTCGCTGGACGGCCCGCCCGGAGCACCGGTCCTGGTACTCGGCAACTCGATCGGCACCACCCGCGCGGTCTGGGATCCGCAGGCCGGGGTCGCTCGGCGCGCGGTTCCGGCTGCTGCGGTTCGAATACCCGGGGCACGGCGGCTGGCCGGCCCCGCCCGGGCCGTACTCCATTAGCGATCTAGCCCGGGGCGTGCTGGCGCTGCTCGATGATTACCAGGTCGAGAGCGCGTCGTACTGCGGGATCTCGCTGGGCGGGATGGTGGGCATTTGGCTCGCTGCGCACGCGCCGGAGCGGATCTCCGCGCTCGGGCTGTGCTGCACGTCGGCGTACCTGGCGCCAGCCTCGATGTGGGCCGAGCGCGCAGCGCTGGTGCGAGCGCGCGGCATGGGGCCGGTCGCCGATCAGGCGGCCGGCCGGTGGTTCACCCCGGCCTTCCGGCAGCGCGCCCCGGCGGCCGTCGCCGCGATCGTGGCCGAGATGCGCCGCGTCGACCCGGCGGGCTACGCCGGCTGCTGCGACGCGATCGGCGGCATGGACCAGCGCGGCTCGCTCGGCTCGATCACCGCGCCCGCCCTGGTGATCGCCGGCGCCGAGGATCCGGCCACGCCGCCGTGGCATGGCGCCGTGATCGCGGCCGGTATCGCCGGGTCCCGGCTACGGGTGATCAGGGGCGCCTCGCACCTGGCTAACGTCTCGCAGCCGGGCGAGGTGACCGCGGCCCTGCTCAGCCACCTGACTGGTGCCGCCGGCTGAGCTAGCCGGCCGGGTGCTGCGCCGGATTCGGAGCGGGGGACTCGCTTGCTCTGCCTGGCGGGGGTAGCGGATCAGCGAGTTTGGCGGCTATGCCGTGGCCGCGCGGGCCGACTGGGTAAGCTGACTGGCCGGGTGCATGACTCGGTGTCACACCGATGTCACGCTGGGGCTGATCTGCTGGCCGAGGTTCACGCCTGCTCAGCACGGTCAGGCAGCAACGGGTCCGGAGGAAGCCGTTGCTGGGCAGGCGGGACCGAGGTCAGCGCAACAGGGCGCGGGCCGCGGCCTCGATGGACTGCTGGGATAGCAGCACGGTGGCTGCGGCGTCGCCGAGCGGGATGAAGCTGTCCTCGCTTGTCACCCGCGCCAGCCGGCCGGCGTACCCGGCGTCGGCCAGGGCGGTGATGATCCCTTCCGACACCCCGCCGGTGCGCCGGGTCTCGTCGGCGACAAGGACCCGGCCAGTCACCGACGCCTCCCGCAGCACGTCCTGAACCGGGAGCGGCGCGAGCCAGCGCAGGTCCACCACCCGGCAGCCGATCCCTTCCGCGCGCAGCCGGGCGGCTGCGCGCAGGCTCATCCGCAGCCCGTTGCCGAAGGTAACGATCGTCAGGTCATCGCCGGACCCGTAAACCCTGGCCCGGCCGGGCGGGACGTGCATGTCCGCCCATCGCCACGGCGGATCATAGGGTGCCAGCCACCCGTCATCTCCTGGCTCGTGCAGGTCCCGTTCGTGGTAGAGGGCGATCGGCTCGATGAAGAGGCAGACGCTGCCGTCGGCCCGGGCCGACGCCAGGCAGGTACGCAGCATCGCGGCGGCGTCGTCGGGCCTGGCCGGCAGCGCGATGATCAGGCCGGGGATATCGCGCAGCGCGGCGACAGCGTTGTCGTTGTGAAAATGACCGCCGAATCCCCGCTGGTAGGCCAGCCCGGCGATTCGCACGACCATCGGGTTGCGGTACTGCCCGCGGGAGAAGAAGGAGAGCGTGGCGGCCTCGCCGCGAATCTGGTCAGCGGCATTGTGCAGGTAGGCAAGGTACTGGATCTCCGGCACGGGCAGCAGGCCGGCCAGGCCGGCGCCGAGCGCGACACCCAGGATGGACTGCTCGTCCAGCACGGTGTCGAACACCCGTCCGGCGCCGAACCGCCCGAGCAGGCCCCTGGTCGCTCCGTAGACGCCGCCCTTGCGGGCCACGTCCTCGCCGAAGACCAGCACCTCGGGCCGCGCGGCTAGGGCGTCGGCCAGCGACCTGTTGATCGCCTGCGCCAGGGTGAGCGGTCCCTCGTCCTCCGGGCGCCGCCGCCCGAACGCGCTGCCGCGAGCCGATGGCGCGGCCGCCCGGGCGGCATCGGCGGCCACGGCGTCCGGCCGGCGTGCCGCCAGCGGCCTCATGACCTGCGCGGCCGAGGTGAGCCGCGGTGCCCCGGCCACCTCGGCGGCGAGCGCGAGCACCCGCTCCCGCGAGGCCTCGTATCTCGCCAGGATCTCGCCGGGAGTCAGCACCCCGCCGTCGATCAGCAGCCGGGCGGTGCCAAGCAGCGGGTCACGGCGCAGGTCGGCGGCGATCTCGCCGGGACTGCGGTAACCGGACTCGACGTCGGAGCCGGCATGCCCGCCGAACCGCACCGTCCGCAGGTGCAGGAAGGCAGGTTCGCTGCGTTCCCGCACCCAGGCGGCCGCACTGGCCGCGGTGTCATAGACCGCGGCCAGGTCCGCGCCGTCCGCGTGGAAGTACTTGACGCACGGCCGGCCCGACTGCGCGGCCGCGATCCATCCTGGCGGGGTCCGGACGCTCACGCCCAGGCCGTTGTCCTCGCAGACCAGCAGCAGGGGCAGCGGCAGGCCCTGGTAGCTGCAGTAGGCGGCGGTATTGACCGCGCCGGCGGCGGTGGAGTGATTGGCCGAGGCATCGCCGAAACTGCACACCACGACCGCGTCGTCCGGCCATGGCGTGGCCGTCCCGATCTTGGCCGCCCGCGCGAGCGAGAAGGCCAGGCCGACGGCGCGCGGCAGGTGCGAGGCGATGGTCGAGGTCTGCGGGATCACGTTCAGCCGGTAATGGCCGAAGACCTTGTGCCGTCCGCCGGAGATGGGCTCCGCGGCCGCGGCCACCAGGCCGAGCAGCACATCGTTGACGCCGTCCAGCGGCGGCTTCGCCTGGCTGGCCCGGACCAGGTAGAACGCGCCCGAACGGTAGTGCAGCAGGGCGGGATCGGTGAGCCGGAGCGCCGCGGCCAGCCCGGCGTTGCCCTCGTGACCTGCCGACCCGATGGTGTAGAAGCCGGCCCCTGCGGCCTGCAGCCAGCGGGCCGCGAGGTCGATATGGCGGCTGGCCAGCTGGGCATCGAACAGCTCAATGCAGCGGGCAGCGCTCAGCGAGGTGTTCTCCCTGATCAGGCCGGACGGCAGGCGCGGGCCGCCAGGGAGCAGCCCGCGGACAGTTCCGGTGAAATGTGTCTCAACCTGATCAGGCGCCACGGCTGTCATGGCGGCTCGGGTCACGTCGCGGACGTTCACGCTATCCGTCTCGGTGCGGAATAGGCGGCGCTGTATGCACTTCCCCCGCGCCAGTGACAACGGACTCGATGGCCGAAGCCGCCGCGCGCCCGGCAGCGTCGGCGGCTGCCTCACGGCTAACCGGCAGCCTGCTCTCGCTCATGCCTGCCACGGTATCGCGCATGGCTGGCGTTCTCAGGTCCGTGCGCGCCCTCAGCCGACTGGCCTCGGACGGGCGATCTACGAGCTTGTTCGGCAGCCCGGTTCGCTGCCCGGGGCCGGGGACTTGCGCGACCGCCGGGTGAGGACCTGGGCCTGCTTGCTCAGTTAGCGCGGCCTACGCGGTCCGGAACTGTGACTGGGCGGCGACTTGACGGACGCCAGTCCAGAGGGCTAGGCCTACGGCTAGTGCCTGCTTGGGAGAGCAGGAGCGGGACGGCCCCCGGCCGGGCCGCCCATCGTGATCATCGGGGGGAACATATGCGTAGCCGTCGCGCGGGCCCGCTGGCCGTAATCATCGTGGCCCTGGTAGCCCCTGGTCGTGCCGCTGCCTTATCAGCAGGAGGGAAAGAGTCGCCGGCTGTTCAGGCCGGCCGTGCTGCTGGCTGGTACCGCCGTCGCGGTAGCGGCGCTCGCCGGTCCGGTCAGTACCGCACCCGCTGCGGCAGCCACCGTGCCGAACCCGCTGGTGGTCGTGTACATGGAGAATCAGTCGCTCAATACGGTCATCGGCGCGGGCCAGTCGGCGGTCATGCCGTACCTGAACAGCCTGTGGAACTCAGCGTCAACGGAGCAGTTCACCGATTACTACGCGGCTGCCCACCCGAGCTTCCCGAACTACGCGGCCGTGGCCTCCGGCGAGACTCAGATGGATAGCGATGCCGTCACGCCGGGGGGGTTCAGCGGCCAGACCATCTGGGACCAGCTGCAGGCGGCGGGAGTCAGCTGGGGCGTCTACGAGGAGGCGGTGCCCACCGCGTGCTATGCGGGTGCCTACAACAACGACACCACCGTCTCGGATGGACCGTACAAGATCGGCCACAACCCGGCTGTCCCGTTCGCCGGGGTCTACCACAACTCCGGCGAGTGCCAGAAAGTGCAGCCATTCACTGGCATGAACCCGGCGGCCCTGCCGGCGGTGTCTTTCGTCACTCCTAACCTCTGCGACGACATGCACGGCCTGCCTGCCACGAACTCCTACGCCGCCACCTACGCGCCCTGCACCCAGTCCACCGACGCCATCCGCACCAGGGGCGACAGCTGGCTGGCCAGGTACGTGCCGCATTGGACGGCGGCAGGCGCCGATGTCCTGATCACCTTCGATGAGGGCGGCGGCACAGCCGGTGCTGCGGGTCGCCCGGCGGCGGTCAGATTTACGGCGTGCTGACCGGCCCCGGCGTCAGCGGCGGCGCCAATGCCACCCCCATGAGCCAGTACTCGATCCTGGCGGGGATCGAGGACGCCTACGGCCTGCCGCTGCTCGGCAACGCCGCGACTGCGAGCCCGGTGATCCTGCCAGGGAGCACCACGACTGCCAATCCGGTCGTCACGATCACCTCGCCGGCCAGTAACGCGACGGTCTCCGGGACGCTCGCCGTCTCTGGTACCGCTGCGGATACTGCCGGGATCAGCCAGGTGCAGGTCAGCGTGGACGGCGGCACGCCGGTGACGGCCACCGGGACCACCGCCTGGAGCACCAGCACCGACACCACGCAGCTGTCCAACGGCACGCATACGATCACCGCCACGGCCACCGACGCCAGCGGCAATACCGGCACGGCCAGCGTCACCGTGGCCGTGAACAACACCACGACTGCCAATCCGGTCGTCACGATCACCTCGCCGGCCAGTAACGCGACGGTCTCCGGGACGCTCGCCGTCTCTGGTACCGCTGCGGATACTGCCGGGATCAGCCAGGTGCAGGTCAGCGTGGACGGCGGCACGCCGGTGACGGCCACCGGGACCACCGCCTGGAGCACCAGCACCGACACCACGCAGCTGTCCAACGGCACGCATACGATCACCGCCACGGCCACCGACGCCAGCGGCAATACCGGCACGGCCAGCGTCACCGTGACCGTGAACAACACCACGACTGCCACCTCGTGCCCGGCCACGGCGCCCGGCGCTGCCGAGTTGTCCGGCGACGTGACCCTGGAGACCTCTCAGTCCGGCTGGACGGCATCTACAACGCCAACTCCGTCAACGCCCGCGTGCAGCCTCCCGGCGGCAGCTACGACGGCTCCTGGGCGCTGCAGGTCGCACCCAAGGCCGCCGGCGCAGCGGGCGTCAACAACGCCAGCCCCATCTGGGTGCCTGGCCCCCCTGGCACCGCGACCACGGTCGGCCGGGTTTACACCGGCAGCGCCTTCGTGGAGGCGAATACCCCCGGCGAGCAGATCACGCTGCTGGTCCGGGAGACCACGCCCGCCGGGACCGGCATCAGCTCACACGCCACGTCGATTACCGCGAGCGGCGCTGGCTGGCAGCAGATCACCTCCGCGTACACCGCCAAAAACACCGGTGATCTCATCCGCTATTCGCTCTACGCCTCCAACCTCGCCACCACCGCCCAGCACTTCCTGGCAGATTGCCTGAGCTTGCAGACGCCCTAGATCGACTGACGCCGGACAGCCCCGCGCGCGTAGTCTCGCGCCAAATGAGGGAGGTCTCACATGCGCAGAACCATCATCGCTAGGTTTCGCCGGATAGGCGCGACGCATCACCGCCCCGCGATGCTGGCGGCGGTCGCCGCGGGTGAGCCGGGCGGCGGCGTGCGGGATGCGGGATGCGGTAGCGCAGGGGTTTTCGGCTCGGCGCGGGCGAGGTCGCCGTCGAGGGCCAGGTGCGCGAGCCAGGCCAGCAGGGTCGCGGCAATCAGCGAGACGGTCAGCCACGCGGAGTTGATCGCCAGCGACTGTGCCGGGAACCGGCCGATGCCGCAGTCTTTCCTGGTGCGGAAGGTTCTCTTTGGGGGAGGCTGAAACGGGGCGTCGGCCACGGTCGGCAGCAAAGGTACCTGCGGGAAACTGCAGGCACGGGCGCTGGGACCTACCGCCGATCACCGCTACTGCGCCAGCCTCTTACCCGGCCTGGGCGACTGCTTGAGTCTGCAGACTCCTTAGCATCAATCCGCCGCGCAATCAGGCCGCACGGGGGGTGGGGATGCCGCCGGGAGGCGCTGCCCGCAACAGCCAGACGGGATTGGATAGGCCGATCATGGCTCCGGAGGCGTTGCGCACCTGGGTGCGCACGAAGCTGGCCTGGCTGGTGTCGACCTGCTGCGTGACTGACCCCCGGCCAGATCCGCGGCCGAATAGGTGCCGATGACCTTGGTGTTCGCCGCGAGGGCGGTGGTGCCTGCGAAGTCAATCGTGCCCTGGAGTACCTGCAATGATCCGCCAGCCGGGACGCCGGCCGCATTGGCGACCAGCTTCCGTGAGGTGAAGCCCGAGACGCTCACCGAGCCCATCGTGCATGAGCCGTCTACCAGCATGTCCAGGCTGCCCCGGTAGCCGGATAGTGAACCGCACCAGGCCCGCCCGGCGGCCAGTGCGGCGAGCAAGTCCGCTTCCGCGGTGCTCGCGGCCCAGGTGGACGTAATTCAGTTGTTGTTGATCCCGTGCCAGTTCTGCCCGAAGTGATCGTCATTGGTGCCGTTGCCGGTGAGGAAGACGGACGTGGCGGGAATGCCGCCGGAGGCGCGGCGGGACGAGCCGCGGGAGCTTCGTTCAGCATTCTTTGACAGACTGGTGGCCGGTGCTCGATTCCCGCGGGAGGTCCCATGCTGCCCTGGTCGGCTGAACTGGCCGGACGCATCGACGAGCACGTGATCACCAGCGAGCTGCTGCGGGGCAACCCGCTCGGCGATCCGGCCGAGCGCCCGCTCTGGGTCTACCTGCCGCCCGGCTACGACGACGAGCCCGGCCGCCGCTATCCGGCCGTCTACGTGATCCAGGGGTACACCGGCCATCTCGCCATGTGGCGCAACCGCAGCGTTTACCGGCAGCCGTTCCCCGAGACCGCAGACGCGGTATTCGCGAACGGCACGGCGCCGCCGGCGATCGTCGTCTACGTGGACGCGTGGACCGCCTACGGCGGCAGCCAGTTCGTCGATTCCCACGGCACCGGGCGGTATCACTCCTACCTGTGTGACGAGGTGGTGCCGTGGGTGGACGGGCGCTACCGGACGATGCCCGCGGCCGGGCACCGGGCGATCATGGGCAAGTCCAGCGGCGGGTTCGGCGCGATGATCACCCCGATGCTCCGGCCCGACCTCTTCGGCGCGCTGGCGACCCACGCCGGTGATGCCCTGTACGAGAACTGCTACATCCCGGAATTCGGCACCGCGGTGCGGCTGCTGCGGGACTACGACGGCGACATCTGGCGGTGGTGGGACGACTTCCGGTCCAGGGTCTCGTTCACCAGGGAAGCCGACGATCACCTGCTGATGATCCTCGGGGTATCGGCCTGCTTCTCGGCCCGCGAGGACGGCACGGTCGAGCTGCCGTTCGACCCCCGCACCGGGATGCTGCGGCCCGACATCTGGCAGCAGTGGCTGGACTGGGACCCGGTCCGGATGGCGCCGAGGTACGCGGGCGCGCTGCGGTCGCTGCGCGCGATCTGGATCGACGCGGGCACCAGGGACGACTTCTTCCTCGACCTCGGCGCGGAAGCGTTCCGGGTGGCGCTGCACGAGGCCGGTGTCGCCGATGAAGTCATCCGTTTTGAGCTGTTCGACGCCACGCACGCCGGCATCGATTACCGGTACCCGCTTTCGCTTGCCTGGCTCTGCCAGCGCATCGCCGGCTGACCGGAGAGCACCGGGCAGGATCGCGGCGGGCAGGCCCGCCGTGAACGATCGCGGCCCGCGCGACGTGGTGCAGGTATAGATCTCAAACCTGATCGCACGTCCGAACGGAGAGATTCAAATGAGGAACCGATGGTTGGCGGCGGCTGGCCTTGCTGCCGCTACGGTCGCGCTTGCCGCGTGCGGAAGCTCTGCGGCAAGTGGCACCAGCGGTTCCGGGGGCGGTTCGACAGCAACGCCTGCCGTCGCTTCCGGACCCGGGATCAAGACCGTGAGCACCAGCTCAGGCACGGTGCTGACGAACTCGAAGGGTCACACGCTCTACTGGTACGCCCCGGACTCATCGACCAAGTCGGCCTGTACCGGCAAGTGCGCCACGTTCTGGCCGCCGGTGCCCGCGAGCACCAAGGTCGCCTCCGGCGTGACGCTGTCCGGAAAGTTCGGCTCCATCACGCGGTCCGACGGCTCGAAGCAGCTCACCTACGACGGGCATCCGCTGTACACCTTCGTCGAGGACACCGCGGCCGGCCAGATCAAGGGCAACGGGATCACCACGACCGGCGGGTCCGGGGCTGACCTGTGGTGGGCAGTAACCCCCACCGGCGCCAAGCTCGCAGCCAAGCCGACGAGCAGCTCAGGTGGCAGCGGAGGCTACGGCTACTAATTAGCCCCGGTCCCGGGACTGACCAGCTCCGGCTGTTCGCCTGGGCAGCAGCCCGGTTCCGCGCACATCCGCAGGCGTGACCATGGCGGTCCTCCTCCGCTCATCCGGGGGAGGGCCGCCATCGTCATGAGCTGGCCCACCGGGCATGGCCTGGTCGCACCCGGGACAGAGATCCCGCGGCGGGCGGGCCCGGCCGACTAGTCCGCCGGGCCGCTCCACTGGCCCTGGCCGAGAAGATGATCGGCCACCCGCGAGAGGTGCCGTCGCATGGCAGCGACTGCCCCGGCCGAGTCACGGGCGCGGAGCGCGGCGACCAGCGCCCGGTGATCCTCCTGATACTCCAGGCGGCGCTCCCGTGAGGCACTGCGCCGTTTTAGGTCTCCCCATACCTGGCCGTGGCGTGCGGCCTCGATGGCCGCATAGAGCGTGCCGAGCAGCTGGCTGTGGCTCGCGGCCATGATGCAGCGGTGCAGGGCAAGGTCCCATGTTTCGAACTCCTCGTAGCTGACGGCCCGGTCACCGCCGGCCAGGCAGCGTTCCATCTCGTCGAAGTCGGCCGCCGTCGCCCACGCCACGACCAGCGGCATGGCCTGCGGCTCCAGCAGGCCCCTGATCGCCATCACGTCGGCGGGCGCGAAACCCTGGCCGTCGGCCGTGCCGGCCTGGGCGGCCTCGCCAGGAGCCGGCACCCAGGCGCCGGCGGCGCCGCCGGCGGCCTCGTCCAGCGGATCCGGTGCCCTGCGGAGAAAGGTACCGCGGCCGACCTCGCGCGAGATGCGCCCTTCCGCCTGGAGTATCGCCAGCGCGTGCCGGACGGAGGAACGGGTCACGCCGAGCTCGTCGGCCAGCCGCCGTTCGGTGGGCAGCCGTGCTCCCGCCCGCAGCCCGGCGCGCGCCGACTCAGCCAGCACCCGCCCGGCCAGTCCCCGGCCCCGCTCGGCCAGCTCAGCGTCGGCAGCCTCCGCGCTGTGCATGGCCGACGTGCCGTCCCTGGATGCGCGCATCACTCCCCGCCTTCGCAGCCAGTCAGGCCACGTCGCAACCAATTCTACCAATTGTTGCCGAGCATTGCCATCTCTTGACCTAACTCGCTCATTAACCGCTATTGACCCTATTTGCCCATTAGACCTATGCTCAACCAATCAACCGATTCCAACCAATCGACGTATCGGCTGGTCAGTGGCCGACGCCGGGACGTGGCTCCGGGCGGCCGTGGCTAGCCAAGACGTGGCCTGGTCGAACAGGAGGCCCTGCTCGTGAGGCTCGCAACCATGATGACCGCCCGCGGACCGCGCCTGCACGTCCGCGGGCGGCCCGGCTATGTCGACGTCGCCGACGCGGCCGGCGACCCGCGGCTGGCATCGCTCGACTTCGTACTCCAGGCAGGATCGCCGGCGATGGATGCAATCCGGGCGGTGCGCGGCGGCGAGGGCGCGGCCTTCGAGCCCGCTGACTTCGGGCCGGCCGTGCCCGACCCCTGGCGGATCCTCTGCCTAGGCGTCAATTACCGTGATCACGCCATCGAGGGAGGCCGGGAAGTCCCCACCTGGCCGGAGGCGTTCGTGCGGGGCCGCGGCAGCGTGCTCGGGCCGTACGCGGATCTGGTCAAGCCGGCCCTGACGGAGCGGTTTGACTACGAGGGCGAGCTCGGGATCGTCATCGGCAGCGGCGGCCGCTACATCCCGGCGGCCAAGGCGCTGGATGCCATCGCCGGGTACGTCGTGCTGAATGACGCCACGGCCCGCGACTGGCAGCGCGCCGCCACCCAGTGGACGGCAGGCAAGAACTTCGAGGGCAGCATGCCGATCGGACCCGAAGTTGTCACCACCGACGAGGTTGATATCTCCGACCTGGCCCTGACCACGGTGCTCAATGGCGAGGTCATGCAGTCGGCGAGGACCTCGCAGATGATCGTCGACGTGCCGAGCGCCATCGAGTTCTTTTCCTCCTTCACCCGGCTGCGGCCCGGCGACGTGATCGCCACCGGGACGCCGGGCGGAGTGGGCTTCGCGCGGCAGCCACCGGTCTGGCTGCTGCCGGGCGATGTTGTCGAGGTCTCCGTCGAGGGCGTGGGCAGCATCAGCAACCGCGTCGTTGCCGAGGACGACGATCACTCCGACTGGCGGTGGCAGCCACCGCAAAAGCACGGAAGCGGGCTCTGAGCCCGCGGCCCTGACCCCCGAATACATCTACGGAGGGGACAGCGATGTTCACATCCCATCGGTCCGCGGTACCGAACGCAAGCTGGCCAGGAAGCACCGGGCGTGGCCGCCGGCACCACCGGTCGAGGCGCGCATGCACGGTGGTCGCCGCCGCGGCCCTGGCCAGCGCGGTCGCCGCATGCGGCAGCAGCGGCTCCGGCAGCGGTTCGCACGCTGCTTTGGTGGTCGCCGACGTCGCTCCCTTCAGCGGGGTGGACGCCGCGCTCGGCCCGACCTACCTGGTCTCCTGCGACGGCGCCACGCAGGCCATCAACAAGGCGGGCGGCGTGCTCGGCCACAAGCTGACCTGCACGTCCGCCGATACCAGGGGAGACCCCGCGGACGCCGTTCCCGCGGTCAACAAGCTATTCGCCACCACGTCCAACGTCATCCTGGTCATCGGCGCCACATCGGACGAGGCGGCCGCCGTCGTGCCGATCATCAATAACCACAAGACGGTCGTGTTCGGCATGACCGGCCAGGACGAGTTCGACAAGGTGAAGTACCCGTACTTCTACCGGCTGGTGCCGCCCGACCTCGAAGAGTCCTATGCGATGGTCGCGATCGCGCAGAAGCTGGGGTACAAGCGGCTTGCGCTGGCATTCGGCAATGACATCGGGTCGCAGACATTCGTGCAGCCCGCGATCAGCGCGATCAGCAAGGCAGGCATCACGCTGACCGCCAACGAGACACTGGACCTGCAGGCGACCACGTTCCGCACCGAGGCACAGAAGATCGTCTCGTCACATCCGGACGCGATACTCACCGAGGCGCTCGGGTCAGCCGACCCCACCTTGTTCGCCGAGATCAAGCAGCTGAACGGCGGCAAGATGATCCCGGTTATCGGCACCTCGGCGGCCATCTCCCCGGCGTTTTACCAGGCGTCGGCACGGGCACTCGGAGCGTCGGCGTTCGCGTCGAACTTCCACGCCGACAACCTCGTGACCGCAACCAGCGGTCCCGCCTACCAGGCGTTCTCCACGGCGCTGCTGGCGGTCAAGGGCAAGGTAGCGAACGCCCAGACCGGTAACTTCAGTACCTACTTCACCGCCCCGGGAGCCGTGCACCTGTATGACGGAATCAACCTCGCGGCGCTGGCGATGATCCAGGCGAAGAGCACCGACCCGGCGAAATGGAAGCCGCTGATCACCACGATTGGCGACGGCGTGCCCGGCGCCACGGTGGTTAACTCCTTCGCCCAGGGCGTGGCCGCGCTCAAGGCAGGCAAGAAGATCAGGTACATCGGGCCCGGCGGCCCGACGAACTTCGACGCCTTCCACGATTCCGCCGGGATCGTCCAGATCGACACATACACGCCCACCGGCTCAGTGCGGGTCGTGGGCAACATCCCCGTCGCCCAGTTGCGGGCATTGTCCGGATGATCGGCAGTCGGCGCGGCCCTGAGCAGGCCGGCGGCTCCCCGCTGCGGGGTGCCATCGGATGCCAGGAGTGATCCTGCGGTGAGCATCTTCCTCGCCTCGGTCGGATTCGGCCTGATCACCTCGGCGGTGCTGGCGATCGCGGCGGTCGGCTTCACCCTGCAGTTCGGGGTCACTGACGTGCTCAACCTGGCGTACGCGTCGGTGATGACCGCCGGGGCATTCGTCGCCTACTGGGTGAATCAGGCCGGACTGTCCGTCTGGCTCGGCCTGCTGGTCGCCATGGCCGCCTGCTCGCTTCTCTCGGTGCTGCTGAACCTCGTCGTCTACACGCCATTCCAGCGGCGCGGCTCGACGCCGATCACCCTGGTGATCGTGTCGCTCGGGATGGCGCTGATCATCGAGTTCGGGATCGCAGCCCAGGTGGGTGGCGTGGATGTGTCCTACACCATGGGACAGGGCCGGAGTTTCCATATCGGCGGCCTGATCTTGACGACGGTGCAGCTAGTGATCATCGGGATCAGCCTTGCGGTCATGGGCGGAGTGCATGTCCTGCTCCGCTACAGCAGGCTCGGCAAGGCCATGCGGGCCACCGCGGCCAACCGGACGCTGGCCCGCAACTGCGGGATCAGGACCAGCCGGGTGATTGCCCTAACCTGGGCGGTGACCGGCGCGCTGTGCGGCCTGGCCGGAACCGTGTTCGCGATCGACATCGGCAGCTTCGGACCGACTAGCCCCGACCTGTTCCTGGTGCTGATCCTCGCCGCGGTATTCCTCGGCGGCCCCGGCCATGCGTATGGCGCGATGCTCGGGGCGGCGGTCATCGGCATCGCGACGGAAGTCAGCGCCGCCTTCATCACGCCGGACTACAAGTACGTGGTGGCCTTCGTCGTGCTGCTCGCGATGCTCGCCGTGCGCCCGGCCGGCCTGCTGGGCGCACGGGCATGACCGGTACGGGCATGACCGCAGTGAGGGGGATGCCGGATGTACTACGTCATTAACCTGCTGGTCTACGGCGCCGTGGACGCCATGGCCTGCCTCGGCCTGAGTCAGCAGTTCGGCATCGCTGGCGTGACCAATTTCGGCTTCATCATTTTCCAGGCGGCCGGAGCCTACGCGGCGGCCATCTTGTCCCTACCGCCGGACAGCGCGAATGGCGGATTCCAGAGCTACCTGGGCGGCTGGAACCTGCCGTTCCCGCTGCCGTGGATCGGCGCAGCCATCGCCGGGGGGCTGCTCGCGCTGCCGTTCACTTTCCTGGTCGGGCGGAGGCTGCGGGGCGACTTCGCAGCGGTGGGCCTGCTGGTCACTGCCGTCCTGGTGAACCTGCTCGTGACGGATTACCGCCCGTTCCTCAACGGCGACGCCGGGCTGGCCATCGTGCCCGCGCCGCTGCAGGGCGTCATCAGTCCCCTCTCGACTGGCTACCAGTGGGCCTACGTGGCGGTGGCGATCGCGCTGGCCGCCGGCGTCTACTTGTTCGTCCGGCGGATCACCGAATCGCCGTACGGCCGCACGCTGCGGGCGATGCGCGACAACGACAGGGTCGCCGACTCGATCGGCAAGAACCTGCTGTCGCTGCGGACCGGGATGCTCGTGCTGGGCGGTGCCATCGCCGGGCTCAGCGGCGGGGTGCTCGTCGGCTTCATCAACACCTGGTCGCCGGCTGCGTGGACCTACGCGGAGACCATCGTGCTGTTCGCTGCGGTGATTATCGGCGGGGCCGGCAACCACCGCGGGGCCGTGCTCGGTGCCATCCTCGTGCCGCTCGCCTTCGAGGAGGGATCGAGATTCATCCCGAACAGCCAGAACCTCCCGCCGAACCTGATTCCGTCGCTGCAGTGGGTGGCGATCGGGCTGCTCATCGTGGCGTTCCTGTGGTTCCGCCCGCAGGGACTGCTGCCCGAGCGCAAGCGGATGATCACACTGCCGGGACAGGCCGGAGCGCGGCCAGGCCCTCCAGCGAGCTTGCCTGACGACGCAGGGCCGGCGGATCCGGCCGCGGATCAGGGAGCGGTGCCCGCTGCGGCACTGCGCCCGGCTGCTGCCGCCGCCGGGTCGCGGTCCGCTGCGGCTCGGCCGGTGGTGGCAGCTACCCGGCCGGCCCCGGCCAGGATGGCATCATCCTGCAGGCCGTGGACGTGAGCCGTGACTTCGGCGGAGTGCACGCGGTGTCCGGTGTCAGAATGTCCGTCCGGCAGGGCGCCCTTACCGGGCTGATCGGGCCCAATGGCGCCGGGAAGTCCACGCTGCTTGCGCTGCTGGCCGGGACCGACCGGCCGTCCGCCGGCCAGATCCGTTACCGGGGGAAGGACATCTCCGGCCTGCCCGCGTTCCGCCGCGCCAGGATTGGCCTGATCCGGACATTCCAGCTGGCCAGTGAGTTCAAGCGGCTCACCGTCATGGAGAACCTGTTGACCGCCGCACCGGGCAACCGCGGTGACTCGTTCCGCGGGGCGGTGGCCGGGCGGCGTTACTGGCGCGGCGACGAGGCGGCGGCGATCACCCGGGCCGAGGCCGTCCTCGGCCGGTTCGGCCTGACCGACCTGGCCAATAGCTACGCCGGCGACCTGAGCGGTGGCCAGCGAAGGCTGGTGGAGATCATGCGGGCGCTGATGGCCGAGCCCGCTGTGCTGCTGCTGGACGAGCCGATGGCCGGCGTGCACCCGGAACTGGCCAGGCGGATCGGCACCGTGCTGACCGGGCTGTGCGCGGAGGGCATGACCATCCTGATGGTCGAGCACGAGCTTGCCATCATGGACGAGTTCTGCGATCCGGTGGTGGTGATGGCCGAGGGCTCCGTCCTGGCCCAGGGCACGATGGCGGAACTCAGGGAGCGGACCGAGGTCGTGGAGGCCTATCTTGTCGGCTGAGCTCGCGCTGCGGGGCGCGTCGATGCGGGCCGAGGGCGTGACGGCCGGGTACGGCGGTGACCCGGTGATCCATGCGGTGTCGGTGCGGGCCGAGCCGCGGGAGGTCGTGTCCATCGTCGGGCCGAACGGGTCAGGCAAGAGCACGCTGCTCAAGAGCCTCGTCGGCGTCCTGCGGGTATCAGCCGGCCTGGTCATGGTCGGCGACCAGGACGTCACCAACCTGGCGCCGGAGGAAGTAGCGCGGGCAGGCGTCGGATACGTGCCCCAGGTAGACGACGTATTCGCGCCGCTGACGGTCAGGGAAAATCTGGAAATGGGCGGCTACTTGTTGCCGAGGAAAGAGGTCAGCGCGCAAATCGAGCAGGTGCTCTCGGTCTTCCCCCGGCTCGGCTCGATGCTCGGCCGCCACGCGGGCAAGCTGAGCGGCGGCGAGCGCAAGATGCTGGCCATGGGCCGGGTGCTGATGCTCGAGCCCGCAGTGTTCCTGCTGGATGAGCCGACCGCGAACCTGGCACCCGCGATAGCGCGGTCGCTGCTGGACGAGCACGTCCGTCGGCTCGCCGAGGGCGGCGCAACCGTGCTCATCGTCGAGCAGCGGGCCAAGGCCGTGCTGGCTATCTCCGACCGGACCTACGTGCTCGGCGGCGGCCGACTGCAAATGGAGGGCACTCCGGCGGAGTTGTCCGCGAGCCCGGACTTCGTCCGGTCATTCCTCGGCGGCGGCGGCCGTGCGATCCCCTCTGGCGGCGCCTGACGCGCGCCCTTGCCTTCTGCGCGGACGCCATGATGGCATCTGCTCGCCCGGCACGCCGATCAGCTCCTCGCGCTGAACCCGCACAGTCGCCGCCAGCAGTGATTCCCGGCAGACTGGCACTATGCAGGCGGATGTGGTGGTAATCGGCGCTGGCGCACTCGGCCTGAGCACGGCGCTGCACTGCGCGCTGAACGGCCAGTCGGTGGTGGTCGTCGAGCGCCACGCGGCAGGCTCCCAGGCGTCCGGCCGGGCAGCAGGCTTGTTCAAGTCAGTCCAGGCCGACGAGCTGCGGACGTCCCTTGCCCGCTACAGCATCGGCAAGGCGATCAGCTTCGGTGACTGGGCGGGAGTCCCGCTGGAAGTGGCCCGTTCCGGCAGCTTCCTGATCGCGCGCACGCAGCGACACAAGGGATTCATCCGCGCGGAGGCGAGCCAGTCGGCCGGCTGGGGGGTGCCGCTGCGCGAGGCGACGGCCGGCGACCTGGCCGGCCGGGTGTCTTACTACCGCGGATCGGGCGATGAGCTGGCCATCTGGTGCCCGGAGGACGTTTATATCGAGGAACCGATGAGCCTCGTGCAGGCATACCTCGCGGCCTGCCGCCTGCACGGCGCCGAGGTGCTTGAACACGAGGCCGCCATCGGCGTGCTGGTGGACGGCGGGCAGGTCACCGGCGTCGAGACGGCAGCCCGGCTGATCGGCACGCCGGCCGTGGTCGATGCCGCGGGCGCCTGGGTGCGGCAGGTCGCCGAGCTCACCGGAGCGCAGATCCCCGTCGCCCCGGTCCGGCACCAGCTGCTGATCACCGCGCCCTCGCCAGAGGTCGACCCGGCGGAGCCGATCACCAGGGTGGCCGACGCTGCTGTGTACCTGCGGCCTGCCCGCGGCGGGCTGATGCTCGGCGGCTTTGAGCCGGCCCCCCTGCCGGTTGATCCGCGGGGCGAGCGCGCGTCCTTCAGCACCGCCGATGTCCCGCTAGATCTCGGCGTACTGCGGGACATGGCCGGCCAGGTCGCCGACGAGGCACCGCTGGCAACGTCGGTGCCGGTGGCCGAGCACCGCGGGGGACTGTTCACGATGAGCCCGGACGGCCGGTTCGTCGTCGGGCCCGTCCCCGGCGCAGCCGGGCTGTGGGTCGCGAGCGGCTGCAACGGGTCGGGCTTCTCCTCGTCGCCGGCCCTCGGCGAGGCGCTGGCATCCTGGATCAAGTCCGGCACACCGCCGGACGGCATGGCTGCGCTGGCCCCAGGCCGGTTCGCCGCGATGACCGACGACGTGCTGATCGAGCAGGGAATCTGGCAGTATGCGCATTACTACGATCCGGTGGCCGCCGACCAGTCATAACGTTACTTAACCGGTCCGCCACCGGCGGCTTCCGGTATCCGCCATACACGCCGGGCCGTTGCCGCGGCCCGGGCGGTGTCGGCGCGTGGCCGGCCGGGTATGCGCTGAAGTAAGACCGCCCCCGGAGGGAGGACCATGGGCGAGTTGTTCCTGACCGAGGTGGCGATTTGCGCTGCGGTGATCGCGGTCGCTGCGGTTGTCCTGGTGGTGCTTCGGCTCCGGGGAAGCTATCAGCCCCGGATGCCCGTTGAGGAGCGGCGCGGGACTGTTGCGGACCTGTTTGGCGAGCAGATGCCCGAGCGCGAGGTAGCTGACCGGCCGGGGTTCAGTCAGGACGCTACGGAGCGAGATCCTGGTGCCAGCGTGCCAGCGGCCCCGGAGCAGGCAGCGGAGACACCGGCCAGCCGCGCGGCTGACGCGGATCTTGGCTCAACGGGGATAGACGCGGAACCGCAGGAACCCCCGGCAGCCACTGGCGCGATCACATTGAGCGAGCGGGTGGACGGCTATTACCAGGAGGCCGAGCAGTCCATGGCCGACTACCTCGCTGCCCACGGCTGGACCGAGGAGCAGGGCGAGCCCGGCCGGGTGGCGGGTGCAGATGCGGCCCCGGCGCCAGCGGAGACCGCGGCGGAGCCGACGGTACGTAGGCACCTGGCAGCTTAAAGCTGGCCGTAGCGCGTTGAGCTGCAGGGCACTGCCAGGTGTGCCGTATGTCACCCTGGACCGGTGACGCCGACGGTCAGGTACTGCACCACGCCGGCCGGGCGCATCGCCTACTCGACGGCAGGCGCCGGCCCGCCGTTGCTGTGCGACTCGGGCTGGGTGACCCATCTCCGCAGGCAGCTGGACCTGTTCTCGTTCGGCGAGTTCATCGGGCGGCTGGCCGGGCGTTATACCGTGATCCGCTATGACAAGCCCGGCTGCGGCCTGTCCGACCGGGACGGTGCCGACCTGTCGTTCGACGGGCAGGTCGCGGCGGCGCTCGGGGTCGCCGACGCGGTGCGGGCCGAGCGTTTCTGCCTGTTCGGCGCATCCCAGGGCGGTCAGCTTGCCGCTGCGATAGCGGCCGCGCACCCGGACCGGGTCGAGGCGCTGGTGCTGTACGGAATGTGCGCCAGCGGCACCGACCTGGCGCCGCCCGAGGTCAGGAACTCGATCGTGGCGCTGATGCGGGCGCACTGGGGTCTCGGCTCGAAGGTGCTGGCCGGCATTTTCGTCCCCGGCCCCACTGCGGAGGAAGTCGAGGTTCTCACCCAGCTGCAGCGCGAAAGCGCCTCGGCGGCGGTGGCCGCCCGGCTCCTTGAGGTCTACTACCAGACCGACGTCAGGGCGCTGCTCCCGAAGATCGCGGCACGGACCGCGGTCCTGCACCGGGAGGCGGACCCCGCCACCGGCTTCGCGCTGGGCCGGGAGGTAGCCGCGCTCATCCCGGGGGCGGCGCTGATCCCGCTGCCGGGCTCCGGCCATCTCTTCTATCACGGCGACTGGGCAGCGGTCCTGGAGGCGATGCTCGGCTTCCTCGGCGAGCCCAGTGCTCTCAGCGACCACAGTAGCCCCGGCGGCAACAGTAGCCCCGGCGGGCACGGTGCCCCCACGCCGCGGCTCACCGGCCGGGAACTCGAGGTGGCCGCGCTGGTAGCCGAAGGGCTGACCAGCCACGCCATCGCAGTGCGCCTGTCCGTCGCGCCGCGGACGGCGGAGGCGCATGTCGAGAACATCCGGCGCAAGCTGCAGGTACGCTCGCGGGCTCAGATCGCGGCCTGGGTGACCGAGCACAGGCTTCGGCCCTGAGCGTCTCGGTAGTTCACCCGATGCCGCAGCGGGCCAGGCCGTCCGGGCACCGGAGCAGGCCGCGGATTACCGTAGTTTCGCCGATTGCCGGCTGGCGCCCGGCGATCTTAGGGTCAGGGCATGCCCGACGCCACCAAGCCCGCGCGCCCTCCGGCGGCCACCCGGCCCGGATCGCCGCGGAACATTCCCGCGCTAGTCAATCTCCTGTACGCGGTAGCCGTCTACGCGTTCTTCCTCGCGGTACTCGGCTATGCGGTCGGCTTCTTCGCCGGGCTCGGCGTGCCTAAGGGCATCGACCAGGGGACGCGCTCCGGCTGGCCGCTGGCAGTGGTGGCCGACGCTGCGCTGTTGCTCCTGTTCGCCGGCCAGCACACTCTGATGGCCCGGCCGTGGTTCAAGCGCCGCTGGACCCGGATTGTGCCGGCGCCCGCCGAGCGGGCCACGTTCGTGCTGTGCGCGAGCCTGGTGCTGGCGCTGCTGTTCTGGCTGTGGCGGCCGGTCCGCGGCACCGTCTGGCAGCTGTCCGGACCAGCCGCGGCCGCGCTGCTGGCCCTGTACGCGGTCGGCTGGGTGGTGGCCTTCAGCTCCACGTTCCTGATCAGCCACTCCGGCCTCTTCGGGCTGCGGCAGGCCTACCTGCCCGCGCGTGGCGGGAGCTACCGCGAGCCGCCCTTCACCGAGCGCGGCCTGTACCGGCGCATCCGGCATCCGCTGATGGCGGGCTTCATCATCATCTTCTGGGCCACGCCGGCGATGACGATCGGGCACCTGCTGTTCGCGGCCGCCGCGACCGGCTACATCCTGGCTGGCATCACCTTCGAGGAACGTGACCTGAGGCACTCCCTCGGCGAGGCCTACAGCTCTTATGCGAACCGGGTGCCCGCGCTGGTCCCCGCGCTCCGGCGGCGGACCCGGCCCGGCCAGGCGGCGCCGGCCAGGCGGCACGAGCCAGGCCGGCATCCCCGGGGAGGACGGCGGAAGCGACGGCGGAAGTGACGGCGAGAACGACATGAGCAGCCAGGCAGCGACTAGCCAGGCAGCGACCAGCCGGCCGCAGCAGGCCCGGCGGCGGCAGCAGGCCCGGCGGCGGCAACAGGCTCAGCGGCAGCTTCACCCCGGGTCGGCATCTTCCCGGCTTTCGGCCTGCTTGACCGGGACCCGGAGACCGCCAGGGCGTTCCTGGCGCAGGCGGCCGGGGCGGGCATCGACCATGTCTGCTGCGGGGATCACGTGAGCTTCATCGCCGGCCTCGGGTTCGACGGACTTCTGCAGGCCACGGCGCTGGCCATGCTCCAGCCCACCCTGGGAATCTACTGCGGCCTGTACCTGCTGCCGCTGCGCCATCCGGTCCTGGTGGCCCGTCAGCTCGCCGACATCGAGCGGCTCGCTCCCGGGCGGCTCATCTTCGGCGTGGGGGTCGGCGGCGAGGATCGGCACGAAGTCTCGATCTGCGGGGTGGACCCAGCGACCCGGGGCCGGCGGATGGACGAGTGCCTCACCGTGCTGCGGCAGCTTCTCACCGGCCAGGCGGTTACTTTTCACGGCAAGTTCTTCGAGCTGGACGAGGCAATCATCAGCCCTCCGGCCACGGCGATTCCCATCACCGTCGGAGGCCGTTCCGACGCGGCGATCAGGCGGGCGGGCCGGCTCGGCGACGGGTGGCTCGGCATCTGGAACTCGCCCAGGCGTTTCGCCGCCGCGGTGGAGATGGCAGCGCAGGAGGCCGCCCGCGCGGGCCGGGCCAGCCCGCCGGCCCGGCACGCCATGCAGGTGTGGTGCGGCCTCGCGGACTCCAGGGAGGCGGCCCGCGGCTGCCTCGCGCCGGCCATGCAGGCCTTCTACCAGCTGCCGTTCGAGCGCTTCGAGCGCTACTGCCCCTATGGCACCGCCGACGACGTTGCCGAGTTCCTCGCGCCCTATGCCGAGGCCGGCTGCACCGAGTTCAACCTCATCCCGCAGTCACCGGGCCACGATCAGGCGATCGCCGGCACCGCGGCCGTGAAGAGAATGCTGGCCCGGTGATGACTGACTCGCCCGTCACCGCGCCGCGATTCCGCGAGCCCGCGGGAAGCCGGGACAGCGGGGCAGCAGGCCCGAGACGGACGGCGCCGGGCCGGAGGTAGCGCACCGCGCGGGCCAGGAAAGCCCGGTTGGCCCGGACCCGGAAGCGCAGGCCAGGGGCGACCGCGAGGACCCGCTCGGCGGCTTCCCGGCGGCCGGGAAATTGTCCGTGCCGCCGAGCCAGTAGTCGTACACCCGTGCCGGGTGCACGACGCTCGTGTCGAAGCCAGGATCGGGGCGACCTTCCGCGGGCATGAACCGGTTATGCCGCCATATCCGCCTGATATCCCGGCGGCATGGTCACGGGCCGGCCGGGGCGCCGGTAATGACCCGCAGTGCGCGGGGGAGCGCGCGGATCCGCAGCAGCGTCCCCGCGGGCAGCGGGGCCGCGCACGGCAGTGCCTCGCCGTCGGCGGCCGCCAGCATGTCCCGGTCCACGGTTACCGTCACGCCGGCCGCCCGGCCCAGGCTGATCTGCGGCAGCGTGACGTGCGTTCCGTCCTTGATCTTCAGGAGCACGCGAAGGAACGCGAGCCGGGAACTGTGCCGCATCGTGACGATGTCCAGGATGCCATCGTCCGGCTGAGCCGGCGGGGCGACCTTCATCCCGCCGCCGAAGTAGGCGCAGTTCGCGATGACCACGGCATACGCGGCGAAGTCCCCGCCGGGTATGCCGTCCCGGCCGCCCGGCTCGACCCGGAATGCCGCGGGCTTCCAGCGCGCCAGCGCGCGCAGCGCCGCGACGGGGTACACCACCGGCCCGCGCAGCAGCCGGCTCCGGTTGGCGATCTGTCCGGCGACGGATGGCAGGCCCAGGTAGACGCTAAGCGCGACGATGGCCTCCGGCTGGCCGGGAACGCTGACACCGATGAGATCCATGGCCCTCACCTGGCCGCCGGCCAGCACCCGCGCCGCGTCGGCCGCCCCGCTGGGCAGGCCGAGTGCCAGCGCGAAGTCGTTGCCGCGCCCCGCCGGGATGATCCCGTAGATCCCGCCAGCGGCCGCCGTCGCGCCCGCCAGCGCGCCGGCCATGCCGTCGCCGCCGACGGCGACCACGACGTCGCCGCGCCGTGCCGCGGTATCCGCGAGCTCCCTGGCGTGATCCAGGCTCGCCGACCGGCTTACCTGGTAAGCCGCGCCGGCCTCGTCAAGGGCAGCGATGGCAGCCGGCAGAACCCGCGAAGCCCGGCCGCCGCCGGCCGAGGGATTAACTACCAGGCAGAACGGACCGTTCATCGCCAGTCTCCTTTACTGGCCGGCCCGGCGGCCGCCCGTGCCCGGCGCCCATATCACCGTGTCACCCGCAGAGGCGGCGTCCCGGCCGGGCCGGGCGTACCATCGGGTGCCATGGCGAGTCAGGGTAGCGCGGTGGCCGGCACTGAGGTGCGGTACCTACAGGTGCAGACCACCACGGATTCGCGGGCCGAGGCAATGGACCTGGCCCGCGAAGCCGTGGAAGCGCGGCTTGCCGCGTGCGCTCAGGTGGCCGGCCCGGTCGCGAGCACGTACTGGTGGGATGACGGGCTGGAGCGGGCCGAGGAGTGGATGCTGATACTCAAGCTGCCCGCCGACCGCTACCAGGAACTGGCCGAGTTCCTCACGCAGCGGCACAGTTACGATGAGCCGGAGATCATCGCAACGCCCATCGTGGCCGGCTCCCCGGCGTACCTCGGCTGGCTCGAGGAGGAAACGCGCCGGCGGTGACCGGCAGGAAAGGACCGCCGTGCCCGAGCTGACCGGCGATCCGGGCGCTGACGCCGGGACCTGGCCCGGGCGCGCGGGATTGTTCGGCCCCGCTTCGGTTACCTGGCGGATCATGAGCGAGCCGGTCATCTGGGTGGCCGGGCTGCGTTCCCTCTACCTGCAGGCCCTGCATCCCCGGGCCATGCGCGCGACCTGGCAGAACACCGGGTTTTCCGACCGGGGCGAGGCGTGGGGCAGGTTCGTCCGCACCGCCGAGTTTGTCCGGGTACGGACCTATGGCAGCGGGGCCGAGGCGGAGCGCGCGGGCCGGCGGGTCCGCAGGATCCACGCCACCCTCACCGGCACCGACACCGACGGGAGCACGATCCGGCTCGACGAGCCCGAGCTGCTGCTCTGGGTGCACTGCGCCGAGGTCGCCTCCTACGTCGAGATAGTGCGGCGCTGCGGCATGCGGCTCACCGCCGCCGAACTCGACCAGTTCGTGGACGAGCAGCGGCGCAGCGCCGCGATGGTGGGCCTCGAACCGGCGGCCGTGCCGGCCAGCGTCGCGGAGCTCGACGGCTACTTCCTGCGGATCGCGCCAGCGCTGCACGCGTGCGACGAGGCCAGGGAGGCGCTCCGCGTCTCCTTCAACCCGCCGGTGCCCGCTGAGTACGTGGCGCTGCGGCTGCTCGTGCCGACGCTGGGCGCGCTGGCGTTCGCGACCCTGCCGCGGTGGGCGCGCAAGATGTACGGCACGCCGGGCAGCCCGCTGGCCGATGCCGCCGCCACCGCGACCCTCCGGGCGCTGTACCAGTCGACCACGCACATTCCGCGGCGGGTGCTCTACTGGCCGGCCGCGGCGGCGATGCGGCTGCGTGCCCGCGTCCGCCCTGGCGCGGTGCCGGCCGCCCCGGCCGGCGCCGCCTAGCCGGGTGCCGCCGCCACCGGATAGCCACGTGCGCGGCGAGCTGCCGCAGCCCGGCGGCCCTGCGGGCGGCCAGCTGCCGCAGCCCGGTGGCGCTGCGCGCGGCGCGCTGCTGCCTGACGGCAATGTGCACCGTGAGCTGCCGGCCGACGGGCACGTGCACAGCGAGTGGTCCTGGGATGCGCCCGGCGGCTCGATGCAGCGCACCTGCGCGCGGGCCGCGGCGATCGGCCTCGGCTGCCTTGCGTTCACCGAGCACGCCGACTTCACGTCCTGGACGCTGCCGGCCGCCCGGCTGCCGGCGGGCTTTCGGGCCGAGGTCACCCCGGACGGCCTGGTGGTACCGGCGGACTTCGACGTGGACGGCTACCTGGAGTGCCTGCAGCGGTGCCGCGATCTGCATCCCGGCCTGCGCATCCTGTCCGGGGTGGAACTCAGCGAACCGCACTGGCACGCCGGCCGGACGGCGCAGGTGCTCGAGCTGGGCGGGTTTGACCGGGTGCTCGGCTCCGTGCATTCCCTGCCCGCCGGCAACGGCCGCTGCCTAGAGATCGGCGATTGCTATTGCCGCCGGACCGCCGCGGAGGTGATCCGCGAGTACCTGGCCGAAGTTACCCGCATGGTCACCGGCAGCGATGCCTTCGCCGTGCTGGCGCATATCGACTATCCGGTGCGCTACTGGCCCGCCGACGCCGGTCAGTACGACCCGTGCGCGTTCGAGGAGGAGTACCGGGAGGTGCTGCGGGCGCTGGCCGGCACCTCGCGGGCGCTGGAGGTGAATACCAGGATCCCGCTGCACCCGCAGATTGTCCGCTGGTGGCATGAGGCCGGCGGCGATGCCGTCACCTTCGCCAGTGACGCGCACGATCCGGCCGGCCTGGCACACGGTTTCGCCGGCGCGGCCGCCATGGCCCGGGCGCACGGCTTCCGGCCCGGCCGGGACCCGCATGACTGGTGGATGCGGGCCTAGCACGGCAGCCGGGCCGCGACAGTGCAGGATAGCCACGCGAGCTCGTGGTCGATCACATCCAGCGAATGGCGGCTGCCGCACCAGCCGTTAAAGTGACTGGCATTGCGAATGGCCGGTCTGAATAGGGCAAGCAGACGGTCATGATCCGCGGCCGGCGCCCCGTAACACCGATAGTTGACATCAAATTCCACTATCATGTATCGTTATAGCGTTTCGGGGGGATAATATGAACGTTTCTGCACGTGCGCAGGCATGGGGAATAAGGCTTCGTCCTTTTGGCGCAGCTCTCGGCGCGTTACTGCTGGCCGGCGCACTGCTGGCGGTGCGGTCTCCGGCGAATGCGTCTGCCGCCACCCAGGGTGTCACGCTGTCCGGCAATCAGTTCCAGCTGGCCGGCCAGCCGTTTGTGCCGCACGGCTTTTCCTCCATTGCCCTGCTCAATTCTGCCTGGTGCACCAATAAGAGCACTGCGGCAGCCGCAGGTAACCTCGATACCGCCGAACTTGATGCAGCTAAGAATACCTGGAACGCTAACACGCTGCGTTTTCAGGTAAGCCAGCCTGTGCTGGCCGGCTCCAACGGGATTGCCTATGCTCAGCAGATTCAGGCCGGTGCCGGCCTGGCGATCAACGATGGCTTCGTCGTTGATATCGACATGCAGGATCAATCGCTGGCCTGCGGTCCGGCGGAGCCACTGCCTAGCCAGGAGACAGAAGCCGCCTGGGCCACCCTGATCGATAACACGACGCTCGGAGGCAATCCAGACGTCATGTTCGAGCTTTTCAATGAGCCGCGGAACTCTCCGGTCAGTACTCCTACCACCAACCCCGAGCAGGAGACCTGGGCGGACTGGCTCAACGGCGGACGTGAGCTAGAGCCCACGAAGTCCCAGGCGTGGCCCGCTTACACGCCGGTCGGCTTCCAGGACCTGGCAAATTACCTGCGTATCACCCTGGGTATTTCTAATGTGCTGATTGCCGATGGAGCCAGCGAAGCCGAGCACCTGGAAGGGCTGCCCATCCTGAACGATCCCGGCAGCAGTTACCAGATCGCCTACGCAGTGCATCCGTATTTTTACACTCCGGGCCTCAGCGCGTGGAATACCCGCTGGGGCTATCTGGCCAGCACTAACGCAGTCATCGCGACAGAGTGGAACTACAGCAAGAGTGATTGCGGGACCGCGGCGCAGACGATGGCACCTCAGTTCCTCAGCTACATGCGAAGCACCGTCAATATCGGCATCCTCGGCCAGGCGCTCGATGACTTCGGCAATGGCAACCTGGTGGCCAATGCCGCTCTGGCCCCAACTCAGTGCGGTACGGCCAGCCCTGGGGGCGGCTATGACTTCCTGCACGACTACATGGCCACGTTCGCCGCGCCGCCTACTGTGCCGACCGGCCTGACGGCTAGCCCGGTAAGCGGCACCCAGGTCAACCTGAACTGGAATGCATCCACGGAATTTGCCGGCACGATAGCCGGCTATGACGTCTACCGGGACGGGGCGTTGATTGCCACCACCGGCTCGACGAGCTACCCAGATACCGGCGTAACCGGCGGTACCTCGTATACGTATTCGGTGGCTGCCTACGACGCGGCCGGCAACATCAGTTCCCAGAGCGCGCCAGTGACGGCCACCACACCCGGTGCTCAGGCTCCCGCTGCGCCGGACGGCCTGGCAGCGACTCCCGTCAGCGGTACCCAGGTCAACCTGAACTGGAGTGCCGCGGCAGATGCAAGCGGCACGGTAGCGGGCTATGACGTCTACCGCGATGGCGCCATCGTCGCCACCCTCAGCGGCACCTCGTATTCGGATACGGGCCTTACCGATGCCACCACCTATAGCTATACCGTCGATGCATTCGATACGACCGGTGACACTAGTGCGCAGAGCGCCCCGGCGATGGTGACGACGCCTGATACCGAGTCGCCAAGTGTCCCAGCCGGGCTGAAGCTGGCGCTGGCCGCAAAGAGCATTAACCTGAGCTGGAATGCCGCCACAGACAACGCCGGTGTCAGCGGCTATAACATCTACCGTAACGGCTCCTTTCTTACTGCAACCTCCGGCCCGGCGTATTCGGATACGGCCGTGACGCAGGGCAGCACCTATTCGTATACCGTTGCGGCCTATGATGCTGCTGGCAATGTCAGTGCTAAGTCAGCGGCCAAGGTAGTGGTTTTCCCCGACACTACGCCGCCGTCTAGGCCGGCTGGCCTCATTCTGACGCCAGCCACCACCAGCATCGCGCTGAAATGGACTGCCGCCACGGACAATGTGGGCGTCACTGGCTACAAGGTTTACCGGGGCAGCACGCTGATCGCGACGGTAAAAGGTAACGTCACTACCTATGCCAGCACCGGGCTCAAGGCTAAAACGACTTATAGCTATCACGTAGTGGCATTTGATGCGGCCGGTAACCTGAGTGCGGCAAGCGCGACCGCAACGACCAAGACGAAGTAGCAACTGACAAGCCCGCCAGGAACCGGTCCAGCTGCCCCGCCCGACCGCCGTGCTGGCAAGATAGCGGCATGGAACGTGTGATTGGAATCGGTGGATACTTCATGCGGGCCGCCGATCCGGCGGCCCTGGGCGCGTGGTATCGCGATTGCCTGGGCCTGGACGCCGATGAGAACGGCCTGTGGCGTCCAGAAGCCGGGCTGACGGTGTTCGCGACGTTCGAGTCCGAGAGCGACTACTTCGGGTCCCGCGCCCAGCAGGCCATGCTCAACTTCCGGGTCCGCGACCTGGATGCGATGCTCGCGCAATTGCGCGCCAAGGGAGCGGACGTGGCCGAAGAGACGCAGGACATGGAGGGTATCGGCCGGTTCGGCTGGGTTACCGATCCCGAGGGCAATCGGGTCGAGCTGTGGCAGCCCGCCTGACCGCGTCGTCACGCACCGCTGTCGGCGACCGCTGAGGAACCGGGGTCTGGCCCCGGATTCTCCTGCAGCGATCGAGCTCGCGGTGGGGGCCGGGTTCCACCCGGCCCCCACCGCGTCGTGAGCTACTTGTTGATCTTCTCGAACCGCTGACCGAGCGCGGTCAGGTTCGGGATGCCCAAGCCGCTGCCCATGTTGTACTTGGTGCCCGGGCGTCCGGTGTAGAAGATGTTGTTGCTGCCAGGGACGGTGAACGTCACCGTCCCCGTCGTGTGGTGCACGGTCGTGCCGGCGATCGAGCCCTGGGCGTTCACCGGAGTGAACGGGGAACCCGCCGAGGCCGCGAAGCGGTAGATGGCGGGGTTCCAGAAACCGATCCGGCCACCGGTCATCGACTGGATCAGCGCGCTGACGCCGTTCAGTTGCGGGGCAACGAAGCTGGTGCCGCCGAACTGCTCCCAGTTCACCCCGAACACGGGCTTGAACAGCCGCGTGAACACGGCGTACCCGGTCTGCGGGTCAGCGTTCGTCGACAGGTCCGGCGTCAGCCGGCTGTCGCCGCCGTTCCCGGAGACCAGCGGGCCGCTGAAGTTGACCGCCCAGTCGGACGGCAACTTAAACGGCAGCGTCACCGGGCCGAGGGCCGGGAACGTATTGGTGAATGCCGTCGGGGTCAGGTAGTGGATGGCCGAGAACTGGCTGATGCCCGGGATCAGCGACTGGTACGGCGGCATACGCGTACACCTCGCTGACGCCGCCGCCGCTGCCGGCCACGTTGGCCTTCGCCCAGTCGACCTCGGTCTGCGTCGGGTCGCCGAGGATCTGGCCGAACTGCTTGAACTCGGGCCACAGGTAATCCCAGCCCCACGTGCGCTCCTTGGGGATGATGATCCGCATCGTCTTGCCGCTGGGCAGGCCGTACAGTTGCGGGTCCTGGGCCGTGCTCAGGGTGGTGCCGCCGGCCGACGTGATGTATGGCGAGTCCTGCGGCGTGAACACCGACAGGTTGGTCGACCCCAGGTCGCCGCTGGCCGAATAGGCGCCCTCGTCGCCGGACGAGTTGAAGTCCGACTGACCCTGCGCCGCCGCCTCGAGCAGCGGCAGGTTGAACGCCGCCAGGAACTTCGGCGACTCCTGGCCCACCGCGACGGTGGCGCGGACGGCCGTCTCTGACTCGTTCCAGCTCGCCGAGATGGAGTCGGCGGTGTTGGCGCTGGCCGCGGCGAAGAAGCCGTCCACGAACCCGGCGCTGGTGTTCGGCGCCTGGTAGACCACGACCCGCGCGCGCGGTGCGATGGCGCCGGACTGCTCGACGTCGAGCGCGGTCTCGTTAGAGCCCGCGTTCAAGCTCGGCGCGCCCGGGCCGCCGTCCACGTTCACGACGCGAAGCCGGTTCGGCGAGACGTGCAGTCCGATCGCCTGCCAGAACGAGAAGGCGTCCTTCACCGGCAGGGCGGCCAGGGTGACGATGCCGATCGTCTGGCCGGCACCGCCGCGGCCCGCCGCCTGTAGCTGGTTGCCGTGGTAGAAGTTGAGGAAGTCGCGAGGGACGAGCATCCCGGCCGGCGGCTTTCCGACCTTGGACGGCGAGCGGTGCAGCATCGGCTGGGCCTTGATGGCCGGCGACTGGAAGCTGCCCGTGACACTCGTCAGTCCCAGCACCGTCAGCACGTGCTTGGCTAGCGGTGCCGGCAGCGTGGCCGGCGTGACCGCGACGTGCGCGACCTGAGCCGGGCGCGCCGCCTGTCCGTGCCCGCGCTCGACCGCAGGCAGGCGGACGTTGCTCAGCTTTGTGCCGAAGACTTTCTCGATCTGCTTCGCCGTGCCCTTGGCGCTGATCGCCAGCCGATCGGGGAAGACGTGGATCTGGAGCCCGTTCATGCGCATGAACTGAGCGATGGCGCTGACCACTCCGGAGGGCTGCCCGTAGCGGGCGGCGAACTGGTTCACGGTCAGGAAGTTGCCGCGGTGGAAGGCGCCGGCGACGACCCCCGCCTCGAGCGCGGCCTGGTTTCGCATCTTCAGGACGACCGAGATCCGGAACTTCGTCGACGCCGCCGTGGCGCCCATCGTCCTGGCGCCCGGAAATGCCTTGGCGTTGAACGCGCTTGCGACGACCTGCCTCGATGGCCCACTGGTGGCCCCGGCGGCCGTCGCCATGCTGCCGGCGGCGACCAGCACCGCTCCGATCACTCCGGCGCGGACCGCAGCCCGCGCCACCGAACTACTACTCGGTCGCATCGATTCCCCAGACGGTTGAAAACGGCTCCAAACGGCCAGACATTAGCACGGTTCACGCAGCTAGTCGGAGCCGGCCGGACTAGCACGATTCGCGCAGCTAATCCCGGCTGGCCGGCGCCGGGCGCAGGAGGCGCCGGCTCGCGCGTACTGCGCCGCGAGCTTGCTATGACCTAGCGGCATCGCCACCGTACTTCGCGGCGGATTCCGCGAAGTTGCCGGGCGCGCGGACGGGTAGCGAGAATGGCGTGGTGATCAGCGCATTCGAGGCGGCCCGCGAGGCGCTGGGCTGGGTGACCGGCGCGGCGGTGCCGGCTGACGGCGGCGCGACGTGGCCAGAAACCCGTGCGGCCGGCGCGCCAGCCAGCGATGACCTGTACGGCGGGACGGCGGGAGTGCTAGTCGCGCTGACCGAGGCCCGACTGAGTGGCATTGCCGATTTCGACGATCATGCGCGGGCTGCGGCCGGCCGGCTACGCACCCTGATCGCGGCCCGGGCCGGTGCCAACGCGGCCCAGGAAACCCCGGACATCAGGGCGGCATCGGATGCCACGGATTTCGGCCTGTACTCCGGACTCGGCGGATATGCGACAGCGCTGGGCGCGTGGGCGTCCGTCAGCGGTGACGGCCCCGCGGCGGCCGCGGCTCGCGACGGGGTCCGGAGCATCGCCGACGCCGCCGAAGGCGGTCAGCCACTCAGTACTTTCCGGGACCTGCTGTCGGGGGACGCGGGAATCCTGCTGGTCCTGGTCGGGATGGGGGACGCTGCCGCCGGGCCCGCGGCGGCCATGATCGGGGATCGCCTCATCGCCGAGGCCGAGTGGCCCGATGGCGAGCCGGACTGGCGCGCGAACGAGGAAACCCCCTGCTCGCTGCCGAATTTCTCGCACGGCGCGGCCGGCATCGCCTACGCCCTGGCGACCGCCAGCGGGCCGCTAGCGCGGCCGAACTTCCTTGACATCGCGCTCTCGGCCGGGCGGCGGCTGGTGCGCCTCGGCAGCCGCCCCGACGGAACGCTGGCGGTGCCGCACAGCATCCCGCAGCAGGCCTGGTCCGCGCCAGTCAGCTACGGCTGGTGCCATGGGCCGTCCGGGACCGTCCGGCTGTTCGATCTGCTCGACCGGCTCCGGCCCGGTGACGGGTGGGCGGAGCACGCCGCGGCGAGCCGGTTGGCCGTGCGTGAGAGCGGCCTGCCCGCGCGGCTGTACCCGGGGTTCTGGGACAACCTCGGGCAGTGCTGCGGGACAGCCGGAGTGGGCGAGATGGCACTCGACCGCTATCAGGAAACCGGCGACCCGCAATGGCTGGCATGGGCGGGGACGCTGGCCGCCGACGTGCTGGGCAGGTGCATCAGGGACCAGGCTGGCATCCGCTGGTCGCAGACTGAGCACAAGGCCAGCCCGCCGGAACTAGAGCCGGCTGTCGGCTGGATGCAAGGCGCGGCCGGAATCGCCGGCTGGCTGCTCCGCCTCGCCCGCCTCCAGCAGGACGGACCCTCGGCCGCGCGGGTCTGGTGGCCGGATCGTTCTTCCGGCCCCTGTCCTAGCCGGTGAAGTGCCCTGGCCGGGTGAACCAAGCAAGGCCGGCCGCGGGTTCTTCCGGTCCGGAACCTTCGCGGTCCGGCCGGCGCTGCGGCTACCCGGCGCAGCTATGGTTTCTGTTTCGCCCGCTGGCCGGCCCGGCGGGCTGCGCGTCCGTCGAAGAGGTAACCGGGGCGGCCTTTCCTGAACTCGAGAAAACCGACGGACTGCCGCCCGTCGGCGGTCACGAAAGTCTCCCTGTCCACCGGGCGCAGGCGCAGCGGCGGCTGCGCCTCGCCGCCCTGCAGCTCGGCCAGCGGGCCACTGAGTGCGACGCGCATGACCAGTTGCGCATCCTCGATGGTCACGTCCCAGCGCACGCCGAGTCGTTCGTAAGTCCCCGTGTAATCGTCGAGTGAGATGTCGGGCGGCGGATCCGCCGCCTGCGGGACACGGGGCATGCGGACGTTGGCCAGTGTCTCGAACAGCCACCGGCCGAGGTCCTCCCACAGGTCGCCGCCCGTTGTGGCGTTGGTGAGCAGCACGATCACCAGCTCACGTTCCGGAATCGCCTGCAGGAATGAGGTCTGGCCGATGGTCCCGCCGCCGTGCCCGATGACCCGCAGCCCGTCCCACTCAGCCATCAGCCAGCCGAGGCCCTGGGACGCAGGGGCGTCCGAGCCGGACGGCCTGGCCAGCTGGACTTGGGTCATCGCGCGGACGCTCTGCGCGGAGAGGACCCGGGTGCCGTCCCTGGCTGTGCCGCCGGCCAGGTGCATGCGCACGAAACTGGCCAGCTCCGCCGCCGTGGCCACCGTCCTGCTGCCCGCCGGGACGCTAGCCGCCTCCATGACGACAACCGGCGGTACTTCCGGCGCCCCGTCCGGCCCCACAACGTGGCCGACTGCGCAGCGGCCAGCCAGCATCTCCTCGACCAGGACGGTCGTGCGGCTAAGACCGGCCGGCTCGCAGATGCGCTCCCTGAGCGCCTGGTGGTAGGGCAGGCCGGTCACTCGCTCCACCACGTGACCGGCGAGCACGAATCCGGAGTTGCAGTACGACCACATCTGTCCCGGCCGGTGGATGAGATCGATCTTCTTCAGCGAGCTGACATAGCGCTCGATGGCATCATCGCCGCGGCCGAAGCCCTCGAAATAGTCGCCCTGGATGCCGCTGGCATGGGTCAGCAGGTGGCGAAGAGTGATTTTGCCTGCCGCGCCCCGTTCTGCCAGCTCGAAGGCCGGGACGTAGCGGCGGACTGGCTCGTCGAGATCAACATCGCCGGTGTCCGCCAGTTGCATCACCAGCGTGGTCGTCAGGAGCTTCGTGTTCGACCCGATCTGGAACACCGCATCGGTGGTGGTCCCGACTCCGGTCCGGCTATTGATCACGCCGGTCGCGAAATCGAGCGCCTCATCGCCTTTGCGTACGGCCAGCACGGCACCGGGTACGTGATGCTGGCGGGCCAGCGCGTCTAGCCGGTGCTGGATGTCGTCAAGGTGGGCAACCAGCGTCGTCATACCCCGACCCTACGATCACAGTGCCCCCGCAGCCCAGGTCATCGGGGGATCTCGACCCGTGCTGAGCCAGCGGAATCGCGCATCGGCGGCGCCGAAGCCGGTCGCTCTCAGCGGCCGTAGACGCAGACGTGCCGCGTGCTGCGCGCATCGAACGGCTCGCCGTTCCAGCCCGACCATCGCGCCTGGAGACGAAGGCCGGCGATCCGCGCCATCAGGTCCATTTCGCTCGGCCAGATGTAGCGCGTGACGATCGGGCTGACCCGGATGCCGCGCGAGCTGAGGCGCACATGGCTTTCGTCCAGCAGCTGCGTTACCGGGTCATATCGCCCCACGTCCAGGCTCACCTGGCCTACGTCGACGGCCTCGGCATCGACGTACTGGTAGTCGCGCAGCCGGTACAGGGTATCCGGCAGCGCTGCCTCGACGAGGAACACGCCGTCGTCGGTCAGATGCCGCGCGGCGTTCTCGAAGCAGCGGACCTGGTCGGCCTGGGTCAGCAGGTTGTACAGCGTGTTGAACACGATAAAGATCAGCCGGTAGCTGCCGCTGACCTGAACATCGGCCATGTCCCCCTGGGTGACCGCGATGGCGCCGCCGCCCGGCTTCTCGCGCAGCCTCGCGATCATCGCGGCCGACTGCTCGATGCCATCCACCCGGAGTCCGCGGGCGGCCAGCGGCAGGCCGATGCGCCCGGTGCCGATGGCCAGTTCCAGTACCGGGCCGCCGCGGGCAAGCTTTTCCAGGCAGGAGACGGTCTCCGCCTCGTCACCGCGCAGGGAATCGTCATAGCTAGCCGCGGTATCGTCCCCGAAGCTCTTCATCGGGTCAAAGTCCTTCATGGCGAGCAGTTCCGCACGGAGCGCCGCTACCGCGCAACTGGTTTTGGCCCGCGCTACTCGGCCCGCAGCAGGACGGCGGGCGGTGTCCGGGCCGCGATCGAGGCGGGCACGGCGGTCAGCAGGTTGCCTGCCAGTAGCAAGGCGATGAACCCGGCCAGCAGGGCAAGGCCGGGGATCACGGTCACCGGGACGACGCCGAGGGACACGGCGAAACTGGACCAGGCCCAGCGGCCCGCCGCGATCCCGAGCGGCACGCCGATGATGGCGGCCGTCACCAGAATGATGCTCGCCTGCCAGGCGATGACCTGCCGGACCTGGCGCCTGGTCAGGCCGAGGGCTTTCAGCAGGGCCAGCTGCCGCCGGCGCTCGCGGACAGATGCCAGCAGCGCCACCATCAGCGACAGCACCGCTGCCGCACCCAGGACCAGCGCCAGGGTAAGCGGCTGGCTGCCCATCTGTGCCGAGTTCACGATCGCGGCGCCCAGCACCCGGGGCTGCGGATAGGTGCCGCCCGGGGTTTCGCCAGGGCCTGCGTCAGTGATCCGGGCCGCCAGCGGGGCGGCGTCGGTGCGGGGGGCCAGGTCGATGGCGACTGCGGAGGGGAAGGCGGGGTCGGATACCGAGTTCTGCTGTGATTCCTCCTTGGTCAGCTTCGAGGACAGGCCCTGCAAGCCCAGCAGCGTGCTATCGGAAAGCATGGCGCCGCGGCCGAGCGACACGTGGTCGGCCAGGGACAGCCCGATCGACGGCAGGGTGACGGTTCCCACGATAGTGAGCTTGCGCCCGGTCCGTCCGGCGCTGGCGGTCACCGTGTCGCCCACGTGCTTGCCCAGTTGGCGCAGGGTGGCGGTGCCCAGCTCGATCTGCAGCGGCCCGCTGATCGGATGGCCGCCGGTGGTCGGCGGCTGCACGGATCCCAGGTGCCGGGTGAGGCCCAGGACCGGCACCTCCTGATTGTCGATCAGTATCTGGGTAAACGCGAAGGTCGACCAGGCGGTGACCCCGGGCTGGCCGTTGACAAGCTTTTCCATCTGTGCTGGCGGCCAGGACCCGTAACCCCCCTGCGTCTCCATCAGCAGCGTCCAGTTCCAGCCATACCGGGCCGGGTGGGTCACCAGCCCGTTCAGGCTAGCGCCGAACACCGCCGCCATGACCACGGCCAGCACCGCTACCACCGACCCGACCAGGGTGGCCAGGACCGGCGCGGGCCGGCGTCCCGATCCGCGCTCAAGCGCCGCCCGGATGCCCGCCACCGCGGTTACCGGCAGGCCGGCCCCGGCCGCTGTCCGGGCGATCGATGAGGTTCTGCTGACCGGCGCGTTCGCTGCCGGGCGGACCGACCGCCAGGACAGCGTCGCGAGGACGGCTAGGAGGAGGACGGCAAGCGCGCCGCCGCCGCCCGCGAGCACCAGCGGGTCCGCCTGGAATCCGCGGGCAGGATCGAACGCGCGAACTGGCCCGATCGGTGCCAGCGGTGATACGGCGACGGCGCCAGCCACGGCCAGGGCCATCCCGCCGAGGATGGCGATCACCCCGTCCAGGCTGGTCGCGAACGCGGTCTGGGCGCGGGTAGCGCCGACCGCGCGCAACACTGGGACGCTGGCCGCCGACCAGCTCAGCAACTGCGCGAGAGCCTGCCCCGCCATCACCAGCAGGGCCAGTGCCGCCAGCCCCCCGAACAGGGCAAGCGCGACCGCCTGTGGCTCGATGGCCTGCTGCACCTGCTGGTGAACGGTGTCCAGGCGGCGGATGTTGAAGGCAATGGCGCCCGCTGGCAGGTGGAACGCGCGGTCCAGGGCGTCTTCCGGCCCGGCAAGCTCGCGCCGCAGCGCGGGGATGCCAGCCGGTCCCGCGCGGAGCCGAAGCCCGACCCATCCGAACGCGAACCCGGCGTTCAGGTACCTGGCGGTGGCCGCGGGGGGCAGCAGGGCGGCGGCCGTCGTGTCGAACTGGTCCCCGAGCACCGGGGGAGCCTCCGCGATTGCAGCGACCACGAACGTCGAACGCCCGGCCGGCGTCGTGGCGCCTGTCCGCAGGTTCAGCCGGGTGAACTGATACGTCACCCGCCCGCCTACCCAGGTGCTGAAGACCTTGGCCAGCTGCGGCGTGAGCACGATCTCGTCGGCGGCCTTAACGGAGGGCATCCTGCCCGCTATAACGGTCACCCGGTCCTGCCGGAAGTATTCACCGTCGAGGCTGCCGGCAAAGCCGTCGGCAGGGAAGGAATCGTCCACCCGGCCGTGAACAACCGGCTGGCCAGCCAGGCCCAGCCAGGCCCTGCCGGACACCACCCCGGGCAGGTGCTCGACCTGGCGGATAGCCGCCAGGTCCGGGCCCGGGACGTTGACGAGCACGGTGCTGGAGTTGATCGAGGCCAGGTACCGCCCGTAGGCCGAGTCCGTGCGGCGGGCACCCGCCAGCGCCCCCAGCGCCACCGTGCCCAGCAGCCCGCACACCAGCGCGACGACCACGGCCCGGCGCCACGAACGGCGCCTGGTCGCCCGCCAGTAGAGGACGGCCGCGTTCATGCCGCGGCACCTGCCGGGGCGTCCGGGGCGCACAGTCCTGCCATGGCGCTCATTCTCCGCCTGCCGCGCGGCTGGCGCATGATGGGCTGCACTACAAGCAGCGGGGTGGGCAGCACCACCACCACGGCTGCCGGGGAGCGCGCGCGGGGGCGGGCGCCGGCCGAGGCGCCCTCAGATCGGGCATGCCGCAGGAGTTGCGGGACGCGCCAAGCTGGTTAGATCAGATGGTGCGAGGCTGGTTAGATCAGATGGTGCGAGCTCGGCAGGTGATTCCCGGCAGCTGGCGGCGGATCCGGTCCCGGTCGCGCGGCCTCCTGGCGGTCACCGCGCTGTCGGCGGCGGCCGTCCTGGTCGCGGGGCCGGCCGCCGCGGTCCCGGCTGCCGCGATGGTAGCGCCAGGTCCCGGCCCGGCGGCCGCCCGGGCAGGAGATGGCGGGACGCCGCGGGTGCATGTCCGGGGCGCGGACCTGGTGAATGCCCGCACAGGCGCGCAGTTGTGGGGCAAGGACGTCAGCGTGCCGCGGCCGATGGGCAGCATCACCAAGGTGATGACCGCGCTGATCGTGCTCAGGACCGGTGACCTGAGCCGGCAGATCAAGGTCAGCAGGCGAGCCATCCGGTATGCCCGCCGGGACGGCGCGAGCAGCGCGGGGCTGATCGCCGGGGACGTGCTGACCGCGCGGCAGCTCCTGGAGGCGATGCTGCTCCCGTCCGGCTGCGATGCCGCCTACCTGCTGGCCACCGCTTACGGTCCCGGCCGGGCCGCGTTCGTGCAGAAGATGAACGCGATGGCGCAGGCCATGGGCCTGACGTCGACTCATTTCAGCAGCTTCGACGGCATGCCGTTCCCGACCGAGCACTCCACCTACGCCACGCCGGCTGACCTCGTGCGGCTCGGCGAGCAGGCCATGCGCGACCCGCTCTTCCGGCGCATCGTCGCCCAGCGCCGCTATCACCTGGCGGCCACGCCTCAGCACCACCACTACACGTGGTACACGACGGACGGCATGCTCGGCTCCTATCGCGGCGTTACCGGGATCAAGACCGGCGACACCGACGCCGCGGGCGACTGCTTCTTGTTCGAGGCGCGCCGCGGCGGGCAGACCCTGATCGGCGTGGTCCTGCACGCCCGGGCCGGCGATAGCTACGCCTCGTTCTTTACCGCCGCCCGGCGGCTGCTGACCTGGGGCTTCCGGGAAGGAACCGAATGACGGAGGGGACCGGATGACCCGGCACGCGCGCGAGCACCTGGGCCAGTTCGGGATCTGGCGGGGCGCAAGCCAGCTCACGCCAGAACTCGCGGCCGGCATCGAGCGGGCCGGCTTCGGCGCGCTCTGGGTCGGCGGCTCGCCCGCCGGGGACCTCCGGCAGGTGGAGCAACTGCTCGACGCCACCAGCACGCTCACCCTGGCGACCGGCATCGTCAACATGTGGCAGGACGAAGCCCGTACCGTGGCTGCGTCGTTCGCGCGGATCGAGGCCAGCCATCCTGGCCGGTTCCTGCTCGGCGTGGGCGCAGGCCACCGCGAGGCCACTCAGGAGTACGCCAAGCCCTACGACACGCTCGCCAGCTACGTCGACGTGCTACTCGGCGCCGGCGTGCCCGCCACCAGCCTGGTGCTGGCCGCGCTGGGCCCGAAGGTGCTGCGGCTGGCCGCAGAGCGCACGGCCGGTGCCCATCCTTACCTCGTCACGCCTGCCTTCACCCGCGAGGCTCGCCGGGTCCTTGGCGCCGGTCCGCTGCTCGCGCCGGAGCACAAGGTCGTCCTGGACGCCGACCCGGAGCGGGCGCGCGCCATCGGCCGCCCCCGGGTGCGGAGTCCCTACCTCGGGCTGGTCAACTACACAAACAACCTGCGCCGCCTGGGCTGGACTGACGACGACCTGAGCGGCGGCGGCAGCGATGCGCTGATCGACGCGCTGGTCGCGCACGGCAGCGCCGGGCAGGTCGCGGCACAGCTCACCGGGCACCTCGATGCCGGCGCCGATCACGTCGCCGTCCAGCTGCTCACCGAGCCCGGCGCCAACCCGCTGGACGGCTACGGCCAGCTGGCCCGCGCGCTCGGCCTCTGACCTGGCGGGCAGTCGCGGCTGCGGCCGGTCAGCGGGGGCGCGGCGGCGGCCGGCCGCGAGCACAGGGCCCGGCCGGGCTGACGGCGGCCCGGCGGAAGAAAACCGGCCCGGGCAGGAGTTGCCAAGCTACGTGATCGACATACCGCTATCCGTTCTTGACCTGTCACCAGTTGCCGCCGGGACGACTCCTGGCCAGGCGCTGCGCCAGACCACCGAACTGGCCCGGCGCACCGAGGAGCTGGGGTACCAGCGGTTCTGGGTGGCCGAGCACCACAACATGCCCGCCATCGCGAGCTCGGCGCCGGCCGTGCTGATCGCGCACCTCGCGGCGGCAACCTCCACCATCCGGGTCGGCTCGGGCGGGGTGATGCTGCCCAACCACGCGCCGCTGGTGGTGGCGGAGCAGTTCGGCACGCTGGAGGCGCTGCACCCGGGCCGGATCGACCTGGGCATCGGCCGGGCGCCGGGCACCGATCAGCGCACCGCACTAGCGCTGCGCCGCACCATGGAAGGCCTGTCGGCGGACGCGTTCCCGGCGGAGCTTGCTGACCTGATCGGGCTGTTCACCGGCGAGGACCCCGCGGCGCCGATCACCGCGATGCCGGGCCGGGGTGACATGCCGGCGATCTGGCTGCTGGGTTCCAGCGGGTTCAGCGCGCAGCTGGCCGGCCTGCTCGGGCTGCCGTTCTCCTTCGCGCACCATTTCAGCGCCGTGAACACCGTGCCTGCGCTGGCGCTGTACCGGCAGTATTTCCGGCCGTCGCAATGGCTGCAGCGCCCGCACGCGATGGTTGCCGTGAGCGCCATCTGCGCGGATACCGACGAGCGGGCGCAGTGGCTGGCCGGCCCGGCCGCGCTGTCGTTCCTGCAGCTGCGGGCCGGCACGCCGCAGCCGCTGGCCAGCCCGGCGGAAGCGGCGGCGTACCCGTACTCGGCTTTCGACCGGGCATTCACCCGGCAGCGCTCCGAGGGGCAGGCGGTCGGCTCACCGGAAACGGTCCGCCAGGAACTGGCAGGCCTGCTGGAGCGCACCGGCGCTGACGAGCTGATGCTGACCGCGATGGTCTACGACATCGAGGACCGGGTCCATTCCTTCGAGCTGATCGCCGAGAAGGTCGCTGGCGGACTGCGCAAGCCGGGGGAGTGAGTCATCTTCCAGAACTCGGGGCTGGCCAGCGGCGGGTCGTACTTGCGCCGGTAGGCGTGGACCATGGTCAGCGCGCGGCTGCGCCGCCCGCCACCACCTCACTCACGAGGCCGGCGGCGCGGCCGGCACGTTCCAGGACAGGATCACCGGCCTGTCGTGCTCGGTGCCGAGGGTGCACAAGGTGCCGGTGTCGAGCTGGAACAGGCGCCCGCCGGCCGGCTCTAGCCCGAGCCAGCGGGCGGTGAGAACGCGCAGCACGTGCCCGTGCGCGACTAGTGCGACAGCGCCGTCGTCCAGCAGCGGCCGCACCCGGGCAAGGACCGCGTCGACCCGGTCACCGACCTGGCTGACCGTCTCACCGGGGTGGGCCGTGTCACCGGGAATGACCCCGTCCCGCCAGAGATACCAGCCCGGGCGGTCCGCCTGGATCTGCGCCGTGGTCCGGCCCTCATAGCCGCCGTAGTCCCATTCCTGTAGGTCAGGGTCTTTGCTGGCGCCGGTCAACCCGGCCAGTTCCGCCGTCCGGACCGCGCGCGATGCCGTGCTGGTGAACACGGCCCTGATCCCGCGGCGCGCGAGCGCCGGGGCGAGCGCGGCGGCGCGACCCTCGCCGTCGGCGGTCAGCGGGATGTCGGTCCGGCCCGTGTGCCGGCCGGTTTTGCTCCACTCGGTCTCACCATGCCGGACGAGGATCAAGTCTCCCATGAGTCACTATCATCGCGTAGCCCGCCGCGGCGGGGGAGGGCGCCCGGTGGTGCCCTCCCGGCTGCGGTAGCGGTACCGGCCGGGCATCATGCCCGGATGAGCGATGAGCTGCCGTTGAGCGACGACACGACGATCGGCTGGATCCGCGAGATCGTCATGGACTGCCCCGAGCCGTGGGCACTGGCCAGGTTCTGGGCCGGCCTACTCGGCGGCAGCCCGGTGGAGTGGTACCCGGGCTGGGTCACCATCGAGCCGCCCCCGCACGGCCAGCGGCTGTCCTTCCAGGCCAGCTCCGCACCCCCGGGCACGAGCACGGCACGGGTCCATGTGGACGTGCTGGTCGGGGACCTGGCCGCCGCCCACCGCCGCGTCCTGGCGGCGGGGGCGGTCTTCGCCGCCGAGCACGTCTCACCGCGGCCGGGCCCGGCGGGCGCGCCGGTTTCCTGGCGGGTCTACCGAGACCCTGCCGGGCACCCGTTCTGCCTCGTCGTCCGGTGAGCGTGCCGTCTGGCGGGCGCGTGTGGTCCGGTTGGCCGTGCTGTCGTGCAGGTATGGCAGCATAGGGTACCCTACATATATGGTAAAGACGACCGTGTACCTGCCCGAGGAACTGAAGGAGCGGCTCGCCCAGGCCGCGCAGGTGTCGGGTGACTCTGAGGCTCGGATTATCCGCAGCGCGCTGGAGGAGTGGCTCGCCGGACTGCAACCCCGGCGTCATTCGAGCCTGCTCGGAACCATCGAATTCGGCGACCCCGACCTTCCATACAAGGTCGACGAGATCCTGGCACAGGGATTCGGCCAGCAATGATCCTGGCCGACACGAGCGGCCTGCTCGCGGCATTCGGGTATGACTCACGGCCGCACCAGCAGGCACGAGCCGCCTACGAGAACGACCACGGGCCGGTGATCATGTCTCCGTACGTCCTGGCGGAACTGGACTACATGCTTCTGCAGAGGGCCGGGGTCAAGGCGGAGACCGAACTGCTGCGAGAGGTAGCGGCCGGTGTCTTCAAGCTTGCCGAGTTTGATTCCCGGAATGTGGCGCAGGCTGCCGACCTGGTCGAGCGCTACGCGGACCTGCGCATCGGCATTGCCGACGCGTCGATCGTGGTGCTGGCGGAGAAGTACGGCACTACCCGGGTACTGACTCTTGACGAGCGGCACTTCCGGGCGATGCGGCCGCTGCACGCGGACGCGTTCACGATCCTGCCCGCCGACGCTGACCTCGCAGCCGGCGCGCAGGCCTAGCCGGCCGCCATGCTCGCGTGCAGGTCGTGCAGCGCCAGGGCGGAGGCGAGCGAGACCTCGGTAGCGAGCTGCCGCGGGGCCTCCTCGCCGCGCAGGACCGCCTGGATGTGCCGGATCGCCGCGGTGAACGACGGCTCGTCCCCGGCGGCCGGGTAACTACGGGCCTCCGCCCCGGCCGCCAGTACCTCGAACCGGTCGCCGGGGCCGGGGTGGAACGGGTTGCTGAGATGGATCTGGCCGCCGGTTCCCTGCAGGCTGGTGAAGGTGTCGTAGCTGCGGCGCATGCTGCAGGACAGCAGCAGCCGGCGGCCGCCCGCGAAGCCGAGGCTGCCGCGGGTCTCGGTGTCCACGTCCTGGCCGCCCCACTCCGCGACCGCCCAGGCGCTCTGGTGACCCGCGCCGAACAGCTCAAGCGCGAGCCGGACGGGGTAGCAGCCGACGTCGTTGAGCGCCCCGCCGTCGAGGTCCCTGAACAGCCTGATGTTGTCCGGCCGGCCGACATTGAAGTGGAAATTGGACTGTATTTCCCGCAGCTCGCCGATCGCGCCGTCCGCCAGCAGGCCGGTCACCTTCGAGAACTGCGGATGGAACGGGAAGACGAAGGCCTCCCAGAGCAGCGTCCCGGTGTCACGGGCCACGGCCAGCACGCGCTCGGTTTCCGCGAGCGTGCCGCACAGCGGCTTCTCGCACAGCACCGGCTTGCCGGCCTGCAGCGCGCGGATGGTCCACTCGGCGTGCAGTGAGTTCGGCAGCGGGATGTAGAGGGCGTCGACCGCCGGATCGTCGATGAGGCGCTGGTATCCCGCCACGGCCCGCTCGACCCCGTGCTCTCGCGCGTACTGATCAGTGCGCCCTTGATCGCGGCCGGCCACGGCCGCGGCCACCCCGCCGGCCCGCCGCAGCCCGGGCAGGAACGCGGCCCGCGCGATGTTGGCGGTGCCGATGATTCCCCAGCGCACAGCTCCGGTGCCGGTCATCTTCGCGTCAGTCCTGCCTTTCGTCCCGGCCGTCGCCGGCCGCGTGACCGGCGCCAGCCGTGTGACCGGCGCCAGCGTGGCCGTCGCCGGCCGCCCCGGCCGGCGTGTCCAGCGGAAGGCTCACCCAGCGGCGCTCGTGGTGCGAGATCTCCACGGCGTTGATGACTTCCTGCACCCACAGGCCGTCGCCGAAGTTTCCCTCGTTGCCGTCGATCTCGCCGAGCACCTCGCTGGCGAAGTTCGCCGTCAGGTTCGCGTAGTAGAGCGTCCGCCACGATTCTCGCGGGCTGCCTCCCGCCGGGTAGTACTCGGTGGGGATCTCGACTTCCCTGAACTCCACATCGTCGGGCTTGGCGACCTTCAGCGTCTCGCAGATCCCGAATTCCTCGACCAGCCTGGCGATGGCCGCGCCCTCGCTGCCATAGACGCGCACCTCGATGCCCGGGTAGTTGCCGACCGTGACGAAGCTGGTCTGCACCGAGCAGAACGCGCCGCTGGCGAACTCCCCGATGAACACGTCGGCGTCGTCGATGTTCGCCCGCGCCATCTTCCCGGTGGCGGCGATCATCCGCTCCGGGATGAAATTCCGCATCGTGCCGACCACCGCGGTCAGGTCGGAGTCCATGAACCAGTGCCCGATGTCGATCACCGGCGCGCCGTAGCCCTCCAGCGACGCCACCCGGATCGGGCCCTCGCCCACGCGCTCGCCGCTGCGCAGCGGCGACATCGGGCTCAGCCACTGGGAGTTCTGCTCGTAGGCGTTGTAGATGAACGGCGTGCCCAGGTCACCGCGGTCGATCATGTCCTTCAGGTACCGCACCGCGGGGCTGTACCTGAAGGTGAACCCGACCTTGGTCTTCAGCCCCTTGGACGCGGCGAGATCGGCGACCATCCGCACGTCGCGGTAGTCATGCGCGACCGGCTTCTCGCTGAGCACGTGCTTGCCGGCCTGCACGGCGGCGCAGTTGATCTCGAAGTGCTCGGTGTCGCGGGTGACGACATCGATGATGTCGATGTCGTCCCGCTTCAGCAGCTCGCGGTAGTCGGCGGTGGCCAGGCCCGCGCCGAACTCCGCGGCCGCGCGCTGCGCCCGGTCTAGTTCACGGTCGCACACGGCGACGAGCCGGCACCGCTCGTCCCTGACCCAGCCGGGCAGGTGCGCCCAGTTCGCCCACCTGCCTGCTCCGACGACGCCTATACCGAGCTGCTTGCCTGCCATGCGCCTGACCTCCCGACCTCGTCGTGCCGCCAGCAACGGGCGCGATGACCGGGCCCGCTCGTATCCAAAAGCTCGGTTTCCCAGGTCAGGCACTTATCCGTGGCGAGCGGGCACCGCGGGGCGAACCGGCAGCCGCCCGGCACGTCGATGAGGCTCGGCGGCGCGCCGGGGATGCTCCGGAGCTGGCCGCGCTGGCCCGCGTGCGGCAGCGCGTCGAGGAGGGCGCGGGTATAGGGATGCCGGGCCTCGGTGATGATGGTCGCCGCGTCGCCTTCCTCGACTACCTGGCCCGCGTACATCACCATGATCCGGTCGCATACCTCGCTGATCACCGCGAGGTCATGGCTGACCAGGATCATGCTCATCCCGGTCTCCCGCTGCAGCTCCAGCAGCAGGCTGAGGATCTGGTCCTGGATGATGACGTCGAGCGAGGTCGTCGGCTCGTCGGCGAGCAGCAGCCGGGGGGAGGACGCCAGCGCGATCGCGATCAGCGCGCGCTGCAGCATCCCGCCGCTGAACTGGAACGGGTAGTCGCGCATCCGCCTGGCCGGGGCGGGGATGCCGACCTGGGTCAGCAGGTCGACCGCCCGGGCGTGGGCGTCGGCCCGGGACAGGCTGGCGTGCGCGTTGACCGCCTCCAGCAGCTGGTCCCCGATGTTCAGCACGGGGTTCAGGGCCGTCATCGGGTCCTGGAAGATCATGGCCAGCTGCGAGCCGCGCAGCGACTGCCAGTCCGAGCTGCTGGCCGACAGGATGTTGCGGTCGCCACGGGGGTGGTAGATGACCTCGCCGCTGCTATGCGCGGTGCGCCGCGGCATCAGTCCCATGATCGTCCGGCAGGTCACCGTCTTGCCGCAGCCGCTCTCGCCCACGATGCCGAGGATCTCGGCGTCGTGCACGGTGAAGGAGACTCCGTCGACGGCCCGGACGACGCCGTGACCGGTGGACAGGTAGTTGCGCAGGTCCCGGACGGTCAGCAGCGGGGCGGCGGTCGCGCTCACCGGTCACCGGGCCGCAGGACGTCGGCCAGTCCGTCGCCGATCAGGCTGAACGCGACGCCGACGAAGACGATCGCGAGGCCCGGCATGGTGGCCAGCCACCAGGACGTGAGGATGTAGTTCTGGCCGTCCGCGATCATCGTGCCCCATTCGGGGGTGGGCGGCTGCGCTCCCAGCCCGAGGTAGCCGAGGGAGGAGGCCAGGATGATGTTGCCGATGGCGTCCACCATCGAGAAGATGATGACCACGGATGCGACATTCGGCAGGATGTGCCGGAGCATCACGCGCAGCCGGCCGTAGCCAAGGGCACGGGCGGCGAGCACGTACTGCTGTTTCTTCGCAACGACGGTCTGCGCCCGCATGATCCGGGCGTAGGCGACCCAGCTGGTGATCCAGATGGCCACGAACATGTTGAAGATGCTGGGCCCGAGCATGGCGATGATCGCGATGATGAGGACGAGGAACGGGAAGGCGAAGAACAGGTCGACGATGCGCATCAGCACGTTGTCGGTCTTGCCGCCGAAGTAGCCGGCCACCAGCCCGTAGACCGTCCCGAAGACCAGCGTGACGCTGGTCGCGCCGAATGCGATGGCCAGGTCGATCCGGCCGCCGTAGATGATCCGCGCCAGGATGTCCCGGCCGTACTGGTCAGTGCCGAGCGGATGCCCGGGCGTGAGCGGCGGGGCCAGTGGGTGCAGCACGTCGATGGCAGTGGGTGACTGGGTCAGCCACAACGGTCCGGTCAGGATGGCGACGATGGCGATCCCGAGCAGCGCGAGCCCGACGATCAGCACCAGGCGCCGCCGGGCGAAGCCGCTGCGGCGGCTGGCGGCCTTGGCCGCCACCTTCATCAGCAGCTCGGACGGGCTGGCCGTCAGCATGGTGCTCATGTGCCGATCTCCTGGCCGACCCGGGGATCAAGGGCAGCCTGCGCGATGTCCGTCAGCAGGTTGATGGTGACGATGAGCAGCGCGAACAACAGCGTCACGCCCTGCACTACGGGATAGTCGCGGTCGGAAACGGAGTTGACGAGCAGCGATCCGAGGCCGGGCAGCGAGAACACGTTCTCCACCAGCACGGTGCCGCTGATCAGGTAGGCGAGGTTGACGCCGTAGACGGCGACGACGGCCAGCACCGCATTGCGGAAGACGTGCTTCCGCAGTACGCGGGACCAGCGGATGCCCTTCATCTGGGCGGTGTCGATGAACTCGGACTGGAGCGTGCCGATGGTCGCGGCACGGAGGCTGCGGATCAGGACAGTGGAAAATCCCAGCGCGATCGTGAACGCCGGCAGGAACAGGTAGTAGAGGTGACCACCGAGGCCCCGGCCGAAGCCGCTGATAGGGAAGACGGGAACGTGCACGCTGAAGATCAGGATCAGGATGATGCCGAGCCAGAAGGCCGGCATGGCGAAGCTGAGCGTGAAGAACACCCGTGATGACTGATCGAGGACGCCACCGCTTCGCAGGCCCGCGAGAAAGCCGATCGGCAGGGAGATCAGTGCGGCGAGTACGGCGCTGTAGACGATGAGGAAGATAGTTGGCGGGATGTGCTGGGCGATCACCGTGGTCGCCGATTCATCGTAGAAGAACGAGAAGCCAAGATTTCCGTGGAACAGCCTGCCCATGAACAGCGCGTACTGCGACCAGATCGGCCTGTTGAGCCCGAGCGTGCTATCGATAGCGACGGCGCGGGTGTGGGTGTAGCTGCTGCCCAGGATGGCCAGCGCCGGGTCGCCCGGGATCAGCCTGAGCAGGAAGAAGGTCACCAGGGTGATGCCGAACAGCAGGATCACCATGTGCACGAGCCGCCGGGGGAGCGAGCCGAAGCGGCTCACGGGCCACCTCCCTCGACGTGATCAGGGCTGGACGTGATCATGGCCGTGCGCCGGAGGTAGTGGCGCCCTCGGGGGGCGTCCACTACCTCCGGGGCGGATCTAGTGCTGGTCCACCGTCAGGGTTTCCAGGGACAGGTCGTAGTTGCCGAGCGGGGTGACGTGGAAGCCCTTCACCCAGCCGCCGACGCCGTACCGGTACGGGCTGTAGTCGGTGACGACGAAGGGGGTTTGCTGGTAGACGTTCTGCTGGATCTGGTAGTACATCTGCTGGCGCTTGGCGTCGTTGAGCTCCGACCGCCCCTGGTTGACGAGGTTGATCGTCGGGGTGTCGCACCAGTAGCTGTTGAAGGCGTTGGCGCCGCCATGGCAGTCCGCGCCGAAGGTCGCTACCTCGTCGGGGTCGATGATGTCGTTGGTCCAGTACCGTTCGCCCATCTGCGAGTGGCCGTTGTCTTCCTTGGCATAGGCCGTAAGCAGCTCGTAGGACTGGATGTTGACGGTGATCCCGACGGCGGCAAGCTCGGACTTCACCACCACCGCCTCGGCCTGCCCGGCCACGTCGCCGCTGACCGTGATGAGGAAGGTGGTGAAGCCGTGCGGGTAGCCGCCCTTGGCCAGCAGTTGCTTCGCCTTGGCGGGATCGTACGGGTAAGGCTTGAGCCCGGCATTCCAGAACTTCATCCGGTACGGCATGAAGGACGCGCCGGGGATCGCGTGGCCCTGATAGGCGAGCTTCACGATCGCGTTCCTGTCGATCGCGTAGTTTAGTGCCTGCCGCACGTAGAGGTTCTTGAATGGCTTGTAGTGCTGATCGAGCTGGATGAAATCGACCCGGGTGGACGGGTACAGCTGCACGCTCAGCCCGGGCGTCTTGTCGATCTGGTTGACCAGGTTGCCGGGTGGGTTCTCGATGACGTCGACCTTCTTGCTCTCCAGCATCAGCACCCGGGTGTTGTCATTCGGCACGATCAGGACCTTGACCTTGGTGATATTCGGCTTGGTCCCGTAGAAATGCGGGTTGCGGGCCAGGTCGACCTCGCTGTCCGGGTTGTAGGTCGTGACCACGAACGGCCCGCTGCCGACCGGATGCTGCCAGAACGCCTTGCCCTGGGCCTTGACCAGGCTCTCCGGCACGACGGAGTAGGCGTACATCGCCAGGTCGGCGAGCAGCGGCGCGTGCGGCTGGGAGAGCTTGACCACCACCGTGTGCGTGTCCGGGGCGGTCACCGTCTTGACCGCCGTCAGCAGGAAGCCCCAGCCGCCGGCCAGGTGGCGGGACCGGTTGATGGAGTAGACGGCATCCTGCGCCGTGACCGGCATGCCGTTGGAGAACTCGGCGTCAGGGCGCAGGTGGAAGGTATAGGTCAGCCCGTTCTTCGAGGTATCCCAGCTCGTGGCGAGATCCGGCAGCAGGCCGGTGCCGGTGGAGTTGGGCTGCAGCAGCCTGCTGTAGATGTTCTGGTCCAGCCAGATCGACTCGTTGACCGAGTTCTGCGCCGGATCCAGCGTGTCGACCTTCACCGCGTTGGCGATGATCAGGGTATTCAGCGTGCCGGTGGGGGCAGTCGAGCCACCCGTCGTGCCCGAGCTGCCGCAGCCGGCCGCGACCAGGGCGAGGGCGGCTAGTCCGGCACTTAGTGTCCAGGGTCGGAAGGCTCGGCGCATGTGGCCACCCCATCCATTTGGTCGATTGTCGACAACGTTTCACTCACTGTAGGAAGGGGCGCCGGGGCCGTCAATACTCTCCGGGCCACCCGCGGCGGCCCGGATCGAGGGCTCATCCCGCAGGAAAGCCGCTGACCTGCGGCTCTTGACTGTATCGTGACCTCTGAGATAGTCGTTGACTGTCGACAATTATTCCACGGGGCCTTGTGAGGGGCGGATGACAGCAGCTGCCGGGGCCGGCCAGGCGACGGTGACCGTCCTCATCGCGACCCCCCTGGAGGCCGAGCACGCGGCCCGGATCGCGGCCGCCGACCAGCGGCTCTCGGTCATCTACGAGCCCGGCCTGCTGCCCGTGCCGCGCTTCGCCGCGGACCACGGCGGAGTCCGCCGCGACCTGACCGCCGCGGAGCTGGCCAGGTGGGCGGAGCTGCGTTCGCGCGCGGACGTGAGCTTCGACTTCGACTGGCAGGCACCCGGGGAGATGGCGGCGAACTGCCCGCGGCTGCGCTGGGTCCAGGGCACCAGCGCGGGTCTCGGCGGATTCCTGCAGCGGACCGGCCTGGCCCAGACGCCGCTGGTCATCACGACCGCGGCAGGCGTGCACGGGGTCCCGCTGGCCGAGTTCGCGCTGCTGGGGCTGCTGTACTTCACCAAGGACATCCCCGGGCTCAGCCGCTGGCAGACCGGGCGGCACTGGGAAGGTCATCACACCCGGCAGCTGGCTGGCAGCAGGGCGCTGCTGGTCGGCCTCGGCGGCATCGGCCGGGAGGTAGCCCGGCTGCTGGCCGCCGCCGGGATCGAGGTGACCGGCGCCGGGCGTCCCGGCCGGTCCTACGACGTGCCGGGGGTGATTTCCTACATCAGCGATAACGAGCTCGATGCCGCGCTGCCCGGCACCGACGCGCTGATCCTGGCCTGCCCGCTGACCGACCGGACCCGCCACCTGATCGGCGCCCGGCAGCTCGGCCTGATGCACTCCGGCGCGGTGATCGTGAATATCTCCCGCGGGCCCGTTATCGATGAGCAGGCACTGGCCGCCGCGCTCGGGCGCGGGCACCTCGGCGGTGCCTTCCTGGACGTTTTCGAGACCGAGCCGCTGCCGGCCTCGTCGCCGCTGTGGGCGATGCCCAACGTGCTCATCTCGCCGCACTCGGCCTCCACCGTGGAGGCCGAGAACCGCCTGCTGACGGACCTGTTCATCGACAACCTGCGGCGGTGGCTGGCGGGCGCGCCGCTGCGCAATGTGTACGACCGGGCCGCAGGCTACTGACCCGGCCGATCCGGCACCGAACCGGCGCAGTCCGGCTGACTACCCGAAGCGAGGGCAAGCGCATGACAGGCAAGCTGCGAGTCGCAGTAGTGGGAACGGGCAGCTGGGCGCAGCGCGCGCACATTCCCGGCTGGCAGCGCGACCCCAGGGCGGAGGTCGTGGCGCTGGCCGACGTGAACGCCGAGTCCGTCGCCGCGGCCGCCAGCCGGTTCGCCGTGCCGGCCGTGACTACCGACTACACCGAGCTGCTCGAAGACCCGGGCATCGACGTGATCGACGTCGTCACCGGCAACCAGCCGCACTTCGGGATCTCCTGGGACGCGCTGTCCGCGGGCAAGCACGTGCTGTGCGAGAAGCCCGTGCACGCCAGCTACCTCAAGACCCGCGAGGCCGCCGGGCTGGCCAGGTCGAAGGGGCTGAAGACCAAGCTGGGCTTCACCTTCCGGTACGCGCCGGCCGTCCTTTTCGCCAAGGAGCTGATCGACGCGGGCTTCGTCGGCGAGCCGTACGTCTTCAACGGCTACGAGCAGAACAGCCAGTGGATCGACCCGTCGACCCCGCTGCGCCAGGTCGATCCCGGCCGCCGATCCGGCGCGGATCGCGGTGTCCTCGATCGAGGGCTACGGCGCGCCGATCATCGACATCATGCACTGGTGGCTGGACGCGCCGCTGGCCTCGGTCGTGGGCACCATGCGCAACTTCGTGCCGAACCGGGTGATCCGCGACACCGGCCTGCTGACCAGGGCCAACATCGACGACGGCGACATGTGGATCGCGGAGTTCTCGTCCGGGGCGCTGGCCTCGATCCAGTCGTCCTATGTCACGGTCGGCAACTACCCGGGCATCGAGGCGCGGATCTACGGATCGGAAGGCGCGATCATCATCCGGCTGGTGGACGAGGCCGGCATCTGCCAGACGATCAGGACGGCGCGCAAGGACGCGGTGGAGTTCACCGAGCTGGAGATCCCGGCCAGGTTCTTCCCGCCCGGCGGCGATTCCGGCGAGCCGTGGGAGTACCTCTTCTACTCCAACCTGGTGTCCGACTTCGCCACCGAGATCCTCAGCGGCGGCGAGGCCAACCAGGGTGATTTCACGCAGGGCGCGCTCGTCCAGGAGACGATCAATGCCTTCGAGGCGTCCTTCCGGACCAGGGCGTGGGTCGACTTCCCGCTCGGCGGCCGCGTGCCGGGCACCTCATGAAGATCAGGAGTAACGCAGCCCGCATCGTCAGTCAGGTGCTGACCGGCGAAGTGTGGCCGCCGCTGGCCGACCGGCATGCCTACCGGGTGGGCCCGGACGGCCAGCCGTTCGCGCTGCCGGGGATGGGCGGCGTCACGCTGGGGGTGCACTGCGGTGATCCGGCCACCGGTTACGCGTCCGACCATCTGGAGCCCGGTGCGTCGGTCCGGCATCGCGATCCGGCGGCCAACATGGCGCTGCAGTTCCTCACCTGCGTGGGCAACCCGGTCCGGGTGGAGACCGGCCCGTCGGCCGGCGCGACCGGCCATGTGATCGGCCAGCACGCGTACGTGCTTGCCGACTTCCCTGAGCGGGTGCTGGCCGGCATCACGACCGGCGACGCGGTCACGGTCACCGCATGCGGGCAGGGGCTCGCGCTCGCCGAGCACGACTCGATCGTGGTCAAGAACTGCGCCCCCGGGCTGCTGGAGCGGATGCCGGGCGGCACCCGGCCGGACGGCCGCCTGGAGGTGCACGTCGCCGCCAGGGTGCCCGCCGAGGCGATCGGCGCGGGCGCGGGGATGAGCTCGGAGTACGCGAACACCGACCTGATGGGCGCCTACGCGGGCCTCGGCGAGGATCTCTCGCTGGGCCTGGAGGACCTGCGGGTGGGCGACATCGTCGCGCTCGCCGACGCCGACCACCGCTACGGGCGCGGCTATCGCGAGGGCTACCTGACCATCGGGGTCATCTCGACGGGGCAGTGCATGCTGTTCGGGCACGGCCCTGGTCCCAGTTCGCTGCTCAGCGGCCCCGCTGAGGCGTTCTGCCTGGTCGATGACCCGGCCGCCAACTTGTCCAGCTGGTATCACCAGGAGCCGGAGGTCGCGCCGTGAGCACCCGGCCTGTTTCGGTCAACCTGCTTGGCGTGGTCGAGCATCCCGAACTCGGCGACGGCCCGTACCGCGTGGACGGCGACGGGCGCCCGTACCTGCCGGTCGGCGATGGCGGCATCGTCCTCGGCCTGCAGCTCGGTGACTCCGTCTTCGGCCGCAGCGCCGATCACGCCGCCCCCGGCGCCTGCCTCATGCACCCCGACCCGGCCGCCCGGCACGCGCTGGCCATCTACTCCTGCATCGGCAACCAGGTGAAGGTGCGGACCGGCCGCGCGGCCGGCGTGCGCGGCGTGGTGATCGGCAAGCGCGGCGAGGCGGGCCGGGTGATCGCGGCCTTCCGGCAGGCGGACCTGGCCGCGATGCGCCCGTCGGATGAGGTCAGCGTCCGCGCCTGCGGGCAGGGCAGCCGGCCGGACGGATTCCCGCCGGAGCTGACGGTACTGAACATCGATCCCGGCATGTTCGCCATCCTGCCGATGGTCGCGCCGCCATCGCGCGGCGATCAGCGGGTCAGCGTCGGGGTCCGCTGCTCGGTGCCCAGCAAGCTGGCAGGCAACGGCCTCGGCCGGCCTGCCGTCAGCTGGGATCTCGACCTGCAGCTGCCGCCGCCGTCCGGGCCGCCGCCGGACGGCGGCGCCCGCGACGTGCTGCTCGGCGATTTCGTCGCCGTCACCGACATCGATGCCAGGTACAACATGGGCTACCGGAGAGGGTGGGTCACGGTCGGCGTCGTGGTGCACGGCGCCAGCCCGCTGCCCGGGCACGGGCCTGGCATCACGCCCATCCTGACCGGCCCGGCGAGCGTGCTGGACATACGGCAGGAAGCAGCCAGCCACGTGGGCTTGACGGCGTCGATGCTGAAGCTACAGTGACGGACGACAAGCGCTGGGGGCCGAGTTAAGGGGGCCGGAACCATTCTTGAGCATCTCTCTCTGCCCGAGGCGGTCGGGCGCGCGCTGCGGCATCGCATCCTGAACAACGAGCTGCCGGCTGAGACTCGCCTGGTCGAGGCCAATCTGGCGGCTGAATTCGGGGTCAGCCGGGGAACCATTCGCGATGCCATGCGGAGCCTGCAGGCCGAGGGCCTGATCGCCATCGTGCCGCGGCGTTACAGCGTGGTCACCAGGATGTCGCCGGAGGACGCCGAGGACGTCTGCTACGCCCGCTGGGTGCTGGAGGACGCCTGCGTCAGCCAGGGTTTCGGTGACCAGCGCGCGGAGCTGGTCGGCGCGCTGCAGGCGGCCCTGGAGCAAATGGCCGCGGCCGCCGCAGCTGATGACACGGACGCCCTGGTGGCGTGTGACACCCGATTTCATGAGCTGCTGCTGGAGACGTCGGGGCGCCGCAGGCTGAAGGATCTGTGGAGCGTGCTGAACAGCCAGATGGGCGCGCTGATGCGATCCGAGATCGAGCGGCAGGGGATCAGCCTCGACGAGGCGGTGGACCGGCATCGCTCGCTCTGCGACACGGTTGAGGACGGGGACATCGGGCAGCTGCGCGCCGCCCTGTACGAGCACTACATGGCGGGTTTTCCCGAGCGCCGCTGACCCTCTGGCCGAGCTCCTCCGCGCCCAGCTCCCCGCGGCTGGCCGGACCGGGGCCGTAATGATCTTGGAGGATCCGGCACGGTCTGGCGGGCGGATTCTCCATGCTCTTAGTGACGGTGCCTGACGGAGCTAAGGGAACTCGCAACCCCTGACCCGCAGACCTGCGGTTGTACAGGCTAGGAGCGCTGCCGGTTGCTCCGTGAATGACCGTGAATCGCCGTGGATGACCCTAGGCTGCGTTTACGGCAACAAGAGGAGAGCGGTAATGACCGCAGACATCCCGCCCGACCAGCCCGCGAGCATCATGACCCCGGCCGAGCGGGAGGCGCGCTGGACATTGTGGCTGCGGTTCGCCATTGAGGCAGGCAGCCAGGAAGAGGCCCGTGCCGTCACCGGCCAGGCGCTGGCCGGGCTGGAAATGGGAATTTGCCGCTGGGCGATGAGCCGGTGATTCAGCCCCTCGGCCTCCGGGACGGCATCTGGGTGGCTACAGCCGAGCCCGACCTGAACAGGCTGCAGTCGATCGAGCCCGACGACAGAAGCGGTCATGTCGCGTGCAGGTATGTCATCTTCGTGCTTCGGCGCGGATGTGCTCTGGACCGTCCGGGCCACCAGGACCAGGCCAAGTGGGAATGGCCGCCGGACATCTGGTCCAGGCGCCCAGGCAAAGATGATGTCTTGTTGCACCCCGCGGTGCGGGCCGTAGTCATCTGGTGCGAGCCGAAATGAAGCGCGGCCGGCTGCTTAGAAGGCGATCTACGGCCAGGCCGGACCGGCAACGTTGCTGGTCAGCGCCCAATTTCCTTGTCCGTGACTGCCCGGCACCGAGTTCCGGCACAGCGGTGTCAGCCGCGCGCTCGCATTGGCCGCGGTCGGCTTCGCGGGCGAGCGCGGCGCCCGCGCGCTGGAGGGTTACGCGATGATCACCGAACCGGGGAAGGAGATCACCTGGGGCGAGCTGCACGTGGGCAGCCGCAGCGTCTTCGCTGCCGCCGGGTTCCGGGAGGTCGGCGGCCCACTCTCCGGCGTGTCGTGATGCGGATCGATTCTAGCGGAGCGGCCACCTGCAAGCGCTTTACTTGCTCCCCACTCGCGGTGAGCCCTCCCCAAGAGGTCTGTGGCCCCTCGCTTGTAAGGAGCCTGATACGAGTCGGTCAGGTTTCCCGAGCGCCGCTGACCGTCTGCAAATGATCTTGGAGGATCCGCACGTTTCCGGCGGGCAAATCCTCCATGCTCTTCATGGCATGGCGGCGCTGGCTGCCGCCGGGGGCACTTTGCGCCCCGTCTTAGCCTGTGATGGCCGGCCTTGCTCGTTTCCCCGGAAAGGCACGGGCCGGTGAAGGGAGTTGTTTGCAGTGATCAACGTCCAGGTCAGCAAGGGCATGCTGCGCGTGCGGCTCCCCGGCTGGGACGCGTTCGCGCCCGTAGGCCGTCCTTGTGGGTCGACCTCAGCGGCGAGCGCCTCCAGCGGCTGGCCGTCTCGGCGTCCGATGCTGAGCAGTTGGCAGCGCAGATCTGCGCGGCCGGCGGCCCGGTGAAAGTGCGCCACGGCAGCACGGGGCCGCTGACGGCCAGCGACATAGCCCGCCTTGCCGCCGGCGAGCTGACGCGCGGCGGCTAGCCGGGCGGTCACCGGGAGGCTCTGCTCCGGGCGGTCGCCTGCAGGTCGGGGGAGCCGTGACGCCGTCCGGCACGCACGACGCGTATATCGGCGTACCCGGCGGCGCTGAGCGTCCCGATCAGGTCCGGCTCGGTCCAGCACGCGAAGTAGCGACCGGGCAGGTCGTCTCCTGGCAGGGCATGACCCGCATAGGTCCCCTCGATCAAGGTGATCATGAGCAGCCCGCCCGGCCGCAGCACCCGCGACACCTCGGCCAGCGCGGCGGCAAGGCGCTCGCGCGGCAGGTGCAAGTAGGAATGCCGGCCGAAGGCGCCGTCGAGGACGCCATTGCCGAACGGCAGCCGCTCCAGGTCGGCCTGGACGAGCGGATAACCGCGGCCCGAGGCCAGGGCCAGCATCTGTGCGGTGGCGTCGACGCCCACGACCGGCTGGCCGATCTGCCCCAGGTACCGGCCGCTGCCACAGCCGAGGTCCGCGACGAGCCCGCCGCCTGCGCGTGCACGGAAGCGAAGCCCCAGATCGTCGGCAGCGTCCCCGCGCCGCTCGCCCCACTCGGCTGCCCGGCGCTCATAGATGGCGACCGTTGCCTCATCCATCGGCCTCATCATCTCACCGGCGGGCTGGGGCGCCATCCGCCGCCATGGTCAGCCAGCCGCACGGATGGCGGTTAGCGGCGGTTCCGTGCGGCGTGGTCATGCCGCCGTGCTTGATGATCTACGGGGCATGATGGCAGCATGCTTTTCGCGCCGAACCTGTCGATGCTGTGGGCGGATCTGCCGCTGGCCGACCGCTTCGAGCGGGCGGCCCGTGCCGGGTTCCGCGCTGTGGAGCTGTGGTGGCCGGGCACCGGCGCCGCGGAGTCGTTGCCCGGGCTGACGGCCCGCTGGAACCTGCGGCTGGCGCTGCTGAATTTCGATGCCGGCGAGATGGCGGCCGGGGACCGTGGCCTTGCCGCCGATCCCCGGCGCCGGGAGCAGTTGCGAGCCGGCGTGCCGGCCGCGCTCCAGGTAGCCCGGGCCTGCGGGTGCGAACGGCTGAATCTCCTGATCGGCCTCCGGCAGCGGCGCTACTCACTCGGCGAGCAGCTCGCATGCGCGCGGGACAACGTGGCCTGGGCCGCTGACCAGGCAGCCGAGGCGGGCTGCGAGGTCATGATCGAGGCCATCAACCCGATGGATAACGGGCCGTACCTGCTGACCACGACGGCTGCCGCGGCCACATTCGCCGGCGAAGTGGCACGTCCCAATGTCCGGCTGCAGTACGACGCGTATCACATGCAGCGGATGGAAGGGGACATCACCGCGACCCTCGATGAGTACTGGCCGCTGATCAGCCATATCCAGATTGCCGACGTGCCCGGCAGGCACGAGCCGGGTACTGGTGAGATCAACTACCGTTTCGTCCTTGATCACCTCGCCCGCAAGGGCTACCAGGGCGCGGTCGGGCTGGAGTACCGCCCGTCGACCGGCCGGGCCGAGGATTCCTTCGGCTGGCTGGAGGGCTACCGGTGATGGGTGCGATCATGCTGGGAAGCGGTGCGGGCGGAGGGAACCGCCGCGCTGCGTAACGCATGGCAGAGCCTGGCCGGCGGCGGGCGGCTCATCGTCGACCTGGGACCGCCACAGTTCACCCAGGCCCTTTCCCGCTGCGGTACTGGTTTCGCGGGCCTGGAGCAGGCCGGCAGTCCGTCAGAATGCGGGCAGGTGCCGGCTCGTCAGCCGGCTAGCCAGCACGGCGTCGTCGAAGACCTTCAGGCAGTGCTAGGCCGGGACGGGTCACTGGTCATGGCTGCCGCCAGTTCCGTGCGCTCGGCCGGGCTGAACGGGACCGGCTTGCGGTTGGCAGCATCCCAGTGGACCGTGACGACGCGCGCCTCGGCCGCTGTCTCCGCTGATGGCGTAAGGATCGTCTCGCGGGTTGTCAGGCTTGTCGTTCCCAGGCGCTCGACCTCGATGCGTACCGTCACCCGGCGGTCCGGATAGCGGACCTCCGCGCGCAGGTCAATTTCAATCCGGGCAACCACGTAGACCGGATCACTGCCGAGGGCGCGGATGTAGAAGGCATCCCGGGCCTCTTCGAGGTAGGTCAGGAACACCGCGTGATTCACGTGACCCAGAGCGTCCACGTCACGCCACCTGACGTCGACCGGACGCTCAAAGACCGTGCCCATGAGCTCACTCCTCAGGCGTCAGCACCAGTGGCTCGGCCATGGCTTCTCGCTCCCGCCGGCCCGGCGGCCGTCTGATCAAACCTACAACGGCCCCGCCAGCCTGGCGGGCTCAGCCTACGATCGCCCCGGGGTCATCCGGCGGCCGCGGCCAGCGTGTCCGGGTCGTGCAGGTGGCACGCGACCGACTGAGTCGGCGACAGCTGGCGCAGTTGCGGCTCCTGCACCCTGCAGACCGGCATGACGAGGGGGCAGCGCGGGTGGAAGTGGCAGCCAGGCGGCCGGTCGATCGCGTTCGGGATGTCGCCGGTGAGCGCCGGCTTGACTGTCTTGCGCTCGGTGGTGAGCCGGGGCGCCGCGCGCACCAGCGCCTGGGTATAGGGGTGCAGCGGCTGGTCGAAAATGCTGGTCGTGGGCGCGTACTCGATCACCCTGCCCAGGTACAGGACGGCCGTGCGCTGGCTGATATGCCGGGCGACATCGAGGTCATGGGTGACGAACAGGTAGGTCAGCCCGCGCTCCTCCTGGAGCCTGATCATCAGGTTCAGCACCTGTGCCTGGATGGACACGTCCAGGGCTGACAGCGGCTCGTCGGCGATGACGATCTCCGGGCTGACTGCCAGCGCGCGGGCGATGCCGACCCGCTGGCGCTCCCCGCCGCTGAAGGCCAGCGGGCGGCGGGATGCCTGGGCGGGGGACAGGCCGACGGTCTCCAGCAGCTCGGCGACCTTCTGAGCGCGGTCCTGCCGCCCGACGACCCGGTGGACCTTCAGCACCTCTGCCAGCGACTGGCCGACCGTCATCGTCGGGTTGAGCGAGGAATAGGGATCCTGGAAGACCCCCTGGATCTGGCGCCGGACGGCACGCGCCGCCTGGCCCTTGCGGTCCAGGATGCTCTGGCCCTGGTAGAGGATGTCGCCGCTGGTCGGCCGGTAGAGGCCGAGCAGGAGCCGGCCGAAGGTCGTCTTCCCCGAGCCGGTCTCGCCGACGAGGGCGAGTGTCTCGCCGCGGCGGATGGCCAGGGATACCCCGTCGACGGCCTTGAGCGTCACCCGGGACCGGCCGGTTGCCGCTCGTCCGGCGGAGAAGTGCCGGGAAACGTCCCGGGTTTCGATGATCGGGATGTCCGCCTGGCTGCCCGCGGTCACGGCCCCGTCCCCGTTATCCCCGGTCATTGCCCCGCCCGGCTCCGTGCGCGGCCAGCGAGTACCGGCCGGCGTTGGATCCGCCGTCGACCTCCAGCACGGTGCCGGTGATGTTGGCTGCCGCGTCCGAGGCCAGGAAGAGCACCGCCTCGGCGATATCGCGCGGATCGCCGGCCCGGCCGAGCGGAATGGACCGGACCAGGGCGGCCCGCAGCTCGTCCGGTGCCCGGTCCGGGTACGCGTCGCTCCACTCGCGCACGTCGATGTAGCCGGGGGAGACGACGTTCACCCTGATCCCGTGCGGGCCGAGCTCCATCGCGAAGACCTTGCTCATCGTCTCGACCGCCGCCTTGGAAGCGCTGTAGGCGGCGCCACCCGGCCGCGGGTTCCGTGCGGATCCGGTCGAGATGCTGACCACGGCGGCGCCCGGCCCGGCGTCCGCGGCACCCGATGCCGCCTGGCCAACCCGGTACCGGGCGAATGCCTGCGTCATCATGAAGGCGCCGGTCACGTTCACCCTGAACACCCGGTCCCACGAGTCCGCCGGCATCTCCAGCAGGGTCCCGTCGGGATAGGAGGCGGCATCGTTGACCAGGACGTCGGCCCGGCCCCAGCGGGAGACGGCCTCGCCGAGCACCCGGTCGGCCAGCCCGTGCTCGGCCACGTCCCCGGTGACGGTGACGACCGCCGGGTTGCCGGCGAAGTACCCCGAGTCAGCCAGGTCGCAGATAACGACGCGGGCGCCCTCGCCGGCCAGGGCCTCGGTGATGGCCCGGCCTATTCCGTTGGATCCGCCGGTCACCACGGCGACCCGCCCGTCGAACCGAGACTGCCGCACGGGCTCTCCTTCGCTGCGACTTGCCGTGACGCGCTACCCGGGCCCGCGCGCCGCGCTACCCGGGCATATTGTCGATTGTCGACTAAATTAGTATAGGCATCCAGGGCCGCGGCTGACCAGAGTGGCTGACCAGAGCGCCGCGCCTGACCAGCGCAGAGCGCGTCCGGAGCAGGCAGGGCGGAGTGGTTGATGAGCGTGTTCACCGGTGTGGGCGTCGCCCTTGTGACGATCTTCGCCGCCGACGGCGGCGTTGACACGGCCTCGACGGCGGCGCTCGCCCGCGACCTGACCGATCGCGGCGCCCGCGCGGTGCTGGCGTGCGGCACCACGGGCGAGGCAGGCACCCTGACGGACGCCGAGCGCACGGCGATCGTCACGGCCGTCCGCGAAGCCGTGCCGGCCGGTATCCCGGTGCTGGCCGGCACGGGCGCGGCCGCGGCGCAGCGGGCGGCTGACCTCACCGCGGCGGCCTGCCGGGCCGGCGCGGACGCGGTCCTGGCCTGGCCTCCGCCCGGCAGCGCCGACCTGCTGGCCTACTACGAGGGCATTCGGGCGGCGGCAGACGGCCGGCCGGTGCTCGCGTACCACATCCCGTGGGTGTCGGCCCCCGGCGTGCCGGTCGATGCACTGGCCGGCCTGCCGGTCGCCGGGGTGAAGGACTCTTCCGGCCTCGCGGACCGGCTGCTTGACGAGATCGCTCACTACGCCGGCGCGACGTACGTCGGGTCGTCCGCGCTGCTGGCGCTGGCCGGCCCGCTGGGCGCCGCGGGCGCGATACTCGCGCTGGCCAACGTGGAGCCGGAGCGCTGCTGCCGGGCCTTCGCCGGTGATGCGGCCGCGCAGCGCGAGCTGGCCGACCGGCACCTGGCGGTCAAGGCCGGGGGACCGGCGGTGCTCAAGGCAATCCTGGCCGCTTCGCACGGCACGTCCGCGGCCGTTAGGGTCTCCTAGCCATGGCTACCCTGGCGCGTGGCCTGGCCGTGCCGTGCTTTGCCGAGGACCCGATGGAGCTAGCCCGGCTAGGAATCGAGGCCGAGCGGGCCGGGTTCGACGGCTTCTTCCTCTGGGATCACATCGTCTTCTCCAACACCGGCGAGGGCCCGCCGATCGTCGACCCGTGGCTGGTCCTGGCCGTGGTAGCCGCGAGTACCACCCGGATCCGCCTCGGCACGATGATCACGCCGGTGCCGCGGCGGCGGCCCTGGCAGCTGGCCAAGGAGACAACTACCCTGGACCGGCTCAGCAACGGCCGCCTGATCCTCGGCGTCGGCATCGGCTCGCCGGCCTACGGCGATTTCGGCATCTTCCATGAGCCGGCCGGCGAGCGCGAGCGCGCGGAGCTTCTCGACGAAGGGCTTGATGTCCTGGCCGGGCTGTGGAGCGGTGCGAAGTTCTCCTACCAGGGCAGTCATTTCACCGTTGACCCGGTCCGGTTCACGCCGACACCAGTGCAGCGGCCGCGGATCCCGGTCTGGGTCGGCGGCGTGCTTCCCGCGGCCAGGCCGATCGCCAGGGCCGCGCGCTGGGACGGCATGGTGCCGATCCGGTTCGCCGGCGGCAGCCTGATCCGGCCGTCCGCCGAGGACATTGCCGGCGTCGGCGCGACGATCGCCGCGGCGCGCGGCTCCGCCGCGTCGGGGAGGTCCGGCCGCGTCGGGGCGTCTGGCCGCGTCGGGAGGTCCGGCCGCGTCGGGGCGTCCGGCCGCGGACTACGACCTGGTGGTGTGGGCCGAGGTCGCGCAGGTGCCGGCCGATGTCCCCGAGATCGCGAAGCCCTACCAGGCCAGCGGCGCCACTTGGTGGATCGAGACGGCCAAGCCGGAGCCCCGGTGGTGGGAAGGCGTGCAGGAACGAGTTGCCGGCGGGGTGTGACCGCGCACCGCCCACTAGCATTCGCGGATGACCACTCCACCATCCGGCGGGCTTGCCTCGTCGCCGGATGAGGCCTCGTCGCTCGATGAGGCTTCGTCGCCGGATGAGGGGGAGAGCGGGCCCGGCTGGGTCAGGCGGGCGCTGCCGGGTGCCTGCATCGCGGCGGCGGCACTGTGCTGCCTGGCGCTGGGAGTGACGGCCGGGTCGAGTGCCCATGCCGAGCTGACCAGGCCGCCGACGGCGGCGGAGCGGTCCGCGGCGGCGGCTGCCGCGGTGGCCAGCCGCTGGCGGGCCTGGCCGGCCGGCCGGATCTTCCCGGCCGGGCTCGGCTACCTCACCGCGCTGCGGACCAGCGAGACCGCGCGGCGGGAGGGGATCTCGGCCGGATCCGGCTGCCGGTCCGCGGTCGCGGCCACGGCCGGCCGCCAGGCACTGCAGGACGGCTGCCGCGCGGCGCTCCGGGCAACCTACGCGGATCAGCTGCAGGGCGTCGTCTACACCGTCGGGGTCTTTGCCTTCGCCGGGCCGCGGGGGGCTGCCGCCTTCGTGCGCGCCCTGGCCGGCGACCCGCCCGGCGGGCCGCCTGGCCGCTTCGTTCCCGGCCGCTTCAGCGTCCGCGGCAATGCCGCAGTCCTGGCGACGGAGCGAGCCCCGTGGTACGGCCTGCGCGCGCTGGCCGTGCCCGGCACGGCGGCCGCGCGCTTCACCGACGTGTCCCGCCAGGTCATGACGGGGCGGCAGCAGGGGCCGTACGTCGCGCTGGTGGTAGCCGGCTACGCCGACGGCCGGCCTGCTCCCGCGCCCGGGCCGCTCCGGTACGTGATCTTCCGCCCGGCCCGGCAGCTGGCCGCCGAGGTTCTCGGGCCGCTCAGCAAGGCCCCGGCCGTCACCTGCGCGGGCGCGGAGTGGCTGTGCTGACCCGGCCGCCGCGAGCCGTCGCGCGGCCCGTGGCGGCCCTCGTGCTGGCCGCCGTCATAGTGACGCTCGGCGCTGCCGGACCGGCGGCCGGGGCGGCTCGCGCCAGGGCCGGGCCGCCTCGCGCCACGGCCTGGCCGACTCGCGCCGCGGGCACGGACGCGGGCGCGGGCCAGCAGGCCAGGGCAAGCGATCTGGCGGAGCTTGCCGCCATCGGCGTGCCGGCCGCCTGGCGGTCGACCAGAGGCCAGGGCGTGATCATCGGGGTGCTCGACACCGGCGTCGACACGCGGGTGCCGGACCTGCGCGGCTCCGTGATCACCGGGCCGGACTACGCCAGGGGCGCTAATCCGCGCGGCTACCGCCCGCCGCACTGGCATGGCACCTTCATCGCCTCCCTGATCGCCGGCCACGGCAGCGGCCCCGGCCAGGCCAGCGGGGTGATCGGGGTCGCCCCGGCGGCGCGGATCCTGTCGGTCCGGGTCATCCTGGACGACGACGAGCCGGGTTTCCCCATCTACAACGCGAACGTCCACTACGAGGACGCGATCGCCAGCGGGATCCGGTACGCGGTCCGCCGTGGCGCCGGGGTGATCAACATGTCGCTGGGCTCGGCTAGCGCCGCCCGGCAGGTGCGCCTGGCGGTCGGTTACGCCGTCTCTCACGGCGTCGTGGTGGTGGCATCGGCCGGGAACGACGGCGCCGGGCCGGGCCGGTCACGGTATTCCTACCCGGCGTCCTTCACCGGGGTCATCTCCGTCGGGGCGGTCGACGCGGCGCACCAGCGGGCATCATTCTCCGACCGCAACGCATCCGTGGTGATCTGCGCACCCGGCGTGGACGTGGTCGGCGCGTCGGCCGGCGGCGGCTATCTGGCGGTCAACGGCACCAGCCCGGCGTCGGCTTTCGTGGCCGGAGTGGCCGCGCTGATCAGGTCGCGGTACCCGCGGCTGGGCCCGGCCCTGGTCCGGCAGGCACTGGTCAGTTCCGCGCGGGACCGGCCGGCCGGCGGCTACAGTCCCGGCCGCGGCTTCGGCGAGGTCGATGCCGCGGCCGCACTCAGGGCGGCGGCCCGGCTGGCCGGCCAGCGGCCCGCAACAGGCCTGGCCCCGGCGGCGGCCCGGTTCGGCTCCGGGCCGCCGCCGGGGCCGATCCGGGTCGTGCGCCGTGACTCGGCGCGGATTGCGGTGCGCGAGCGGCTCGCGGCCGCGGGCGCGGCCGGGTTCCTGATCGCGCTGCTGGCCCTGGCCGTCGTCATCGGCCGCGGCGTCCGGAGGCACGCCGCCGCAGCGGCCAGCGGCGACGCGGCCGTCGCTACGGGAGCGTCAGGATCTCGGCGCCGTCGGCAGTGACCAGGAGCGTGTGCTCGAACTGCGCGGTCCGCTTACGGTCCCTGGTGACGGCCGTCCAGCCATCCGGCCAGACCTCGTAGGCGATCGAGCCGAGGGTGAGCATCGGCTCGATCGTAAAGGTCATGCCCTGTTCCATGATCACGGCAGTGTCCGGGTCGTCGAAATGCGGCACCATCAGGCCGGAGTGGAAGGTGGTGCCGATGCCGTGCCCGGTGAAATCGCGGACCACCCCGTAGCCGAACCGCCGCGCATAGGACTCGATGACCCGGCCGATCGCGTTCAGCGGCCGCCCCGGCGCTACCGCGCGAATGCCGCGCATCATCGCCTCCCTGGTGCGCTCGACCAGCAGCCTGGACTCCTCATCTACCACGCCGGCCAGGAAGGTCGCATTGGTGTCCCCGTGCACGCCGCCGATGTAGCCGGTGATGTCGATGTTGACGATGTCGCCGTCGGCGATCACCGTGTCATCCGGGATGCCGTGGCAGATCACCTCGTTCAGCGACGTGCAGAGCGACTTCGGGTAACCGCGGTAGCCGAGCGTGCTCGGGTACGCGCCGTGGTCGCAGAGGAACTCGTGCCCCACGCGGTCCAGTTCGTCCGTGGTGACGCCGGGCACCACGTGCCTGCCGACCTCGGCCAGTGCGCGCGCCGCGATCCGGCCGGCCACCCGCATGCGCTCGATCGTCTCGGCGTCCTTGACGTCGGGCTCGCCGGTCTTCGGGTACCGCTTGCCCACGTACTCGGGGCGAATGATGTTCGCGGGGACCTGCCGCAGCGGGGAAACCCGCCCGGGCTGGAGCAACGTCGTCATGATCTGGAAGTGTAGTAGCCATGAACGCTGAGCAGCACTGGTGGTTCTGCCTGAGGCACATGGCGGTCGAGCCCGACGAGGGCTGCCCGGGCAAGGACCGGCTCGGGCCGTATCCGACCCGGGAGGCGGCGGCGAACGCGCTCGAGACCGCCAGGCGGCGGAACGAGGAGTGGGACGCCCAGGACGAAGGCGGCAACTAAGGCGCTACGCCGGGCAGGCTCTGGCCAGCGGCCGCAGTGGCCAGCCGCCGCAGTAGCCAGTCGGCACAGTGGCCAGTCGGCACGGCGGCTAGCTGGCGCAGTGGCCAGCCGGCCGGGCTGGCCAGCGGCGCTGATACTCCGGACCAAGGCCGGCGGCCGGTATCGTAAGGGCAACTGCCAATCCGGCCCGAAAGGGGCATGCGGGTGACCGAGGATCAGCCCGGCGGACTGCCGCCGGCCGCCAGAGCGCGGATGGCGGAGATCCGCGGCAGCGGCACCTGGAGCTCGGCCTTGTCCGCGGACGAATTCGCGGCGATCAGGAGCGTCGGCTTCGAGCCGGTCGGGCAGGTGCTCGGCGCGGCGGTCTACAACGTCGGCTACACCGGCGGGTACAACTGCCCGGGCGCCTGGGCGGGCTACGGGGGCTACGTCACGCCGTACCGGAGCATCACCGCGGTGTCCGGGGCGGGCGGAATGGGCTCGTATAACGCCCTGGTGCAGACCATGTACGAGGCACGGCACAAGGCCATCGACCGGATGTCCGCCGAGTGCACCGCGCTGGGCGGGCACGGCGTAGTCAGCGCGTCGATCGAGATCGGCCGGTTCCCGGCCGGCGGCCTTGAGTTCAAGGCGATCGGCACTGCGGTGCGCGCGCCCGGCGGCGTGCACCTGCCCAGGCCGTTCACCTCTGACCTGTCCGGCCAGGACTTCGCGAAGCTGATCATGGCGGGCTGGGCGCCGGCCGGCTTCGCGCTCGGCATCTCGATCGGCGCCCGGCACGATGACTGGCTGACCATCAACCAGACCAGCTGGGGGGCCGGGAACTCCGAGGTGGTCGGCTACACCGACCTGGTCAACCAGGGCCGGCACGACGCGCGCGCGCAGCTGGAACGGGACGTCACCAGGCTCGGTGCCGAAGGCGTGGTGGTGTCCAGCATGGACATGCGGGTCCGCGACCGGGAGTGCCCGATGCAGGAGCACAGGAAAGACCACATCGTGGAGGTAACGATCATCGGCACGGCCACGGTCCGGTTCGCCGGGCCGCGCCATCCGGCGCCCGCCTCCAGTCTTGCCATCATGTCCCTCGACCCGCAGCGCCGCCAGGCGGCGCGGATCAAGCTGGGCAGCTGACCGGCAGGCCAGCCGCAAGCCGGGCACACAACGGGGCCGAACGCAGTCAAGGGAGAGCAATGACCGACCAGCAGCAGAGCACGGAATTCGGCGTGCTGGGCGTGCCGCAGGACGCGATGAAGCGCCTTGCCGAGCTCCGGCCGGGAAAGCCCGGCTCGATCTTCACCTCGGACCTCTCGGTCAACGAGTTCCTGCTGGTGCGCGAGTGCGGCTTCCGGCCGCTCGGGCTGGTGCTCGGCAGCTCGATTTACCACGTCGGCCTGCAGGTCGGCCGCTGGGGCAAGAACCAGGAACTCGACGTGCTGTCCCAGGCCATGTATCACGCCAGGGAGCTGGCCATGACCCGGATGGAGGCCGAGGCCCAGGCGCTGGGCGCGGACGGCATCGTGGGTGTCCGGCTCGACGTGGAGATGAAGGAATTCGGCAACGACATTGCCGAGTTCATCGCGGTCGGCACGGCGGTCCACGCCGAGCCGGAGGCGGGCGGCGGTGGAGTCAAGGAGTGGCGTAACAACAAGAACCTGCCCTTCACCTCCGACCTGTCCGGCCAGGACTTCTGGACGCTGATCCGGGCCGGATATGCCCCGCTGGGCATGGTGATGGGGTCCTGCGTCTACCACATCGCGCACCAGAAGCTCGGCGGCAAGCTGGGCAACATCGGCCGCAACGTCGAGCTCGAGCAGTTCACCCAGGCCCTGTATGACGCCCGCGAGCTGGCGATGAGCCGGATGCAGGCCGAGGCGGAGGAACTGCACGCCGAGGGCATCGTCGGGGTGCAGCTCCGCCAGCACAGCCACACCTGGGGTTCGCATACGACCGAGTTCTTCGCGATCGGTACCGCCGTGCGGCCGCTGCGCGACGACCACGTGATCGAGCGCCCGACTATGGTGCTGAGCCTCGACTCCTGACCGGTGTCACGTGCCGGATCCCGCGGATCCGGCACCGCGGCAGGTACGCGATCCCCGGATCCAGCATGCCGACGTTGTCTGGGTGGCTGTGCGCGGATTAGTCGTTTCTGCGCTCGGGGCTGTTGTGGCTCCGGGCCGACTGCGGCCGGTCTCGGCAGAGCGACAGCAGCCAGTAGACCAGGGCCGCCGGGGGATGGACGCACAACAGGATGCATAGCAGCCGCCGGTCCAGGAACATGCCCGGCCGTGGCGGCTGCTGCTCAGCGGCGGGCAGATCGGCGGTGAGATCGCGTAGCTGGGCCGTGGTCTGCGCCTGGTAGGCGGCACCCGCTCGTTCCTCGAGCTCGGCCTGGGCCAGCCGGCCGTCGGCAAAGTTGCGCTGCAGCAGCGCGACTGTCTGCTCCCGTTCAGCGTCAGAGGCGCGGACGGCCAGGCGGGTCGGCTGTGTGCTGACATCGTTCATGCTGGGCTCCTTGGCGGGGGGTCGGCCTCAGGACGGTCTTGCAGGTCGACGAGCGTCATGACGACCCGGGTCCAGGTTCCGTCGGCACCGGGATCGGCGAAGCGGGCGGCGAGCTGCTCGATATGGCCGCGCAGCTCGGCCAGCGCCTTGTCGGTGAGCCGGAGCGCGCCGCGGTGCAGGCCGACCTCCCGGCGGCGGCCCGCCTGCCTGGCCTGGTATGCGACGGTGATGTCCATCGCGGTGGCCTCCAGCATCGATCCGAGGAACGCCGCGGTTTCCTCCGGGGCGGCGTCGTCGCCGGGCGGCTCGGCCTGCGCAGGCGCGTACACCCGCTCGACCTTGCCGCGGGCCAGCGGCCGGTACTCGGCGACCTCGATCAGTCCCGCTTTCTCCAGCTGGCCGAGGTGGTAATAGAGGCGATCAGCGGGCAGCCCGGCGCAGTCGGCTAGCTGCCGCGCTGACCGGGGCGCTTCCGCCAGCCACTCCCATAGCCGGATGCGCAGCGGGTCAGCCAGCGCCTTGTGCACCCCATGCCAGGACTTGCGCGGCGCTTCCGTCCCACCGCGCCCCGGCTCCGCCGACTCTGCTGAACTATTCTCCATTCATTGGAATTTATTACAGTGTGCGGCGCCCGTCAACTGCCTGACCACTGTGAGGGCGTCGGCGACTGCGTCGCGGCGCCGGACGGCAGTCTCTGGCAAGATCGGGAGATGGCTGCTGCGCAGGTATCTCCCGATTCCGCCGTCGATGTCGCCCGGCTGGTCATCGGCGTCCTCGGCGGCACCGGTGACCAGGGCCGCGGCCTGGCCAGCAGACTGGCCATGGCGGGCAGCCGGGTGATCATCGGGTCGCGGGACGCCGATCGGGCGGTGGCGGCCGCAGCTACCATCGGCAGCCCGCCGCAGGTCACCGGCGCCGCCAACGCCGCGGCGGCCGCGGCGGCCGACGTGGTGATCGCGGCGATGCCCTGGGAAGGTCACCGGGAGCTGCTGGCGTCACTCGCCGGGGTGCTGGACGGCAAGATCCTGATCGACTGCGTCAACCCGATCGGCTTCGACGCGCGCGGCGCCTATCCGCTCCCGGTGCCCGACGGCAGCGCGGCGCAGCAGGCGGCCGCCGTGCTGCCGGGCACCCGCGTGGTCGGCGCGTTCCACCATGTGTCGGCCGTCGTGCTGCTCGATCCCGAGATCACCGAGCTCGACCTGGACGTGCTGGTGCTCGGCGACGACCGCCAGGCCACTGACCTGGTCCAGGCGCTGGCGGCCCGGATACCTGGAGTGCGCGGCGTCTACGCGGGCCGGCTCCGCAACTGCGGGCAGGTGGAGGCGCTCACCGCGAACCTGGTCTCGGTCAACCGCCGGTACAAGGCGCATGCCGGGCTGCGGATAACCGACATATAGCGATAACGAGCACGGCCAGCCAGCGGCGCTCAGCGGTAGGAATACTCCTCCGTCGGGAACGAGCCCGCGACGACCTCGCTGGCGAACGACTGGGCAGCGCTGCGGAGAATGCCGGCGACGTCCGCGTATTTCTTCACGAAGCTCGCGGTCCGCGGCGTGAGCCCGGCCATGTCCTGCCAGACGAGTACCTGGGCGTCGCAGCCCGGCCCGGCGCCGATCCCGATCGTCGGGATCGAGAGGCTGGCCGTGACGGCGGTGGCCAGCCGCGCGGGGACGGCCTCGAGGACGACCGAGAACGCCCCGGCCGCCTGCAGCGCCTTGGCGTCGCGCAGCAGTTGCTCGCCGTCCTCGCCGCGGCCCTGGACCCGGTACCCGCCGAGCGCGTTGACCGACTGGGGAGTCAGCCCGAGGTGCGCCATCACCGGGATGCCCGCCGCGACGAGTTCCTCGACCTGCCGGATCACCCGGTGGCCGCCCTCCAGCTTGACCGCATGCGCGCCAGCCTCCTTCAGGAACCTGGTCGCCGCGGTCAGCGCCGCCTGCGGCGACACCTGGTAGGAGCCGAACGGCAGGTCCGCGACGACCATCGCCCGGCTGCTGCCCCGGACCACCGCGGCGGTCAGCGGGAGCAGCTCGTCAACGGTGACCGGGATGGTCGAGTCGTGCCCGAAGACCACCATTGATGCTGAATCACCGACGAGCAGCACCGGGATCCCGGCGTCGTCGAAGACCCGCGCGGTCAGCGCGTCGTAGACGGTGAGCATGGGCCACTTCTCGCCGCGCGCCCTGGCCGCGGCGATGTCCCGGACGGTGACGCGCCGTCCTGCCTTGCCGCCGTACAGCGGCTCTGCCGGTGCTGCGGTCCGCTGGCTGGTCGCGGCCGTCCCCTGGTCCTCCTGATGCGATGTCATCTGGGTCCTCCATGTCTCGAGGCGCCCCTGCGGCGTACCCGGACCCCTCGATGATGACATGCGGCGCCGCTGCGGAACAGGCCGCGCGGGCCCGCCGCCGGCCCGCGCGGCGGGCTTGGTGAGATACGATACGATGACGTATCGTATCGGTAATTGGACTGCCGCAGGCCGGGGCCGCGGCAGTCACCTCGCAGCACGCCGCCAGCCGGGCGCTGTTCCCGGCGAGTTCAAAGGAAAGCATGGATCCGCAGACAATTCAGCGGCGCCGGTGGGTCATCCTCGGCGTCCTGGTCATCAGCCTGGTAGCGATCGTCCTGGACAACACGGTCCTGAACATCGCGCTCAAGACGATCTCCGAGCCCAGGGGCGGGCTTGGCGCGAGCCAGAGCCAGCTCGAATGGGCGATCAACTCCTACACGCTCGTGTTCGCCGGGCTGCTCTTCACGTTCGGCGTGATCGGCGACCGGATCGGCCGCAAGCGCATGCTGATGATCGGCATGACCATGTTCGGCCTGGCCTCGCTGCTGTCGTCCTATGCCCAGACGCCCACCCAGCTCATCCTGGCCCGGGCGCTGATGGGCCTGGGCGGCGCCGCGGTGATGCCGCAGACGCTGTCCATCATCACGACCGTCTTCGACCCGAAGGAACGGCCCCGGGCCATCGGGATCTGGGCCGGGGCGGTCGGCCTGGCCATCGCCGCGGGCCCGATCGCCGGCGGCTTGCTGCTCAACCACTTCTGGTGGGGCTCGGTCTTCCTGATCAACGTGCCGCTGACGGCGGTGGGCGTGATCGCCATCCTTTTCCTCGTTCCAGAATCCAGGAGCCATGCCCCGGGGAAGATCGACTACCTGGGGGTGCTGCTGTCCATCGCCGGCCTGGTACTGGTGGTGTTCGGCATCATCCAGGGCGGGGACACCGGCTCCTGGCTGCGCCTGGACGTGCTCGGGCCGGTCTTCGGCGGGTTCGTGGTGCTGGCGGCATTCGGCTGGTATGAGTCCAGGATCGAGCACCCGTCACTCGACGTGCGGCTGTTCCGCGACCCGCGCCTGTCCTCGGCCGCGGGCGCGATCGCCCTGGTCTTCTTCGCGCTGGCGGGCGCGTTCTTCTTCGTCAGCTTCTACCTGCAGAACGTGCGCGGCTACAGCCCGCTGCAGGCGGGCCTGCTGACGATACCGCTGGCGGCCGGCCAGCTGCTCTGCGCATCGCGCAGCGCGATCATGGTCAGGCGGTTCGGCGCGAAGGTCGTCTGCGCGACCGGGCTGCTGCTGGTGGCGGTGGCCATGGCCGGATATCACCTGCTGGGTACCGGCACCCCGATCTGGGTGCTGGAAGTGACCTTCTTCATCCAGGGCGCGGGGATGGGCAGCGTGATGCCGCCGGCCACGGAGCTGGTCATGTCGGTGGTCCCCAGGGACCGCGGCGGTGCCGGGTCCGCGATTACGAACATCTCCCGTCAGGTCGCGGTGGCGCTCGGCGTTGCCGTGCTCGGCTCGGTGCTGGCCCAGGCCTACCGCGCCCAGCTGACCCCGCACCTCGGCGCGCTGCCGCCCGCCGCCAGGAACTCGGCGTTCGCCTCGATCGCCGCGACGCAGGCGGCCGCGCAGCATCTCGGCCCGGCCGGCCGGAGCCTGCTGGCGGCGGCCAACCAGTCCTTCGTGCATGCCATGCACCTGACCGCGGTCATCTCGTTCTTCATCGCCGTGCTCGGCGCGGTGGTGCTGGCGATCTGGATGCCCGGACGCAGCCGGCCGGCGGCGCCCGCGACGCCAGCCGGTGCCGTGCCAGCCGGTGCCGTGCCAGCCGGTGCCGTGCCAGTGCCGGCGTGCCGGTGCCGGCGTGCCAGCCGCCGGCGCCAGTCGGGCGGTAGCCGAGCCCGCGGGCGCGGAGAGGTGACGGCAGCATGAACGCGGCTCGGACCACGACCGCCGATGCCGGGCCGGCCGCACGGTCCCCGGCGGTGGCTGACATGCCGGTGGTAGCCGGGGAGACGGCCGAGCACCGCCGCCCCGGGCGGCCGCGCAGCGAGCGGGCGGACCGGGCGATCATCGAGGCGACGCTCAGCCTGCTCGCCGAATCCGGCGCGGCTGGCTTGTGCATCGAGAAGGTGGCGGCCCGGGCGGGCGTCGGCAAGGCCACGATCTACCGGCGCTGGCCGGGCAAGGAGGACCTGCTCCTGGACGCGATCGCGTGCCTGAAGACGCCGCTGCCCGAGCCGCGCGGCCTGACCGTCCGGGATGACCTGCTGGCGCTGATCGAGGCCATGTGCCAGCAGTTCGCCGATCCGTGCCATATGCGCGAGTTCGCACTGCTGCTGGGGGAGGGGGCGGCGTACCCTCGGCTGATGGCGCGATATACCGAGACCGTGATCGAGCCCCGGCGCGAGGTGATCAGGACGGTGCTGCGCCGCGGCGTAGCGACTGGCGAGCTGCGCGCGGACATTGACGTCGACGCGGCGTTGTTCATGATGGTCGGCGCCGTGCTGGCCCGCAGCAGGTACGGCGACGCGCCGGTCGAGCCCGGTTATGCCGCCCGCGTGGTGGACGAGATGATGAGCGGCATTGGCGCCCGCTGAGCCGCCGCGGCGCGGCCGGGCAGCCAGCGGCGGCCGCGGGGCAGCCCGCGGCAGCGGGACAGCGCGTGGCGCCGGCCGCGCAGTCCGTGGCGCCGGCGGATGCCGTCAGCCGCCGCGGCATCGCGGAGGTGGCGCGCGAGATCCGGCCCTACATCCGCCGTACGCCGGTCATCAGCCTTGATCGAGCTGACTTCGGCCTGGCTGCGGGGGAGCTGGTGGTCAAGCTGGAACAGCTGCAGCACTCGGGCTCGTTCAAGGCCCGCGGCGCGTTCACTAACCTGCTGCGCCGCGAGATCCCCGCGGCCGGCGTGGTGGCGGCATCCGGCGGCAACCACGGCGCGGCGGTGGCCTACGCGGCCGGAGTCCTCGGCGTGCCGGCCCGGATCTTCGTCCCGGAGGTTTCCTCGGCCGCGAAGACCAGCCGGATCCGCTCGTACGGCGCGGACCTTGTCGTGACGGGCGCCGCGTACTCCGAGGCGCTGGCGGCCAGCCAGGACTGGATCACCGAATCCGGCGCGATGCCCGTGCACGCCTATGACCAGGTCGAGACCATGCTCGGAGCCGGCACGCTGGGGATCGAGCTCGGCCAGCAGGGGCGTTCCGTCACCACCGTGCTGGCCGGGGTGGGCGGCGGCGGGCTGCTCGCGGGTATCTCGGCTGCCTATGACGGGCAGGTGCGCATCGTCGGCGTCGAGCCGGAGGGCGCCCCGACGCTCAGCTACGCGCGCAAGGCAGGACAGCCCGTGGACGCCCCCGTCGGCAGCGTCGCGGTGGACTCACTCGCCCCGCGCCGGGTCGGCGAGCTGACCTTCGCGGTCATCTCCCGGTACCCCGGCAGTAGCGTCGTGCTGGTCAGCGACGAGGCCATCCGCAGCGCGCAGCAGGTGCTCTGGGACCGGCTCCGGCTGGTCGCCGAGCCGGGCGGCTGCGCGGCGTTCGCCGCCCTGCTGTCCGGCCGGTACGTCCCCGCCCCCGGCGAGAGCGTCGCCGTCGTGATCAGCGGCGCCAATACGGCGGCCGTCGACTTCAGCCGCTGAGGCACTGGCGCCGCTGAGGCACTGGCGCCGCTGAGGCACTGGCGCGGCTGACCCGGCCGGGGCAGCCGCCACCGGGCCACGCCCACGAAAGACCGGGCCTGTCCGCACGAGGAACATGCGGACAGGCCCGGTCCACTTCATGTCAGGCACCCAGCATGACGCCGGGCGCCACCGGTTTAGAGGCTGACCTTGGTGCAGTTGCCCGTCCGTGCCGGGTTGGGCATGACCGGGCTGGTGCTGGTGCCGGCGAACCGCGCGACATTGGGCACGCCGTACTGGGCGTCCTTGCCGAACGTCCGGTTGGTCACGCCGGGCAGCACGTTGCCGAAGTTCCACACGCAGGCCCCGCGCGGAGAGCCGTCCACCCGCTGAGTGTTGTTGAGCGACCAGAACGGGTAGAAGTCCGAGCCCTGCGGCTTCACGTGGCAGCCGACGCCGGTGGTGGTGTCGCAGAGGATCTCCGAGGCCCCCACGTTCGACTCGAACTGGATCTGCTTGTACAGATGCCCGGCCCTGTTGAACGGGCCAATGTATCTGAACGCCGTCGGATGGTTCCTGGTCCCGTCCGGCCAGGTATTCGCCTGGTAATCGGTCCCGTCGAAGTCCAGGTCTCCGTTCTGGAACAGAGTGTCGTTGCAGAAGGCAACCGGCGAGTGTTCCTTCCTCGCCACGCCGTTGATAATGACAGTGCGGTTGCCCTTCTGGAAGCAGGCACCATCGGAGAACTCGCAGTTCAGGCCGCTGCCCGCGTTGTTGCTCGGGCAGGCGACCGGCCCGTTCTTGCCTTCGGTGCGGGCATTCTGGCAGACGCCGGTGCTGGGGTTGCACGGCCCCTCCCCGACGGCGTGCTTGCCCTCGGAGCCGCCATTGCAGACCTGGAACACCTTGTTGTCGATGAAGCCGGCCTCGGACAGCGGGAACTGGCTCGACACGGAATTGCAGGACTCGGCGTGGCCGATCTCCTGCTGCATCAGCACGCCACCCTCGAGCGCAGCCCACGGCACCTGGTTCTGCTGCGCCGCGGTGGCGTACTCAGCGTGGAAGGTGTGCGGGGTTCCGCCGCACGTGTTGACGTCGGTGTTCATGAAGCCGTTGCCGGCGCTGGCGACCATGAAACCGGTCTGGTGCGTCGTCAGGTCGGTGATCTTCGTGGTGAACCCGCTCTTCGGGTCACTGATCGAGACCACCAGCACATCGCCGCCGTGCATCTTCAGCGTCTGGCCATTCGGGGTCAAGCGTGGAGGTATCAGCGAGCTGCGGGCTCGGCGGTCCGGCCGGAACGCCGTTCCGCTGCAAGTACGCGAAGTTGGTCGGCTCTTCACACGCTGGGTTGATGAAGGCGAAATTGAACGTGGCCGCCAGGCTGTCGATGGTCAGCGCCGAGCACCACTGGGTGCGGGTGCAGCTGACGTTGTCCTGGAACGGCGCGAACCCAGGCGGGTAGAACTGCAGCTCCATGAACGCGGAGCCAGCGTCGGTCGGGGCGCCGAGTCCCGTGTTGCTGTCACTGTCCGGCTTGCACGGATTCTGCGGGTACGAATTCGGGTCGCACATCGGTAGCCCGAACCAGGGGGCGATGCTCAGCTCGCCGTACTTGGTCACGCTGCCGGTGGCGGTTGGCTGCTTCCTCGGGTCGACCGGCAGCTTCATCACGTAGGTCATCGTGTTGCCGGAGCCCCGCGAGTGCGAGATGAACTTGACGCTGGGCTCGTCGTGGCCGATGTAGTGGCCGTTGTCCTCGAAGCGAGCCGTTTTACTGCCGTGCCGCTCAAGCGGGTCGGTGCAGCGTCCCCTGCCCTGCGGGTCGAGCGACTTGTACTTCGAGCTGTACCCGTTGCAGTCAAGCTGGTTGACGGGATTCGGCTTCACTTCCGACGTGGCATGGCTGGCCACGAGGGTAGCGTGGCTCGCCGGGCGCATCACCGAAGCCTGGCTCGAGGCAGCCATGGCGAGGCTCGCGACAGCCATGACGGGCGTCAGGATCAGCACCCAGGCTGACCGATGTCGCATTAACGTCCGACCTCTCATGCAGTTCCCTTTCGTTAGGGCCTGCCCGCGGTCGGGCAGGATCCACCGACGCCGCTGTGGGTGGCCCCCTGATGGCGATGAACCTAGCGACCCGCGCGGAAACGTAACAAGACCTTCAAGCGTTGGTCAAGACCTATCCCGGCATCGTGCTGAGGCTGAGACCCGCCGTCCTGATCGCCGGGTTCCCGTTTGTCCCGCCGGGCTGCCGCAAGCAGGCACTGTGACCTGCGGCGATGTGCTTCCTGTCGCATCCCTCGCTGGACTGCGCGACTACCGGGCGGGCACGGGAACCGGTATGTGCACGGTGCAGAATTTGCTAGTGGGACGGGGAGCGACTGTGCGGCGGTGCCCACGCGCAGGACATAAAACACCGGGCCTGCCCCGCACGTGGTAGTGCGGGACAGGCCCGGCTAGTGCATCAGGGCTCCGGCCTGGTGCCGGGCGCCCTTGCGGTTACTTGAGGTTGAACGATGGGCAGTTTCCAGTCACGGCCGGGTTCCGCATGACCCTGCTGATGTTCGTGCCGCCGAACCGCTCGACATGGGACTTGCCGTACTGCTTGTCCTTCCCGAACGTCTTCTTGGTGACGCCGGGCAGCACGTTGCCGAAGTTCCAGACGCAGGCGGCGCGCGGAGTCCGGACCCCGGGCAGGCGCTGGCTGTTGTTCAGGCTCCAGAACGGATAGAACTCTGAACCCAGCGGCTTCAGCAGGCAGTTCTTGCCGGTGCTGGTGTCACACAGCGACTCCGAGGCCGGCGCATCCGACTCGAACTGAATCTGCGGATACGGCCTGCCTGACGCGGTGAACGGCCCGATGTACCGGAACGCCGTCGGTTGGTTCCGGGTCCCATTGGGCCAGGTACTTGACTGGTAGGAGGTCCCGTCGAAGTCCAGGTCGCCGTTCTGGAATACGTTCTGCTGGCATCCGGCAACCGGCGCATGCTCCTTGGTTGCCACGCCGTTCATCGTCACGACCCGGTTCCCCTTGGGGAAGCAGTGTCCGTCGGCGAACTCGCACAGGTTGCCGCTGCCCGCGTTGTTGCTCGGACAGGCGACCGGGCCATTCTTGCCTTCCGTTGTGGAGTGCTGGCAGATGCCGGTGCTGGGGTTGCACGGACCCTCGCCTACGGCGTGCCTGCCCTCGGAGCCGCCCATGCAAGTCTGGAACACCTTCGGGTCGCTGAAGGCGCCGCCGAACAGGCTGACCGGGAGGTTGTGGGTGACGGAATTGCAGGACTCGAAGTGGCCGATCTCCTGCTGGTTGAGCACGCCGCCCTCGAGCGCGGCCCAGGGCACCTGGTTCTGCTGTGCCGCGGTGTTGTACTCGGCATGGAAGGTGTGCGGGGTTCCGTCGCAGGTCTTGTAGTTGGTGTTCATGAAGCCGTTAGCTGCGCTGGCGACCATGAAGCCGCTCTGGCCGGTGGTCAGGTCCGTGATCCTGGTAGTGAATCCGGCTGCCGGGTCGCTGATCGACACCTTCAGCACGTCGCCGCTGTTCATCTTCAGCGTCTGGCCGTTCGGGGTCTCCGTTGCCAGATTGGCCAGCTGCGGGCTCGGCGGACCGGCTGGAACGCCGTTGCGCTGCAAGTAGGCGAAGTTGACTGGCTCCTCACAGGCCGGGTTGAGGCCGACGAAATTGAACTTGGACGAAAGGCTGTCGATGGTCACGGCCGCGCACCACTTGGTCCTAGTGCAGCTGATGCTGTCAGCGAACGGCGCGAACCCGGGCGGGTATAGCTGCAGCTCCATGAACGCGGAGCCGGCGGCGTTCGGGTCGCTGATCACGCCCGAGTTACTGTCACTGTCCGGCTTGCAGGGGTTCTGCGGATAGGACTTCGGGTCGCACATCGGCAGCCCGAACCAGGGTGCGACGCTCAGCTCGGCGTACTTGGTCACGCTGCCGTTGGCGGTGGGCCGCTTCCTCGGGTCCCTGGCCAGCTTCGCGATGTAGGTCATCGTGTTGCCCGAGCCGGCCGCATGCGAGATGAACTTGGTGCTGGGCTCGTCGTGCCCGATGTAGTGGCCGTTGTCCTGGAAGCGGTAGCCGCGGATGACGTTCTTGCCGTCGTACTTCACCGTGTGCGTCCGCAGCGGGTCAGTGCAGTGCATCTTCATGCCGGGGTTAAGCGCCTTGTACTTCGTGCTGTACCCGTTGCAGTCCATCTGGTTGACGGGATTCGGCTTCACCTGCGCCGTCGCGTGGCTGGCGGCCACGGTGGCCGGGCGCGCCACCGCGGCCTGACTCGATGCAGCCACGCTGAGACCCGCAAGCGCCATTATGGGCGTGATGACCAGCACCCAGCCTGACCGATGTCGCACTAACGTCCGACCTCTCATGCATGTCCCCTTCGTTAGGGCCTGCCCGCGGTAAGGGCAGGATCCACCGACGCCACTGTGGGTGGCCCTATCTGACGAAGAACCTAGTGACCCGGCCGGAACGTAACAAGGCCCTAAAGTATGGTCAATGACCAAATTGCCGAATCTCGGCAGAATTCGGCCGGTTAGCGCTGGTCAGTTAGCTCGCCAGGCCAGTGCCTGACTCGCAGGCGTTTCGCAGCGAGTGGCCGGTGACCTGCGGCGACTTGCATTCGGCTGCTCCGTGATCCGGCTGACCGGCTGCTGGGGTGAGCACCGGGTCCGATATGGTCACGGTGCAGAATTTGCCATAGCAATACTTTGCCATTGTGATAGCAATAGTTTGCCATTGTGATAGGGAGTGACTGTGCGACTGACAAAGCTCGGACATGCCTGCGTCAGGCTGGAGAAGAACGGCGCGAACCTGGTGATCGATCCCGGCGTGTGGAGCGGGCCGGATGCGCTGGCCGGGGCCAGCGCCATCCTGATCACGCACGAGCATCCGGACCACCTGGACGCCCCGGCCGTGCGTGCCGCGCTAGCCGGCGATCCCGGCCTGCAGGTATGGACCAACGCCGCGGTGGCCGCGCAGCTTGCGGACGCCGGCGACCGGGTGCACGTCGTCGGCCACGGCGACACGTTCAGCGCGGCCGGATTCGATATCGGCGTCTACGGCCGGGAGCACGCCCTGATCCACCGGGACATCCCGGTGATCGCGAACAGCGGGTTCACCGTGGACGGCGAGGTCTTCCACCCGGGCGACTCGCTGACCGTGCCGGAGGACCGGATCACGACCCTGCTGCTGCCCGCTAACGCGCCGTGGCTCAAGGTGTCCGAGATGATCGACTACGCCCGCGAGGTGGCGCCGCAGCGCGCCTATGCGATCCACGACGGGCTGCTCAACGCCAACGGCCTGGGCCTGATGCAGAATCTGCTGACGGTCGCGGCCGCGCCCACCGGCGCGGAGTATGTCCGGCTGGAGCCGGGCAGCACCGTGGAGGTCTGAGCCGATGCCGGACCGGGAACTGGCTCCTGACTGGAACCGGATGCTGCGGGCCGGGGCCGCGGCGTATGCCGAGGTCGCCCTGGTCAACATCACCAGGGAGTTCCCGGTGATGGACTTCTACGTGTGGAACGGGCCCGGTGACGTACCCGGACTGCCAAGGGACACGACCCCGGTCTTCTACGGCAGCTTCGACTGGCATTCCTGCGTGGAGATGCACTGGCTGCTCGTCCGGCTGCTCCGGGTGGCCGGCGACGCGGTGCCGGCGGGCGCGATAAGGACGCTGCTGAACGAGCAGTTCTCCGCGGCCGGGCTCGCCGCCGAGGCGGTCGCGGTAGCCGGGCGGACCGGGCCGGCCAGCGCCCCTACGGCTGGGGATGGGCGCTGTCCCTGGTCCACGAGACGTCGGCGCTGGACGATCCGGATGCCCGGCGCTGGTCCGAAGCCATGGCGCCGTTCGCCGAGGCGCTGACCGAGCGGTTCGCGGGCTGGCTGCCGAAGGCCACCTACCCGGTCCGTCACGGGCTGCACCCGAACAGCGCGTTCGGCATGTCCCGGGCACTGCCGTATGCGGCGCAGCGGGCGCGCGCCGGTGACACCGCCCTGCTCGACGCGATCACGACCAGGGCCCGCGCCTGGTTCGGCGCCGACACCGACTACCCCGGCCGGTATGAACCGTCCGGGCACGACTTCCTCTCGCCGGCGCTGACCGAGGCGGAACTGATGGCCCGGGTCCTGCCGCAGGCCGAGTTCCCGGCCTGGCTGGAGCGTTTCCTGCCCGGCATCGCGGCCGGCGAGCCGGCTGCGCTGTTCACGCCCGCGGTGGTGTCGGACTCCAGCGACGGCCAGATAGCGCACCTGCACGGCCTGAACGCGAGCCGGGCCTGGTGCTGGCGGCGGATCGCGGAAAGCCTGCCGGACGGCGACCCGCGGATCGGGCCCGCGCTGGCCGCGGCCGGCCTGCACGCGGACGCGTCGCTGCCGCATGTCGTCGGCGACGACTACGCGGTCGAGCACTGGCTGGCCTGCTACGCAGTACTCCTGCTCAGCTGACCCGAGCCCGCGCCGCTGCCCGTCCGAGCCAAACCCGCACAGCCACCCAGTCGAGCCGGACCAGCGGGGCTGAGCCGTGCATCAGGCGGCACAGCAACCCGATGGATCGGGCTTCCAGTGGCACCCAACCCGGTGGAAGCCCGATCCATCGGGTTAGGTACGCGCGGCGGCTGGCCACCGCCGCCCGTCTAGCGGCCGGCCGAGCCAGTTGTGCGCGGGCCGGCAGGCCACTGCAGGTCTTGCGGAGGTCAGGACGCGGGGGGACCGGCGGGCGGGCTGGGCTCGTGCCAGCGGCTGGTGATCGGCAGCCGCCGGTCGCGGCCGAAGTTCTTCGCGGTGATCTTCGGCCCCGGCGGGTACTGCCGCCGCTTGTACTCGGCCCGGTCGACCAACTTGACCACCCGGCTGACCAGATCGGGATCATGACCGGCGGCGATCAGGCCGGCCGTGCCCAGGTCGCGTTCGACGTAGTCGTGCAGCAGCGCGTCCAGTACCGGGTAGTCCGGCAGCGAGTCACTGTCCAGCTGCCCGGGCGCGAGCTCGGCACTCGGCGGCTTGGTGATCGAGTTCGGCGGGATCGGCGGAGTCCCGCCGAGGGCCGCCGCTTGCTCGTTGCGCCACCTCGCCAGGTCCCAGACCAGCGTCTTGAGCACGTCCTTGATCGGCGCGAAGCCGCCGGCCGAGTCGCCGTAGAGCGTGGAGTAGCCGGTCGCGATCTCGCTCTTGTTGCCCGTGGTCAGCACGAGATGGCCATTCTCGTTCGACAGCGACATCAGGACCATGCCGCGGACCCTGGCCTGCAGGTTCTCCGCAGCCAGGCCATGCAGGACAAGCTCCGACTCGAAGGCGTCCACCATCGCGGCGATCGGCACCGTGCTGGCGTGCAGGCCCTGCCGCTTCACCAGGTCCTCGGCGTCACTGACCGAATGGCCGGAGGAGTGCCGGCTGGGCATCAGCACGACGTGCACCAGGTCCGGCCCGACCGCGTCGGCGGCGATCGTCGCGGTCAGCGCCGAGTCGATGCCGCCGGATAGCCCGATGATCACGGAGCGGAATCCGTTCTTGCGCACGTAGTCCGCGGTGCCGGTCACCAGCGCCGCGTAGACCTCGGCAAGATCGGGCAGCCGCGGCCAGTACGTCCCCGCCTCCGGCCATGACGGCCCGGCCGTTGGCCAGGATCCCGAAGGGTCCGGCGGCACCGGTGACGCGGATCCTTCGGGATCATGAACGGTCTGCTCTCCGCCGGCCGGGCTGGCCGCCTGCGAGCTACCGGCGCGGGTGCTCGCGTGGCCGGCCGGGGCCGGCGGCCGGCCGGGCCGCCGGTGCCAGCGTGATCCGCTCGATTGTCATGACCGTGCCGTCACGGGCGTCGGCGGGCGCGCTGCCGGGATCGACGGCCTGGCTGGCGGCGGGCAGGTCCAGGTCGGCGACGATCAGCGCCTCGGCGAACTGCGGCCCGCGGGCCAGCAGGCCGCCCGCGGCGTCCACGATGATCGAATCACCATCGAACACGAGCTCGTCCTGGCCGCCGACCAGATTGACGTACGCGAGCACCGCGCCAGCCTCGCGCGCCCTGCGCCGGCACAGCTCCAGCCGGGTGTCATCCTTGCCGCGCTCGTAGGGCGAAGCGTTGGGCACCACCAGCAGGCCGGCGCCGGCCTGCCTGGCCACCACCACCGGCCCGCCGTCCTGCCACAGGTCCTCGCAGATCGCGATGGCGACGTCCACCGGCTCGCCGCCCGGGGACGGCAGCCGGAAGACGGGCACGCTGTCACCGGGCACGAAGTAGCGGTACTCGTCGAAGACGCCGTAGTTCGGCAGATGGTGCTTGGCCGAGGTCGCGGCCACCGTCCCGGCATGCAGCAGGGCGGCCGCGTCGAGCGGCGCCCCGGACGGCAGCCCGACCCGCGGCGCCAGCCCGGTCCGGCGGTCCAGGTACCCGGTCACCACCGCGATGCCGCCCAGTCCCTCGGCGGCCAGCCGCCGCGCCGCCGTGGCCACGGCCGCGACCGAGGCGTCCACGAACGACGCGCGCAGGGCGAGATCCTCCACCGGGTAGCCGGTCAGCATCATCTCCGGGAACACCACGATGCGGGCTCCGTGCGCGGCGGCCCGCCTGGTCCAGCTGACCAGCAGCTCGGTGTTACCCGCAAGATCTCCGACGGTGGCATTGACCTGGGCGAGCGCGATACGGATCTGAGGCACCTGCCCAGCTTAGGGCGGCGCGGGCCGGCCCAGGATCCGGCCGGGGCCGGACCTGCGTAACTCATCGGAAACATGAGCCGGGCAGAATAGCGAGGTGGACAGGCAGGAAGAGTTCGTGCTGCGCACGCTCGAAGAGCGTGACATTCGCTTCGTCCGGCTGTGGTTCACGGACGTGCTCGGCTACCTGAAGTCGGTCGCCGTGGCCCCCGCTGAGCTGGAGGGCGCGTTCGCGGAGGGAATCGGCTTCGACGGCTCGGCCGTCGAGGGCTTCGCGCGGGTCTACGAGGCGGACATGATCGCCAGGCCTGATCCGTCGACGTTCCAGCTGATGCCGCTCGGCGGCGAAACGCCGGGGGTCGGGCGGATGTTCTGCGACATCCTGCTGCCGGACGGCTCCCCGTCCTACGCCGATCCCCGGCACGTGCTGAAGCGGGCGCTGGCCCGGGCATCCGAGCTCGGCTTTACCTTCTACACGCACCCGGAGATCGAGTTCTTCCTGATGCTGGAGAAGCCGGAGCCCGGCGTGAAGCCCCGGCCCATCGACTCGGGTGGCTATTTCGACCACACGCCGCACAGAATCGCGCACGACTTCCGGCGCAATGCGATCACGATGCTGGAGAGCATGGGCATCTCGGTGGAGTTCAGCCATCATGAGGGCGCGCCCGGCCAGCAGGAGATCGACCTCCGCTACGCCGACGCGCTCAGCACCGCGGACAACATCATGGCGTTCCGGCTGGCGATGAAGGAGGTCGCGCTGGAGCAGGGGGTCTACGCGAGTTTCATGCCCAAGCCGTTCACCGAGCATCCCGGCTCTGGCATGCACACGCACATGTCCCTGTTCGAGGGCGACCGCAACGTCTTCTACGAGCCCGGTGCGCAGTTCCAGCTGTCCAAGCTCGGGCGCCAGTTCATCGCGGGGCTGCTCCGGCACGCCGCGGAGATCACGGCGGTCTGCAATCAGTGGGTGAATTCCTACAAGCGGCTGTGGGGCGGCGACGAGGCGATTGCCGGCGCCGGGGGAGAGGCGCCCGCCTATATCTGCTGGGGCCATAACAACCGGTCGGCGCTGGTCCGGGTGCCGATGTACAAGCCCAGCAAGGGGAACGCCACCAGGGTCGAGATCCGCTCGCTGGATCCGGCCTGCAACCCGTACCTGGCCTTCGCGGTGATCCTGGCGGCCGGCCTGAACGGGATCGAGAACGACTACGAACTACCGCCGGGCGCGGAGGACGACGTGTGGGCGCTCACGTCCGCCGAGCGGCGGGCGCTGGGCATCGGGCCGCTACCGCAGAGCCTGTCCGAGGCGTGTGACGTGATGCAGGGCAGCGAACTCGTCGCGGAGACGCTCGGCGAGCAGGTCTTCGACTTCTTCCTGCGCAACAAGCGCGCCGAGTGGCAGGACTACCGCCGCCAGGTGACCGAGTTCGAGCTGGACCGCTACCTGCCGGTGCTGTGACGTCGTGCCGGCTTCCCGGTCACCTGGCCCCGGGCCGGACATCGTCAGCAGGCTCCGCGCGGCCGGCTGCGTCTTCGCCGAGGACGAGGCGCAGTTGCTCATCGGCGCGGCACGGACGCCGGCCGAGCTGGACGCCATGGTGGCGCGGCGGGCCGCTGGCCTGCCGCTTGAGCATGTCATCGGCTGGGCGGAGTTCTGCGGCCTGCGGATAGCCGTGGATCCCCGGGTCTTCGTGCCCCGCCGCCGGACCGAGTTCCTCGTCGGCCACGCCATCGCGCTCGCCCGCGGGGCGCTGGCCCGGCACCCGGCCAGCGCCCCGCACCGGGCCGTTGTCGTGGACCTGTGCTGCGGCTCGGGCGCGGCGGGCGCCGCGGTGGCCGCGGCATTGGGCGAGCGGATCGAGTTGCACGCTGCCGACATCGACCCGGCCGCCGTCCGATGCGCCCGCCGCAATCTGGCCGCCGGCGTTCAGGTGCATGAGGGCGACCTGTACGACCCGCTGCCCGCGGCGCTGCGGGGCCGCGTCGACGTCCTGATCGCCAACGTGCCCTACGTGCCCACCGGGGAGGTCGGGCTGCTGCCGCCGGAGGCCCGTATCTACGAGGAGCGGGTGGCGCTCGACGGCGGCGCGGACGGGCTTGACGTGTTGCGGCGGGTGACCGCCGCGGCGCCGCTATGGCTGGCGCCGGGAGGTCATCTGCTGGTCGAGACGAGCGAGCAGCAGGCACCGCAGGCGGCCGGGATTCTCGCCCGCGCCGGGCTGGTCCCGCGGGTGGCCAGCTCCAGTGAGATGAACGCGACCGTCGTCATCGGAACCAGGCCCGCCCGCCAGAGCGGACCGGGTAACCAGAGCGGACCGGGTAACCAGAGCGGGCCAGCCAGCCGGAGCGGGCCGGGCGGCTAGGCCGGTCCTGCGGACCGGGGTTACGGCCGCAGGCTCTTCTCCTCCTGGCGCACCGTGTCCTGTGCCGTGTCCTGGCTGGCAGGCAGGGTGTCGCCGGTTTCGAGCAGGGTCTTGAGGTTGGCCAGGATGGCGGGCCAGCCCTGGCTGACGTTCTCCAGCACCAGGCTCCCCGGCTCGAAGTCATCATGAATAACCGTCAGCTTGACGATCTGCCCGACCTGCTCGATGTCGAAGGTCACCTTCGACCGGCGCTCGCCGGCCACCTTGTCGCGGAACTCATCGCTGAACCCGAAGGCCGCGGCGAACTCCGGTGTCATGGTGTGCCAGCTATAGGCGAGCCGGCGGCAGGGCTCGGACTCGAGCACGACCTGAGCCGGATCCGCGGTCGTCACGCCCGACTGCTCCCAGGTCATCGCGGATCCCGCCGTCCAGTCCGACTCGAAGGTGGCCCCCCAGTAGCGCCGGGTGAAAGCCGGCTCGGTCAGCGCCTGCCAGAGGCGTTCCGGGGTCGTGTTGATGTAGGTCGTGTAGACGAAGGCGTTGCTGGTCATCGGCTCCAGCTCCAATGCTGTCTTCAGGTCGGCGAGCGCGCGTACCCGCTCCCGGTCGTACTGGCTGCATGTCAACGAGAACGAGCACAATTCCGATTGCCCGGCCCCGCGGGCGGACCGTAAGATACGCCGGTAGGCCGCTCTGTGCGGCACCTCTGACCCTGGAAGGGAGGCGCGCCATGTCCGTCCATCTCCAGGCGCCTCCCGGGACCCGCAGCTAAGCTGCCCCGGTCGCGCCTCTGCTCAGCAGAGGAAGAAAATGACTCCTGATTCAACTGGCTCAACTGCCGTTCCCGGCGATCATGGCACTCGCGTGCCCGCCGGCGAAACGGCCAGCACTCCGCCCGGCTCCCGCACGGACGTTCCCGTCGCCTGGGACGAGCGCACCATGCTGAACACGCTGCTGGATTACGCCCGCGCCACGGTGCACGCCAAGTGCGCCGGGATCACCGACGAAGACGCGCGCCGCGCGCCGCTGCCCGGCTCGCCGCTGACCACCATCTCGGGGCTGGTCAGTCACCTGCGCTGGGTGGAGTACGGCTGGTTCGAGGTCAACCTGCTCGGCGCGGAGTACCACGGCCCGTGCACGAAGGAGGACCCCGACCGCGAGATGCGCATCGCCGTCGGGATCCCGATCGCGCAACTGCTGGCCGAATACGAGTCGGCGTGCGCGCGGTACCGGGAACTGGCGGCGTCCCTCGACCTCGACACCAAGTCGAAGGCGACACTGGGCGGCGAGCCGTTCACGCTGCGGTATCTCCTGCTGCACCTGATCGAGGAGACCGCCCGGCACAACGGCCACATCGACATCCTCCGCGAGATGGCCGACGGCGTGACTGGCGCCTGACCGCACCGGCGGCCGGCCACCGCGAGGCCGCGGTAGCCGGCCGCCGGGCAGCCGCACACGGCTGGCCACTGCCCGGCCGCGGCGGGCTTCAGCCGTCCGCGAATTCTGGCGGTGAAGCCCGTCACCGCGGCGAGAATCATGAGGACAGTCCGAAAGGGGTCCCCATGCGGATCGCGGTACTTGCTGACATCCACGGCAATCTGCCCGCACTCGACGCGGTCCTGCGCGACGTCGGCGCGGCCGGCGTGGACGCCATCGTGCTCAACGGCGACATGGCCACCGGGCCGATGCCCGCCGAGACCCTGGACCGGCTGGCCGCGCTGGGCGACCAGGCAATCTGGGTGCGCGGCAATGCCGACCGTGAGGTCGTCGCCGCCTACGACGGCGCACTCGACCCGGACTTGCCTGACGTCGCGCGGGTGCCCACCGAGTACTGCGCGGCCCGGCTGGACCGGCGGCACCGGGACCTGCTGGCCGGCCTGCCGCTAACGGTCACCCTGGACGTGACCGGCCTCGGGCCCGTCCTGTTCTGCCACGCCACGGCCCGCAACGACACCGAGATCGTGCTCGTGGACTCGCCGGTGGACCGCTACCGGGACGCCTTCGCCGGCACGACGGAGCAGACCGTGGTGCTGGGTCACACGCACATGCCGTTCCAGCGGCTCGCCGACCGCCGCCAGTTCATCAACCCGGGCAGCGTCGGCATGCCCTACGGTGGCACCGGCGCTTACTGGGCGCTGCTCGGCCCGGACGTGGTGCTCCGGCGCACCGAGTATGACGGCGAGGGCGCCGGCCAGGCATTCCGCGCCGCCGCGGCCGGCTACCCGGACCTGGCCGAGTTCATCGCGGAGAACGTGCTGACCGTTCCGTCGGACGCGCTGGCCCTGGCCGTATTCTCCGGCTGACTCACGCTGCCCGTCGGTGGCCGCGGTCGGCCCCGGCTGACTCGTTCGGCCGGCCCATGGCGGCGGCCAGGCCGCCCGGGCCGCCTAGTTCCGGGCGGCGTAGTTCCTGGCGGCGGTCAGGCCGCCCGGGCCGCCTAGTTCCTGGCGGCGGTCAGGTAGGCAAAGGCCGTGCGCTCCTGCCCGGTGCCTGCTTCGACCAGCGGCCGGAGATAGCTACTGAATTCCGCGGCCTCGGTTGCGGTCAGGACCCGGTCAAGCACCTCCCCGAAGGGCGGGATGAGCGGATTACCTGACATGCGCAGGAACACCTCCCAGCCGCAGGGCTCCTTCGCGGCCTTCACGCTGACCTGCAATTCGAGGCCGACTTCCGGGAACCCGGCAGCTTCCGCATGGCGCACCAGGTCACGGTCATCGAAATCCCCCATGGGATCAGTCTCCCGTGGCTGGATGGACTCATAAAACGCTGCCAGCTTCGCCGCGAGCGCGGCAACCGGGCGAATGTCATAGCCCATCAGGCGGCCGGGCTGCTGCCGGGCCATCAGCCGGTTGACCGGCTCGAACAGGCTGATCCGCCCGCCCGGCTTCAGCACGCGGTAGAACTCCCGCAGCGCCGCGGCCTTGTCTTTCACGTAGATCAGCACGGACCTGGTGGTGACCACGTCGGCCGAGGAGTCCGCGACGCCGGTCAGGGCGTCCGCGGAGCCCGGGACGAAGCTGCACCGCTGCAGGGCGCCTTCGGCGGCCGCGGCCGCCCGGCAGAGCTCAAGCAGATCCGGCGAGACGTCAGAGAAGATCACCCGGCCGGAGGGGGCAAGCCGGTCCAGGGCGCCGAACGCGATCAGCCCGTCGCCGGTGCCGACGTCCAGCAGCGTGTCGCCAGGGCGCAGCCGGGCCTTATCGAGCACCTGCTCCCGTATCGGGTACAGGAGTTCTGCCAGCAGCCGCTCGCGCCCGGCGGCATCGCCGCCGTGCCGCACGCCGGTGAGCCACCGGTGCCAGCGGTCAGTGCCGTCCTTCATGCCGCCCTCCTTGCCGCCGGGCTTTCGGTGCCGGTGAACCCGGTCGGCATGAGCATGGCACGATGGCGGCCTTAGCCAGATCGCCTGCTCTGCCGGGCACTAAGATCGTTTTTCGTGGAACAGCGCATTCTGGGCAGGACAGGCAGGGCCGTCTCGGTGGTCGGGCTTGGTACCTGGCAGCTGGGGGCCGACTGGGGCGACGTCGAGGACAAGGACGCGCTCGCCGTGCTGGAGGCGGCCGTCAGCGCCGGGGTCACGCTGCTGGACACCGCTGACGTTTACGGCGACGGCCGCAGCGAGCGGTTCATCGGGCAGTTCCTGGCCGCCAATCCTGGCCTCGAGCTGATGGTGGCCACGAAGATGGGCCGCCGGGTAGATCAGGACCCGGCGCTCTATACCCTCGCCAGCTTCCGCGCCTGGACCGACCGGTCACGGGCCAACCTGGGCACGGACCGGCTTGACCTAGTCCAGCTGCACTGCCCGCCGACCCCGGTGTACTCGATGGACGCAGTGTTTGACGGCCTCGACACGCTGGTCGCCGAGCAGCGCATCGCCGCGTACGGCGTCAGCGTCGAGACCTGTGCCGAGGCGCTGACGGCGATTGCCCGGCCAGGCGTCGCCAGCGTGCAGATCATCCTCAACGCGTTCCGGCGCAAGCCGCTGGAAGAGGTGCTGCCCGCTGCCATGGCTGCCGGGGTGGGGATCATCGCCCGCGTGCCGCTGGCCTCCGGGCTGCTGTCGGGCCGGTACACCCGCGACACCTCGTTCGCCGCCAGTGACCACCGCTCGTACAACCGCCACGGCGAGGCGTTCGACGTCGGCGAGACCTTCTCCGGCGTCGATTTCGGCACCGGCGTCGATGCTGCACGGGAGTTCGCCGCGCTGGTGCCCGCCGGGGTAACCCCGGCGCAGGCGGCCCTGCGCTGGGTCATCCAGCAGCCGGGCGTCACCACCGTGATCCCCGGCGCGCGAAACCCGGAGCAGGCCCGGCTGAACGCCGCCGCCGCCGGGCTGCCCCCGTTCACTGACGGGGAACTCGGCGCCATCGCCGGCATCTACGACCGGCGCATCCGCGCCCGGGTGCATGACCGCTGGTAACTGCCGGACAAGGCTTGACCTCAACCTGGGTTCAGGTCCTAGCGTGGGTTGCAGCTGCGGGAACGACTGCTTCCGGCGACGCGGCCGGCGGGGTCCCGGTGTTCCCCGATGGGCACTCCCGACGCGAAGGAGACGACGATGATGACGTTCACGGCCGGTGAGACGGACTACCTGAACACCCAGGCCCTGGGCCGGCTCGCAACCGTTCAGCCGGACGGCACCCTGCAGGTCAACCCGGTCGGCTTCCGCTACAACGAAGAGCTGGACACGATCGACATCGGCGGTTACAACATGGCGTCCAGCCGGAAGTTCCGCAATGTGGCAGAAAACGGCCGGGTCGCCTTCGTCGTCGACGACATTGTCTCCAGGCAGCCCTGGCGAGTGCGGTGCCTGGAGATCCGCGGGACCGCCGAGGCGGTCGGCGACACGCCGGGCCTGGCAGCCGGCCAGAGTGACGCGATCATCCGCATCCGTCCCCGGCGGATCATCAGCTTCGGCATCGACGAGCCCGACCGCGAGCCGCACCTCCTCGTTCCCAGCAAGCGAAACGTCAGCTGACCCGGCAGCGCATCGCGGCCCTGCGCCCGGCGGTTCGGGAGTCCCGGCCAGCCGGTCAAGCTGGGCGGCAGGATTGCCAGGCTGAGCTGGCGGGCTACGGCCGCGTCGGCTGTGCATGCACCTGTGACTGCACTTGCTTGCCTGTGCCTATGCCTGAGGGCATAGGCGGCCGGGGAAGGTGTGGCCTTGCGGCAGACGCCCTACGGCCGCGATCTCCGTAGCGTCCTTGTCATCAGTAAGGACTGGTGAAAGGAGGCGTCATGATCGAGATTGATGGCCTGACTAAGCGGTACGGAGACAAGACCGCGGTGGACGGGCTGAGCTTCGTGGTGGAGCCGGGGGTGGTTACCGGGTTCCTCGGCCCGAACGGGGCGGGGAAGTCGACGACCATGCGGATGATCGCCGGGCTGGACCGGCCGACGAGCGGGACAGTGCGTGTCAACGGCAAGCGTTATCCCGGCTGTGCCGCCCCGATGGGGGAGCTTGGCATCCTGCTGGACGCGAGGTCCGCGCATCCCGGGCTGTCCGCCCGCAATAACCTGCTGGCGCTCGCCCGGACGGCCGGTATCGGGCGCCGCCGGGTGGATGAGGTGATCGAGCTCGCCGGGCTGGCGGATGTCGCCAGCGCACGGGCGGGAGGTTTCTCGCTCGGCATGGGCCAGCGCCTCGGCGTGGCCGCGGCGCTGCTTGGCCAGCCGCAGACCGTGGTCCTGGACGAGCCGGTCAACGGGCTGGACCCGGACGGCGTGCGCTGGATCCGGCAGCTGCTCAAGTCGCTCGCCGAGGAAGGCCGGACGGTGTTCTTGTCGTCGCACCTGATGAGCGAGATGGCCCAGACGGCAACCCGACTGGTCATCCTGGGACGCGGCAAGCTCATCGCCGAGACCAGCGTCGATGATTTCATCGGCCGCGCGGAGACCGGCGACGTGCTGGTGCGCACGCCGGACGGCGTGAGCCTGAGCCGGGCGCTGGCCGGCCCGGGTGTCACCGTGACCGGCGACGGCACCGACGTGCTGCGCGTCTCCGGCGTGACCGCCGAGCAGATCGGCACGGCGGCGTGGCGGGCGCACCTGCCGGTTTTCGAGCTAACTCCCGCGCAGGCTTCACTAGAGGAGGCATTCATGCAGGTAACACAGGACAGCGTTGAATACCACGCCGGAGCGACGCGATGAGCGCCGGGCTCGCGCCGGCCCCGGCCGCGCCGATGGCGACGGTGGCCCGGCCGGTCACCCAGGTGCGCGTCGTCCGCTCGGAGTGGACGAAGCTGCGTGCGCTGCGCTCGACCTGGTACAGCGCGCTGGTCGCGGTCGCGGCGATCGTCGGTATCGGCGCCGGGTTCGCGGCCGGAAAGCCGTACCTGGTCTCGCCGGCGCATCCCGCCGTGACGGCGGTGTCGGCCGGCCTGTTCGGCATCCTGGTTGCCCAGCTGGTGCTCGGCGTGCTCGGCGTGCTGGTGTTCAGCAGCGAATACGGAACCGGGATGATCCGCGCCTCGCTCGCCGTGGTGCCATCAAGGCTGCCGGTGCTGTGGGCGAAGCTGGCCGTGCTGGCCGCCCTGGTGCTGCCGGTGACCATGCTGGCCGCAGTGGCCGATTTCTTCGTGGCGACGGCTATCCAGTCGGCCCGGGGCGGTACCGCGATCGCGCTGACGGATCCGGGAGTGCTGCGGACCGTGGCCGGCGCGTCGCTGTACCTGACGGTCGCCGCTGTCATCGGCGTGGCCCTGGGCGGTTTGCTCAAGAAGACCGCCGCCGGCATCTCGGCGTTCGCCGGGCTGTTCCTCGTCGCGCCGGTCGTCGCGACGTACCTGCCGCACAGCATCGCTGCCGTGGCGCGCTATCTGCCCTCCAGTGCCGGCGGGGCGCTGTGGGGCCAGCCGCTGGTCGCGCATCCGCTAGGCCCGTGGGCCGGATTCGCCGTCCTCTGCGGGTACGCCGTGGTGCTGACCGGCCTGGCCGCCTGGCGGCTGCGGCGCCGCGACGCGTGAACCGCGGCGAGTGAGCTGCGAGGATGCAGGCATGTCCTTCTGGAAGCCAGTCGAGGACCCGGGAACGCGGCCGCTGCGTTCCTGGGTCTTCGACATCGGCTGCGCCATCCTCGCGGGGGTGGCGTCGCTGGCGCACTTCGCCCTCGGCCAGACGGCGCACCCCGCCCCGCTGTCGCTAGCCGCCGGTCTGGCCGTGGCGGTGCTGACGGCCGCGGCACTCCCGTTTCGCCGGGTCTGGCCAGGCCCGGTGTTCCTCTATACGGTCCTGGCCGCTGCCGTGCTGGCGCAGTGGCCGGCTCCGGGGGCGCCGTTCCCGGTTGCGCTGGCGATCGCGCTGTACACCGTGGCCGCCACGATGAGACGGGCGGCAGCGCTGGCCGCGGCGGCGCTCGCGGCCGGCGTCGTGATCATGGTGGTCGGCCAGGATGGCACGCGTGACTGGGCGCTCACGATCTCGGATGCTGTCGGGTTCGCGGCCGTGGTCCTCATCGTGGGCCTGTACGTGAGCACCCGCCGGGCATACCTGGCCGAATTGAGCGACCGGGCGCAGCGGCTCGAACGTGAACGCGACCAGAACAGCGCGCTGGCCGCGGCGGTGGAACGAGCACGAATCGCCCGTGAGATGCATGACAGCGTCGCACACCACCTCACCGTGATCGTGGCGCTTTCCGACGGTGCCCTGGCCGCGGTCACCCGCGCACCCGGCCTGGCGGCCGACGCGATCCGGGACGTGTCGAGCACCGCCCGCGAGGCGCTCGCCGAGACCCGCCGCCTGCTCGGCGTGCTGCGGGCCGACTCCGGGGAGGATCTCCGGCAGCCACTGCCTGGCCTGGCCGACCTCGACGATCTGCTCGGCCGGGTCCGCGGTGCCGGCCTGCCGGTCCGGTACGAGCGCACCGGCACCGGCGCGGACCTGCCGCCGGGGGTTCAGCTTGCCGTCTACCGGCTTGTCCAGGAGGCTCTGACGAACACGATGAAGCACGCCGGCCCGGGCTCGAGCGCGACTGTCCGGCTACAGCTCATGCCTTCCGAGGTGCGCGTGGAAGTAGATGACGACGGCATCGGCAGCGCCACCCCAACCGGCGCTCCGGGCGGCGGCCTGACCGGGATGCGAGAGCGCATCAGCGCATTCGGCGGCGAACTGGATTGCGGCCCCCGTCAGCCGCGCGGCTGGCGGGTTACCGCCCGGCTGCGCCTCGACACCGCGGCCACGTCATGATCAGCGTGCTGCTAGTCGACGACCATTCCCTGATCAGGAAGGGCTTCCGGCTGATCCTGGAGGCCGAAGCCGATATCCAGGTGGTCGGCGAGGCCGCCGACGGGACGACCGCGGTCTCGGCATGTTCCGCGCTCCGCCCCGACGTCGTGCTCATGGACGTGCGGATGCCCGGCCGCGATGGCATCGAGGCGACCGGTGACATCGTGGCCGCCGGGCTGCCGTCGAGGGTGCTGATCCTGACCACCTTTGACCTCGACGACTACGTCTACGCCGGGCTGCGCGCGGGCGCCAGCGGCTTCCTGCTCAAGGACACCCAGCCCGACGACCTGGTCGCCGCTATCCGCACCATCGCCGTCGGCGATGCCGTCCTCGCACCGGGCGCCACCCAGCGCCTCATCCGCCAGTTCGCCGCCACCAGCCGGCCGCCCGGGCCGTCGAGCGGGCAGCGTGCGGCCCAGGTACGTAGCGCCCTCACCGGGCGCGAGCAGGACGTTTTCGCCCGCATCGCCGCGGGCCTGTCCAACAGCGAGATCGCGGCCACGCTGCACTTGTCCGAGGGCACCGTGAAGATCCATGTCGGCCGGATACTTGCCAAGCTGGGCCTGCGCGACCGCGTCCAGGCGGTCGTGCTCGCCTATGAATCCGGGCTGATAACCCCAGGGACGACCGCGCCGGACCGGCCCGCGCACCCGCGCTGACCCGGCAGCCGGCCTTCCCGCTCCGGCCTGATGACAGTTTCCGCGGTGGTTTGATGGCCTCCCCGCTGCGGCTTGCCGCGGTACGTGGCGGGGCTGGCCAGCATGCTGATATCGATGACCGCGGCCTGCACCAGCCACTGACGGCCGGGCATCGCTACCGTGCTGGGGTGAGCATCCCGCGCGGCACCACCCTGGCCGGACGGCTGGCATCGCTCGGCTTCGCCGACGCCGACCGGGCCGAACGGCTCATTACCGACGGTCTCGAGCTCGACATCCAGGGCGCCGACGCTGACCTGATCGGGGCGCTCGCGGCCGCGGCTGACCCCGACGCCGCGCTGGCGGGCCTGGCCCGGCTCGCACCCGAGGCAGGCTTGCTGGCGGCGCTGCGCGCCGATCCCGGCGTCAGGCTCCGGCTCACCGCAGTGCTCGGGGCGTCCATGGCGCTCGCTGACCACCTGGCCCGCCATCCGGGCGAATGGCGGGTGCTAACCGGCCCCGAGGCGGCTAGCGGCGCGGAGCCTGCCGCGCTGCGGGCCGAATTGCTGACCAGCGCGGGCGCCGATCCGGTCGATCCGGAGCCAGTATCAGTCCCTGAGCGCCTGCCCGGCCAGGATCCGGCGACCAGCCTGCGGATCGCCTACCGCCGTGGCCTGCTGCGGCTCGCCGCGCGGGACCTCACCGGGGCGGTCAGCCTCGACCAGGCCGCCGCTGAGCTGGCTGACCTGGCCGCGGCGGCGCTGGAGGCGGCCCTTGCGATCGCGCGGGCCGAGCTGCCGCCCGGCACGGCGAAGGCCAGGCTCGCGGTGATCGCGATGGGCAAGTGCGGCGGCCGGGAGCTCAACTACGCCAGCGACGTCGACGTGATCTTCGTTGCCGAGCCGGGCGATTCCGGCGCGCTGCGCACGGCCACCCGGCTGGCGGCGGCCCTGATCCGGGTCTGCTCGCAGAGCACCCCCGAGGGCCCGCTGTTCCCGGTCGACCCGAACCTCCGGCCGGAGGGCCGCGACGGCCCGCTGGTCCGCACCCTGGCCAGTCACCGCGCCTACTACGAGCGATGGGCCAAGACCTGGGAGTTCCAGGCGCTGCTCAAGGCCAGGCCGGTCGCGGGTGATGCCGCAATCGGCCGCGCTTACATGGACGCCATCGCGCCGATGGTCTGGCAGGCCGCGCAGCGCGAGAATTTCGTGCCGGACGTGCAGGCGATGCGCCGCCGGGTGCTGGCGGCGCTGCCCGCCGCCGAGGCAGGCAGGCAGCTCAAGCTCGGCCCCGGCGGCCTGCGTGACATCGAATTCGCCGTGCAGCTACTGCAGCTCGTGCACGGCCGCACCGACGAGACACTCCGGTCCGGAGCCACGCTGACCGGCCTGGCCGCGCTCGCCGCCGGCGGCTACGTGGCCCGCGAGGACGCCGCCAGCCTGGCGGCTGCCTACCGGTTCCTGCGCAGCGTCGAGCACCTGCTGCAGCTCCGCCAGCTGCGCCGCACGCACACGCTGCCCGAGGATCCCGCCGCGCTGCGCAGGCTCGGCCGCGCGCTGCACCTGACCGGCGGCACCGGGGACGGCGAGCGGCGCGCCGACCCGGCGGGAGAGCTCATCACGCAGTGGCGGCAGCACGCAGGCCAGGCCAGGCAGCTGCACGAGAAGCTTTTCTACCGGCCGCTGCTCGATGCCGTCGCGCGGCTGCCCGGCGACGCGGCCCGGCTCACCCCTGATGCAGCCCGGGCCCGTCTTGAGGCGCTGGGCTACGCCGATCCGGCCGGCGCGCTGCGGCACATCGAGGCGCTAACCTCCGGCGTCTCGCGCAAGGCGGCGATCCAGCGCACCCTGCTTCCGGTCATGCTCGGCTGGTTCGCCGACGCGGCCGAGCCAGATGCCGGGCTGCTGGCCTTCCGCCAGGTCAGCGAGGCACTGGGCGGTTCCCCCTGGTACCTGCGGCTACTCAGGGACGACACCAGCGTGGCGCAGCGGATGGCCAGGCTGCTGGCGTCCAGCCGGTACGCGACCGGCCTGCTGCTGCGCGCGCCGGAGGCCGTGGCGATGCTCGCCGACGACGCGCAACTCGCCCCGCGGCCCCGGCCCGCCCTGCAGGCGGAGGCCGCCGCGACGGTTGGCCGGCATGACGACGCGGCCGCCGCGGCGGCGTCCGTGCTGGCGTTGCGCCGCCGTGAATTGCTGCGGACGGCGGCGGCTGACCTGCTGGGCCTGGCCGGCATCGAGGAAACCGGCGAGGCGCTGACGGCGATCGCCGTCGTCACCATCACGGCCGGGCTTGCCACCGCGATCAGGAAAGCCGAGCGCGAGAACGGCCCGCTGCCGACCCGGATATGCGTGGTGGCCATGGGCAGGCTCGGCGGCCACGAGACCGGCTACGCGAGTGACGCCGACGTGATGTTCGTGCACGACCCGCTCCCCGGCGCGGGCGAGGAGGCTGCCACCAGGGCGGCGCACGGCGTTGCCGAGGAGCTGCGCGGCCTGCTGGCCAGGCGGGGCCCGGACCCGGCGCTGGTCATCGACCCGGACCTGCGGCCGGAGGGACGCCAGGGTCCCCTGGTGCGGACGCTTGCCTCCTACCGCGCCTACTACCGGCGGTGGGCGGTCGCCTGGGAGGCCCAGGCCCTGCTGCGGGCCGAGCCGGTAGCCGGCGATCCCGCCGTCGGGCGCTCCTTCACCGCCCTGGCTGACGAGTGCCGTTATCCGGCCGGGGGCATCCCCGATGCTTCCGTGCGGGAAATCAGGAGGATAAAGGCGCGGATGGAAGCAGAACGGATTCCTCGTGGCGTAGATCCCGCGCTTCATCTCAAGCTGGGCCCCGGGGGACTGGCGGACGTCGAGTGGGTCGTGCAGCTGATCCAGCTGCGGCACGCCGCCACGGTGCCGGGCCTGCGCTGCACGCGAACGCTGGCCGCGCTGGCCGCCGCGCTGGAGGCCGGGCTGATCGAGGCAGCTGACGCCAGCGCGTTGCGGTCAGCGTGGCTGCTCGCGGCCAGAATCAGGGACGCGGTGATGCTGGTCCGCGGCCGGGCATCGGACACGCTGCCCGCCCGGCAGGCGGAACTCGCCGCCGTGGCCCGGCTGCTCGGCTACCCGCCGGACGCCGCCCAGGACCTGGTCCAGGACTACCGGCGCGGGGCCCGCCGCGCCCGGGCCGTGATGGAGCGGCTCTTCTACGGCTGACGCCGGGGCGCTGGTGTGCCGGCTACTGCGACTGAAGTAGGGGTACCCGTCAGCCGCTGGGCGCACGCGGGCACCCGCTGGCGAGTGCATCCTGGTGGGGTGAGGAGTCAAGCCAGGCCACGGCCGGAAGACCCCCGGGCCACTCCCGTGTCCCGTGCATCATGGCCCGGGTCCCTAGTGGAGCGCGCGCTCGGCTTGCTGGCCGCCGACTACCGCCGCCCGACCGGGCCGGTCCTGGTGGCGGCCCTGCTCACGGCGGCCTCCGTCCTGTCGACGGTTAAGCACAACCCGCCGCTGCCGTCGCCCGTGGCGATACCGCTCGGGGTGCTGGCGACCGCGCCGCTGGCGGTGGGCCGCAGGCTTCCCGGCACTGCGATCGGCCTCGTGCTGCTGGCCAACGCGGCCTTCCTGATGTTCGGCAGGCTGTCCTGGCCCGTGGCCGGCGTCGCGGCCTGGCTGATCGCGCTCGGCGCGTGCCCGGTCATGCTGTCCCGGCCGCGGGCGGTCATGGCGGCAGCGCTGACGGAGGCCGCCGTGCTCGCGGCAGTCTTCGTGCCCGGGTCCGTCAGCGTCACGCCCTGGGACGCCACCATCGCCGAGGCGCTGGCGGTTATCGCCGCCTGGGGCGCCGGGGAGATGCTCCGCTCCCGGCGGCAGTCCGCCGCCGAGCGCGCCGAGGCCGGCGAGCATCTCCGGCGGCTGAGCGAGCGCGACGCTATCGCCCGCGAGCGGGCGTCGATGGCACGCGAACTGCACGATGTGGTCGCGCACCACGTGTCGATGATCGCGGTACGGGCGGCCACCGCCCCGTATGCCATCGACGGGCTCCCGCCGCCTGGCCGGGCAGCGTTCGACGAGATCGCTGACGAGGCTCGCACCGCACTGACCGAGCTGCGGATCGTCCTCGGCGTGCTCCGCGGCCCGGACGGAAAGCCAGAGGAAGCGCCGCAGCCGCGGATCGCCGGCGTCGGCGACCTGGTGGGGCGGATGACCAGCGCCGGGACAGACGTCAGGATGACGACGACGGGCCAGCCGCGGCCGCTGCCGGCGTCGGTGGAGCTGTGCGGTTACCGCATCGTGCAGGAGGCCCTGACCAATGCGGGGCGGCATGCCCCCGGCAGCGGGGTCCGGGTGGAACTCGCCTACCGCGATGACGCGGTTCACATCACGGTCCGTGACGACGGTGCGGGCCACCGGGCTGGGCACGGCAGGCCGGCGCCGCCGGCGACGGTGCGAACCACGGCGCTGGCGCCGGCCGCGATGGCCGCCGCCGCCGCGAGGGCGCCAGCCGCCGCGAGGGCGCCGGCCGCGAGCGGGCCGGCTGCTGCGGCGCCAGCCGCCCCGTTCGCAGCCGAGCCGGCCCGCGGCGGGTCCGGCGCGGTTTCCGGGTTCGGCCTCGCTGGCCTCCGGGAGCGGGTGGCGATGCTGGGCGGCCAGTTCGAGGCGGGCCCGGATGAGGCCGGGGGGTTCGGCGTCTCCGCGCTGCTGCCCGCCGCGCCTGATGGCAGCGGAGCCCGGTCCCGTTGACCGGCGGCGTCCTTCGGCTGCTGGTCGTCGATGACCAGGCCGTGGTCCGGCTTGGCTTCACCGCGCTGCTCGAATCCCAGGAGGACATGTCGGTCGTCGGCGTGGCCGGGGACGGGCAGGAAGCCGTCCGGCTGGCCCGGCACCTCAAGCCCGACGTGGTGCTGATGGACATCCGGATGCCTGTCCTCGGCGGCATCGAGGCAACGCGCCTGCTGCGCGAGGCAGATTCGCCGCCGAGCGTGCTCGTGCTCACCACTTTCGATCTTGATGATTACGTCTATGACGCCCTCCGGGCCGGCGCCAGCGGCTTCCTCCTGAAGGACGCCACGCCTGAGGAGATACTCAGCGCGGTCCGCGTCATCGGCCGGGGCGACGCGCTGCTGGCCCCCGCGATCACCAGCAGGCTGATCGCCGAGTTCGCCACGCGTGCCAGGCTCGTCCCGCCGCCCGCGCTCGCCAGCCTCACGCCGCGCGAGCACGAGGTCCTGCTGCTGGTCGCCGCCGGGCTGGCGAACGCCGAGATTGCGCGACGGCTCTGCCTCGCCGAGCAGACCGTCAAGTCGCACGTGAGCTCGGTGCTGTTCAAGCTGAAGCTACGGGACCGGGTACAGGCGGTCATCCTCGCTTACGAGGCCGGCCTGGTGATTCCCGGCGGGACGGACGGCGCGCAGGCAGTGGCCCGCAAGGATGAGCGTGGGCAGGCCCGCAGTAGCACGCCGGGCCGACAGCCGGATACCCGCGGCTGATGCCCGCAGGCGCGGCGCCGCCTAGCGTCGGCATCATGGCAGCAGAGCACCACGTCCCGGCCGGCTGGCATCCTTCCGTGCGCACCCGACGGTGGCTGATAGACATGCTGCTGATCGCGGGCGGAGTGATCTCCCTGCTGTTCGAGCCGCTCGCCATCGCCATCCACAGCATCGTGGGCCTGATCTTCGTCGGCACGGTCGGCCCGCACCTGTGGCACCGCCGGGCCTGGATCCGGGCCGCGGCGAGCCGCCTGAGGCAGCGGCACGGGATGCCGCCGAAAATGCGCTGGGGCGCAGCGCAGGCCGTACTGCTCTTCGCCTTGGTCATCATCGTTACCGTGTCCGGGCTCTGGGACTGGCTCGGAGTGCCGACCAAGACTCGCTGGCACGCGCTGTCAAGCCTCGTTCTTGTCGCGGTCGTTAGCTGGCATGCCTGGACCCGCCGCCGCTGGCTGCTGCACCGCCGCCCGCCCGGCGACGCGTCCGTGCGGCAGGCTGCGGCGAGACGGCCGGCTGAGCCGCAGCCCTGGCCGCCCGGGCAGTAGCGTCAGGCTTGCGGGCGCTGCTCCTTGCGGTGGCGGTAGAACTCGAGCGGCTCAGGCGGCAGCGGGGTGTTGCCCAGGATGAGGTCCGCCGCCTTCTCGGCCAGCATCATCACTGGCGCGTAGATGTTGCCGTTAGTCACGTACGGCATCGCCGACGCGTCGACGACGCGCAAGCCCTCGAGCCCGTGCACCTTCATGGTCGACGGGTCGATGACCGACCCGTCGTCGGTGCCCATCCGGCAAGTGCACGAGGGGTGCAGGGCCGTTTCCGCGTCTTTGGCAACCCACTCCAGGATCTGCTCGTCCGTCTCCACGCCCGCGCCCGGGGACAACTCGCCGTCGTTGTACCGCTCGAACGCCGGCTGGTTCAGGATGGCCCGGGCGACCCGGATCGCCTCCACCCACTCCCGGCGGTCCTGCGCGGTGGAGAGGTAGTTAAACCGCAGCGCCGGGTGGACCCGCGGATCGTCGGACGTGATTTTCACCGAGCCCCTGGCGTCGGAGTACATGGGGCCGATATGGACCTGGTAGCCGTGGCCGCCGGCCGGCACCGAGCCGTCGTAGCGGATCGCGATCGGCAGGAAGTGGAACATCAGGTTGGGGTAGGCGACGTCAGAGTTGCTGCGCGCGAACCCGCCTCCCTCGAAGTGGTTGGTCGCGCCGGGACCCCGGCGGAAGAACAGCCAGCTGGCCCCGATCAACGGGCGGTTCTGCCATTTCAGCGCCGGCGCCACCGAGACCGGGAGCTTGCAGCCGTACTGGATGTACACCTCAAGGTGATCCTGCAGGTTCTCGCCGACGCCGGGCAGGTCAGCCGTGACCCCGATGCCGAGGCTCGAGAGCTCGCCCGCGTTGCCGACTCCGGAGAGCTGGAGGAGCTGCGGTGAGTTGATGGCACCGCCGCACAGGATCACGTCCCCCGCAGTCACCCTGCGGACCTGCCTCGTGCTGGTCCGGTACTCGACGCCGGTCGCGCGGCCGCCATCGAAGATGATCCTGGTGGCGAGCGCCCGGCACTCGACCTGCAGGTTCGGGCGGCGCATCGCAGGATGCAGGTACGCGCCCGCGGCGCTGAGGCGCCGGCCACGGTGAACGTTGCGGTCGAACGGGGCGAAGCCTTCCTGGCGGTAGCCGTTCACATCGTCGGTCAGCTGGTACCCGGCCTGCTGCGCCGCCTCGAAGAATGCCGTGAACAGCGGGTTCGTGGCCGGGCCGCGCTCCAGCACGAGCGGCCCCTCATGACCGCGCCACCTCCCGCCGCCGGCCAGGCAGTTCTCCATCTTCTTGAAGTACGGCAGGCAGTGCGCGTAATCCCAGGAGCCCATGCCAGGATCGGCCGCCCAGCGCTCGTAGTCCATCGGGTTGCCGCGCTGGAAGATCATCCCGTTGATGCTGCTCGACCCGCCGAGCATCTTCCCGCGAGCGTGATAGATCCGCCGGCCGCCCATGAACGGCTCTGGTTCCGACTCGTACTTCCAGTCGTAGAACCTGCTCCCGATCGGATAGGTCAGGGCGGCGGGCATGTGGGTGAAGACGTCCCAGCGGTAGTCCGGGCGGCCGGCTTCCAGGACCAGCACCCGGATGTCCGGGTCGGCGCTGAGCCGGCTGGCGAGCGCGCTCCCGGCTGAGCCGCCGCCGATGATGACGAAGTCATACTGCGATGCGCTCACGGGCAATTCCCTCTCTGCTCAGCCCTTCAGTATGGCCAGAACGGCAGCACAAATGAAGAGCGGCCCCGCTACCTGCGTGGACTTAAAGCCGGCTTGAGCCCATACGCTCGCAGGAGTGCGCGGTAACAGGATGGAGGGCGAATGCGCGGCGGTCAGGTGGGGGGACTGTGGGCGCCGCAGGCGCGGGCGCTGACCGCGGGGCTGGTGCTGACGATCACCTTCGTCGCGTCCGAGGCGCTGGCTGTCGTGACGGTGATGCCCGTGGTCGCGCGTGATCTTGGCGGGTTCCGCCTGTACGGCTGGGTGTTCAGCGCGTTCATGCTGGGCAGCGTGGTCGGCATCGTGGCGGCAGGCCGGGAGGCCGACCGGCGCGGGCCCGCGATCCCTTTCGTGGCCGGGCTCGTGCTGTTCGAGGCCGGGCTGGCTGTCGCCGGGCTGGCCCCGTCGATGGCGGTGCTGGTGGCGGGGCGCGCGCTGCAGGGCATGGGCGCTGGCGCGGTGCCGGCGGTGGCCTACGTGTCGATTGGCCGCAGCCTGGCCGGGCCGCTTCGCGCCCGCATGATGGCGGTGCTGTCGACCGCCTGGGTGGCCCCGGGGCTGGCCGGGCCGGTCATCGCGGCCGGGGTCGCGCACGCGTTCGGGTGGCGGTGGGTGTTCCTGGGGCTGCTGCCGGTAGTCGCGCTGACCGGATCGGTTGCCGTGCCCGCCCTGATCCGCCTGGGCCCGCCGGGGTCGCGGGGCGCGGTGGAACACCGGCTGACCGACGGCATCGTCGTGGCGGCCGGGACGGCGATGATCCTGGCCGGCCTTACGCTCGCGGCCGGCTCCGGTGCCATCCTGCCCGGTGCCGGGCTGCTGGCGGCCGGCGGGCTCATCGGGCTTCCCGCGCTGCGCCGGCTAGTTCCGGCCGGCACCCTGACCGGGCGCCGAGGACTTCCGGCCACCATCTTGAGCCGTGGCCTGCTGACGTTCACGTTCTTCGGCGCCGACGCCTACGTGACCCTGTCGATCACGGAGATCCGGCACCGCAGCCCGGTGGTGGCGGGCATCGCCGTCACGGGCGCCACGCTGACCTGGACCGCCGGTGCCTGGCTGCAGGCCCGGCTGAGCGAGCGGTGGGAAGCGCGCCGCCTGGTACGCGTCGGGCTGGTGATCGTGCTGGCCGGCATTGCCGGGATGATCCTCGTGCTGCAGCCGCGCGTGCCGGTGGCGGCCGGCCTGGCGGCCTGGACGGTCGCGGGCCTGGGCATGGGACTGGCGTATGCGCCGCTTTCCCTGCTGATGCTGCGGGAGGCGCCGCCCGGCCGGGAAGGATGGGCGTCGGCGTCCCTGAACCTCGCCGACGTGCTCGGCACGGCGATCGGCGTCGGCATAGGCGGCGCCGCCGTGGCCGCGGCCACCGGCCGGAGCCTGCACCTGGGCGTGCTGGCGGCGTTCGCCATCGCCGCGGCGGTGGGCATCGTGGCGTTGGTGCTTACCCGCCGGCTGCCGGCCGGCCCGGGCACATCCCGGCCGGCCGCTGCGGAACCCTTGCCGAGCGAGCGCCCCGGCGCTGTCGGCTGACGCCCCGGCGGCGGTTGAGAACGCCTGCGCGTAGTCACCGCTGCTGCCCTGGTCCGGCGTCAGGACGGGACCGCGGCCAGGCGGGCGCGGCGGAGCTGATGCAGGGTCCAGCCATGGCCCGCCGGGTCGAGGGGTCTCGTCACGGCCGTGAATATTTCCGCGGCCCGGCGATAGGACATCCGGGCCCTGCCGGTGACCGGGCAGATGTCCGCGGCCATCGTGCCGCCCGGTGCCCGGCGCTCGGTGAGGAACACCGGCCCGAACCTGCGGCCCGCCAGCAGCCAGTCCAGTAGCTGGCTGGTGCCGGCGGTCCACTGGATCCAGGTACCCGGCGCGCCCGGCGAACCGGTGCGTGCCCGGTGCGCGTGCAGGTCGAGCTGGCCGGCGTCCAGGCGGAGTATGCCGTCGGCTGATCCGGTCGTGTCGTAGAGGACGCGCCAGAATGCCTGCTCGCGCAGGCTCGCGGTGACCCCGAAGAGCCCGGTGACCTGATCGTCGGTGAGCGGGGGCAGCGGTGCCGCCACGCCGGCGACGTGCCGGATTCCGGCCGTTGGATCGCTGCTGAGCCAACCCTGGTCCTGCCACCAGCCGACTGCGCTGCGGAGCGCGGAGAGTTCCCGGTTGACGGTACGGACGTCCGCGGCCGCGGCGCGGTCCGCGACGGCGGCGGCGAGGCTCGCGCGGGCGCCCGCGCGGTCGAGCAGCGCCAGCGGCACCACCGGTGGCATGGCACCCCGCCGTCTGGTTCCCGGCGGCGGCTGCCGTCCCACGAGCGGCCAGGCCCAGCTGGTCAGGGAAATCCGGTAGACGCGGCGCGACGCCGCGCCGAGCGATGCCCCGGCGAGATAGCGGTCGACCGCGACTGCGTACTCCACCGGCACGGGCCCGGGCGGGAGCACCCGTACCGCCGGGGTGTGCGGCTGCATGGCCCGCCTCCTTTGCGTGCTCGTCCCGGCGCTATCGGCGGTAAATACGCGCCGCCTTGCCGGGATTTCATCATAACGCAGCCGGCCAGCGCATTTACTGCGACACAGTAGGGCCTGCATAAGACATGAGCCCACGGCCCCTACGGTAATCACCGCAGTTCTCGTTGCGTTTTCCTGGAATTTCCTGCCATGGTAGAACTATGCGCGGAAGGCATGAGTATTCGGTTACTAACCGCAGTAAAAATCGCGGTCAGCGGAATCTCGTGACCGCAGTAAAACAAGCCGGCGAGATCGCAGAAAGCCAGGCCAAGGGGTCCGCTGAGGTCGCGGATGGTAATGCATCCGTGCCACCAGGCAGCCGGATCAGAAAGTGGCGGAGTGGTTTCATAAGAAATTCGGCAGGTGTCTTGCGTGAGCGCAATTTCCGCCGGTTCTATACGGGCTACGTGACGTCCCTGTTCGGCACGTCGATGTCCTCGGTCGCGCTGGCGTTCGCTGTCCTGGATGGTGGCGGGAATGCGGCCGATCTCGGCTATGTCTTCGCGGCAGGCGTGGTGCCTCAGGTCCTGTTCATGCTCGGCGGGGGAGTGCTCGCCGATCGGCTGGGGCGCCGGCCGGTGATGCTGGCGGCGGATGCGGTCCGCTTCACCGTGCAGGCCACGCTGGCGGCGGCGCTGCTAGCCGGGTCACCGCCCATCTGGCTGTTCGTCGTGCTGGAGGCGCTGCTGGGCACCGGGGAGGCGTTCTTTACCCCGGCGCTCGGCGCGCTGACGCCGGACATCGCGCCGCCCCGGCGGCTGAGTGACGCGAACGCACTGCTCGGCCTCGCCCAGTCGGTGACCAGGATTACCGGGCCTGCGGTGGCCGGGATCCTGGTCGCCGCCACCATGCCCGGCGTGGTCATCGCGCTCGATGCCGCCAGCTACGGCGTGAGCGTGCTTGCGCTGAGCCTGCTGCGCCTGCCGGCCAGGAAGGCGCCGCTGCGCTCGCCACTGCGTGACCTGGCCGACGGGTGGGTGCAGTTCAGGTCCCTGACCTGGCTGTGGGTTACCACCGTGCAGTACGCACTCTTCAACCTGTTCACCTGGGCGCCCTACCTGCTGCTCGGGCCGATCGCGGCGAGGGACTACCTCGGCGGCGCGCGTGCCTGGGGCCTCATCCTGGCGGCTCAGGCCGCCGGGGCGATCCTGGCGGGCACGCTGCTGGTGGGCCGGCGGCCCCGGCGGCCGGTCGTCGCGGCGGTGATCGGCGCGTTCGGCTACCCGATGCCGTGCCTGCTGCTCGCGCTGCACGCGCCTGTCTGGGGCGTGGCCGCCGGGGCACTGGCGGCCGGCGTCGGCTCGGCCGTGTCCAACACGTTCTGGACCACGGCGCTGCAGCAGCAGGTGCCGCCGGAGATGCTGGCACGGGTTATGGCGTTCTCGCTGACGGGTTCCTTTGCCCTCGGCTCGGCCGCGTTCACGGTCATCGGCCCGATCGCCGCAGTGGCCGGGGCGGGCACCGTGCTCGGCGTCGCGGCAGCCTGGGGGATACTCAGCCCGGCGGTGGTCCTTGCGGTGCCCGCCGTCTGGTCGGTTGGCTGGCGCCCGGCGGCTAGCCGTGACCCGGCGATGTGACCGCGCGCTGGACGAGTTGATCGATGGTGCTTGCGCTGCCTGGCCCTGAGCCATATAACGGTCTTGCCCGTGATCGGCTCGCTCGAGGGGATTCAGATGAGACGTGCGCTTGGGATTGGCCTTACCGCCACTATGATGGCGGCATCATTAGCACTCGTTGCCGGCAGCGCCGTCTCGTCGGTGGCGGCCGCATCAGCATCGAAGCCGGTGCCGAAAGCGAACGCGACGGTGAAGACCGGCGGGCCGCAGCACTGGTGTGGCACCAATGGCATCGAGTGCACTGAGCCGGCGCTCAACTGGGACGAGTTCGCCGGCTTCGACCAGGCCAGGAAGGACGGCGCGCACATCAACGGCTACATCGGTCACGACGAGCCGGCCACGCTGTTCTACTCGAACCGGCCCGGTTCGGGCAACAACGTCACCTACCAGATGGTGCTGCCGAAGGACCCGCCCACCCGGCCGAAGCAGGACGGCAGCGGCGGCACGGACAGTTTCCAGCTGCATCCGACGTTCTGGCTCGGCATGGTGATGTGCGACGACCAGGGCTCTCCAAACCCGGACGGAGCCGCTCTTACCGGCCATCCCAGTGTCCCGTGCAAGCCGGACAGCGACAGCAACATCTTCAACAGCCAGAATCCGTCCAGTCCGCGCTACTTCGGCCTCGGCCCGGGCCAGGCTTACGAGGAGATGCAGTTCTACCCGCCGGGCTGGGCGCCGTGGCCGGCCGGCATCGGCTGCACGGCCAACCAGTGGTGCGCCGCGCTGAACATCGACACGTTCTCCGAGAACGTGAACACCGGGCAGTTCAACAACACCGCGTGCCTGAACAGCGTCGGCCCGGAACCGGTGAACTTCGCGTTCGTCACCAAGAACGGCGTCGCGACGGCGCCGGCCAACCCGGCGCACCCTGAGCACTTCACGCCCAACCCGAAGCGCGACTTCCTGATGAACGCCGGGGACAATCTCACGGTCCGGCTGTTCGACACCGCCAGCGGGATGCGCGTGGTGATCAACGACCACACCACGCACACCAACGGCTCGATGACGGCCAGCAAGGCCAACGGGTTCGGCAACGTGGTGTTCGACCCGAGCGCCAGCAAGTGCACGGTGACTCCGTACACCTTCCACCCGGAGTTCAGCACCTCGACGCCGGCCACCCGTAACGTTGCCGCTGCGCACACCTACAACGTCGCGTTCTCCGACGAGATCGGGCACTTCGAGTACTGCGCCAAGGTCGGCACCGACCCGAACAGCACGTGCCTCAAGCCGCTCGGCCCCGACACGAACGACGGCGACAACGCCGGGCCGGACCCGGCTGGCGATGACGACTTCTGCCTGCCGGCGTCGGCGTCGCTGAAGGTGAAGATCGGAGGCTGCCTCGATATCGACGGCGATTTCGACGGCGTGTCCTATAACTTCACCTGGCCGGGCTCGATCAGCAATCCGACCGCTGACCGGCTGCTGAACCCGAGGTCGTTCCTGTTCACTAGCCCCACCGTCAAGGGCAGCAACTTCACCTCGATGGCCTTCGAGTCGGACATCTCGCGGAACGAGTCAGACGACACGGCCTTCCGGGTGGACGTACCGTGCCAGCGGCACATCATCAACCCGTCCGACCCGAGCCCGGGGACTGGCTGCGTGAACCCGCCGCCGAACTCGGTCTTCTACCCCTTCTACAGCACCCGTCAGGTCGGCGGAACGTGCATGTGGCAGGAAGGCGGACCTTACATCCCGGGTACCACCAACAAGTTCGGCGGAAGTGCGCACGCCGAGTACGGGCCGCTGCGGGCGATCTCCTACCCGACGGCCCCGTTCGGCACCATCACCAAGCGCTTCAACGACTTCCGCAGGAACCTCAACTCCTTGCCCTGTCCGGCGACGTGACCGGTAACGGCGCCCAGCTCGCTTCAGCCAGAAGTGACCTGGGCTCTGGGTACCAGACACCGGACTAGCCGTTACCGCACCAGCAGGGCCTGCCGCGATAAGTAACTCGCGGCAGGCCCTGTTCTGGGTGCCGCACGATAACCGGCACTGATAGCCGCTGGATGCACGGGCCGTCCAGGCCCGGGCTGGTCCCCATGCCGACCGAGGGCAGGCGGCCGCAGACATTGACACTGCCTTCGGCCTGGCGCCGCCCGGCGCCGATGCCCTGAAGCGGCGCATGCCGGGGCGTGCCAGCGCATGCGGCCAGTAACAACATGGCAGCAATACCGGTGATGACCAGTACCTGTCTCATGGCTTCCTCCTCGCTGAACCCAGTCGACGCTTGGACGCACCGGCCGCCGCCACCGTTCCGGCGGGTCGCTCCTAGCGCGTGATTCCTGATTCCGGTCCGGTGCGGCATGTCGGGCTGATCGCGGAATGGGGGCACCTGTTCCTGCCTGCCGATTTCAGCCCAGGCGCGCTGCTGGTGGGCGGCCCCGGGCGGCCGGTGGTCCGGCGTCCCCGGCAGACAGCGGTCAGCCGGAACCCGGCAATGTGACCGGCCGCTTATGCTGGTAGCCGGCCATCAGCTTCTCCCGGATATCCGGCGGCAGCGGCTTGACCGCCTCGCGCATCGTGACGCGGAGGCGCGTGTGCGCGCGGGGCGAGCCACTCGGCCACGAGCCGGGGGCGCCGCCTGGCCGTATCGCGCAGCAGGTTGTCTACCAGTGCCCAGGTACGGGCCGTGCGCAGCATGGTCTCCACCAGCAGCGTGTCCTCGGCCCGGAGCAGGCCGGAGTTGGCGTCCAGGAGCTCGACGGCCACCGGCAGTCGTGGATCGCCCGGGACCACAACGCGCGGGCGACGGCCACCAGGTCGGCGCGGGTCAGGTCCGGCCGGTCCGCGCACCACGTCCGGGCCGTGCTTCGCAGCACCGGCACCGAGATGCCGGCGAACTCCAGGTCACTCTTGAGGTAGGCATTCTCGCTGACCGCCCGTTCCAGGGAGCCGCCTGCCCGCAGCGCGTGCTCGATTGCGGTCGCCTCGCTGGCGGCGTCTGCGTGCACTGCGGGTCCGGTCATAGGCCGCGATTCTTCCCACGCCGGTGGCCGGCGAAGTCACCGGACGGGATCGACGGCGCCACCAGCCTGTGACCACCGTCTCGCCCTGACCAGCCCGCACCCGCAGAAACCCACGTCGTGCCTTTGGCGGGCCGCCCCGCGGGGACGGCCCCCGCAGGTCATGCCCGGGCTTTCCGGTGCCCTTCGCACGCCCCGCTAGTGCCCGGGATAGGGCAGCAGGTTGAGCCCGACGAGACCGTTGACGGCCGCCGCATATCTGGCCGTCGTTGTGGCTGTCACTGGCGATCCACAGGCCTGCGGTGGTCACCAGCACGTCGTCGGTGCCGAGGCCGCGTGACTTGGTGAGGTTGAGCGTGACGCTGAGGCCATGGCGCAGCACCCGCCGCGCCCGTCTGCGTAGGCGTCCGTAGGCTCGACCGGCCGCATACGGCCTGGCCTGGATCGTGCCGGGGCCGGACCACACGGAAGATCTCCGGGTGCAGGCATACGATCCGTCTGCCTGCGTGCCAGCTGTACCCCAGGTCCCGAACGCTGGCTGAGTCAGGGAGCAGGCGCCTCAGAGTGCCTGGCGGCTTGCTGGCATATCCCGTGCGCGGCGGGCGCGGAGCACGGCGCGGGCGATGACCGGGGCCCCGATAACCGAGGGGAGCAGCCAGAACGCCAGCGGCGGCAGGCGGTCCCATAGCGGCAGGTGCGGGCCGTTGTCGACGTAGAACGCAGTGAGCATGGCGATGTAGCCGATGCCCATCCCGGCGATATGGCCGGTGTCGCCGAGACGATGGCGACGGCGGTGCCAGTATCCAATCGTCGCCGCAGTGAATGCCACCGCGCCGATGATGAGCAGGCGGTAATCCTGCCGCAAGCGCATCGCGGCCAGGATCGCGGCGGTGGCAAAGACGACGGTGATAGCGCGGTAAAACCAGCGGCCCGCCCGGATGTGCCTCGGGCTGCCCTTGCGCGCCAGCGCCGCGACCGCGCCGGTGGTCACCGCGGTGAGCCCGGCGAGCACGTGGATGACGAGGAACGCCAGGAAGACCGGCGTGGTCGAGCCGACCTGGTCGCCGAGGATGCGGCCGGCCGTCAGCATGTTAGCTGGCCTCCTGCCATCGGGGGTGGTTCGCGTTTTTGTGTAAGTAGGAACGCTACCTATTGAACGACTCTACGCCGCGGATTGCCTGGTGGAAAGGCCCAGAGTAGTGTTACTACTTATGCGGGGCGAGGAGCTGAAGGGTCATCTGGACGCGCTGCTGCTGGCCGCTCTGGAAGACGGCCCGCGTCATGGCTACGCGGTAATTGAGGCGCTGCGCCACAGCACCGGCGGCCGCCTGGATCTGCCCACCGGCACGATCTACCCGGCGCTGCGCCGGCTGGAGGCCGGGGGCCTGATCAGCGGGTCGTGGTCGGTGGTGGCCGGCCGCCAGCGGCGTGAATACCGGCTGACCGCGGCCGGGACCCGCGCACTATCGGGTAAACGGGCCGCCTGGCGGGATTTCGCCGCTATGGTTAGCGCCGCCCTGGAAGCCAAGCCATGGCCGAACCCAGCCTGATCGGTGGTTATCTGGCGGCACTGTCCGCCCAGCTGCCCGCACCCATCGTTGCCGAGCTGGCCGACGGGCTTGACCAGACCCGCCAGCACTACCTCGCGCGCGGCCTGGGCGCAGACGCCGCAGCTAGAGCCGCGCTGGCCGAGTTCGGCGAGCCGCAGGTAATCGTGGCCGCGTTCACCCGCGCCAGTCCTGCCCGCCGCGCCGCCCGCAGGCTCCTGGCGACCGGGCCGATGGTCGGTGCCTGCTGGGGCACTGCGCTAATCACCAGCCGAGCCTGGACCTGGCCAGTCCCGACCACCGTGCGCGTCCTGCTCGGCATGACGCTGATCACCGCTATCGGCCTGCTGGCCGCTGCCGCCGTGGGCAGGCGCTACCAGTCAGCCGGCCGCGCAGCAGCCGCCGGATGCATCGGTATCACCGCCCTCGACGCCACTATGCTCATCACCATCATGCTCGCCGCACCGGCCGTGATCTGGCCCATCATCATGGCCGCAGCGGCCAGCGCCGCCCGCATCACCTTCACCGCCCGCACCCTGCGCTCGGTTCTGGCCGGCTGACTGGATGGTTAATCGCTAGGCGGCTGGCTTGACTGCCTGGATGATGGCGGAGTGCAGGCCCGCCCCGGCTTCGTGCGTGCTGGTGATCGTGCTGCCGGTGAACCCGGCCGCCAGCAGCAGGTCACGGTATTGCGCCTGGGTGAGCGTGCCGCCGCAGCCGGCCCGCTGCTCGGCTTCGGCCAGCTCGCCGGGATCGACTCTGTGGTCCGCCGTGACGTCGCTGATGCCCAGGCGGCCACCGGGCCGCAGCACCCGGAAAACTTCAGCAAGGACGCGTGGCTTGTCGGCGGACAGGTTGATGACACAGTTGGAGATCACCACATCGACGCACTCATCGGGAAGCGGGATGTCCTCGATATGGCCGTGCAGGAAGCAGGCATTGGTGACCCCGGCCTGCGCGGCGTTTGCGCGGGCGAGGGCGAGCATTTCCGTGCTGCCGTCCAGGCCGTAGGCGGTGCCGGCGGGGCCGACCCTCCGTGCGGAGAGCAGGACATCGAGACCGCCCCCTGACCCCAGATCCAGCACCGTCTCGCCCGGCTGGAGGCTGGCGACCGCCAGCGGGTTGCCGCAGCCGAGGCTGGCCCGAAGCGCCGCCTCTGGGACGTCGCCGGCGTCGGGGTAGGCGGCGGCGCCAAAGCACCCGTCGGTGAATGCATCGGGCTCGCAGTCGACGGGCACGCCGCCAGCCAGCGCGGTCCGGGCAAGGCCGGAGTATCGGCTGATGACGGCCTCCCGGATGTCGCCGGTGCCGACTTCGCTGTCTTGGGTCATCGGTGCTCCTCAGTATCGATAGACGGCTGGGCAGGGGCTGGGCGTCCCATGACAATGTCGGCGGCGGTCGGGAAGCAGTCCACGCAGGCGTCGTTGATCCGGTAGTAGCTCGCGGTGCCCCGGTGCTCGGCGAGCACGAAACCCACCTCGGCGAGCACCTTGAGGTGGGCGGAGACGGTGGACTGACCGACATGGACGGCGGCGACGATCTCGCCGACATTCATCGGCGAAGCGCGCCGGGCGAGCAGGGAGACGATCTCGATCCTGGTGGCGTCGGCGAGGGCCTTGAACCAGCTGGCGTACTCGGCAGCCGTGGCCCGGTCGAGAGGCTTGCTTTGCTCATTCATCGTTAATCGACGATAACCGATTAATGAACTGGACGGAAGAGCTGGTCCGGCCGCTGACCGAGTCGTCTCCGGCGAAACCCTTATCCGCCACGATCGCGGTGCCATGGCGGGCCTCCGGCGAATGCCTGGCCAGTTTGGTGTAGCGCTCGCGAATGGTTTCGCGGATATCGGTGCTCAGCTCAGCCATGCTGAGAGTTCGTTCAGGGCGTCGGGGATGACGTAGTAGTAGGCCCAGAGCCCCTGGCGCTCTGAGCCGACCAGGGCGGCCTGGCGCAGCACCTTGAGGTGATGGGAGATGGTGGGCTGGGAAAGGTCGAACAGCTGGACCAGCTCGCAGACGCACACCTTTCCGGCGTGCTTGCGCAGCACGTCAATGAGCTGCAGCCGGACGGGGTCGCCGAGGGCCTTGGCGACCGCGGCCATGCGGCTCGCCTGCTCGCGCTGCACATCGGGGTAGACGGCCGGCTCGCAGCGCGGTTCGCCGGCCGGGCGCTTGATCTTCGGAGTTAGCTGTAGTTCCACGGCCATATATCTGTCCCTGCCAGTCTGGTTGACATATATCAACGTGATCCCGGGCCCCGAGTCCGACTTTGGCGGGCGCGTCGCGGATCCAGGCGACCAGTGGCGGGATCACCGCCCGGGCGTCCTCGCTGACGCCCCTGAGGGTGTTGGAGGCAAACGAGCGCTGGAACTCCAGGCCGAGGTAGACCAGGCCGACGTGCGTGGAGGAGATGCCCTGGACGTGAATCGGAGTCCCGTCAGCGTCGAGGGCGCCGAGCTCGCGCAGGTAGCCCAGGCTGGGCCGGTATCCGGTGGCGAGGATGATCGCGTCGGCCGGCTCGCGCTGGCCGTCGCTCCAGACCACCTGGTTTCCGTCGAGCGCGGTGAACATCGGGCGCCGGTCAACGCGACCCTCGGCGAGGGCCTGCTGGAACCCGACGCTGTCGGTGACCACGCTGCCGCCGGTGATCTTGCTCAGCCATTCGGCGGGCAGGGTGTCGAAGCCGGTCTCGCGCAGCCAGTAGTGGATGTCCTGGCCGCCCAGCCGCTGGGGGATGAACCGCACGGGATGGCGGGTGGCAAGGGTGACCGCCGCGACCGGCGCAAGCTCATTGGCGACCTGGGCGGCGGAGTCACCCGCTCCGACGACGATCACCCGCTGGCCGGCGTACGGCGCCGGGTTGCGGTAACCGGCGACGTGCGAGAGCTCGCCGGTGAAGGCCTCCTGCCCCGGGAAGCTCGGGTGGTAGGGGTTGGAGAATGATCCGCTGGCGGCCACGATGCCGGACGCGCGCAGCGCTCGCCCGTCCTCGGTGACGACGGTGAACTCCCTGCCGTCCTGCCGGATCGCCCGCACCCGGGTGCTGGTCTGGATCTCGACGCCGAGCCGGGCAGCGTAGCGCTCAAGGTAGCCGGCTACCTCGTCGCGGCCCGGGTAGCGATCCGGCGCACCAGGGAACGGCAACCCCGGCATCGAGCTGTATCCCGCCGGCGAGAACAAGCGCAGGCTGTCGTAGTACCGCGGCCACGATCCGGCGGGGCGATCGCTGGCCTCCAGGATCACCGCCGGCATCCGCAGCTCGCGCAGCGCGCGGGCTGCCGCCAGGCCCGACTGCCCGCCGCCGACCACGATCACGGGGGCGCCGGAGCTGGGCACAGGTTCCAGATCAGCACTCATACATAAACGTATATCGATTAAATCGATATCCGTCAATGCAATGAGTCGCCGCGGGCCGTAGGCGGTCAGCGGCGGGATCGATCCGGGCAGCCAGCAGTCCGCGTCGCACGGCCAGCGGCGACCTACGGGCTCTCCGCCGACCTTCCGCAGGTCAAAGCCTCAATGGCCGCTGCGGTACTAGTGGCTAAATGCCGTTTCGCGCGGATCGCCGGCGAGCGCGGCCGGCCACCCGCCCCGTTTGCAGCTGCCGGTCGTGACCCGGCAGAGTCACCGGGGCGGGCTGCCGATCAGTGCGCCGAGGCTGGCCAGCGCGTCGGTCCTGGCCCGGTAGTAAACCCAGACACCGCGCTTGTCGCGGTCCAGCAGTCCGCTGTCGTGCAGCACCTTGAGGTGATGGCTGATGGTCGGCTGGGACAGGTCGAAGGCACCAGCCAGGTCGCACACGCATGCCTCGCCGCCCGGGTGCGAGGCAACCAGGGACATCAGCCGCAGCCGGACCGGATCGGCGAGGGCCTTCAGCAGCGGCGCGACCAGGTCGGCCTGCGCTCGGGACAGCGGCTCGCGGGACAGCGGCGGGCAGCAAGCCGCTGGGTCGGCCGGGCTCAGCACCATCAGAGACTTCGACATACATCTATATTGACAGAGTCCGATGTCTGTGGCAAGCTCGCCGCAGAGTCAGAGATAGACAGTCATCGAAGTCCCGTGTTCAGGAGGTTTCTCATGTCCCGTGTGCAGCTCGCGCTCAACGTCAATGACATTGACGAGGCCGTCGCGTTCTACAGCAAGCTGTTCGGCGCCGAGCCCGCCAAGCGCCGTCCCGGGTACGCCAACTTCGCCATCGCCGAGCCGCCGCTCAAGCTCGTCCTGCTGGAGAACCCGGGGGAGGGCGGCAGCCTGAACCATCTCGGCGTCGAGGTCAGCGACACCGGCGCCGTCGATGCCGAGCAGAAGCGCCTTGCCGGGACCGGGCTCGCGTCCGTCGATAAGCGCGACACGACGTGCTGCTACGCCCGGCAGGACAAGTTCTGGGTCCAGGGCGCACCCGACGGCGAATCCTGGGAGATCTACACCGTCCTGGCCGACAGCCAGACCTTCTACGACCATGACCACGGCGGCCCCGAATGCTGCGGTGCCGACGGCAGCTCAGAGGAGTCATCCGCAGCGGCCAGCACCTGCTGCTAGTCGGCGGCAGCGCCACGACTGCCAGCCCGCCTGACACCACCTGGTAACGGCGCAAGCCCAGAGAGGCACCGAAAGCGCACGGGCCGGCCCGGCGGGATCAGTCCTCCGGGCAGGCCTCGCTTTTTGCGAGCAGCCCCCGGCTTTCAGCAGCCGCCCGAGTGCAGTTAGCAGCCGGGGGTGGACAGCAGCGCGGCCATACGCTCCAGCGCTGCGGGTACGAGCCAGTAGTAGACCCAGGTGCCGCGGCGTTCGGAGTCGATGATCCCGGCTTCGCGCAGGATCTTCAGGTGATGGCTGATCGTGGGCTGGGTGAGATTGAACGCCGTGGTCAGCTCGCAGACGCATGCCTCGCCGCCCTGATGTGCCCCGATCAGGGAGACCAGCCGGAGCCGGACCGGGTCCGCGAGGGCCTTGAACACCTGCGCCAGCCCGGCCGCCGCGCTCTCGCCGATCGGCTCACCGACCAGCGGCGTGGAGCACGCTTCGATGACGACCCGCAGCTCGGCGGCGGGAATGAACTCCAGCGTCCCTGGCTCAACCTGCATCGACATGGCTCTATCTTGACGGCCATCTATCCAGCCTGGCAAGCTGGACCGAGCTGGATAGACGCTTATCGATGGAAGTAGCGGATGACTGATGAGGCCCGTGTGGCAGTCGCGCTGCGGGACGGGCGCCCGCGTGAGCGAGT